>JAFUQQ010000058.1 GCA_017472285.1 Clostridia bacterium | reverse complement strand
GAAACGATGACAGTTTTATATTTTTTCTGCCCATTCGCATCCGTCCAGCTCTGATTTTGCAGTTCTCCGATCACAAGAAGCTGTTTTCCTTTTTTGCCGTATTTGGCAACAAATTCTGCGGTCTGATTCCATGTATCAATATTAAAAAAATCCGTTGCTCTTCCAAAACGTCTGTTGACCGCAAGAGAAAAAGAACAGGTGAATTTCCCGCTCTGTGTCTGACGGAGTTCGGGATCCGCTGTCATATTTCCCATTAAAATTACTTTGTTTGCACTTGCCATAATAAATTACCTCACTTTTTGTTTTCTATTTCCTTCAAAAGACGTTGATAACGCATTTTTGCATAATCACAAGCCTTGAGTGCGCTCACCATATCATCGTGAATGGTACGAATTTCAGAAGGACTGGCGTTTCTCATTTGTTGTTTTAAATCCTCATATTTTTTCCGGTTGTATTCTTCTGCATCCTTCCAAGAGGAAAGCTCCTTTTCTTTTTCTGCTTTGCGCCGAGACAAAATATTTTCAATTGCTTGTTCCTGTTCTTCCTCAGAAAGAAATGCCCGAATAATGTCCAGCATATCTTTACGTGTGCAAAGTTCTAAAGTCAGCCGCATACCGTCACTTCCTTCTAACCGAATTTTGATTCTGTATTTCTTTAATAATCTTCTCGGTCCGATATATTTCTTATCAGCCATCGTCCTTTGCCTCCTCCATTTCGTCTCTGATCTCGTCGATGCAATCGCAAATATAGGAAAGCGGAAACAATTCATCTCCTCTATTGACCGATGCATCAAACGCTTCTTTCAACCTATTCGCGAATTTGTCTATAACCTCCGCTCTTGGTGCAACGTCTGCGGTAGGCTGATTCGCCACCATCGAAATGAACTTGTTATGCTCGACTCTGTGAATCAAATCCGATTCCGCGGCGGTGTACGGGCTATTCTCACGGCTTTTCATGGTCTGCGCGATCAGCGCGCCGCGCTCTATGTATTCTTTTTTATCCATCGTTTTTTCCCTTTCAAAAATTCGGATTTTCCAAAATGTCGATTTTGGTTTTAAGCTCTTCATTTTCCGCTTGCAACGCTTCGTTTTTTGCTTTTAACTTTTTGATCTTTTTTGAAAGATTTTCAAACGCCTTTCCAAAGTCGCAAGTTTCACAACCGCCCGAATCACAGCAATGCTGTCTATATGGGCAAATTCTGCTTTTCATTCCTTACTCCTTTCTCAATAACCGTTTGCACTTGTCAAGCAATTCATCGATTTTATTGCCGACTTGTTTATAAAAATCTTTTGCCTGTTGGCAGGGATTATCGCACCCATACTCGCAATCATTAACAAAATCCATATTTGTCTTATCACAATACTTGCAAGGATTATCCATTCTTTTCATCTTCCTTTCGCCTTCATTTGCTCCTTTCCGCAAGCGCCTTTTCCGCTTCCCCTCGCGTGAGAAATAGGGTTTTGCCGATCAGTAGATCAATTCTGTTTTTTACTTCCAACTCTCCGAAGAAAGGATAATTACCTCTAACTGTTATCCACTCTCTCGGTGTAGTATATATGTTAAATTCAAAATGTGTAATCTTGCCCTCGACAATGCCATCTGTTGTGCCGTCAACAATATACACCGTATCCCCCACCTTGCACGGCGGCACGATCACGCCGTTTGCGAGAAGATGGTCTGCGATATCTGCGACCGTTACCTCGTCAAATTCTTCAAAATCTTCAAGGATCATTGTTCCGATCGCAAACACTTCTTTGACCCTCGTTAAGTTATAAGCATAACTATCTCCGATCTGAAAATATCGGGAAAGAATTTCAACCAATTTTTCTTTTTCTGTCATATCCTTTCATCCTGTCTTAATTTTTATTTTGCTTTTTTCAAACGATTCCATTCCTCTGCGAAAATTTCCGTTGCCTGATCGTGATAGTTTATCACCGTTTTATATGATAAAAACATTTCCTCTCCGATCTTTTGCCAAGTTTGATTGAAAAGGCTTCTTCTTCTCAGAACAATACGAAGATCAATATTTTCGATATTTGAAATGATCTGCTCAGCAAGAGTAAGATCTTCCTCCATCCGCTGAATACGTTTGGAAATGTTCTCTCTGTCCATAAAGGGCAGTGTTTTGATTTGATCTTCCAAAATGTCAATTTCATCGGGATATCTGGATATATCCCGTAAAAAAATTTTTGCTTCTTCTTTGTTCATCTTTTCCGACTCCTTTCTTGATATTCATCAAATTTTTTACAAGATCGAAAAATGATCTTGTTATTTACCCATCGCTGTAAATCTTTAATTCCTTTCGGTGCGGTTGGCTTATCGTAAATCATCACATATGGGTCAAATCCCATATCGCGTAAAGTGTAAATGCGATATAAATTTTCTTGCATCGTGCTGCCAAAGTTTGTCAAACAGTATACCGTACCGAATGTTCCATGTGGTTTATGTTTAGCAAGTTTACGATATTCTTCAAAATAAAGACTTAAATCTTCTTTTGGATTATCCCAAGCAAAATGAATTTCTTTTATTTTCAAACGGTTAATCAGATCGATGTTTTCGTCATTGGTCATACGGATATCCAAACCTTGTGTGAAATCTATGTAACTCTTACTTGTGCAAAGCTGTTCCAAAAGTTCCATATGATCTCTGCAGGCAAGCAAGTTTGGGTCGAGAAGTTTTATATATTTTTGCCCTCTCCAAAATTCAGAAAGATCAGCAACCTTATATGAACGTCTCCCCTCTTTTTCTGCAACAATACAGAACGAACATCCGCGCGGACACCCTCTTGTCAAATAACCGTAAGCCGTGTCTTTTGTAAGTTTGGGATAAAGTGTATAATCGGGATAAATATGTTCGATATAATCGGGAAGCGTTTCTGTCAATCCGTAACCAGTTCCGCCTTTAACGATTTTATCTGCATTGGGGACCCAATCAATATCAGCCGAATATGTTTCATCAAAAACCTTACTCTGATAAACAATATCATAATGATTGAATGGAAAACACCATTCTACATCATCTCCATTTAATTTATGCCAAGCAGAAATTTTCATCAATGCAAGATTCGGAAAATGGTGACCATCCACATCAATCAAACCGATCTTCACGCACTCTCCCCCTTAAAACAAGGCATATTAGCCATTGCCGCATGATAAAATTTCGTATTGACTTCAAAACCGTAAGCATTTCTGCCAAGTTCAAAAGCCGCCTGCAAGGTACTTCCCGAACCGGCAACAGGGTCGATCACGGTATCGCCTTCATCCGTAAAGATTTCAATCAGACGTTTCAGAATACCAATCGGCTTTTGTGTCGGATGTATCTTCGGATATTCTTTTCCGTCACATCTCCATTCAAACCAATCGAAAACCATATGCCCCGAGCCTTTGATGATGTCACCGTTCTCGTCATATTGTCTGCCGTTATTAAATTTCGGTAACTTGTTCCTGTAAAGTACAACGGCAAATTCCGTTGCGCCGACGATCTTCATATTGGCTTTCAAGACCTGCGCGGAATAATTTTTGATAAAGAAAATCGGATAACTGTTTTCAAATCCGTATTTCTTTCCCGTTTCCATTACCGTTGGGATCTGTTCAAATGCACAGAAAACGATCATCGCAGGCGCTTTTCCCCGTTCCTTCGGTTCTTTGACGAGAAGCTTATTGCAGAAATGCATAAATTCCACAATATTGAAATCACCGTCACCATTAAAGAAATTCGATTTCGCCTTGCCGCTTTCGCCATTTTTGTTGTCGCCGCCGTTATACCACATCGGATTCGATGCATAAGCATCCACACCGATATTGTATGGAATATCCGCAATCACAAGCTGTGCTTTTTTCGGTATGTTATAACGCTTATAATTTTGAAAATTATCGTGATAAAGTTCTGCTTTTGCCATTTAAAAATCCTTTCTATTCAAAATCACCCCAAGTAATTTCTCTTGGTGTCATCCGCGCAAAAGGTCTGCTTTTCATTTCCGTTTCGCCGTAATAATTGCATCCGTGTTCCGCAATCTCCGAAGAAATTTCCGCATCCGATTCAAAGAAAGAAGATGCATCAAAACAAAATGCGTCGGCTTCTCTCGCTTCATCAGGAGTCAGAAAAGGAATGGTATCATCGATGTTCTCACAAAGAAAACGATGCAAGGTTTCATCTCCGGGATTCAGTTCATTCAGAACACAAATATTTGCACCGTAATCATAAACAACAGTCCTGTAAAAATGACTTGCAACCTTAAGCGCGTGTCGTTTCTTTTCTTCAAAATCCATGCTGTCGCACAGCATTTCAAATTCCGCTTCCGAGAGCGGTTTTGTATATTTGCCGAAACGGGAATACGCTTCGGCAATGATTTCCTCACGTGTCATAGCATTCTCCTTAAAAATATTTGTGCTGAATGCTATCCTCGAAAAAATTTTATTTTGGGCTGTTTTCCTCTACCATATCCCAATTCTTACAGCAAGCACCGGGAACATAAATCGGCAGCATTCCGAAAGCACTGTCATTTTTACAATACTGGAAGCAGCAACCGAACACAGAAAAACCGTTTTCCTCAAAGCTTCTGAACTGTTTAAATTCTGAGAAATACTTGCAATTATAGCAATCCTTTTCCTCTGTTTCTCTTTTCACGTTCCCACCATCACTTTCAAAAGATCACCGATCATTTTTATCCCGTCCGTATCCTCACGGCTACCGAAAAATTCATGTCTCATCAGCACGATTTCCCGTTTTACCCGTGAGATCGGTGCATTTTTCAATGAATCCTTCGTGTAATTACACATAAAACCCTTGCAAATATTTGGTATTACCTCATAGATCAAGCATTTTCTGTTTGCTTCATCTCGGAAAGGACAGGGCAGATCATATTTTTTACTACTGAAATTGTGCCGCTGTTCCTTGATGCCGTGTTGTTTCATATATTTGTGAATTCTATTTTTCTCTTCTTTAGTCAAAGGGAGAATATCGGTGAACAATGTCTGCCATCCCGAACATTTTCCTCCGCAGGTAAAATCCGTCACCTCTCTGAAATACCCTTCTTTATCCATTATTTTCCTCTCCTGTCATCAAAGCTATCGCTTCCGCATATCCCATCGATTTCCGAAGCTCCAGATATCGATCCACGTCAAAAGAAGCCTTATTTGAAGATGTCCGAACACTCTCCTTTTTCTTGTCTGAAAAACTTTTTTCGGACGATGCTCCAAATTCCCCCAAATTTCCGCATAGGATTCCCAATCTTTAAACGTCGGATTTTTCTTTTGGTTATAAGTATAGAAATCTTTGGGATTTCCATTGATGTTATGTGAATTGAAAAACGCCTCAACAGTGGAAAGTGTTGGTATATCGTTTGTTTTTGGTTCATTTTCCACCGTTTCCACATGGTTTTCCTTATCGTTTTCCACATCCCCGTTGCTTGACGCACCGCAAGGTGCATCAGTAGTAGTTATCTTAGTAGTAGTAATATTATTTTCTTTTACTTTACTTTGTGTACTGTTCGATTGACTTTCAGGGTTATTCGTACGAAAAACCCCGTTTCCCTCACGATTTATAAAAAATTGCAAAATGGGACTTCTGCCGGAGAGCTTTTTCATTTCGGGAATCGATAACATCCAGATGCTCTCGTCGATTTCGATCTTTTCGCGCTCTACCGTTGCCGTATAATAATGCCGTTGTATGCGCTCAGAAGTCAGTATCTTGGATTTGAAGTGGTCGCCGCTAAACAGTCCACACGCCACCAAATCCGCAACTGCACCCAGGATCGTGTCATATTTCGGTGTATATCGCCCACCTTGTAAAAGATCAATGATATCATAAATGACCGCTTCCTCATCTGAATAGTCGAGATAATAACCGCGGTCTTTATATACTAAGGACAAAACGGCAAGATAGACACAAACACCGGTATGCCCGTATCTTCCCTTTATTTTGTGAAATTTTCTGTCCTTAAAGATATCAACGTCGAGAGGAAAATAGTCAATCCCCTGTTTATAGGGTCTTGCCATTTAATCCTCCTGTTTTTTATAACGGAAAACAACGGTTTCACCGTTTCTCCGTGTGTATTTTGTTCTTCCTGTCGCGCAAGCGCGAATCTTGGCTTGGTTGATTCCCGTATGCAGAAATGCGTCATGCACGGAGCGGAAACTGCTGATCAGATTTCCGCTCATATCATACATATCGACAGCAAGACGGTTGCTGTTCCCCGATTCTTCCTTGTCTGCCTGATCTTTCAATGAGCAAGGATAAGAACAAACCCGTCTTCCTTTTTTCCCATGATATCCCCACGCGCCGCGTGGACAAAATGTTTTTCCGCAAACGGGGCAGATGGTTTCACCCAGACCAAATACATCACGAGGCATTTTCGGAAACCTCCAACGGTCTGGAATAACGCGGAGAGCGTTCGATCCCAAAGGCATCCAGATAATCTTCCGTATGAATTCTGCCCTGAATACCGAGCCTGTCCGATTTTCGTTTAATATTTCGCATAATTTTGGCAGAAGTCTGATAATTCACGCCGCCAAGAAGTTCACCGAGTTCTTCGATCGTCAAAGAATCTTTTGAGAGGATTTCTTCTCTTCTTTCGTATGTCATAAATATCTCCTTTCTTTATCCTCAGATGGAGTCCATCACCGCCGAAATATTCTGTGCCGCGGCAGCGGGATTGAGAATCTGAATATAAACCTTTTCCGTTGTTGCAATATTGGCATGACCAAGCGCCTTTTGTACGTCTCGAATCGGGATTTTCATATCGTCCCAAAGAGAAGCGGCACAATGACGAAGCGTATGTACGCCGACAGCATGACCGCAAACCTTTTCGGTATAGGTAGAAACGATCTGCAAAAGTGCCGCCGAGGAAAGCGCGTTCCAATGTGCGCCATGCGTGCTGTGTCCTTTCTCATCGGCATCCGTACCGAAAAGAAGATCATTTTCGGTGAGATTTTCGGGACGTGCGCCGCTTGCAAGATATTCGGCAAGTGTTTCCCTTGCCGTTTTGGGAAACGGCGCAGAGCGGGATTTCCCACCTTTACCGTCGATCACACGGATGATACCGTTTTCAAAATCGAGATCATGAAGCGTGAGCGCACGAAGTTCACTGTTGCGAAGCCCCGTCATAATCAGCATATGCACGATCGCACGGTTGCGAAGATTGTTTTTTGCAAAAGCACCTTTTGCTTTTTCCTTGTAAGAAATCAAAGTCTGAATCTGATCGCGAGAAAGAATGTCATATTTCTTTTCTTCTTTCTTCGGTTTGGAGATTTTGATAAAAGGATTGCTTTCAAAAATCCCCTGCTCCATACCCCACGCAAAGAACATGGAAAGAACGGTCATATAGTGCGCAATCGTCGCGCCCTTGATTCCGTTTTCATATTTTGCCGTTCGCCAATCGGAAACCGTGATCGGCATGATCTCTTTCCCATCCGTGAAAGTCCCAAAATCTTCAAGAATACGGGAATATCCCTTGATGGTGTTCGTGCTTTTCCCCTCCACAGTGAGAGAATCGAGATATAATTTTTGTGCTGTTCTGTAATCCATAATTTCCTCCGTTTTGTGCTATTGTTTGTAAACAAATGATTTCAAAAGCATTCCCCTTTAGAGAAGGTGTCAGCGAAGCTGACGAATGAGGTTACATCCTCGTTCCTCCGTATGCCATGTGAATTATTTTTATAATTCATCCATAGTCTTAGGTTTTTTGTTATCCGATTGTGCGGACAACAATTTGTCTATTTCTTTATCGATCTTATCAATTTTTTCAAAATATTCTTTAATGATATTTTGAGCATGATTCATATCTGAAAAAAATCTTGCGCCAACCATCGAAAGCGCAGGATGAACCACGCCCTTGATTGCAATTGTTTGCCCTCCCGTTAGAGAGATATTGATCTGAATGATAAAAGAACCGCAATGATCTGTACGCACTTTCTTTTCTCCCACAAACCAATTTCCTTTGATCTGATATTTCATATCGTCAATCGTGATGGTGTCCATTCCTCTTTTCCTCCGTTTCTTGACAAACACCACAGAAATGTGGTATTATGATTTTAACTATACTAAATAATAATGATAACACTAAATATTTGTTGTGTTTGTCATCAGTATAACACTAAATATTTGTTGTGTCAAGCGTTTTGGAGAAAAAATATGAAAAATAAAATTTCAGAGATTAGAAAACAAAATAATTTAACCCAACCGCAACTTGCAGAAAAAGCAAAATTGTCCAATTATACAGCATTGCAACGATATGAACGTGGAGTTGTCATACCTGGTGTTGATGTCGCACTCCGTCTCGCCCGTGCATTGAATACGACTGTGGAAGAATTGTTTATTCTGGAAGATGGGGACTAAGTCATATCGGCATCACAGCATCGTGATCTGCGAAATACAGATAAAAATAATCAAGCGGAAATTTTCCGATGAAATGCCCGTGTTTTGTCCAAAGTTCAATTTCTTCTGAATCATATGCAATAGCAACTGCATCAAATATGGTGGCGAATCTCGTTGTGTTTTCATTTTCTTCAAGAATTTCAAAACAATCCAAAAAAGATTCATCAAAATATTTCCGATAAAAAGCAAGTTCGTCCGTTCCGATGAAATAACCTCGATTTTTCGTCCAAATTTCAAATTCTAATTTTTTGTTACATTGCCGCACGATGCCGACCAACTCGACACCCAAAGCACAAGAAATCAAATTTTCGTTTCCCATAACAGCACCTCTTTCAAAAAAATTTTAAGTTTCCAAAATCCAAATATCATTGATTTGTAAACTATCAGAGAACTCGGATAAAAAGAGTCGAGCTGGAAAAGAACCGATAAAATGACCTCCTGTTTTCGTCCAAATTTCAACGCACGGCAGCGAAACATCAGGAATCAAAACCGCAATCACTTCCAAAGCAGAAGAAAAGAGGATCCCATTATCTTCGATTTTTCTTGTTCCGATGAAATCAGCTATAAAAAACCGATTAAAAAAAGTGATCATTTCATTGGATATAGTTGTGATCGGAAGAACACCGTTTTTCGTGTATAGAGTCATCTCTTTCCCATCATCAATTTTTTTGATAATGGCGATCAATTCAATGATTCGAGGAACAAAATTTTTTTCCATGTCTATTTTATTCATAGTAAGTTTCACAATCGAAATATTCCCAAAGCATACAAAGAGGATGTTTTGCAATGGAAAAACCGTCCTTCGTCCAGATTTCAGCAAATTTTTTCCCATCTTCTTCCGTAACGGTACAAATAATTTCGACAGACATTGCGTGAAGAACCGAGTTATTTTGCTCTAATTTCGATTCTTGTGTAACAACAAAATGCCGATAAAAAACACTATCTAAAATCAGAGCGTGAACATCACCTAAAAAAACACTTCCTTTTTTGGTGAAAAGACTAAACTTTTGTTTTTTGTTTTCTTCATCAGAAGAAAAATGTTGTAAAACAGCATTGACTTCAATGGTATGTACGCCGATCAATGCGATTTCGGAATTTTTTTCGTTTCTCATAACAGCACCACTCTTTCAAAAAATAGTAACAGGAGAAAAAATATGGATCAACAAGATACACCTTTAAGCGAATTACAATGGAAGTTCTTAAGGTTCCTTTACGAAAGAAAAACACCTATAAAAGATAGCGAATTGAAGTCAACCGAATTTGGATATAATATCAAATTATTAGGCAGTCTGAATGGACAAGGACTAATCAAATGGCGAGGAATGGAAGAATTTCCGATCGAATTAACTTTAAATGGAGAAGCAAAATACGAGCAGCATTTGAAAGATATAGAAGACGAAGCCTATCTGAAGAAGTACAACGAAGCCATTCTGCAAGAAGCCATCATCGCAAACAAGAAAGCCCGAAATGCCAATATTATCGCAATCATCGCAGGCGCACTTGCATTTCTCTCGCTGGTCTTTGATCTGATTCAATTTTTGTTTTCCTGACCATCTTCTCCCCAAATCTCTTCAACTGTCACACCAATCACTTTTGCAATCTTACAAGCAGTAGTAACAGAAGGCAAAGTGGAATCTCTCTCATATCTTTGATATGCACTGGTTTCAATCCCAACCGCATCCGCAACCTGCTTTTGCGTCAAGCCTTTTTTGATTCTGATTTCTTTGAGTTTGTTCAAAATACATACCTCCGTCCTTTTCCGCTTAGCAATCAATACATCTGCAAAAACGGATACCATGTGCATGGAAGAAACTTTTCAGTTTTGCAAGCTGTGATTTTGTTGCATAAACGCGGATATCCACAGGATAAACTTTTTCTTCTTCGGCATCGTTTACCGTTTCCGCTTGATTTTCGTCCGTCTGCGGAACTTTCTTTTCTTCGACGACCGTTTTCTCATCTGTTTTTTTCTTTGCTTCTGCGACTTGTTTTTCGGTTTTCAAACGATTGTTATACAAAATAACGTCGATCACGGAAGCACCGTCTTTATATTTCGCAAGCAAAGCCGTTTCAAATTCGCTGTTTAAATCGCAAATCGCATCGAGTTCTTCGATGATCGTCATGATCTTCTGATCGATCTCAGAAAAAACCGATTCTTTCTTTTTTCCCTTATTCAGCCATTTGGAATCCGCAATCTGCGCATAAGAGCGATACGGAAGAATTTTCCCGGCGTGCGCCTCATAATAAGAGCGATAAAGCGTTTCTTTGTCCGCTTTTTCTGCTTCATCAGAAGCCTTGATCTGTCCCCAGAGATTATCTTTTGCCGTAGTCAGAAGACCGACGAGTTTTTTGCAATCAGCTTCAAAAGCGGCATAAGGAATGTTCCAAGCCTTTTTGATGTCTTTTCTTTGCGCTTCAATGTTTGCGATCTGCTTATTGAGAAGCGCACAGCGGTCCTCACATTCTTTGCGATTTTCTTCTGTAACGATGAGCGTCCGATCATTTTCCGTCATTTTCAGGAGAGCGGAATATACCTCGCTGAAATTGGTGATGATTGCCTGAGGAAGTTTCTGCAAACAACCGTCATCAACCATAAATTCCACTTGTCTTACGAACTGCCTGTCTACTTCCGAACTTTGCAAAAATTCAACTGCATTTTGAATTTCTTCATTCATTTTTTAAAAAATCTCCTTTCAAAACCGTTTCTTTTCCGCACCGTTCACAAACGATGCGGATTTTCATATCCGAAGAAGACGGAATATGGATTTCTCTGCCGTGTCTGCGAATGATAATTTTCCCGCCGACAAAAGCAGCAATAATATTTCCGCATGGCTTTCCGTTTCGCTGGTTACGGCATCGAATGGTTTTGTTTGCGATATCCGCCATACCAAACGTCCGCCTCCTTATTCATTTTTTTAAAGGTCCTCACATATGTACGATTTTTCTCAAATCGTACCGCAAGATTACGATGCGCTTTTTCAGCCACATCAAGAGTCTGTTGTTTTGCATTTTGTATCTCCTTGTGTAATAGAATCATTTTCCGCAAAGAAAATGTCAAAAACCTCTTGCGGTGTCAGATGCCAATAAGCAATCAATTTTTTAATTTCGCTCTGTCTGTATTCGGCACCTTGCGTACCGTTGAGCTTCATGGAATGTCTTTGCGGAGAAACGCCGATTACTTTTGCAATCGAAACGCCGTCATCGCCGCTTAAAATCATTTTTGCTTTAAAAAGTCTAATGTTCATATTAAAATTCCCTATCTTTACATATTTTTTCCGTTGATTAACAAAAACAACAGTGTTATAATTTTAATCGTAATCAGAAAAGGAAGGAGGAAAAGCTATGAGTAATGAAAAAATCTGTCCGTTCATGTCTAACGCAGATGCCGTTATGTATTGCCAAAATGAGTGTGCACTCAACATAAATGATCCGTGCGACGAAGAAGACGTTGTTTGTGCATTGACCGCATTGGCAATTTCATTGACGCAAAAAGCCGATGAAATGAAAAGCAAAAAGGATTAACGCTCTACCCAGCATCCTTCTATTTTGCTAAACACTCTTTTCGGGGGAGAATGTCTTTTCTCCTCTGAAACCTTTTGGATATCAATGGAAAGCTCTTCCTGCACTACTTCGTAAATGAGTTTAGCAGCATCAAGAAGTTTATTTTTGCTTTCGTTTGAAAGATGGGAATGAAACCCCGTGTCTTTCAAATTGGTTGCATAATCGATCATCATTTTTGTAGATATAATCATTTTTCACCTCATAAGAAATAATAATCCAAAATTCCCAAGAGAATGGATTTTCTCTTGTTTTTTCAAATAAGCTTCAAAAGGCTCATTGTTAATATGTTCTGTTTGCAAAGACAAAAGAATATTGCATAAAAGCAGAGTGTTAAGCAATTCTTGGTTTTCTTTCAAAACAATTCTTGCATCGTTGGGTTTTTCTTTCATGTTTTCCCATATTTGATATTCAATGGCATTGCAAATCGCACGGAGATCGTGCTTCTCCATATTTAGACCTCCCTCTCAATTACTTTCATTAAAAGTGTTTTACCAATATTATAAAGCGTTTTTGTTTAATCCATTAAACAGTTTTTGCAAAAAAAAGATTGTCCACGGTGGTGTTTAACGCATTAGCGATTTTCATCAGAGTTTTTGTGGTAGTCGTATAATTCGGATTACTTTCCAAAGCCCAAATCGTTACCCTACTGACACCGCTTTTTTCTGCCAATTCTTCTTTTGACATCCCCAATGATTCCCGAAATTCTTTAATTTTATATCCCATGATCTTCTCCTTTCTCAATCTTGTTTAATTTGTTAAACAAATGATAACACACTTTCTCCTGTTTGTCAATAGCGTTTTTAAAAAATGTTAAACAAAATGAACATTTCTAATTGACAAGCGTATTTTTTTGATGTAAAATATATTTATCAACCAGAAAGGAGAGCACCATGAAGCTTGGTGAGTATATCAAAAACTATCGATTATCAAAGAATCTTTCACAAAGGCAGTTTGCTACACAATGCGGAATTTCAAACGGTTATATCTCTATGCTTGAAGAAGGTCGAAATCCTAGAACAAATGAACCGCTTATTCCATCATTACCTATGTTAAAAAAAATTGCAAGCGGAATTGGAATATCCATCCATGACTTGATCTCTGCCGTTGATGATATGCCCATATCTTTCAATGAAGAAATCGATCTTCCTCAAAATAATAATATCATCCCTCTCCCTAAGACCAAGAAGATTCCCCTTCTTGGAACAGTCGCCTGTGGAGAACCTATTCTTGCAGAACAAAATATTGATGGCTATTTCTCTGCGCCTACGGACCTTGATGTTGATTTTTGTCTTCGCGCCCAAGGGGACAGTATGATAAACGCTCGTATTTTTGACGATGATATCGTTTTTGTACATCAACAGCCAACTGTCGAGGATGGAGAGATCGCCATCATTCTGATTGATGATGAAGCCACAATCAAGCGAGTCTATTTCGACCGAGAAAATGGATTTTTAACGCTTGTTCCTGAAAATCCGCAATATAAGGTTATGCGTTTTCAAGGTGAAAAACTCAATCAAATCCGTATCCTCGGTAAAGTCATTGCCGGATATTATAAAATTCAAAAATAATTTTCAAAATTTGAAGAAAAACGTCGATTTTTAACAGCTCTATATGAAATCATATAGAGCTGTTAAACTCATATATGAAAAGAAAGAGAGGGAATTTTATCATGAAAAAAATCTTAAAACTGTTTTTGCTTTTGGCAATGTTATTTGCATTGTGTTCATGTAACGTCTCCAATAAATGTAACCACACGTTTATTGAGAAAGAAACCGTTCAAGCAACTTGTGAAAAAGACGGTTATGTGATTACGGTATGTGAAAAATGCGGCGAAGAAAAAACAGAAAAATTGGATGCTTTCGGTCATAATTATGAAATTATAGAAAACTACACGGTTACTTGCACAAAAGACGGAACTGTGGTGGAAAGTTGCACAAATTGCGGCGATATATCTACTACAACGATAAAAGCGAAAGGACACAATTGGACACAATATGGCGTATGTTTAGAATGTGCTGCAATGAAAGAAGAATTTAGAATTTATATGAAAGAAACTGTTTCGATCAATGACAGCGTTGGTGACACATTTGTTTACGCATATCTGCTTGATGACAGCAAAGCTATCAAATACGGATCATCTGTTTTTGGTGAAAAAGGTTCATCGATCAGAATCACTGCCGGCGTAGGAGAAGCGGACACAAATATGGATGTTGGAATTTCTTCTATCGATATCACCTTAGAAGAAGGTTTTTCTGATATTTGTTATATATATCTTACCGAAAATGATGGCAGATATGAAGGAAATAGTGCTTTAGTCGAAGTGGCATTTACCGTGGAAGCAGCTTCATGCGATAAGCTCTATTCGGATTTCTCCGAAATTCCGTCTTATAGAATGGAGCGATATGCTGAGGAACTCTTTAATATGTATGAAAACAAATTCAGCCCATCTATGATGGAATCATATATCAAAGATTTACAGCGAGCCGAACAAAATGTATTAAATGCTGAACATAAAGTTATATCTGCACGAGGAAATGTAAAAAACAAAGAAAAATATGTTGAACAGGTTGCAAGTAATTTGACTGTCAGAGTATATGACCACGAAACAGGATATTTTAAATGGGAAGCAGATGAAAGAAAAGTACGAGCAGCAAAAGCTTTAGTAACTATTGCCGAACTTGAATTGCAAGAAGCACTCGATGACTTGGAAGATGAACAATCTACCTATCAATTACGTTTGAAAAAAGCAATTGAATATTATAATGGTCAATTCTATTATAATGTCAGAGAAAAATTGCTTTCAGGCACAGCAACCAATGAATCAATTGCCAATGAAATCAAAAATACATATAATTATGAATTTATCACTTTTGGACCCCAAAATTTTTTGATTTCCGAAACACAAGCTCTTTATCCCAGTGCCTTCTTTGATATTGTTGAGGATATCTATGATATTTTCAAAATAGATTTAATGGAACTTGTCAAATCTATTGAAGATGAGCCAAAAATAGAAGAACCTCAAAATACGGAAATATTTGCGTTTACTGAAACCGGATTTGAATATATCGGTGATGAGGAATTGGCTACACTTTTGCTTCAGTATTTCGAAAAATTTTACAAAAACTATCAAAATGAGCTTGAAAAAGAGAAAATAATTGCATTTAATGATGAAATAAATGGGCTTGGAACATCTGTATTCAATATGGCTTCAGAAAAAGGTTTGTTTGGAAACGAATTGGTTATGATGGTTCAAGAATTAGACACTTTACATTATTTCGAAAAAGATTTTATGAAATACAAGGATAGTGTCGATTCCTATTATAAAAAATTGCTCGAAAAATATCTGATAGAATGTGCTGAGTAAATACCGTTTCACGTTTTATCGACAAATTATACAACCATTAACCATCCCCGTCCTGCTCTGCACTGACGGGGAAAATCGATTTAAGGCTATAAAAATTTGCTTGAATTGAGGTGATTGCAGATGTCAACATCAAATTCGGAAAACCCCGAAAACGAAGGCTTGGGATGTTTTTCTTGGCTGTTATCCTTTATCATTCTTTTCGTTCTTGCGTTTGTTTTTGCCCATCTTTATGAAAAAAGTGATAATGTCATTTTTCTGATTTTATTTATCTTTTTATTTATTTCATCCGTGATCGTACCGCTCGTCTTATATCGTCGTGCCAATCCATATACGGTTTTAAAAATTTTTATCACTATATGTGTATGCTTGATCGTTTTAGGATATATTATTTCCACTGTGAATCATGCCCTATCCCTCCAACATGAATGTGAATTTGAATCTCGTGGACATTCAACCACCACTTGTCAACATCTCGGAACAACCGTCTATGAATGTTATTACAAAGAATCACTTGGTTGTAAGAAAATCAAAGTTGTACAAGATACGCAATATGCTGAATGTTCTTATTTTCAAGAAGTTGTAAGTGATAAAATTGATATTACCATAGTAAAGAATACGTGTTGCGACTGCGGAAACGTATACATGGAAGAAGTGAAAAACAGCTATGGTACATGGGGAGATAATAAAATAAGAGACAACGGCAGAAGAGGAGATACCTTTCATGCCATTCTTTTTCACGAAGAAAATCCACCGGACTTGTATGCTGTTCTTTATTTTTTTGATAAAGACGGAAATAAAATCGGATATTGGTATAGCAGAGAGTCTCTCCTATCTTATCATAGAGACACAGTTTTTATCACAGCATATTTAGAAAATGAACTACCATCAGATTGCTATGAATACAGATGGGATTTACAATCGTACGAAAAAATTGGAGAGCCAAACACATTCATTCCCGTTAAATAAAGTATTTTTTCACCCCCGTCCTGCTCTGCATCGACGGGGATAAAATAAAGAAAGGAATTGAAAACATGAACGATATCATTACATACAGCGAAGAAACCTTTGAAAGCATCAAACATATCAATGAATACGGTCAAGAATATTGGTATGCAAGAGAATTGCAACCCGTATTGGAATATTCTCAATGGAGACGATTTGAAGATACCATTGAACGAGCCAAACTTTCGTGTCAGAATAGCGGATTCAATCCTAAAGACCATTTTGCCAACGTCGGCAAAATGGTTGAAATCGGCTCAGGAGCATCAAGAGAAATTGATGATATTATGCTCTCCCGATATGCTTGTTATTTAATCGTAATGAATGGCGACCCTCGCAAAGAAATCATTGCATTGGGACAAACTTATTTTGCTGTCAAAACCCGTCAGCAAGAATTGATTGAAAATTACGAAGAATTAACCGAGGAACAAAAACGTATTGCCATTCGCAAAGAATTAAAAAAACATAACACTTCTCTGGCAGATGCCGCACATGATGCAGGCATCATTGAACCAATGGATTATGCGATATTCCAAAATCATGGATATATGGGACTTTACGGCGGTTTGAAAGCGCAGGATATTCGACAAAGAAAAGGATTAACTAAAAACCAAGATATTCTTGATTATATGGGAAGTACCGAACTTGCCGCTAATTTGTTCCGTGCAACCCAAACCGAAGAAAAACTGCGCCGAGATCATGTCAATACAAAATATCAAGCCAATGAAACACATTATCAAGTAGGAAAAACCGTCCGCCGAACCATCCAGGAACTTGGCGGTACGATGCCCGAAAATCTCCCTACTCCTGAAAAGAGCATCAAACAAATTGAACGAGAAGAACGTAAAAAATTAAAATAACAAAACAGAATCAAGTTAAAAAAATATTCAACGCTGTACCAACACCAACGGGAAAAGGAGGCTGGATATGAACGATCTTCAGCAGATGGAAAATCATGCGAACATAGAAAAGCGCAATCGAAAGATCGTTTGGAGCATTTTAATTTCCATTCCAACGATTATCATATTGATCGGATTGATCGCCTATATTTATCAAACAGCAAATCCTGTTGATATCACAAACGATTTTCTCACCTATTTCAATATGCCTGATGAAAGAATGGTGCTCAATTCGGGCTATGAAGCGCAAATCATCTCTATTGAAAAAGAACAGAGGAAAAATCCCGTTGTCATTCTGACAATTGCACCGAATTTTGTTGCAGACGGAACAACCGAACCGTATCATGAAACTGTTTATGAATGGATGTGTATTCCGAATGAAACCAAAAAAGAAGATTTACGCAAGATCGGTGAATGTGTGGATACTTTATGGGTACCGACATATTACGATCTGATGAAAGAAATGTATGAAAACTTCGGAACATTCTCTGTTTCTGATTTAAAAGAAATGCCGGAAGCAAAAGAATTTTATGATACGCATTATGATGAATTAGAGTCCGCAAATCTTCTTACACCTCTCATATTCTTCTATTCTAATACCAAAGAATCAGCAAACAATTTTACAAACCGAGAAATTTTGTGTAAATACACCCCAAAATAAAAGCAATTTGTTGATGTCAACAAATTGCTTGAAAGGAGAAAATGATGGCAGAATATTATATTTTATCGACCAAATGTTCCATTCATCAAAGAAAAACAAAAAAACATGGAACCGTATATGACGTAATGTTTCGCGTGATAACGAAAGATGGCGAAGAAATACAAAAGAAACTTTCAGGATATTCTTCTAAAACAAAAGCAAAGCAGGCTCACGCAGATTTTATTCTTGAAAATTGTGAACTCGTAAAAAACACCCCGTTAAAAAAGAAAGAAACAGAGAAAAAGGATCCTCTGGTCGGAGATTTGCTCAGAGAATATATCGCTTCCCTTTCCAATCAAAACAAAGATATTTCGATTTATGAAAAAAACAAAATATACAAAGCATTTATTTTTCCAAAATATGCAGAACATAAAATAACGGAATTGACAAGAGAAGAATTATACCGATTTCAAGATGAATTATGGTCAACAAAAAATCCTCGGACAGACAAACCTTATTCTCATGCATATCTAAATAAAATACGTAATTTTTTTGCAGCATTCTTGTCTTGGTGTGAAAGCCGATATGGATATCCAAATCAATTAAGTGAAGTCAAACGACCGAAGAAACGCGCTCCGTCCACAGAAAAACAAATATGGACGAAAGAAGAATTTCAAAAATTCATTTCGGTTGTTGACGACCAAATGTATTATACTTTATTCACAGTATTATTTTTCACCGGGAGACGCAAAGGTGAAGTATTGGCATTAACACCGCAAGATATTAAGATCAACGGAAAACAGCCCTCGATCAATTTTAGTAAATCGATAACCAGAAAAACACTTGATGGGGCTCCGTATAAAATCACATCAACAAAAGCGGATAAAATCCAAACAACTCCGATTTGTAAAACCGTAATGAATGCGTTGCAAAATTATGAAGCAGGGGAACCTTTCTTCTTTGGAGGAGAAAAACCAATTGCAGAAAACACATTGACAAGAGTATTTCAAAGATATTGTCAAAAAGCCGAAGTGACACCGATTCGTATCCATGACCTGCGGCATTCGTTCGTTTCGATGCTTATCCACAACGGTGCAAATTTTATGGTAGTAGCGGATTTGATCGGTGATACAGTGGAGCAAGTAACCAAAACATATGCCCATATGTATCAATCTGATAAAATAGCAATCATCAATAGTTTAGACTGAACGTAATATTTAGTAACGGTTTTTAGTAACAAAATGCGAAAACACATGATAAAACACGTGAAAACATATAAAGAAAAAGCCTTGATTTGCATCTAATTGATACAAAATCAAGGCTTTTTTCTTTCTGGCGGAGAAGGAGAGATTCGAACTCTCGAACCGTTTTACCGGTTACACGATTTCCAATCGTGCGCCCTCGACCAACTAGGCGACTTCTCCATTCGGTGTTTCGTTTTGCGCTCTCGCTTGAGTGCCTGTATATTCTATCACAAGTCTTTCAAAATGTCAATACCTTTTTTGAAATTTTTTCGATTTTTTTGGAATAATTTTTAATTTATAAAAAATGCAATATTTTTTTAAAAACCCCTTGACAAATCTGTGATTTATGCTATAATAAAAACAGGAATGATTCCTAACATTGAAAGGCGGTTGGACCTTATGCTGAAACATTCCAAGCAAAGAGATGCGATCCTCGCAAATCTCCGAAGCCGTTATGACCACCCTAACGCAGATATGATCTTCGCAAATATCCGTGAAGAAATTCCGAATATCAGTCTGGGAACGGTCTATCGCAATCTTGCACTCCTCGCAGAAATGGGTGAAATTTTAAAAATCGGTCCTTCCGAGGACGGAAAAGAACGCTATGACGGTCACACACATCCCCATTCTCACTTTTTCTGTGAAAATTGCGGCGAAATTTATGATATCGGTGAGATTTTTGATACGAGGAATCTGGAAGAAAAGCTTCATATCTGCATCCATGAAGCATCAACGACACTCAAAGGCATATGCAAAGGGTGTCTACACTCTCAAAAACAATTTTAAATGATTACTTATAATTTTCAGGAGGATTTATTTATGGCAAAATACGTATGCAAAGTTTGTGGTTACATTCATGAAGGCGACAGTGCTCCCGCAAGATGTCCCCAGTGCGGCGTTCCCGCAACCAAATTCGAAAAAGTAGAAGAAACAAAACTCTCTTGGGCAACCGAACACGTTGTTGGTATCACTGAAGGCGTTTCCGAAGACATCATCAACGATCTCCGCGCTAATTTCAACGGCGAATGTTCTGAAGTCGGTATGTATCTCGCTATGTCCCGCGTTGCTTTTAGAGAAGGCTATCCCGAAATCGGTCTTTATTGGGAAAAAGCAGCTTATGAAGAAGCTGAACACGCTGCTAAATTCGCAGAAATTCTCGGCGAAGTCGTAACCCCCAGCACAAAGAAGAATCTCGAAATGCGTGTTGCTGCTGAAAACGGCGCAACAGAAGGCAAATTCGACCTCGCTAAACGTGCAAAAGCTGCTAACCTCGATGCAATCCATGACACCGTTCATGAAATGGCTAAGGACGAAGCAAGACACGGCAGAGCTTTCCAGGGTCTTCTCGATCGTTACTTTAAATAAGCCAAAATCTCTTCATGTGAAATAGACTCCGACAAAAAGAGGAAACCGCAATTCGCGGTTTCCTCTTTTTTATTTAGCGGCTATATAACCGTCAGGACTTCTTTTTTTGATAAAATCTTTATACGACATTTTTTTAACAATACAGTCTTTTTCGGTATTATATTTACCGTTTCCGTCCCAGTTACATTCCGTAAAATATACATCCATCGGATTACCATCGATATCATAAGATACATATTCGATAAACATTACGTGTCCGTATGTACCATCATCATCGACAGCAATCGTTTTTGCAACGATATTACTTGCACCGGAATATATAACAACTTTTTTGTTATTTTTATTTCTCGTAAGCCAATATTTTGCATGAGGTGCTGTTGTAAGTTTTACACCTGTAACTTCATAAAAGCGTCCAAGAGCGTACCATGTGCACTGACCGGTGTACCCTGCCTGTGCAGATACATTTTCTTTACCATACCATTTTGTATAAGAACTGCCGTTTTTAATGGATGCTAAAGTTTTTCCCACAACGGAATCCCAATACGCTGTTTCATCGTTATAATGAGCAATCTTCATTCCATTGGCAGCGATTGTTTTTTCATCGGAACCTATGTATTTTTCTTTTACTTGTGTATAAGCAGCAATCGAGTTTTCTTTACACTCTTTTCCGTCTTTGAGGTATCCAAGAATTTCATCGGATTTGCTCTCAAATTCGGTCAACGTATTCAGAGTTTTAACCCAATTCATAACCATCTTGGCATCTTCAAATGCTTTTAAGGATTCAAATAAATCGCCCGCAACACTATCCGCCATATCGGTCACAGCATCTTGTGTACCTTCAAGAAATTTTTCAAACCAATTCTTTTGATTATAGGAATCGATCGTATCTTTTGTCAAAGCCTCAACAATCACAAAATATTCTTTGCATTTTGCATAAGCTTCAATGACTTGAACTGCTGTATTGTAATCTCGTTCTCCCGATGCAATATCGCTTTCCAACATGATACTCAATGATTCCAACCCATAGTTAATGCTCAATTGAGAAAAATACAGAACGACTAAAATATCCGCGCGTTCTCCTAATCCCGCCGCTTCTATTCCGAAATCAAGCCAGGACGTTACGAAAGACTTTGCATCGTTGATATCCTTTAGCGTTGCCAATGTTTGTGTCCATGCGGCAGCACCTTTACCAATCAAAGAACCAATCTTGCTACACCCTCTGATATCAGTGTATTCATCCACATAATCGCAGATTGCTAGCACCGTCTTTTCAATATCCTCGGCAAGCCCCATTATATCAGAGTTATAATTATCTATGGTAAGCAATTTTTGTATAAGGGACTCATCGATAACAATATTTTGATTGGAAAGTTCAACAAAAAATTTGCTTTCCGCCGAAATACCGTCAATGGTTTTGAGCAATTCAGCTGAACCGTACTTCTTTCCGTCAACAATAAGTGTTTCGATAGCGACACCATAATCTTCGTCAAGCGTAAGAGGGTTTTTCACAGAACCCTCATCCTCGGTAATATCAATTGGATTGCCTTCCGCATCCTTAAAAATCCATTTTTGAGAAGCATCATTTTTATTGAACTTCACAAGTTTCACTCTGCCCTTTGCACTCGTTGCACCCAAAGCAAGATCAGGATTATCGCTCATTCTCAAAATATAGCTTCCATCTCCGCAATCATAAAACTGAATATTTTGTGCAATCGCATCATCGCCGGCTTGCCAGATATCGCAAAGCTGTCCTGCTTTCAATTTAGAGTTTCCTCTATAAATATCAATCGCATACTTATGTGAAGCACTTGTAACAAGCCGATAAGTGTTCTCACCAATCTTAATAAGATCAAACAACTGTTCCTTACTGCCATCCCAAGGCCAAACACGAACAGGCGTTCCGTTTTTTAACAAACCGTTATCATAATTTAAATATTGCTTTGTTTTCACATTTTGCATCGTAAGATTTTTAAGTTCCTTGACATCAACAACCGTATCTGCCGTAGTTCTGATCGGAACAATAAGAATCACAGACAAAACACAAATAGATACCATAATAAAAGAAATCATTCTTGTCATTTTTGTCATTAGCATTTACCTCTTTTCCATTTGATTTTTGATGACATACCATAGAAATTATGAAGATTTCACTTATTTTTCTTCATAATCACGGCACTTTCCGTTGGCTTCGCCCAGCCATTTGCGATGATACCAGCAATACCAATCATAGCTTCCGTTTTTACCGATGTGTTTATCCCCACGGGGCGAATATTCGCAATAGCGACAGTTTGCGCAACATTCTTTTGCCATTGTCTTTCCTCCTCTCTCTCATCTCACAAAGTATAAATTTCGGACAATCGTCCAATATTAAGATACCATGGTATTTTTATTTTGTCAAGTAATATTTTATAATAGTATTGTAAAATTTGATTTTTGATGCGGAGGAATACAATGTTAGGAGAAAGAATTCATGAATTACGTCTTGGTTGCGGTTGGAATCAAGTTGATCTTGCAAAGCGGCTAAACGTCGCAAAACAAACCGTTTCCAATTGGGAAAATGATAATATTCAACCTTCCATTGAAATGCTTATAAAAATATCAAAAATATTCTGCGTCAGCACAGATTATTTATTAGGAATCGATGATATCCCCCGTCTTGACGTTTCGGGACTTGATACAGAAACGGTCGCACACCTTTCTGTTCTGATCAATGATTTCAGAAAAAAAGGTTAATTTGGTTTTATTGCACAAAAAACATCAAAATATATCGTTAAAAAAAACGAAAAGAAATTTCAAAAAATGAAACAAAAATTTGTTTTTTTATGGTATAATTTTAATGTAACAATATTTTTTTGAAAGGAAACCTTCACTATGAAAATGAAAGTTCTTCACTACCCTGAAAAAGGTAAGATCGCAACCTTTACCAATATGCTCGCAAACGAATATCAGCAGACCGCTGATAAAATCCCGCCCGCATACGATTGCAATAACGACCGCCTTCTCATCATGGGCATTTCTTCCGGTAAAATGATGGACGACGCACTTTCCCGTTTCCTCCGCGGTCTTGACACACAAAAAGTTCGTAACATCGCTATGTTCACAGACGCTGCTGATTCCGTAATCGAAGAAATCAAAGGCATTTTCGCTGAAAAAGGCATCAACTTCCTGAACGTTAAAAAAGTGAAAAAAGCGCCCCTTCCTTTCCTCACAGGCGTAAAACCCGAAGAAATGGAAGACCTCAAGCTCTGGGCAAAAAATATCATGAATCATCTCGTAGATTGATATTTCCATATAATCAATAAGGGAACAGCCAAGGCTGTTCCCTTTTCATGTTCATATCCGATTTTAGTTATCCGAAGACACCATGTTCAACGTATCAAAAACAGTCTGCACAAGTACCGTGTCGTCAACCATTTCCGTAATCGTTACGCAATAGGTCAAAGTGCCCACGTTTGTGATATATTGTGTCTGTTTCATTTCCGCGCCCACATAACTTGCCGTATAAGAGATCACTGTGATTTCAACGCCGTTTTCATTATCGGTATGTTCGACAGATGCGGTCATGACCGTCATGCCCATCGATTCCAGCGCAGGCTTCATATCTCTGTTGAAACTTTCAACATCCATCGTTGCGTAATAATCGTTTTTCGGTTCGGAAACGACCGTAATATTATTGCCGCTGACAGTATCCATCATCATCACGATCGAGCCTTCCGTCAAAGTCCATGACTTCGGATAAGAGAAGGACAGCGCGCCGTTATCATACGTCTGATATTCCTGTGTGATCGGCTTTTGCTGTTCAGTCGTGGTTTCCTCGGTTGTTGTTTCCGTTGTTGTCATTTCTGTTGTTGTCGTTTCTGTTGTTTCCGTTGTGCTTACGGAAGCATCTTCCGTCTGATCGTCTTTGTTTTCCGAACAAGCGCAAAGAGAAACCGCAAGCAGAAGCGTAAGCAAAATAAGAAGTAATTTTTTCATACTCTCTCTCCTTTTTGTAAATTTGTGTTTATATTGTATCATATAAATCATATTATGTCAATATCTCTGGCTGATAATTCTTTTTCGGAATTATAAAATTCATGCATTTTCATATAATTCTAATATAGAAATATATATATAAAGGATAGAAAGTATATGAAAATCAGAAAAAAAGAATATGGCGAATGTAATATGGTTGGCAAAAACATCGAACGCATACGAAAAGAAAAAGGCATCAAACAAAAAGATTTTATCTCCAAAATGCAAACGATGGGACTCGATATCAATCCGACAAGTTATTCCAAATTAGAAGGGCAGCTCCGTCTTGCTTCTGACAAAGAACTCTTTGTTGCCGCAAAAATATTAAACGTCAGCATCGATTCTCTTTTCGACACGGAAAATATCTTCTAAAGGTTATATAAGCAAAAGGAACCGCGTACGGTTCCTTTTGTTTTTAAGCTTTATTCTGTTTTTTCTTTACAAGAAATAATACCCCGACGATCAGAAGTATGCCGATGATAAAAACAGGGACAAGAACACCTGCAATATCCCCTGCAACAACGGTGGCCGTTGGTCCATCTGCGCCGCCGATGATATCTATTGCTTCCATTTGTTTCTGATAAGCAATACCGCCCAGAATCAAACAGATCACACCGAGCAATATCGCTGCGGAAATACCGATCATAATCGCTTTTTTCATAAAAAATCCCTCCTTGTCATTTTATATGCAAACCATCCCAAAGGATCGTTCCGATCTCGCCTTTGCCCGTGGAATTGCCGTCACCGTTGATATCATCAAAAGCAATTTCTTTGATAAATGCAAGCGGTTCTTCGGGATTTTCACCGTTGATACGGATATTTTCAAATTCCAGCGTTTCGGCAAAGCTCGAAACGTAAGGATCAAAAATCTCTTTGCCGTTTGCACATAACGATTTCGGACCGATCGTCAGAAAATAACCGTATTTCCATTCTTCAGGATGCAAAGTCAGATCCATATTTTCAAAAGAAAGATATCCGATCTTTGCCCCAAGTTCAAAAGCACCGAATGCACCTCTGAGAGGATCTTGCATCCTATACGAACCGAAATTATCGATCGGTGCAACGAGATCGAGCGCAATATCTTCAAAAAAGACATTATTCACCGAGCCGACATCACCCCATTCAGGCTTCTCACCCAAGGCATAAGGCGGTGTCTGCAAATACATTTTAAAGGTGCGGATGCCTTTGATATTCTTCATGACGATATCGAAAAGTCCGCAATCAACGGTACTGCCGTCATCATAACGGTATACACCCGGTTCCATACGAATGGCTTTGTAACGGCTTGTTTCGCTGAGCGTGAGATTTTTGCAAAGGACCGTTTCGATCGCGCCAAAATTGACAGAAGAATTTTGCCAATCGTATGCATTCAGCGCAACAAGATCATCACCAACCTCGCCCGCAATATCCGAAATATAAAGATTCTTCGTTCCGCCGTTGATATGAAGACCGTCCGCATAACAGCTTTCAAAGGAAATATTTTCAAAAACACCGTTTACAAGATCCCCGATCTGCACGGAAAAACCTGCCGTATGCGCGAAAGTCATATCCGAAAGCATCAGATTTTCCATATGATTAAAAAGCATACAAGTCGAAACACCAAAAAACACACGATTCTCGTCATGTTCTATATGTGGCGCATATCTGCCGCTTACACCGTAACCCGCACGTTTCGTATGTGATTCTTCCCATCTGCCGCCGTGGATCGAGATATTTCGATCGGGATTTGTGCGATCGATCGGCATATGTGTACCATCCAGCGTATTCTCGTTGCGAAGCATCAGAAGATCACAACCCGCCGTTAAACGAATCACTGCCCCCTCAGCCTCAATATGTCTTCCCGAAGGAATCACAACCGTATAATCGATCAGATATGCCTCTTCAGACGGTTCAATGATGACCCGCTCATGTTCACGAAGCGCAGTCTGCAAAGCATCCGTCCAGACCGTTCCCTCCGAGGTTTCTTTTGTCAGATAACGGTACTGCGAAAGCAAAACGCTATCACGAAGCGTTTCAATTTCACGCTCCACACACGTTTTCATCTGATATAATTTCTCATATATCGTCTGTTTGATCTGTGTTTTCATCAGCTTTTCCCTCTTTCATACAGAAATTTCACGCCTTCCAAAGTTTATCTCTGGAAAGAAGCTCCCAATTGGGCTTCAGTATCGAAACCTTACCGTGTTTTTCATCCTTTGCGACAGCTTTATAAATATACCCCTCATCCAGCATCTGACAAAGTGCCTTTGCAATCTCCACTTTTTCAATGCTGTGCTTGCGGGAAATCCGTTCCACGATCTTTTCGGGTGTGGCATTGATACCAAATTCTCTGTGAACGGTCAGATAATCGAAGGTCTGCGCGATAATTTTATAATACGTTCTGTAAATCTCGGAATCGGAAGGGATCTCATGATACCACGATGCCGACTGTTTGAGCTGAAAAGAAAGCGCACCCGTAATGCCGTAAATACCGACTTTTTTATGACATTGATTGATAATAAAACGAACGACCGAAGAAAAATGGCCGTCTCCCGTAAAAATAATGAAAGTATCAATATCTTTTCTCGTCATCGCTTTCTGATAAATATAATCGAGCATGATAAAATCCGTAAAATCTTTTTTATAATGCTCGCTGGAATTTTTCGTATCAAAGACCATCTGCGTGATATCCCTGATCTTATCAAGCTCCCCGCGCAATCCGATATTGGAAAAATCACCGAATACGGCGATCTCATCCACTTCATATTTTGTCATCAGTTCTTCTTTCCAGCCTTTGAGATCGGGTTTCACACCGTATTGACGCTCAAGTCCAATATACCAATGTTCAAAATCCACAAATGCAATACATTTCGGATGTTTTTGTTTTTTCGGAAACCGAAACATCTCCTCTCACCTCCCTTTTTATCATAATCACTATCTTTATAATTTATCATAACTTCCTTCATAAGTCAATGAAACAAATGTGAATTTTAACTTTTTTTAAATTTTCGAGGAAAAAAACGAAAGACCTATTGCATTGAAGTCAATTTAATGTTATAATAAAATGTACTCGTATGAACGGGAACAAAATCACAAAGTCGATTGGAGATAGAATTATTATGCTTACATCTGTTGTCGGAATCAACTGGGGCGATGAAGGAAAAGGCCGTATGGTCGACTTGCTCGCCGAAAAGAGCGACATCGTTTGCCGCTATCAGGGTGGCAACAATGCGGGACACACCGTTATCAATGAAAGAGGAAAGTTTATCCTCAATCTGCTTCCCTCCGGTATTCTCCGCCCCGAAGTCGTTAACGTCATGGGTAACGGTATGGTTATCGATATGCAGCACCTCTGCGGCGAAATCGCAAACCTCACTGCCGGCGGTATCGTAATTACACCCGAAAACCTCAAGATCAGCGATAAGGCTGTCATCTGTATGCCTTACCACGTTCGCCTTGACCGTCTGGAAGAAGCGCGCCTTGGCGATAAAAAATATGGCTCCACAGGACGCGGTATCTCTCCCGTATATGGCGACAAATACATGAAAAAAGCACTCCGTATGTGCGATCTTTTCGCATCCGATGAAGTTCTCTACGGTCAGGTCAAAGACCTCGTTTCCTTCAAGAACCTCACCATCGAAGGCGTTTACAAAGCTGAACCCAGCGATATCGACGAAACCATGAAGTGGCTCCGTACTTACGGCGACCAGCTCAAACCTTACGTTTGCGACGTTTGCGAATATCTCTACGAAGCAAATGCGAATGGCAAGAGCATCATGTTTGAAGCGCAGCTCGGCGCACTCCGCGATATCGATTTCGGTATCTATCCTTACACTTCTTCTTCTCCCACAATTGCCGCATACGCTCCCATCGGCGCGGGTGTTCCCGGCTGCCGTCTTGACTACGTTCTCGGTATCATGAAGGCTTACTCCACTTGCGTTGGCGAAGGTCCTTTCACTGCTGAATGGAAAGACGGTACCCCCGATGAAGAAAATGCAAAGAAGCTCCGTGAAGCAGGTGGCGAATACGGCGCGGCAACAGGCAGACCCCGCAGAGTCGGTCCGTTTGACGTTGTTGCTTCCAAGTACGGTATCCGCGTTCAGGGCGCAACCGAAATTGCGATCACAAAGATGGATATCCTCAGCTATATGGAAAAGATCCCCGTTTGCGTTGCTTATGAGATCGATGGCAAACAGACTACAACCTTTACGACAGACCGCGTGAAGCTCGCTGAAGCAAAACCCGTGATCGAATACGTTGATGGTTGGAATTGCGATATTTCTCACTGCCGCACAAAAGAAGATCTTCCCGAAGCAGCGATCCGTTACGTTGAATACCTCGAAAAACTCACCGAATGCCGCATCAAATACGTTTCCGTCGGCGCAGAACGCGACCAGTACGTTGAAATGTATTGATACGCACGGTATATCAAACCAAAAATTTGATGAAAGGTTGCCGCAGACTTGTTCTGCGGCAATGTTTTTTACTTATGAATAAAAGTGTTATCATCACAGGCGCGTCACGCGGAATCGGCAAAGCTACCGCGCTCGCCTTCGCAAAAGAGGGTTACGATATCCTCGTCTGCTATCAGTCCCGCGAAGCCGATGCCAAGGAGACCGCCGAAGAAGCCAAAAAATACGGAGTCCGCGCCATTCCCTTTCAAATGGATATCTCGTCTCTTAGCGATTGCCGAAGAACTGCCGCCAAAGCCCTGATGGAATTTGGTAAAATCGATATCCTCGTCTGCAATGCAGGCATTTCCCTCCCCGCGCTCTTTACGCAAACCACGGAAGACGATTACGACCGCCTTTTTGCCGTCAATACCAAAGGTGCGTTCTTCCTCACCCAAGCCGTCGCAAAAGAAATGATCGCCGCGGGAGGCGGTTCGATCGTCAATATTTCTTCTATGTGGGGTGTCGTCGGCGCTTCGGGAGAGGTCGCTTATTCCGCATCCAAAGCCGCCGTGATCGGCATGACAAAAGCTCTCGCAAAAGAACTCGCGCCCTCCGGAATCCGCGTCAATTGTATCGCCCCCGGGGTCATCGATACTGAAATGAACGCTTGCTATGACGAAGATACCATGTCTGCCCTCGCGGAAAAAACACCTCTCGGCAGAATCGGCACACCCGAAGATGTCGCAAAAACAGTCGTATTCCTCGCAAGTGAAAACGCCTCCTTTATTACGGGACAAACCATAACCGTTGATGGAGGATTTATCGGAATTTAAAAAAGAAAAATCCTTTCCGCATGGGAAGGATTTTCTTTTTGAATTAAACGGTATAGGTTAATTCAATATTATAAGTAACTTTAGGTGCATTGGGATAATCCGCGAAATACCGAGCAACCTGCGGTTTTAAATGATCCGCGACCGCCTGAACGCTTTGATCAACCGCTTGCTGAATGTCAGCTTTTGTTTTAAAAAACGGTTCTGCTTTCAAATCACCATCAACATATACGGTTGCGCCACTCGAAGAAACGGAAGGCGTGCCCTTCCATGAAATGCCGTTCGGCAAAATCAAACCAGAAAGACTCAGGTAAGAATCGAGCCGTAATTCTGAAAGGCTTTGCCCCATTTTTTTCGGATCGGTTGTGAAAGCATCATTGATAAAACCTTTTTGAGAATTTGAGGATGAAAAATCAGCATCGCTATATGTAGTTTCTCCCATACCAAGAAAATCCTTCAAGGACAACACTCGGAACAAAAATGAAAAGCTCCACTTGACGGGAATCCAAGATGCTTTTACCGCACGCAGCATCAATTCTGCCAAACCATTCGCACGTCCTGCTAAAAAAACAATATACGCAGCACCCAAGAAAACGCTGATAATTCCTGCAAGCATCAGGCAAACCGCAGACAATGCAACCGCACAGAAAACGTTGCAAATGATATTCAGAATTTTTACAACGATACCAACGATTTTGATAACGAGCTCCGCAGGTCTTTTTTTCACCGAGCCAAGAACTTCTTTTTCTCTTCTGTAAAAATAATAATACGGATTTTTAACGCTATCTGGGGCTTTCTTGTATTTTTGCATCATCACCTGTGCAATCGCCTTTTTATAATAAGGCGGACATATCTTTTGCGTAAGAACGATGCTCAAGCACCCCAAGACCGGCGGAAGCAAGAATTGCAAATAACTCGGATTTTCATAAATATTGGCAATCACAAGCCATGCAATAAAAAACGATAGGGTAATCAAATTCAAAATTAAACTTTTGAGAGGATAGGAATGATATTTTTGAATCAAAGCTTCGTCGTTATAGTTTTCGGAAAAATTCGATACAGCTTTGTCAAAAGGGGAAACACTCGAATAGTTTGGCATAAAAATCTCCTTTCAATATACCAAAATGGGATATTTTGATTATACCACAATGGTATAATAAAGTCAAGAGTTTTTTTATTTTTAGGTGAAAAATGCGTTTAAAAGAATTACGGAAAAGCCGAAAAATTTCACAAGTAAAGCTTGCGATGGATTTAAATATGAACCAAAATACAATCAGCCGATATGAAACCGGCGAACGAGAAGCTGATTACGCCACTTTGATCGCACTTGCAGATTATTTTGATGTTTCCATTGACTATCTCTTGGAACGAACAAATAATCCCAACATCAATAGATAAAAGCACCCGCTTGACACGGGTGCTTTTTCAATAGTCCGAAGCGGAGAGCATCCGCTTTTTCTATATATATTATACCACAAAATCCCCAAAAAATCAAGACTTGTATTTTCGTGATTTTTATAGTACCATAATAATCCCAATATGAATGAAAAGAGGTAAGACTATGGAAAATCAAACATACGACCGCAGCGAAGGTACGGTTCTCTTTCTGGACGGTAAATACACGGCAGCTTTCTGCCATTTTCTGATGGGTGCCGATACATATGCGGATGCCCGTTCCGCATCATTTGTGGCATATATGTACGAATTTGGATTCGGTATTCGGCAAAGCTATGAAAAAGCCCATGAATATTATCTCTATGGCATGGACGGTGATTTTGGAGAAGCCGCCTACAATCTCGCTATCTTTTATTTTTTCGGACTCGGAACCGCACAAAGCTATCCGCGTGCATTGGAATATATGGAAAAAAGCGCGGAAATGGGCTGTATCGAAGCACAGCTTTATCTGGCAGGCGTTTATCTTTCGGGATATTTGCAAACACCATCCGTTTTTGCCGTAACAACACTGCCCTATCATAAACCACTTTATGATCCGCCATTTCCGTTATTGGATGGTTATGCGTTTTTAGAGGGCGATGATGAACGCATTACAACGATCATACAATCAGAAAGCGATGCCATGCGAATGCTGACACTTGCTGCCGCACAGGATGAAGCATATGCAGGACGTTTCATCGGAGATGCCAAATATCTTCTGGCACAAGCACGTTTCGCGGGGCTTTCCTTTGAAAGCAACGATGAAGGAGGCTCTGAGATCGACCGCATGACAGGTGAACAGCTCCTTTTGGATGCGGCAAAAAACCACGGAAGTATGGATGCTCAAAATTATATCCTTACACACAAAGAGGAATTTCTCCTGCCCGAACTGAAAAATTATATGCTCATCGAAGACGAATCCTCAAAAATTTGACAAATTTTTATACAAATTTGAATATCGCCCCATTTCTAACTTGACTTATTTCTTAAAAAATGGTATGATATTAATGTTAATAATATTTAAACAAACCATGAACAAAAAGGAGGGTAGACTTTCATCCGCTCGCGTTTTTGATACGCGAATCATCTCTTTCAGCGCAATAAAATTTGAAAAACTCGGAGGTTTTTATGCTCGACTTTCTTATTGAAGGTTTTAAACAGCTGACCATCTCGCAAGTTGCGATGTGGGCAATCGGCGCACTTCTTATTTATCTTGCCATCAAAAAAGATATGGAACCCGCGCTCCTGCTCCCTATGGGCTTCGGTGCGATCCTCGTTAACCTTCCGCTTTCCCCCGTTATCAAAGAAGGAAGCGGTATCATTTCTTCCCTTTTCGCAGTCGGTATCGAAGCCAGCGAAGCAATGCCTTTGCTCCTCTTCATTGGTATCGGTGCCATGATCGACTTCGGTCCCCTGCTTACCAACCCCAAGCTCTTTATCCTCGGTGGCGCGGCACAGTTCGGTATCTTCATCACCGTTCTTCTCGCGGCTATGATCGGCTTCCCGCTGACCGACGCGGCTTCCATCGGTATCATCGGCGCGGCTGACGGTCCTACCGCTATCCACGTTGCAAACACCCTTAATTCCCAATATCTCTCCGCGATCGTCGTCGTTGCTTATTCTTATATGGCACTCGTTCCGATCGTACAGCCCCTCGTTATCAAGATGTGTACAACTAAAAAAGAACGTACCATCCATATGAAATACGCTTCCGGCGAAATCTCTCAGGCAACACGTATCATGTTCCCGATCATCGTAACGATCATTTCTGGTCTGATCGCTCCCGAATCCCTCTCCCTCGTCGGTATGCTCATGTTCGGTAACCTTATCCGTGAATGCGGCGTTCTGAAATCCCTTTCCGATACCGCACAGACCGTTTTCGCAAATATCATCACCCTTCTCCTCGGTATCACCATCGCTTTTCAGATGCAGGCGGACAAGTTCCTCCGTATCGAAACCGTTATCATCATGTTGCTCGGTCTTTTTGCGTTCGTATTCGATACCATCGGCGGTGTTATGTGCGCAAAATTCATGAACCTTTTCAGCAAAGAAAAGATCAATCCCATGATCGGCGCAGCAGGTATTTCTGCATTCCCGATGGCTGCCCGTGTCGTACAGAAAATGGGCCTGAAAGAAGATTCCTCAAACCATCTTCTTATGCACGCAGTCGGCGCGAACGTTTCCGGTCAGATCGCATCCGCGGTTGTCGGCGGTCTTATCATCGGTCTTGTTACCAAACTGATGTAATCACGTTCCCTGTCTAATTTATCGAGAAAGGAAATTTTCAGAATATGTTGGAAACATTCAAACAAATATTCAGCAGCTTGGATCCCATGAATCCCGAAACGATCAAAGCATCGTTGCAGATCATGTGGCAAGGCTTGCTTGCGATCTTCGTCGTTATCGCGCTCATCATCGTTGTCGTCCTTTTCACCAATTTCGCTATCAAAAAGATCGAAAAAATGAAAGCCGACGTTGAAAAAGAAGTCGAAGAATCTGATAAATACTGAGTGAGCTGATCCTCACAACACAAAATCTCCCATCCGATCGGATGGGAGATTTTTATTCACCTTATAAACAAAAACGCCCGAAGAAAATCTCCGAGCGTTCATTATAAAAGTTTTTGGGGATCAAGGGTGTTTTTTCAAAAACAGCACTTGCGGGGGTTTGGGGCGCGTGCCTCAACAACTTATGCCATGTGGGACATCGTCTTTTCAGCCGCCTCGTCAATATCGAGAATACCGACACCGAAAATGGTCGTTTCCAGTTTGCCGTTAATGGGAGCCGTCCATTCTTCACCGATGCCCGCAGTACCATTGCGCATACCCATAACAGAGCCAACGGTCGCGCCGTTGCAGTCTGTGTCATAACCAACTTCAACGGAAGCGCAGATGGATTTGCCGAAATCACCCTCGCCATAAAGGAGAGCGATGGCAACGATAGCCGCGTTGGGAATCGTATGTAACCAGCTATCCGTATCCTTGATCTGATATTCTTCTTTGACGCGCGCATACGCTTCTTCTCTCGTCACGCCGTTCTTGTAATCATCGATAACACGAGTGATCTTATCGTAAAGACGGGACGTTTCGGGAATTTCCGCAAGACCTCCGCGGATGATATCTTCGATATTATCCGTAACAGCCGCGCAAGCGATCATAGCCGCCGCGAACATTTCACCATAGATACCGTTCTTCGTATGGGAGATACAAGCATCACGGAATGCCATTTCTGCCGCTTTTTCGGGATCACCGGGATTGATATAACCGAAATAGTCGCCTCTGATCTGTGCGCCGATCATTTCACGGTAAGGATTCTTATAGATCGCAGAATACGGGGGCTTATAACCGTTAACAAAGTTACGGAAAGCAACTCTTTCCGCTGTGCAATAAGCGTCTTTGCCCTGTACGCTGAGCCAGATCTTCGCCATATCATCAGGTGTGAAATCTCTGCCGTATTTATCGAGCAGGCACTGTGCGATCACGACGTAGTTCGTATCGTCATCCCAAGGCGCATATTCGACAGTATCCGCAAAGCATCTGCCGCGGAGATTGTATTTATAACGTCCGTACATTTCTTCCGTGATCTCACTTGCTTTGATATAGCGTTCCATCGGATAGTTATTCGTTTCTTTCAGAAGGGATTCGATTTCTTCAAAACCGATACCTTCGATCGGTTTGCCGAGCAGACAGCCGCTGATTCTGCCGAGCCAAGCACCTTTGACTTTATCGCGAAGAACGTCTTTTGTCAGTTCCTTTCTTTCAAAGGTGTACGGTTTGCGAAGATTCTTGATGTTCTCAAGATCGGAAGGCTCAATGAATTTGAAATCATCGCGCATTCTGCAATTCTGAAGTGCTTCAAAAAGAATATCGCCAAGTCTTGTTTTATAGATGCTTTCAGGCAATCTGCGGAATGCCAACAAAACTTTATTATAGAGCGCAGCATCACGTCCTTCACGGATGCTCTGCATATATTCATACATCAAAGATTTGGTATATGCTTCATACGGATTGATGCTTTCAAAATCGGGAAGAATATCTTCACCGATCGGAAGATCATAATCCGCGTAATCATTCTGAATGAGAAGTTCATCACAGGTCAAGCCGAAATAAGAAGCGATCTCCATGATCTTTTCTCTTTCGGGATAACAGCCCGCTTCCCATGCGCGAACGTCATCTGCGGAAACGGCAAAAAGTTCACCGAAAGCTTCTTCGGAAAGTCCCCGCGTTTTTCTGAATTTATATATTTTATCGGAAAATGCCATGTTATTTCCTCCAATCCAAAGACAAAAACCGTTTAAGATTTTTTTCTCTTTTTCTTTTTGTCTTCTTCGTCCTCGGTTTCGCCCTTGATATGCTTCATGGTTCTTGCCGCCGCTTTATCGAGATCGAGAATACCGACACCGAAGATGCTCGTTTCCAATTTACTGTTCACGGGTTTTGTCCAGACTTCATCGATGGCAGCGAAACCGTTGCGGATACCAATGATCGAACCAACGGTCGCACCGTTGCAGTCCGTATCGTAACCGACTTCGACCGCGCGGCAGATGGATTTGCCGTAATCGCCTTCGCCGTGCAAGAGTGCCAGAACGACGATCGCCGCATTGGAAATGGTATGTGTCCAGCCGTGAGAATTGGAAGGATCGTATTCTTCTTTGATCTTTTCGATCGCTTCATAGAAGCCCACGCCATTATGATAATCTTCGAGCACGCTCATGATCTTCGCATAAAGTCGGGAAGTCGTTGGGATTTCCGCAAGACCGCCCTTGATGATATCTTCGATATCGTCTGTCACTGCCGCGCAAGCGATCATTGCCGCCGCGAACATCTCGCCGTAGATACCGTTCTTGACATGAGAGATACAAGCGTCACGCCAAGCCATATCTGCCGCTTTTTTCGGATTACCGGGATTGATATAACCGAAATAGTCGCCTCTGATCTGTGCGCCGATCCATTCGCGGTAGCTGTTCTTATGCATCGCGGAATAAGGAGGCATGATGCCCTTGATGAAATTGCAGAAAGCGATTCTTTCCGCCGTGCAGTACGCATTCTTGCCCTGACGCGCCATCCAAAGATCAGCAACGTGCTTAGGTTTGAAATCCAATCCGTATTTACGGATCAGAACTTGCGCGAGCGCAACATAGTTCGTATCGTCATCCACGGGTGCCCATTCGATCGTATCCGCATAGCATTTGCCTTCGAGCGGGAATTTGTATTTGTCATACATATCTTCCGTCAGATCGCTTTCGAGAATATATCTCGTCATGGGATAGTTGCCCGTTTCCTTGAGAAGCGAAGTCAATTCCTCGCAGGAAATACCTTCCACGGGTTTGCCGAGCAAACAACCGCAGATTCTGCCGTACCAAGCGCCTTTGATCTTATCGTTGAGTGCTTCTTCGGTCAGCTCTTTTTTCGGGAAATCATATTCGCCGCAGAGTGCCTGAATCCCTTTAAGGTCGGAAGGTTCGTTATAGGGATAACCCTCAACGGTATCCGCATGGGAAACGATATCAAAAAGAACGTCAGCCATCTGCTCCTTGAATTCATTGGGCGGGAGCGCGTCGATCGCATCAAAAAGTCGTTTGTACTGTTCAATATCAAGACCTTCTTCCACGCTCTGCATATATTCATAACGGAGCGATTTGGAATAAAGTTCCCATTCGGGAAGCTTTGCGTAATTGGGCTTGATCTCATTACCCTTGGGCATCACGGTTTCTTTTTTCATACCCGTTTCCATGAGCTTGTCCGCAGAAATATGAAATTCTTTTGCGATGCGGACAGTCTGTGCAACATCGGGTGTCTGTGTGCCGTTTTCCCAATTCATAACGGTTTCTTCCGAAACGTCAAGAAGCGCGCCAAATTCCTTTTCGGAAAGTTTGGCTTTGCTTCTGAGCATCGAAATTGATGTGGAAATAGCCATTTTGTTGGTCCTCCATAGTTTTTTCTATGTTTTTTAAAAAACATTCATCAAATTTATGATAATATATTTTCCGACAAAAGTCAACCTTTTTTCATGCACAAATCAGTAGAAATGATGCAATACCTTAAAAGTCTTTTGGATATTATGCCCAAATTCGTTGTAATCATGCACAAAATCTTGCCAACCAACAATAACAGCAAATGGAAATTTATATCGGTTATAACCGAAGATCAGAGTATTTTTTCCATCGTGATCTTGAGAGGGGAAAGACCGCATTTTTCATAGAAACGCATTGCAGATTCATTCAGACACCAGACATTCAACGTCACGTGATAACAGCCCATGCGTCTGGCTTCCGCCAGTACGTGTTCATAAAGTGCACTGCCGATATGCTTGCCGCGCACACATTCATCCACGCAAAGATCATCGATATAAAGCGTTTTCATATCCATCAGGGAAATATCATCTTTGACCTCCTGATATACGCAAAATGCATAACCGCAAACATATTCGTCCGTATCTTCCGCAACATAGATCGGCGTTTTCTCACTCGCAAGCAATACGCGAAGTTCATCTTCCGTATATTTTTTATTGCCAAGACGGAAAATATCCGGTCTGCCTTCCGCATGAACGCGGTGAACCTGGTATAAAAGATCGATCAGGCGCGGGATATCTTTTTCTTCTGCTTTTCTGATATTCATATATAAAACCTCCGTAAAGTTCAATTTCATTTCGTTAAGCGAGAAAGCGTTTCGCCCGAGATCCTTCGGCGCAGACCCACGATGTCATTCTGGAGTGTACAGACGTTCAAAAACGGATGGACACGAAGAATCCCGTGAGTCTGCGCCTCGAGGATGACGCGGGCGGATAGCTTATCGTAAAGTTTATCCTTTTGATTCAATAATATAACGTATTCCGAAAGCTTGTCAAGCTTTTTTCAATTTTAACATAAAATTCACAAAAATCGTCAGCATTTTCTTGACAAATCAAGGAAAACTGTGCTATACTGTTTTCATTCTTTTAATGAAATCCCCCCTTATAAAAAAGGAGAATATATAATGACAACTTTTTCCGATATCACCCCCTACATCCACGAAATGGCGGAAAAATCGATCCGTAATAACGGCATCCGTACCGAAATGTATGACCGCCATCACGTATTCCGCGGCTTGCGCGACGTGAAAGGTAACGGCGTTGTAACGGGACTGACTGAAATCTCCAACGTACAGTCCAAAATCGTCGATGAAAACGGTAACGTAACCCCCATCGACGGCATCCTCGCTTACAGAGGTATCAACGTGCGCGATCTTGTCAAAGGCTTTCTGCATGATGACCGCTTCGGCTTTGAGGAAGCAACTTATCTGCTTCTCTTTTCCGAACTGCCCGATATGCATCAGCTCGAACGTTTCCGTCAGACACTTGCGGAATACCGCAGTCTGCCGACTTCCTTCGTGCGTGATATGATCCTCAAAGCCCCCGGCAAAGATATGATGAATATTCTTTCCCGAAGCGTACTTGCGCTCTATGCGTACGACGAAAATCCCGACGACACCTCCGTTGCAAACGTCCTTCGTCAGTGCTTGCAGCTCATCGCAGTCTTCCCCATGCTCTCCGTATACAGCTATCAGTCCTTCCAGCATTATCATAAAGATAAGAGCCTTTTCATCCATTTGCCTAAACCCGAGCTTTCCACGGCGGAAAATCTTCTCCAGCTTCTCCGCGAAGACGGACAGTTCACCAAATTGGAAGCGAAGATCCTCGACCTTGCGCTCGTTCTCCACGCGGAACACGGCGGCGGTAACAACTCCACCTTTACGACACACGTCGTAACGTCTTCGGGTACGGATACCTATGCGACCATCGCGGCGGCACTCGGTTCTCTCAAAGGTCCCCGTCACGGCGGCGCAAACATCAAAGTTGTTCAGATGTTTGAGGACATGAAGCAGAATATCAATACCAAAGATGAAGGACAGATCAAAGATTATCTTGTGAAACTGCTGAATAAAGAAGCTTTCGACCATGCTGGTCTGATCTACGGTCTTGGCCATGCGGTCTACTCTATTTCTGACCCGAGAGCCGATATTCTCATGAGCTGCGCAAAGGACCTTTCCGAAGAAAAAGGTTTTCAGGAAGAATACGAATTCTATGAAACGGTTGCCCGTCTTGCGCCTGAGATCATCATGTCTAAACGCAATATGTACCGCACGGTCAGCCCGAACGTCGACTTCTATTCCGGCTTGATCTATAAGATGCTCGATCTTCCGCTTGAGCTTTATACGCCGATCTTTGCAACTGCGCGTATCTCCGGCTGGAGTGCACACCGAATCGAAGAAATTCAGAACGCGGGCAAGATTATCCGTCCCGCTTATATCAACGTCAAGGAAGACAAGACTTACGTTTCCTTGAAAGACCGTTATCATTTTTAAAAATAATTGGAGCTGCCGCTCCCAACCACGTTTCAAGGGGACTTTTTCGAGAAAAAGTCCCCTTGAAAATTCTTCAAAAAGCTTTATTGAAAAGGAGTGCATCATGCATCAATTGCAACGTTTTTTAAAGGCGCAGAACGAAAGTATTCCTTGCGCCACTTATCAACAAGCACTTGCGGAAGTACGCAACGGACACAAGAGGGGTCATTGGATATGGTATATTTTCCCTCAACTCAGAGGGTTGGGAGCATCCTCGCGTTCTTATTTTTATGGAATCGGCAGTATGGAAGAAGCTAACGCGTATATGCGCCACGAGATTCTCGGGGCGAGACTGATCGAAATTTCTGAAGCCCTGCTCGCGCTTCCGAATAACAATCCTTATTTGATTTTTGGCAGCCCTGACACGACCAAGGTCCAATCTTGTATGACACTTTTCAGCAAGACAGAAAATGCACATCCGGTTTTTCACAAAGTTCTGGAAAAATATTACGGCGGTAAAGAAGATGAACAGACTCTCTTGCTTTTGACGAAAGGTTAATTTGAATCTTGTTTCATTCCGCCTCAGCACCCTTTGCAATGTTTAAATCCGAAAAAACACTTGACAAATACTGCCAAGTGTGATATACTAAATTTAATATTTTTTTGAAAGGATCAATGACAATGAACACTTACACATCTGTGATGTATATTGTGCTTCAGCACGGCGAATGGAAAAATTTGTCGGGCTTATATTGTCATACCCAAAATTTGATATAACCTTATGATAGAGGCTATTCAGATCAATTGGATATTACGGTGTAAGTCGAAGTTTTTTCGATTTACACCATTTTTATTTTCTAAGAAATTGCTCTTTCACAAAATAAAAAAGGCAAAATAATCTTGTCGGGAAGGAAAAATATTATGATATTCAACGAAAAAACGATCACATTAAAAAACGGAACTATCGCAGTTTTGAAAAGTCCCTCCATTGGTGACGGGGAAAAAATGCTGAATTATATCAAGACCGCTTGCGGCGAAACAGATTTTTTACTCCGTTATCCTGAAGAATGGGAAGGCTTTTCGATCGAAAACGAAGAAAAATGGATTAAAAATATACGAAATTCAAATAACAACTTGGCGATCACCTGTTATATCGATGGAGAAGTTGCCGGCAATGGTGAAATCAGTTTCCGTATGGGAAAAAAGGCAGGACATCGTGCGTCCCTTGCTATTGCCATTCTGAAAAAATATTGGGGACTCGGTATTGGCTCCGCTATATTTGAAGAACTGCTTGCAGCAGCAGATGCGCGCGAAAGAATTGAAATCGTTGAGCTTGAATTTATTGAGGGCAATGACCGCGCACAAGCACTTTATGAAAAATTCGGTTTTTCCATCGTCTGCGAACGTCCCAACGCTTTAAAATTGAAAGATGGCAGAACTGTCAAAGAGATTTTCATGCAGAAAATACTCTGAAAGGAGAAAAAATGAGATTGATCTTATCATCCTGTGATTTCGGCAATGCCGAATCCGCCAAATTCATCAAAAATCATCTCTGCAAACCGATTGCAGATTGCAAAGTTTTATATTTTCCCAACGAAAAAGCAACACCTGAAACAATCAAAAGCGGAAAATATGAAACCCGTCTTGCCTCGTTCGGTTTTCAGAAGAAGAATATTTATGTAGCAAATTATTGGAATCCGAGCGCATTTTTTGATTTGAAGATCGATCTGATCTATATTAGCGGCGGCAATACGTTCGGCACAATGAAACGTCTGCGTGAATCGGGACTCGATCAGGCAATTTTAAATTACGTTCAAAACGGTGTTATTTATATCGGTGGCAGTGCGGGCGCACATATCGCAACGGCAAATATCGCACACGTTGCAAAATATGATAAAGATACATTTGGTCTTACCGATTTTTCGGGACTCGGTTTATTCGGCGGTATTCTGATCTGTCATTATAATGAAGAACGGCAAGCGGATCTGGAGGAACTGAAATCGATCGGAACGTATTCCGTCTATGCCTTGACCGATACCAAATCCATCCTGATCCGCGATGAATAATCCGCCTGCACACCTTTACACAAATTCTTATACTTAAAAAAGCGGAGTGAATTTCACTCCGCTTTTTTAAAAGTTCGCCTTGATGATAGATAGCAAAAATCGTATATTCTGCAATTTCAGACCGCCACGACATCAAAAGACAAAGCGCGATGTTTCTCACCGATTTCTTCATCGAGATGCAAATGACCGAAGAACCATTTTTTATATTCGGTTTCATACATGACCCATTCGAGAAAACCTGTGAGTTCGCCATCATGGATATCGGGTGTCCAACCGACTCTGCGGATGATTTCCGTCGGTGCGGTATGAGAAACGACATAATCGACCTTGAAATCATGTGCTTTCAGGTTTGCCGCCGCTTCTTTATATTCCGCATCGCAAGGAAGTTCTTCGGGCCACCATGAACGACCGGCTGTGCGCATCGCTTTATCTCTGCTGTATGCGCCTCCCATTGCGAAAATCTTTTTACCTTCGATCGTAAAAATCTGACCGCGCATCAGGTGGAAAATATTCGGACGGATCTCATGAACCTTACCGCCATTCCATTCTTTCACAGGATATTCATAAATCGCGGGGAAATTTTCATGGTTACCGTCACAAAAGCAGATGGTATACGGTCTTGCCGCGAGTTCATCCAGAAAAAGACGTTCTCTTACGTCATTTTTGAATAAATAGCCGAAATCGCCGCAAATAATCAAAGTATCATCTGCCGTCCAATTCGCTTCTCCATAGTTTAAAAAGTCGCGGAAACGGGAAGTTTCACCATGTGTGTCACCCGTAAAATAAATCATTGTTTTCACTCCTTTCTTTTTGGCTTCTTATATGATAGCACACAAAAAAGAAGTTTACAAGTATTTGAAAAAAATATCAGATATAAAATTCTTTGAAATCATCCAGACGAATACAGCCCAGCGGTTTTCCATGCCCCGCGCCGCAATCGATGGCAATATGACCGTTTTTCCGATAAATTTTTCCATCATATGCAGGATCGATCGCAAACGTAGGCACATGACCCGTCACGAGATATTTATCGGGATAATACCGCTTGGTATAATCGGTTTTGGCATAAAGCATCAGCAATTCGGGATAATCCTCCATCGATTTTTCGGGAGAAAAATCAGGAAGTCCCGCATGAACGAGGATAAATGTATTTTCACCGACAGTTATTTCTTCATAAAAAGTAAATTCCTGTAAATAGTCAAGAATATATTCACGGTCTTCAGGCAAAAGGCGGTGAAAATCCTTGGAAGTGGTGTAACCACCGTTTTCATACCAATCATAAACGGCGCGGACAATATCTTCATTCCAATTGGTCGCAAGACTTTTTTCTGTGATCTCCACGTTCGTCGTGCGCAAAATATCTTCCGCCATATGTTCATGATTTCCCATAAGAGGAATGACGTTCGGACGCATACTCATATCATAAAGAATTTTCATCGGTTCTGCACCTCGGTCCACAACGTCACCGAGAATATATAAAGTATCTTCATCGGAAAATTCGATCAGATCCAGCATTTTGATATATTTTTCGTATTCGCCGTGAATATCGGACATGACGTATGTCATAAAAGACCTCCTTGTATCAAATGTCAAGCCCCGCTTCGACCAGTTCCGCGATGATCTTGTTTCTTTGTTCGGGTGTATAAACGGTCATCGGGAAAGAAGCGTTACCGACTTCAATGCCTTTTTCTTCAAGAACGAGTTTACAAACGGGAATCACGGAATATTTGAGAATCACACGGATGATCTTATCCGCTTTTTTCTGAGATTCCTGTGCGCCGATGATATCGCCCGCACGGAAACGGTCATAGATCGCACGGATGGTGGGATACATAATATTATACGTTGAACCGATACCGCCATCCGTACCGCCTGAAAGTCCGCAAATAAGCATTTCGTCAGGTCCGTTAAAAATATTGGCTTCGGGGAATTTTTCACGCAAAGAGATCATTTCATAATAATTGGAAGAAGTCCATTTCACACCCGTGATATTATCCACGGCAAAAAGACGGGAAAAAAGATCAAGGCTGATCGTCACCCCTGCCGCGACGGTATAATAGATAATAACGGGAATATTGACGCTGTCCGCGATGGCTTTATAATACTCATAGATATCGTTTTCATCATATTTGAAATAGATGGGAGCGATAGAAGAAATGGCATCTGCACCGCAAGCTTCCGCGTGTTTGGCAAGCTCGATGGTATTACGGAAATTCATATCCGTGATATGTACGATCTTGGCTTTATCTGCACCGATAAATTCAATGGATTTTTCACAAAGTTTTTTACGTTCGGGAATATCGAGAAGAAGTCCTTCGCCTGTTGCACCGCCGATATAAAAACCGTTGGCACCTTGTTTCATTTCATAATCGAGTAATTTTTCAAGCGCGGGAATATTTAATGTTTCATCTTTTGTAAGAGGCGTGATAAGAGCGGGAAATACTCCCTGAAATGTTGTTTTCATATAACGGTCTCCTTTTTGGATTGTTCAGATTTTATACATATTATTATAACATTGTCAATATAAAAAATCAAGGCGGTAATATATTATATTTGGATCGATTTATCATATCCAGTTTGTACGAAATAGACTTGATTTTTGTTTGAATCTATTATATAATAGAAACAGATCGTTTGGATTCCGATGATTTTTCATCAAAGCAGTTCTTCTGTGACCTTTTCACTACATATTGTATCGTATGTGTCCATTTTCCGTACCGCTTCTTGACTTCACCATGGATAAAATGGTATAATATGGGCAATTATGAATCATGTCGCAAGACAAATTCCGATCAAAAAAAGAGGTCAAATCATGAATCCGATCGAAAAAATTTATTGCAGAGTTTTTCAGACTGCCTTCCACATTGCGCTCCCACTTTTGCCTTACAGAGAACCCAAAATTCTGGAAAGTACCGACAAGATCAGTTCGCTTTTCAGAGAGCTTCAGATCTCCGCAGTTCTGCTCGTAACCGATAAAAAGCTCCGTGAGTTTGGCACGACAAAAGCCTTGGAAGAAAGTCTTGCCGCGCATGATATCCGTTGTATCGTCTACGACGGGGTTTGCCCCAATCCGACCGTGCATAATACGGAGGATGCCTTCGCGCTTTACCAAAAAGAAAAATGCGAGACTCTGATCGCCATCGGCGGCGGATCTTCCATCGATTGCGCGAAAGCCGTCGGCGCGAGAGTCGCATATCCGAATAAATCGTTGGAACAGATGAAAGGTCTGCTTCGCGTTCTGCGCAAACTCCCGACACTCGTTGCCATTCCGACAACAGCGGGAACGGGAAGCGAAACGACCGTCACCGCCGTCATCACGGACAGCGAGAAGAAGCATAAATATACCATGAATAATTTCACGATGATCCCTTCTCATGCCGTGCTTGATCCCGAAGTAACCCTGACTTTACCGCCATCCCTCACCGCAACGACGGGTATGGATGCATTGACGCATGCCGTTGAAGCCTTCATCGGAAATTCCACCAACAAAGAAACACGCAAACTTGCTTTGGAAGCGGTATATCTTGTGTTCCATAATATTGAAAAAGCATACAATAACGGTAACGATCGCAAAGCCAGAAAAAATATGCTGACAGCGGCATATAAAGCGGGCATTGCTTTCTCCAAATCTTACGTCGGCTACGTTCATGCCGTTGCACATTCTTTGGGCGGACAATATAATATCCCGCACGGATTTGCCAATGCCGTATTGCTTCCCGTCGTTCTGGAGGATTACGGAGAAGCCGTACATTTCAAGCTGCATGCCCTTGCCATCTCGGCAGGTGTCGCAACCAAAGAAGATAGCCATGCCGATGCCGCAAAGAAATTCATAAACGCCGTGAAGGAATTGAACCGCAGAATGAATATCCCCGAAACGTTCCCCGAAATCAAAGAAGAAGATATTCCTCGGATGGCAAAACACGCGGCAAAAGAAGCCAATCCCTTATACCCCGTTCCGAAGCTCATGACCGCAAAAGAGCTTGAAAAATTTTACAGAAAAACATCAGAAAGAAGAAAGCCTATGACAAAAAATATCGATCAGATCTTAAAAAGCCAGAAAGAATTTTTCCGTAGCGGCGCGACGTTCTCCATCGGTTTCCGTATCTATATGCTCAAAAAGTTGTATAGCGTTATCAAAAATAATGAAGAAGAAATCGCGGAAGCACTCATGGCTGACCTCGGAAAGAGTAATTACGAGAGCTTCATGTGTGAAATCGGCATGGTACTTTCGGAAATCAGCTATATGATTAAAAACGTCGAGAAATTTTCCGCAAAGAAAAAAGTCAAGACCCCTCTTGCGCAATTCCATTCCGAGAGCTATAAGCAGCCCATTCCTTACGGCAATGTGCTCATCATGAGCCCTTGGAATTATCCGATCCTTCTGACGATGGGACCGCTCGTCAACGCGATTGCGGCAGGCAATACCGCCGTTGTCAAACCGAGTGCATATTCTCCTGCGGCAAGTGAGATCGTGGCAAAGATCATTGCGGAAACCTTCCCCTCCAAATACGTCGCTGTCGTCACAGGCGGCAGAGAAGAAAACAAAGCACTTCTCGAAAAGAAATGGGATATGGTATTCTTCACGGGCAGTACCAACGTCGGTAAAGAAGTCCTTCGCCATACGGCAGAACATCTGACCCCCACAGTCCTTGAGCTTGGCGGTAAAAGCCCTTGTATCGTCGATAGCTCCGCCAAGATTTCTCTTGCGGCAAAACGCATCGTTTTCGGTAAATTCCTGAACTGCGGTCAGACTTGTGTCGCACCCGATTACATCCTTTGTGAAGAAAGCATCAAATACGAACTGATCGGTGAACTGCAAAAACAGATCCGCGCGCAGTACGGTTATATCCCCACAGACAATCCGCATTACGGTAAAATGATCAACAAAAAGCATTTTGACCGTGTCGCCTCTCTGATCGATCAGGATAAAGTCATTTTCGGCGGTAATGTCAATGAAAAATCCTTGAAGATTGCGCCCACGATCATGGATAACGTCACATGGGATGACGCGGTTATGCAGGAAGAAATCTTCGGACCTGTGCTTCCGATCATCACGTTCAAGAAATTTGATGAGATCATTCCTTTGCTTGCAGACAGACCCAAACCTCTCGCGCTTTATCTTTTCTCCAAAGATAAAGATCACATCAAACTCATCACACAGCGTGTTTCTTACGGTGGCGGCTGTATCAATGATACCGTTATCCATCTCGCGACCAGTGAAATGGGCTTCGGCGGTGTCGGCGAAAGCGGTATGGGTGCTTATCACGGCAAGACCGGCTTCGATGCCTTCTCTCACACCAAGAGCATCGTTGACAAAAAGACATGGCTCGATCTCCCCATGCGCTACCAGCCTTACAAAGATGCTTACAGAAAGCTACTCGAAAAATTTTTGAAATAAGGTACTTCAGGAGTACGTCGGGGGGAACTTTTTAAAAAAAGTTTCCCCCGAACCCCTTTCAAAAACTTTTCTCTGTGGTGCCTCCGCAAATTTTGGCAGAGTTTTTGACAGATAGAATAAATCCACCGAAAGAGTACCTGCGATAAAGCAGGTACCTTTTTGCTATCTAAAAATCGTTGAACATGAAATAATTTTTCAATAAAACCTGAAAAGCAGTAAGGGCGCGTTTAACATCGCGCCCTTACTGCTTTTCAGGAGGTAAATAATTTAGCTTTATGATTTTGAATTTCAATTTTTGTTACGTTTACTTCATTGCGATACAAATCAAAGAGATCAAGCAGATGTGTAACACATATCCAACGCATGTGTTGTGCGGATAAGTATTGCAAGATATGGTAGAGGCTTTGTGCGCCTTCCGCATAGGAAGTGGTTTGAAAAAATTCGTTGAGCATAACCATCGCACCGCTCATGGGGTGATTAACGATTTCCGAAATTTTAATAACTTCCTCTTCAAAACGTCCGGCATTACCGAGGATATCCAATGTATTTTCTGACGATGCCATCAGTATGTGCAAAGCACAGATGGGAACGATAAAGGCTTTCCTTGCAAGAACAGGCAAACCTGCTTGGGCAAACAGATAGGCAGTGGTAACAGAGCGAAGATAAACGGTTTTTCCACTACCGTTGTCACCGCGTATCAACATGCCGCCTATATTTTGAAAAAGGGAAAAATCATTTGGAATCACATTTGTTTCATCGGGGCTACGGAAAAGTAAAAACAAATCATACAAATCCAATATTTCTGTTTGATTGCCAAACAACGGAAAAACATAAGGTGTTTCTAATTCTTTCAGTTTATCTAAAATACGGCAAGCAGTTTCATAAAACAATAAGTCATCTTTGATTCCCATAAACTCAGATAAGATTTGATTCGCAACATCAATCATAGCATCTGTAATATCTGAAATACTCTGTCCAACGATTTTTTCCGTTGTAAAGGAGTTGTAATTCAGCGGAATAACAGCCTCTTGTGTTTCCGTTCTATCATCAGAATCACGTTTTTTGAAAAGATGCAATTTTTTGGGCTCTTTTTGTGGTTTTGAAACAGGCATTTCTTCTACTGACGATAATAACCGAATTTCTGTCAGCTGTGCGTTTTCACCCAAGTCAAATGCAATATCTGCATGTAAATGAAATGCTGTGAATCGGTCGTATTTTTTGGCAATCGAAAGAAGTTTTGGGAAAGCATCAGATTTTGCAATGGTGTGCAAACGGTTGCGAAGCGCAAGAAGCCCTGTCGAGTGAATCGGAAGCCCCTCTATACTTGCATCAAGCTTTTGAAGTAAAAGCAACAACTCTCGTATCAGTACAGAAATGGATTGCAATGTTGATACGCCCGAATCAATCAAAGAACCTACCGCTTTTCGATATGTTAGTTTATTGTTTTGCCTTGTTTTGTTATACTCCAATACAACGGATACAAATGCGCCGAAAAGGTCAGATAAATTTGCTAAAAGAAATCGGTGACTCAAAAAATCCCGTAAAATATCCTGTCGATACAGAATATCCTCTGTGTCGATCAATGGTTCAGAAAGAATTTTCAAAAAATGATTTCTTTTTTCATTTTCGGGGATAACGAGAGAAATTGCATCATCAATCATCAAGGAATCCAACGCCTCTGTTGAAAGCGGAGGCGCTTTTTTCGGTGTAGAATTTCGATAAAGCAGGCTAATCATTTATTTTTCCTTTCTCAGTAAGTGAAATCCGATCCAATCCATATTTTTTCAAAATATCCTCTGCATAGGAACGCTTCTCGCGGACACCGCGTTCAATTTTGAATGTTCGCTGATTTTCGTGATCGGCCTTTACAGCCGCACACAGAGCAGGAAATTCAAATTCCATGACCTCATAAAAGTGCGTAACAAAAAGGCAAAATGTGTTTTTCTTTGCAAAACTTCTCATAAATGAAAGAGAAAGCGATAATCCCTTTCTCGCATCTGCTCCCGTAAAGGTTTCATTCAGAAAAACAAAGCTGTTTTCCGTGCCCTTATCAAGCATTGCACGGACACGGCATTCCTCATCAAATAATCTTCCGCCATGGTCAAAATGTTCATCTGCGGGAAAATGCGTAAAGATCATATCGAACGGAAAAATTTCCGCTGATTCACAGAAGATCGGACAACCACTCAAAAAAAGAATCAAATTGGATGCAACCGCACGCAAATATGTCGTTTTGCCACCGCCGTTTGCACCGAGCAAGAAAAAACAATGTTCATTTTCCGTAAAAGATACGTGATTGGACACATATTGCCCATTCGGTATGCGTTTAGCAAGCAGTGAAACATCGTAAATGTCGTTTGCAATATATTGCTTGCGATCAGAAATATTAGCAAAGGAACAAGGGATTCCGTATTCTTCTGCACGTTCGACCAGATCCAAAATAGAAAGATAAAAATCAGATTCCTCTTTGAGTGAGAACACATCGTTGTCGAGCATACCGTGAAGCGTTTCTTTGAGTTCAATAAGTCGAGAAAATTCGTCCGAATAAAGCAAATGCAAGGTTTCTGAAATCGGGAGCGACATACGAATGGTTTGCGGGGATGAAATATCTTCGGAATATCCGAAGGAGCGTTTACAAGCTTTGATTTCATCGATGACAGAAGATGAAGGCGCGGCAGTCTTCATTTTGCAAATATGAGCACGTCCTGATGATACCTGAATCTTAGAGTGAGAAATCGCATCCAATAAGCTTTGATATTCGGAAAACAACGGTTCATATTCATGAAACGCCTGTTGCTTTTGATTTGCATATGCGGAAAGTCTTTCGATGAAAATGCTGTCTGTCGTAGGAAACGCTTTGATGGTTTCAATCAACTTTTGAAAGCACTGATAATGTTTTGCGAAAAGAAAAAGACCTTCACATACTGTTTCCGATTCTGCAAGTAGCTTATTATAGCGGAGATACGCGGTTAAAGCACCATGAAAGGAACAAAATTTTTCTCTGAACAAGGGTTCCATCAAGGCACGAAATAATCTTTGACGCGCTAATATTTCGTCTGTCGGACAAATGGCTTTTAAGAATGACCATGTTTCGGAATCAAGAATACGAGAAAGACCACTATCTTCAATGACGTGATGATCGATGTATCGATATTTGTAATCGGGAGAAAGGCTTAAAATCGAAAGCTTCATAAACTCACCACCATGCTGACAATTTGTTTTTATTCGAGCGTTCTACAAGACCGCTGCGTAGCAATTCTAATGCCGATGCCGGCAAAGCACCTTCAACCACCGCATATTCTATGAGCGAAGCATAAATTGCACCCCGAGCAACAAGCGGTTTTAATAATCGAATATCCATTTCACCATCCAAGATCTTTTGAAATACGGTAAACTGCGCGGGGATATCCATCCAAGGAAGTAACTGTTCAATTAAATCATCGCTTGCTTGATCGAAATCAGCATTTTTTAAAAGCTCGATCGTGCTTTCACTATTCAAAAACTCCGCAAGCTTTACAATATTGGAAATATCAATTCCTTTTTCGGAAAGATTTTCGGAAAGCTTGTCCAGAACACTTGGTTTCAAAAGCGGAGCAAGATTGACCACGTCACGAATATTTTCCGCTATGGGCGTTGATTCTCCGATAGCGACACTTTTTAAAATATTTGCTTCGCCATTTGTCGGATCTCCGGCACCGATCAGTTCGTCCAATGTAATATGAAATACTTCCGCAATCAAAACCAGGATAGAAACATTCGGGAAGCTTTCTCCTTGCTCATATTTTGAAATCGCTTGACGGGTAACACAAAGTCTGTCAGCCAATTCCATTTGTGTCATATCTGCTTTTTTGCGAAGCGCGGCAAGATATCTGCCAAATTTTGTGATATCAAACATATTATCACCTCTTAGTTACAGTATACCATCGTTCACAGGGAAAGTCGAGCAAAAAATAGTTGCGCGGAAAGGATAACTCCCGTATGCAACTGTTTTTTGCTCGACTTTTCATTTTGGGGGCTTTATAATGAAATCAAAAACACGAAAGGAAGTTTCCCGTGAAAAAGAAATTTCAAAATTTATGTTACCTTCTTACATATGCATGGAGCAAAAGCAGACTTCTTTTTCTCACGACAAGTCTGAAGAATATTTTTCGTGCGCTGTTGCCACTCACAAATGTGTTTGGAATTGGACTTGTTATTGATGCAGTGACCACAGGAAAAACAGCGTGGGAAATCGGAAAGGTGATTCTGTTCTATGTGATTTTCAATCTCGGTATCTCCCTCCTGTCAAGTGTTTTGACACTTTGGGACGATAACACCGTGCGTTATGCATCCGATTTGACACAGCGCGATTATATGAATGATGCTATTTATATCAATTATCATTTTGCAAAAGATCGAACCGTGTTAAATCTGAAACAACGGTCTATGCTTGCACAGCCGGTGTGGCTTCTTTCCGATCTCGGCAAATTTCTGCGTTACTTCGTTCAGTTTGCAGGGATTGCATATATCTTTTCTGTATTGAGTCCCATTTTTCTATTGATTATTACGGCAACATCGGCAGTGTCGGTTATCATTTCTTTCAAACGCCATGCGATAGACTTTGAACTCAAAAACAATATGACCGAGCATGACCGAAAGCTTGCGTATCTCTATACAGTAATGACAGATCTAAAATACGCAAAAGAGATACGAATCGGCGGAGCCTCCGATCTTTTAGAGAAAAAATATCAATCAACATTGAAAGAACAAATCAAGAAAATGAAAGTCTTTTTTGATAAGTGTATGGGAATGAATATGATCTCTGCCGTCATGACGGTCATTCAAACCGTTTCGATGTACTTATATTTTTCCTTTGAAATGTACTCTTCACACATCACTCTTTCGGAATATACCGTTTTGCTCGCTGCTACCACGCTTCTGGCATCTAATCTTCTTGATTTTTTCGACAATATTGCAAAGATCAATAAAACTTTGAAATATACGGATATTTTTAGAGATTACAGAACATATTTGAAAAATCACAGCACCATCGCGCAAAGCCGTTCTCTACCTCCCGTTGAAATGGATATGCGGAGCGTCGAAATTACGTTTCACAACGTATCCTTTGTTTATCCCGAAACACCCCGTGAGATCTTGCATAATCTGAATTTTACTGTGCGAAACGGTGAAAAGATAGGAATTGTCGGTCTGAATGGATCGGGAAAAACAACGCTCGTCAAACTTTTATGCCGTTTATATGAACCAACAGAGGGATATATCACTTTGAATGGCATTGATATTCGCAATATTCCGATTACGCAATATACAGAATATCTCGGCATTGTTTTGCAAGATTTTATGCTGTTTGCTTATTCTGCGAAAGAAAATATTGTATTTGATCAGCCTTTCGACGAGAAAAAATTGGAACGAAGCATAGAAAAGAGCGGTCTGAAACAGAAACTATCCTCTTTGGAATGTGGCGTATCTACTTCCATTTCCAAAATATTGGATGAAAACGGAATTGATTTCTCAGGCGGCGAAGGTCAAAAGCTTGCACTTGCCCGTGCACTTTACAAAAATGCTTCGTTTTTGATTTTGGACGAGCCTACCTCTGCACTGGATCCGATTGCGGAATATGAGCTTTTCAAAAATTTTTCCGATATCTCAGAGGGGAAAACGACATTTTTTATTTCGCACAGGCTTTCTTCTACCCGTTTTTGTGATCGAATTTTTGTTCTCCGAGACGGTGTGATTTGTGAATCGGGAACCCATAATGAATTACTGCAAAAGAACGGTGTTTATGCCGAGCTTTACGAATCGCAAGCAAAATATTATCGAAAGGAAGCGGGCAACGCCCGCAGGAAATTGCTCGCCTATCCAAGCTTTTTGCATTCCCAAGCACAGCTAAACGGCGAGATTGATTTGAAGCAATTTCTTAGTAAATAAAAAAGCATGAAAAAATTTATTCAAAAATTAACATCGGCATATCAGATTGCAAGCCTTATTTATAGGTATGAACCACTTTATTTTTGGGTTGTTATACCGAATATTTTGTTGAATCCAATCTTTCAAGCTCTCGGCGTATATATGCCGAAACACATCATCGAATGCTTAACCGAGGAAAGCTCTTATGAAAAAACAGCAACAGCAATCCTTATTTATGCCATACTGCTCCTGTTTTTTCATTTAGTTTTTCAGCTTTTGAAGGTAAAACAAGCCGTTTACGAGGATCGCTTCGCAAGAAAAATACGATTCGAAATAGGAAAGATATCCATGAAGCTTTCTTATCTTGATGCGGAATCTCCTGCACATCGAGAAATCATTTTGCTTGCCGGCAAGGCAACCGAATTGACAAAAACATTTTCTATCATTCAACGAATCCTTTCCCGAATCATCACGATCGTGGGATTTGCGGCAGTTATTGCAAATATGGATGGAACCATTTTCGCCGCAATTCTTTTTGTCAGTGCCCTAAAAGTGCTATTTTCGTTCCTGCGATATTCCCGCAATAAAAAAGTCAGACTGCTTTATGCTCAAAATGACCGTGAGGGAAACTACTTATCCCGTGTTGCTTATTTCGATGCGGGAGGTCAGAAGGAAATCCGTGTCAACAATCTTGAAAATTGGTTTATTGCCAAAAACAATCAATACCGAGAGAAGATGTTAACGCTTCAATATAAGGATTTCCGATATTCTGCTTTATTTGACATTTTGATGGCTATTGCACTTGCTCTCCAAACCTTGCTTGTTTTGGGATTGCTTACGCAAAGATACTTGACCGGCGAAATCTCGATTGCAGATTTTACGATGTATTTTTCCGCATCGACAACACTTGTTTCTATGTTCACAATTCTTGCGGGTGAGGTGGAACTGTATCATCAGCAAGTGTTGAATCTTGGAGATTTTCAGAAGTTACTATCCTTGAACACAATAACACCTTGCGAGCATTGTTGTGTTGATGCCGATTTTGAGAACGAAAATAATCTCACAATCTGTTTTGAAGATGTATCATTTGCTTATCCCAATGCAAAGGTAAATACGTTGAATCATATCAATCTTCGGATTGGTTCAAGGGAAAAACTTGTGATCGTTGGTCAAAATGGTGCCGGAAAAACGACGCTTATCAAACTTTTGTGTAAATTTTATAAACCGACAACGGGAAAAATCACGATTGGCGGTGAAGATATTTGGCAAATGTCCAATGAAAAGTATTATAAACTGATAGCAACTGTTTTTCAGGATTTCCAAAATTTTGCCTTTTCATTCGCTGAGGCAATTGCGCTTGACGATCATACAGACCATAAAAAGATCGAAAATATCGCTCATGACATTGGATTGAAACCTTTGTTCGATACATCCTCCGATGGTGTGAATACTTATATCACAAAGAACTTTTCAAAAGATGGAATCGAACCATCGGGTGGCGAATCACAAAAAATCGCAATCGCAAGAGCAATTTACAAAAACGCACCCATTCTCATTCTTGATGAGCCAACGGCGAGTCTTGACGCAAAGGCAGAAGCCGAAATTTATCAAAACTTTTTTCAAATGTCAGGAAATAAAACAACCATTTTTGTGAGTCATAGGCTTGCGGTATCTACGATTGCAGATCATATTGCTGTTTTTGTTGATGGAACGATTGCTGAATACGGAAACCATAAAGCGTTAATGCAGAAAAATGGTGTTTACGCAGAAATGTATCGAAAGCAAAGCGAAGGATATATAACATAAACAATAGGACAAAAACCGTTCAGAGATTCGTCTGCCTCAAAGAAAGATAAAAATTGAGGTAACGCCAAGCGAATATGAAACGCTCACAGATATTCTCGACGAAAGTCAAAGATCTCTATTGCAGACTTTCCCGTAACGATGAACTGCAAGACAAGAGCAACAGCATCACGAAGCAGAAAACGGATGAGCTTGAAAAGTTTATTTCCAAGGTCAAAAAGATTACGGAGATCAAGGAACTCACACCTGAACTTGTTCACGAATTCATTTCCAAAGAATAACAAAAAACGGCATAACACTTTATTGGGTTACACCGTTTGATTTCGAATTTAGCCGCCCTTCGGGTGAACCTGCTCTACCGCAGGTACCCGAATCGGTGGATTTTTTATTATTTATTCCAAAAATTATAATTCATATACCATTCGCAACGCTCTTGGCTTTCTTTTACGGCTTCATTGGCATAGCGTGTGGCACGGATTTCTTCGATCATTTGATCTTGTTTATCATTCTGGTTGTCTTGATTTTCTCGGATGCGCTGAATTTCTCCGCTCATAAAATCCGTATCTCTGCTGATTCTGTGAAGTTCATCTTTCACATCGACAATATACTCGGAAATCAAACCGAATTTATTATTCAATTGATATATCCCTTTGACAACAATACCTCGGAATACACGTTCTTCATAAATGGCAATTGCTTCGCGCATGGTATCTGCCAGATTATTATAAAAAATACGGTACAATTCAAATAGACATCTCAAATCTCTGTAATCGGGGGGAATTACGTTCATGTCAAACATTTTTTGTTGGTCGCTTTTCAAGCGTTCCGCCGAATTTTTAAGTTTTTTTGCGCGTTTTTCTATGATAATGGCTCTTTCCTCGGATTTCCGATATACATCAAGAGCAACTTCCTATTCCTCTTGATAAACTTCATATTTCTGCTTTGCATATTCCAAATTCTCAATGCACAATTTTTCTTTCCAAGGATAACCTGCAAATTTATCTATTTTTTCCTTTTCAACAATATATTTTTCTTCCTCACCGGAAACAATCAAAATATAGAAAGAATTGATTATCAAAGTTAAAAGAGCAGTAAATCCAACTAATCCTACAATAAATAAAAAAACGAATGCTTCCCCTGTTAAATTCTTCTGCATTGTAAAATACAGCATCCACACTGTCAAAGGTAATGAGAACAAAAAAGCTAATAATGTAATCACTGTTAGTCTTCCGAAAGAAAAAAATGGTTGTGCAATTCTTCGATATTTTGTTTCATAAATGCTTACATATTCTTTCGGATATGTACCGTCATCTTTTTTGTATTTTGTGATAGCATTCAAATCATTTTTCTCATATTTATTTGCTGTTTTGCTGCAAGAACCTTTGCTTCCGCCTGTTTCCGACAATTTTCCCCTTCCCGCCGAATGTTCTCCGCTTTATGCTGACATTCCTTGGCAAGAGTATACAATGCATCCGCTTGATATTCTTTTTTAATAATATCATGAATAAAATCGGCATGATATTGGCTTTTCGTCAATTCTTTTCCCATATTTTCCTCCGTCGAATTATATTTGCACTTATATAGGTGCAAAACTATTGTAACATAACGATATAATAAATGTCAAGAGTTTTGTTCTCAAATAAGTGCAAAAATGAGTGAAAATATGAATCCAGTGATTGAAAAAAGAATCGGAAACAATATTCGTCTTCTGCGCGAAAAACGAGGTATGACGCAGGAAATTCTTGCCGCCAAAATGCAGCTTGGAGGCTGTGATATTACGCGCAGTGCAGTTGCTAAAATTGAGGTCGGACAAAGACATTTATATCCCGACGAGATCATTTTAATCAAAACGATTTTAGATGTCAGCTATGATGAAATTTTTATATAGAAGCGCAAAAAATCAGCCTTGGCAATGCCAAAGCTGATTTTTTATTATCTGCGACATCAATCGTAATAAATATCTCTTTCGGAAACGGATATACCGTATTTATTGTCCAGTTCATCGATGATCTTCTGTTTTTTGACTACTTTTTCATCGATAATATAGACGAGTTTATGATCGAGATAAGCGTGCCATATTTCGCCGTACTGTTCATCTTGAATAATATGGAATATTTTTAAACGGTGTCCTTTCCAACGAAGCGGCACGAAAAGCGGAATACCTGCCATCTTTATGCGACCTCAACGACTCCATCTTTTTTGATGGTGATGGTCATGCCGTCCTTGACATAATTCAGAAAATCTTCGCCGAGAGAGTCGATAACGGGCATTTTGGTATGATCGCCTTTGAGCCAGATGTCAGCGAGGATAACACCCGCGCCCGCAAGAGAGTCGATCGGCTGAGAGAAAAGCATACAAGCAGGCTGTCTGCCCATGGAGCAAGCGCAATAGATAACAAGGCCGCCCGTTGTGGAACCGATGGTCTGAGGAAGACAAAGAGCCTTGCCTGCCATCTGCTTGTTATAAAGATCTTTATTGTTCTGGTCGCCGCAGGTCGCATTCTTATCACCGAACTGCAAAGCCTTCTGGAAAGATGCCAATGTATTCAGACCGCCGTGAGAAACGAGAGCTTCCGCTTTGACTTCACCGGGAGCGACAACTCTTCCTTTAAACTGTTTCATTATTTTTTACCTCCCGTGATTTGTGCAAGAATTTCATCATCGGTATAATAACGCGCCGTTGTGTATGTACGGAGCTTATTGGACGATGTGATAACGGGCATTTTGCCGCAAAGAGGATTATTCATATACATGAGGGGACAGATATACGAAACGATAACGCCTGTCGCTTTCAGACGAGCGGCATACGGTGTCTTTTCAAATTCCTTGATAACAGCGGGAGCGGCTGTGAAAACGGTCGGAATAACAACTTTTTTGTTGCCTGTCTTTTTCAGACCGTTTTCCACGCGGTCTGTCCATGTCTTGAGCTGTTCAAGGCTCATATGCGGACATCCCATGAAGCAGAGCTTCGGCTTCGCATCAGGATTCTTCCAAATAACAGGATAGCTGTCATAAACGCGTTTGAGTTCAGCATCATCGATCACGTAAACCTGCGCGCCTTCTTTGATAAGCTTTTCGCCTTCATCTTTAGCTTCGGGGGTAAGGCCGTCGATATGATAAAGACCGACAGCGCCGTTGGAAGCGGTAGCCGCACCGAAATCCTTGAGATATGTGCAAGCCGAATCGTCAAGCTCATTGCCGAGCCATTTGTCAAGACCCTTGACATAAGGAACAGCTTCCATCACTTTCATACCGATCGCAGAACCGAGAAGCTGTGCTTCAGGCTTCTTTGTGGTTTTGATCTCAACGACCCACGTTGCTTTTCTGCCTTCATCGGTAAGAAGTCCGAAATAAGGAACGTAACCAACGACGGATCCCATGATATCAATGATACCGGAGTTACGGTTGCAACGTGCGCCGAGAACAGAGTTTGCATAAACAACAGCAGAGGATTCTGCCCAGGAAAGCACTTCGCCTTTTTTGGGTTTATTGCCAACTTCATCCATGTAACAAGTGCAAGTGAAAGCATCATCATTCATCAGACCGAGCTGTTTCAATTGACCTTCATAAAAATCCTGTTTGGAATACATGATCTTATTGAAGATCAGATTCTGAAGGAAGTTTGCGGGTACGTTCGGATCGGTGGGACGGGGGTCAAGAGAAAATTGCTGTTTGGAAACAGCACCCGCTTCGATGAGTTCATTCATCAGATCATAAACGGGACCGATCATTTTCAGACCGAAGGAAGTTACGAGATGGTTATATTTGCTCGTAACGGGAACGAGCTTTTCCGCGCCGAAAAGTTCACCGTAACGGACAACGGTTTCCATAACTTTAGCAAGCGTTTCACCTTTTTTGCCGTCAAGTATGGCTTTTTGTTCTTCTGTGAGAATCATAGTTTAGACATTTCCTTTCGTGATTTTATGGGAAGAAACGAGCAAGGGGAAAACTTTTTTGAAAAAAAGCTTTTCCCCAAACCCCTTTCAAAAAACTTTTATGTGGGAGAACCGATTTTTATATTTGCAGTGAATTTACGAAGAAAGACACAAGGAAAATTTTTGAAGGATTACAAAGGGAACTTTTTATAAAAAGTTCTCTTTGGCGGGTTTGGGCAGAGCCCAATTATATCTTCATCGCAACGTCCCATGCGTTCCAGACAACTGTACGGAGATTGCCGACAGCCTTTGCGTCGCCGATGATATGTACGTTCTTTGCTTTTTCGACAACGGGAGCGGGGGTATAACCAACGGAGAGGATAACGGAATCCGCTTCGATCGTCGAGATCTTATCTTCTTTATTTTTAACGATAACACCGTGTTCGGTAATTTCAGTAAGACCGGTTTCGAGATATACAGGCACTTTATTGGCTTTAAAGAAATCGCGGAGATAGCTTGTGTTTGCGAGGCAAACACCTTTTGTCACGATGAGGTCATCCATCATTTCCACGATGACAGGTTTCTTGCCCTGGAGATAGAGTTCGTATGCGATTTCACAGCCTGTCAGACCGCCGCCGACGATCACGACGTTTTCACCGACGGGTTTCTTACCGAGGAGATAATCCACAGCCTGAATACTACGTTCGACACCTTTGACGGGGATCTTTCTTGCTTTTGCACCTGTTGCAACGATGACTTCATCCGCACCGAGAGCCTTGACATCCTTGACCTCTGTATTCATCTTTACAGTGATCGCGGGATATTTCTTGATTTCTCTTTCGTACCATGCGATGAGCATCTTATCTTTTTCCTTGAAGGAAGGAGCGGCAGCCGCGATGAATACGCCGCCGAGCTTATCGGATTTTTCATAGAGCGTTACGGTATGACCGCGTTTTGCACAAACGATCGCAGCTTCCATACCGCCGATACCGCCGCCGATGACAGCGATATTCTTTTTCTTCTTGGCGGGTTCGATACGATATTTTTTGGATTGCATCGTCTGGGGCGTAAGTGCGCAACGTGCGAGATGCATGGTATCCGTGAGATCCTGTGTATTGGCATGACCTTTAGAGGAGGAGAAATTGAAGCAAGCGTTATGACAGCAGATACAGGGCTTGATATCTTCCAGACGGTCCTCGATCAGTTTGGTAACCCATTCGGGATCTGTGAGGAACTGACGGGCAACCCCCATCGCGTCGATTCTGCCTTCGGCAATGGCTTTTGCACCAACGTCGGGTTCCATACGACCCGCGCAAACGACGGGGATATCCACAAATTTTTTGATATGCGCAACGTCCTCAAGGTTGCAGTTCTGCGGCATATACATCGGCGGATGCGCCCAGTACCATGAGTCGTAAGTACCGTTATCGGCATTGAGCATATCGTAGCCCGCATCCTGAAGATATTTTGCCGCTTTTTCAGATTCTACCATTGCTCTGCCGACTTCGGTATATTCTTCGCCAGGAACAGCGCCTTCGCGGAAGCCTTTCATCTTGGATTCAACGGAATAACGGAGAGATACGGGATAATCATTGCCGCAGGCTTTTTTGATCGCCTGAACGACTTCCGCTGCGAAACGGTAACGGTTTTCAAAGCTGCCACCGTAATCATCGGTACGCTTATTGAAAAATTCGATCGAGAACTGGTCGAGCAGATAGCCTTCGTGAACCGCGTGAACTTCCACGCCGTCAACGCCTGCATCTTTACAGAGTTTTGCGGTCTTTGCAAAAGCTTCGATGATTTCATGAATCTGTTCGACGGTCATTTCGGGACATTCGATATCGGGAGCCCAACGGGAAGGCTGAGGACTGGGGCTTGCCAACTCGTGAGAAGTATCGAGAATGGGTTTGATGAGCGCACGGGTAAATTTGTTCTTGTGCAAAGGTGCGACAAGCTCGGTGATCGCCCATGAGCGTCCCATACCTGCAGTGAGCTGAATGAAAAGCTTCGCGCCCGTCTTATGAATTTCATCCATAAAGACCTTGAGTTCTTCAAACATTTTGGGGTTCTGCCAGAGCCATTTACCGAAGAAAGTATCGCGCAAGGGAGCGATACCGGGGATGATAAGACCGACGTTGTTCTGCGCTCTTTCAAGGAAGAGCTTTGCCGCTTCCTTGTCAAAATGACAGCCGCCGAGTTCAAACCAGCCGAAAAGCGACGTACCGCCCATCGGACACATGACGATGCGGTTTTTAATCTCCACGTTGCCAATCTTCCAGGGCGTAAATAATGCCTGATATTTGGGATCCGTTTTTTGCATATACAGCACTCCTTATAAAATAATTTTATTTGGTTTCTTCATATTCGTCGCAGAATCTTTGCAGATTCTCGCAAACAATCTCAAGACTTTGGTACATGATGCGGCGATTTTCTTCAGAAAGACCCTCTCCTGCCCTTGCGAGCAGATGATCGACCTTTTCTTTAATCTTTGCGCCGACCTCTCTTCCCTTTTCCGTCAGGACAAGAGGACTTTTATAGCGTTTTTCCGTCTTGGAATGACAAATAAGATAGCCGCCCGCCTCCAGATATTCGATGGAACGGGAAATATTGGCTTTATCTTCTTCGCAGATCGCGCAAAGCTCCTTTGCCGTCAGGGAATCCGTCTGATAGAGATAATACAGGCAAGAAACATGGGGACTTTTCAGATCAAATTCCGCCATTTCCTGTGTTTTAATCTTTCGTATACAACGGTTCAGTTTTGCAATCAATACGGTAAACATCTGAAAACGTTCTTGCATGATAATTCCTTTCTGTTCCTGTCTTGTTGTAATTTCAACAACTTTATTATAGCACAAAGCGAAGCATTTGTCAATGTTATGTGATAAACTCAGAAAAACATTGAAAATCTATCCTCTTTATGATATACTGAAAATGTCAGTATAAAATGAAAAGGAGATTTATCATGTTTGAAAGAAATCCAAATTTGCAATATGAAACCGTTTCCCCCCGCAGAATCACGGAAACGAAGCTCATGAAACGCCCGCTTGCGCTTCTGAATCACAGAGGTGACGCGGTGCTTCTCGGTGGCTTTGGAGAAGCATCCGTCCTGATCGATTTTGACGAAGAAATCGTCGGCGGTCTGGAAGTCACGCTCGTTTGTACCGCGCCTGTACATATCCGTATCGATTATGAAGAAGATGCGGAGCTTGCCAAACGCCGTGATCCTCTCGCTTGTTCATGGTATCAGCTTGTTTTTGATGAATACGATCTGGAAGCGGGAGAACACACTTTCGTCAGCCGCGGCAGACGCGGTTTCCGTTTCATCAACCTTTCTGCCGTTTCGGAAGAAGACGTTACGCTGAAAACCGTTACGGCGATCAACGGTACGCATCCCATCCGTGAAAGAGGCTCTTTCCGTTGCAGCGATGACAGACTCAACCGTATCTGGGATATTTCCTCGGCAACGGCAAAGGCTTGTATGCAGGCATTTTATGAAGACGGTGTCAAACGTGACGGTCTTTTGTGGCTCGGCGACTACCGTATCGCATTCCCCGCGGCATATTATCTGACGGGCGATGCAGTGCTTGCGAGAAAGAGTCTAATCATGATGCGTGACAGCCGTTATGAATGCGGCGGCATTCCCGCTTGCGCGGCAAGAGGAGGCGGCGAACAGCATCATACGGAATCGGGTATTTCGTATATGCCCCGTATTCCCGGCGACGGTCAGAACAAATGGATCATTCTGAATTATATGTGTGATTATATCATCGGCATCGAAGAATACGTTCGTCTGACGGGTGACGATTCCATTCTGCCCGAGATCATGCAGAGCGCGGAAGATGCCGCAAAATTCCTCCTGACGCTGATCGACCTTGAAACACCGGGAAAATGGTATATCGATGATTACAAAGCAAAACGCGATCAGTACGGTTTCAATTATACGATACTCACGGATTGCACAATGAATCCCAAAAACTGCTTTGAATCCAAAGGCGTATTCCTCCTTGAATTTCTGATGTCCTTGCAAACCCTTTCCCGTCTTGCAAAAAGAACGGAAAATGCGGAACTGCGTACATGGGCAGATGAAACGGCGGAACGCTTGGATACGCATATTCAGACGCATTATTTTGATGCTGTACACGGTCAGTATCTCGATAACAAAAAACAGAAATTCTGCGATATTTCTCAATATCCCGCGCCGCAAGCCATCCTTGCAGGCAAAGAGGATCCCATCGGTATGGAGCGCATGATGCGTTCCGTGATCCCCAATCTCGGTTTCTCGATCGCATGGCGCATCGAAGCGATGTTCCGCAAAGGCTTTACACATGAAGCGATCCGTGATATCTCCTCCGCTTGGGGTAAGATGCTGGATGCAGACAGCCGCACTGGCTGGGAACGTCTCGATGTACCTGAAATGAATGCAACACATTATTATGATGCGCTCGGTAGCTTCTGTCACGGCTGGATGGCAAGCCCCGCATATCAGCTTCCGAAATGGATCGTCGGTATTCAGCCGGAAGCAGACGGATTCCGTAAGATCTCCGTATCGCCCCGATTGGATACGCTGACCTTTGCGGAAGCATCCGTTCCGACGGCAAACGGAGAGATCACCGTCCGCGCAGAAAAGAACGGCAAAGGTTATATGCTTTATCTCGATCTTCCCGCGGATGTGGAATCCTGCGAGGTCATCTGGTCGGAAGATCATACGGAAACGGTTCTCGGCGGCGGCAAATATGCGCTTTGCTCCGAGGTTTAAAGGAGACTTACGATGTTTGGCGCAATTTACGGCGATATCGTCGGCTCTGTCTATGAATTCCGCAATCTGAAAGACAAAAAAGCACCGCATTTCATCAACGGGTGCCATTTTACTGACGACACGGTCATGACGCTTGCCGTTGCGGATGCGCTGCTGCAATGCAAGGATGCGGCAAACGATATCGAAAATTTCAAGAAAAACTTGGTCTCCTCGATGCATAAACTCGGCAAAGCGCATCTGAAGGCGGGCTACGGAAACCGTTTTTATACGTGGCTCGTCATTCGGTGCGAAGAACCGTATTACAGCTTCGGCAACGGTTCAGCCATGCGCGTTTCTCCTGTCGCATGGTATGCAAAAACCTTGGAAGAAACAAAGATTCTGGCGGAAGCTTCGGCTTCCGTCACGCACGACCATCCCGAAGGCATCAAAGGTGCCGTTGCGACCGCTTGCGCAATCTGGCTTGCGCGAAACGGCACACGTAAAGAAGACATCAAGGCATATATCCAAAAATATTATTATTCCATCGATTTTACGTTAGATGAAATCCGTCCGTATTACCGCTTTGACGCAACGTGTCAAGGCTCCGTTCCGCAGGCATTGGAAGCATTTTTTGAATCCGAAAGTTTTGAGGATGCGATACGGAACGCGATTTCGATCGGAGGCGACAGCGATACGATCGCCGCAATCACAGGTTCTGTCGCCGAAGCGTATTACGGCATGACGCAGACACAAAAAGAAAAAGCTCTTTCTTATTTGACGGATGATCTTCGGGATATTGCCAAACGCTTTGAAGAAAGAATCTTGTGAACCGGCAAGATTTTTTAACTTTTTTATGAAAAACGCTTGATTTTATTATTGATACATGACATGATATAAACATATCATTCATTTACGGAGTTATTATCATGAATCAAAACGAACAAAATGAACGCATCCTTGCTCTCGCGCAAGAGGTGCTGAAACTTTCCAGAAACACTTTGCTCGTCAATCTTCGTTATCTGGATCTCGCGCTCAGCCGTCTGATCCCTGTACCTTGTGAAAAAGGCACGATCATGACGGAAGGTACGCATCTTATCTTTGAGCCGAAATATCTGCTCAAATCCTATAAACTCGAAAAAGAAGCGCCTCCCCGCAATTATCTGCACATTGTTCTGCATTGCGTTTTTCAACATATGTATATCGATCCCTCCATCAACCGCTCGTATTGGGATCTTGCCTGCGATATGGCGGTGGAAGCTGTCATCAGCGAACTCGGCATTCACTCCGTACAGATGCCCTCCCGTGAGGAAATACAAGCGCAAACATTCAAAACGCTCGGTGTCGATCAATCCGCTCTGACTGCAGAAAAGATCTATCACGCGCTCATTCAAGAAAAACCCGATGAGCTGAAGGTCGCAAAACTCCGCGGCGCATTCTACGGGGATAATCATGAACCGTGGTATATGACTTCGGAGGAGATCGAAAAGAAATTCGGCACGACACTTCCGAAATCCCAATCCCATCCAAATGAAGACGAGAACGAAGGAGATAACGAGGGCGAAGACAGCGGCAATGGTAACAATGACACCGTCAAAATGAGAAGACTTCTCAGCTATCGCGCACAGGATGCTGAAGAATGGAAAAAGATTGCGCACAGGATGAGTGTCGATATGGAAACCTTCAGTCAGCGTCAGGGATATAGTGCCGGCAACATGATGCAAAACCTGAAAGCTGTCACACGCGAAAAATACGATTATACCCAATTTCTCAAAAAATTTGCCGTCATGGGCGAAGCCATGAAGATCAATAACGACGAATTTGACTACATTTATTATACTTACGGTCTTCAGCTCTACGAAAAAATGCCCTTGATCGAACCGCTCGAATACAAAGAAGTCAAGCGCATCAAGGAATTTGTCATCGCCATCGATACGTCTGGTTCCGTCAGCGGTCCTCTCGTGCAGACATTCATTCAGAAAACCTATAATATCCTCAAATCCACAGAGAGCTTCTTCTCCAAGATCAATCTCCATATCATCCAATGCGATGCCAAGATTCAGGAAGCCATCAAGATCACCTCTCAGGAAGAATTTGACGCGTATCTTGCCAATATGAAGATCCACGGACTTGGCGGCACGGATTTCCGCCCCGTCTTTTCCTATGTCAATGAATTGGTCGCACAAAAAGAATTTCAGAATCTCAAAGGACTCATCTATTTCACGGACGGCCACGGCACGTTCCCCGAAAAAAAGCCGCCTTATGAAACGGCATTCGTCTTCATCGATGACAATTATAACAATATAGACGTTCCGCCGTGGGCGATCAAACTGATTCTTCAAAAAGAAGATATCTGATATCCTCCAAAAAAGGTAACTGCTATGAATCAAAAAGATTTTCTCATTGAAAACGGCAAACTGGTCGGGTATTACGGCAAAGATGAATGCATCACCGTCCCCGCGGGCATCCGTGAGATCGGCGGCTGGGCTTTCGCAAACGATGCAAGGATCAAAGAAGTCATCCTGTCGGAAGGTGTAACGACCATCGACGCGCTTGCCTTTGAACATTGTCACAGGCTGCGAAAGGTCGTCCTGCCGCAAAGCCTTCGCGAAATCGGACATCACGCTTTTTACGACTGCCCCGCGCTCGAAGATATCTTTCTTCACGATGGGATTGAAATACTCGGCTCGGAAATTTTCAAGGGATGCCGCGCCCTTGCAGAGCCTCGTGGGTTCATCATCCTCGGAGATCGGTTGCATCAATACTGCGGCGAATCCGCATCCGTCCGTATTCCCGAAGGGATCACGGAAATCTCCCGCGGCGCGTTTGAACGCTGCGAATCCCTCAAAAATATCCTCTTGCCAAATTCCCTGCGCATCATCGGAGAACGTGCTTTCATGGGATGCAAAAATTTGGAAAAGATCTATATTCCGAATGGTGTCACGGAGATCGGCGAATGGGCGCTTGCAAACTGCACCTCTATGAAATATCTCGTCATTCCCGATACCGTGCAAACCCTCGGCAAAAATTTGATCTCCTATTCCAAAAACATCGGATGTGTTCATGTCTTATCCGAAAATGATCCTCTTTACGACGTTTTCGATGGCACGGGACTCACATCCTTTCCTCTTTGCCAAGATTCAAAGATACATACGCTGGCATACAATCAAACCGTCGCCGTCCTCGGATTTGTGATCGCCAAAGAAGAAGAAAATCGCGATTTTCCCGAAGAAGACGAAAAGGCAGCCCGGCTCTATCTGCGCCGCTATCGCAAGAAATTCTATGCATATTTTGAAACATACGATTGCGTTTGGCAATATATGATAAAACACAGTCTGATTCCCGCGGCAGACGTTCCCGATCTCGTCTTCCGTATCGATAACACGGAAATCAGAGCCGCCCTTCTGCAATATAGCTTCGAACAAAAGCGAAAAAAGCCGAAAAACGATTCGGATATCTCTCAATCATAATCTTACAGAAAGGAAAATTTTCTCCTATGAACATCAAAGAAGCAAAAATCCAGATACAAAACGCGATGAAAGCCTATTTCACAAAAGATGCTCACGGCAATTACATCATCCCCATCGAACGCCAGCGTCCGATCTTTCTGCTCGGCGCGCCCGGTATCGGTAAGACCGCGATCATGGAACAGGTCGCATCCGAACTCGGCGTTGGTCTTGTCGCTTATTCGATGACTCACCACACAAGACAGTCCGCGCTCGGTCTTCCCTTTATTCAGAGAAAGACTTACGGCGGCAAAGAATATGACGTTTCCGAATATACCATGAGTGAGATCATCGCTTCCGTTTACGATATGATGGAACAGACAGGTGTCAAGGAAGGTATCCTTTTCCTTGATGAAATCAACTGTGTTTCCGAAACCCTCGCGCCCTCCATGCTCCAATTTTTGCAATACAAAATCTTCGGCAAACACCGCGTTCCAGATGGTTGGATCGTCGTCACCGCAGGCAACCCGCCCGAATATAATAATTCCGTCCGTGAATTTGATATCGTAACGTGGGACAGACTGAAACGTATCGATGTGGAAGCCGATTATTCCGTATGGAAAGAATACGCTTATGCCAAAGGTACACATGCCTCCATCATGTCTTATCTTGAGATCAAGAAAGGCGATTTCTATAAGATCGAAACAACCGTTGACGGCAAGAGCTTCGTCACCGCGCGCGGTTGGTCTGACCTTTCCGATATGATTAAGCTCTATGAAATGCACGGCATCACCGTCGATGAAATGCTCATCGCGCAATATCTGCAAAACAAACGCATTGCAAAAGATTTCGCCGTTTATTACGACCTTTTCAACAAATACAAATCCGACTACCAGATCGATCAGATCCTGAACGGAAAAGCAAGCGCAGAGATCAAAAACCGTGCAAAATCCGCACGCTTTGACGAACGTCTTGCGCTTCTCGGCCTTATGATCGACGGTATCGCCCTCGAGCTCCGCAATCTTTACGAACACGAAAAAACGATCCTCCAGCTCCGGCAGTTGCTTCCTTCCATCAATCAGACATGGAAAACAAAGCAAAACACCGATTTCTCAGCCACGATCGACCGTCAGATCAAAGACATCCATGGAATCATTGAAAAAGGTAAACAGGCTTCTTCCCTCTCTCCCGAAAATATCTCCGTATATTATCAGACAATCAGCTTCTTTGAGGAAGTGAACAAGCTGTTCCTCGATCAGCAGCCTGAAAAACCTGTTGAAGCAGCCGCTCTCCTGAAGCTTCTCTTTGAAAATCAGCTCAAGGCTTTGAAAAAATCTGCCAAGTCTGTCGGCGCAAAGATGTCCAACATCTTCAAATTCTGCAACGAAGTATTCCCCGACGGCAATGAACTCCTGATCCTCGTTACCGAGCTGACGATCAACCGTTACAGCGCGCATTTCGTCAGCCGTTACGGTTGCGATGAATATTACGCAAATAACAAGGAACTCCTGTTCTATGACAGACACAAGGAGATCGTTCGGGAACTTGATTCACTTGATCTCAATCTGAATTTTGACGACTGATCTCCCCATGCCGCTCGAAAGAGCGGCATTTTCTTTACAATTTATTGACATTATCCGTAATGTATGTTATAATAAACTTGTTGTAATCACAACATCCAATAATCAATCAAAAAGAATGGAGAAATTGTATGACAAAAGCCCAGAAAATCACAACATCGGTCCTTTGCGTGCTTCTTTGTCTGATCTTCGTCGTTTCGGTGATCGATACGCATGAATTAAGACAGACAACAAATTTCGATCAGGAGCGCGTGATCACACACATCGAAAAGCTCTCCGAAAACGGTCCTCGTTCCATTGCAAATAAAGAAGCCAATGTAAAAGCCATTGAATACATCGTTTCCGAAGTGGAAAGCTATGGTGCCGTCAACGAAAATACCACCGAAAAACCCGCTTATCAGATTCAGGATTACGTTGCAAGAGATACCCGTTATCAGAATTGGTATCTGCAAAACGTGATCGTACATATCCCCGCAAACGCAGAAAACAAAACGGGCGATGCCATCATGTTCATGGGACATTTCGACTCCGTTCCGATGGGTCAGGGCGCATCCGACGACGGTGTTGCCTGCGCGACCATGCTCGAAGCCATCCGTTACTATCTCGAGAAGATGGAAAACGGCTATACCCTTGAAAATGACCTTCTTTTCGCGTTCGTCAATGGTGAAGAATACGGTCTTTACGGTTCTGAAGCATTGAAAGCTGAATTTAAAGGCTTTGATGACGTGACCAAGCGTGTCAAATTCTTAACAAACCTCGAATCTCGCGGTACGAGCGGTACGCTCATCATGTTTGAAACGGCGAAGAACAATTACAATACCGTCCGTCTGTTCTCCGAAATCAATAAAAATATCTTTACTTGCTCCATCGCAACCCTTGTATATGACACCATGCCCAACTATACCGACTTCACGACCTTCAAAGAAGATTATCAAGGTCTGAATATGGCGAACATCACGGGCGGCGAAGATTATCACACCCAGAACGATAGCCCCGAAAACGTCGGTCTGAGCTATCTTTCCCAGCAATCCCAGATCGTTGACAGTCTCATCGATAAGCTTGGAAATTACGACCTTGAAAAGCTTTACGATGCCGAGGAATCCGCGATCTTCTTCTCTTATCTCAATATCTCCACCGTCGTTTATAACCATACGACCGTGATCGTATTGGCGACCCTTTGCATCCTTCTCGTGCTTGCCAATATCATCCTTGCGATCGTGAACAAGAAGAAAAATCTCGCAAAGACCGCGAAAGCATTCGTTGCGATCGCAGCGGGTCTCATTCTTTCCGCAGGTGCGGCATACGCTTGTTATTTCATTTTCCAATATATCGCCGTTCTCTTTGGTGTCATTGATATTCATATGGTCGGCACGATCACGTATTCCAATACTGCGATCGTCATCGGCATGGGCATCCTCTCTCTTGCCATGACCGTTCTGACCACACATTTTGCTTGTAAATGGCTGAAGATCGAACGCCGCGATATGCTCCGCGCGTTTGCATATCTCCATGCGATCCTCGGTATTGCGCTTTGCTTTGCCCTTGCCGACGCAAGCTATCTCTTTATTTTCAGCGGTCTGATGCTCATGCTCAATGAAGTTCTCGTTATCGCTCTTGAAAAGAAGAATTTTGCAAGCTTCCATTTCGAGCTCCTCGCAACAGCACTCTACTTCCCGATCGTCATTCCCGTTATCGTACTTGCGACATCCGCACTCGGTCTCAAGATGGCTTACGTTTACGGTCTTGTATTCGCGCTTTCCATCTTTGCGCTCGGCATCACGATGACTCCCGTCTGCAAATATCTTTCCGTTCGCCTGTTCGGTAAGAAAAAAGAAGTTTCTCCCGCAGAAGGCTCACTTCATATCCTTGCCGTTTCCCTCGTAGTCTTCCTCTGTGTCAGCGTTATTAAGCCCAACGCAAGCGTGAACCTCCAGGGTAAACAGAATATCGTAAAATTGCCTTATGACGATGCTTTGGTATACGTTGTTGATGCAAACGGCGATACGGAATACCGTGTCTATGACCTCAATGCATACGGTGCGCTCAAAAAATACGCACCTGATGATATGGCTTATGTCAACGATGAATATTACGTTGGTGAAGGCGAAGAAAAGGAAATCTCTCATTCCATTCTTTCCACAATGGAAGGCAAAGTCCTGACCGTCAAGAAAGCCGATGCCGATGACCTCGTATATCTCGATATCACGAGCAACGGCGCAACGTCCTTCACAGTAACCGACGGTATCACACCCAAGACCTATACACTTTCTAAAGATTCCGTTTATGCCATCAAGCTTCACAGCGATTGTACCGTTACCATCCACGGCGGCGCAGCAACCATCTCTTATAAAGAAGTGATCCGCGACTATGACACCCTCATCCCCGCTGAATATGCAAACGATGAAAATCAATTGCATTTCAACCTCTGGATGACAGATACCTTTACCTGTAATTAAAAACGGGCAACGCCTGTCGGAAATCGCCTATCCAAGTTTTTTAAGTATCTACACATAAATTGAAAGGGAGATGCGAAAGCACAATGTCATTTAGTTAAGAGAGAAAGCGTTTCGCCCGAGATCCTTCGGCGCAGGCTCACGATGTCATTCTGGAGTGTACAGACGTTCAAAAATGGATGTACACGAAGAATCCCGTGCGTCTGCGCCTCGAGGATGACGCGG
>JAFUQQ010000057.1 GCA_017472285.1 Clostridia bacterium | reverse complement strand
TTTTATTAGCGAGCTAATAAAATCGACCGCACACTTTTGCTTTTTTGTCAACCCCTTTTTCAAAATTTCTTTAACTTTTTTGCAAAAAAAGAGCCAAGTCCATTTCTGAACTTGGTTCTTTTCTTAACTTAATGACATTGCATGAATTGTTGCCTCATTTTTTAGCACTTCATAAGCATTTTTGACATGCTCCTCTCCACCTTCTCCAAAATGAAAACAGAATTGCATAGTATTTCCTATGACAAGATTATCTGTGAGTTCAGATACAGCAATTATTTGTCCATGAGCGTTTAACTCTGAGTGCATATAGCCACCATTATCATCGGGGTATAGACCAAGTATTTTTGCATTAAATGCTTTTTGATAAGTGTCAACAGCTTCAACGCTTCCTTTTACATATATCTGCATCAATGTTCTCAACATAGTATAGACCTCCATAAATTCTTAAAGTCGAATATCATTTATGTCGATTTTCGTGATTGTTGGGCATATAGATTTGCCAATTCTGTTAATTCCTCAACAACATTGGTTCTCCAAAAAATTTTCTGAATGAGCCATTCACAAGGGAACTCATTGCATAAACCACAAAATTGCACATTATGGCTTCTCGTGCATTTATGTATCGGGCAGCCATTGGATTTTGTCCACTCAGCGCAATGCCCATCAGATTCTACACAGCCTTGGCAGATGCCATTTGCTTTTTTCTGACAACCTATGCAACATTCTCCGCAAGCTGTGATCTGAGTAAAATCTATTTTGTTATTCATGATTTTTATCATTGATTATCATTTATAGAAGAATGATTTTGTTTCCATCGGGATCTTCCAGTAAAAGTTCTTGTCCACCCCATGCCGTAGTTTTGGGAGGTAATACAGAAATCCCGTTTGCAATCAAGGATTCATACGTTTTATGCAGATTATCAACCTTGAAAACCAGTGTGATATATCCCGCCGTAGATTCTCCCCATTTTGTACTATCCCAAACACAAACATATCCTTCATCCTCTTTTCCTATACGGAAACCATCATAGCATCCAAACGGGCAGTAAACGGGGATGCCGATTGTTTTATAATACTTGGCTAAAGTTTCAGGTTGTTTCGAACTGATATTAATACATTCAAATTTGGTGCTCATATACAATTCTCCTGTCCGATTGATTTAGATTTCATACGCTTCTAATTTTCCATTGCCTAATGTGTAATTGAAAAAATTATCATTAGTATATTTATAATGACATACTTGTATTATAACATTGAAATGACAGTTGTAAATAGTATCGTTAATTTTTATAATGAAATTGTCTGCAAAACATTACATAGACAAAATTTATGGCGACTTTATCGCAGCATGAAGGTGAAATAAGGTCGGCTTTTTAAAAATATTCGGATATTGACAAAATTTTTATCTCATATTATAATAAATTCATATAGATGTATAAAAATCTGTTTATGTCATTACGATATATGACAGATCATTTATTCTAAATCAATAAAGGAGTAATTTTTATGTATTGGCAAGATTATATTTGGTTTATGGGGGCGATCATCATATGCATGATCTTCTCCGCAATTGCAAGCGGAAAGGTGAAATCTTCTTTTGCGAAACATGACAAAACAAGATGCCGTTCAGGACTTACGGGTTATGATACGGTCATGCGGCTCATGCGAGCAAATCAGGTTTATGGCATTTCCGTCGGTTCTGTTCAAGGTTTTTTGACAGACCATTATCATCCCACAAAAAGTGTGGTCAATCTTTCTGAAAGCACTTACGGCAGTAATTCCGTTGCGGCTGTTGCAGTTGCGGCACATGAGATGGGACATGTGATGCAAAAAAAGCAAGGTTACGCTTTCTATAAGATTCGTACAGCGATTGTTCCTTTCGTAAATATCGGCTCTTGGCTTGCCATGCCGCTCGTTCTCGTCGGACTTCTGCTGGATTGGTTCTATCTGATGGCGGATGAAAGTCTCGGTTTTTATATCGCAATGATCGGTGTGATCTTATACGGCGGTTCTTTGCTTTTCGCGCTCGTGACACTTCCCGTTGAGCTTGATGCAAGCAGACGCGCCAAAGAAATGTTGCTTTCCGAGGGCATTTTAACGGCTGAGGAAATCCCCGCCGCAAAAGAAGTTCTGTCTGCTGCCGCGCTCACATATCTGGCATCCCTTCTGACTTCGCTCGTTTATTTCCTCCGTTTTCTTTTCTACGTTCTGACACTTTTCGGCAGACGTGATGACTGATTTATTGTAAAGGAGTTCAAGTAATGGAACCGAAAGATTATATCGTAACAAAAATTGAAGGCGAATATGCGTATCTCCGTGAGGAAAACGGCAACGGTGAAGAAATTTTCATCGCTCTGTTCCTCTTGCCGATGGGTGTGGATATCGGTACCCGTCTGCATTATGAATGGCTGACGTATACAATTATACAATAAAAGCAAAAGCAATCCGAAAAAATCGGATTGCTTTTGCTTTTTGAGGAAAAACATTTATGCCTGAATGGAGTTTGTGGTTTTGCGTGTTTTAACAAAAAAGAGAAAATATACGAGATGCGCTGTCCAGATGATCGCGATGATAGTACAGGGAATAAAAAGAGCTTTGCGGAGCATCATCACAAAACCGAATGTCATCAGGAGCGTTACGGTCAGAATGATCTTGACTTTGGTTTTCTTTGTCATCCCTTCACCTTTTACATAAGATTCCAGATTGTTTTTATAAAGTTTGGTATTCACAAACCATGTATGCAATTTTTCGGAGCTTTTGCCGAAACCAAACGCGGCAAGGAGCAAAAACGGAATGGAAGGAATCATCGGTAAAATTGCGCCCAATGCACCTAAGCCGAGTCCGATAAAACCAAGAATGATCCAGAATAATTTTTTGAGTTTCATATATATTTCCTTTCTTTACGGAAGTTAGCATCCGCTAACTGTTGGTTTCAAAAAAACGGGCGAAGCCCGAACACATTCTTTTTTTAGTTAGTCTTTGCTAACAATGCTATTTTAACACAAATGGTGTACTTTGTCAATCATTTTTTGCCAAAAAATCGTGTTCTGCGGCGATATTATTGACATACTCCCCATTTTCAGATACAATAAAACCAATATACAATGAAAGGAAGATCGGAATGAAATATTTTACATATAAAGAAACAGCACTGACGGGCGGTTTTCTCTATGAAAAAGAACACTTGAACCGTGATGTGACAATTCATGCCGTATATGACCGTTTTGATGAAACGGGGCGGATCGGTGCTTTCCGTTTTGAATCGGATAAAGCGGATATTTTCTGGGACAGCGATGTTGCCAAATGGATGGAAGGTGCTTCTTATATCCTTGCCAAACATCCCAATGTCGAATTAGAACAAAAAGTTGAAACGCTGATTGATCTAATTGAAAAAAATCAAGGGGAGGATGGCTATTTCAATATCCATTACACCGTTCAGGAACCCGACGGCAGATGGACCAAGCGTCCCAATCACGAGCTTTATTGCGCGGGACATCTTTTTGAAGCTGCCATTGCTTATGCCGATGCAACTGGAAAAGACCGTTTTCTCAAATGCATGGAAAAATATGCTGATTATATCTATAAAATTTTCGTGGAAGATGACAGTGCTATGTTCTCAACCCCCGGACATGAAGAAATTGAGCTTGCTCTTGTTCGTATGTACCGCTATACAGGTAAGAAAAAATATCTCGATCTTGCGGCACATTTCATCAATAGGCGTGGTGTTGCCGAAAAAGACGGTCATTCTTCTTACGATCAGAGTCATCTTCCCGTTCGTGAACAGACAGAAGCGGTCGGTCATGCGGTGCGCGCGGTCTATCTTTACAGCGCAATGGCTGATCTCGCTCTTGAACTTGAAGATGAAGCTTTGAAAAAAGCCTGCAAAGCTTTATATGAAGATATCATCAACCACAAAATGTATATCACCGGCGGTATCGGTTCTTGCCATCTCGGTGAAACATTCTCCAAACCCTACGATCTTCCGAACGGCGAGGCTTATACCGAAACTTGCGCGGGTATCGGACTTATGTTTTTCTGTCAGAGAATGCTTGCGCTCGAACATCATGCTTCTTATGCAGATACGATTGAACGAGTCCTCTATAACGGACTTCTTTCCGGACTTTCTTTGGACGGAAAAGCATTTTTCTATGAAAATCCTTTGGAGATTACGATGCTTGACCATTTTTCCAATGAATACGGTCGCCGTCGTTTTCCAATCACGCAGAGGAGAGAAGCTTTTAGCTGCTCCTGTTGCCCTCCCAATATCAACCGCCTGTTCCCGCGCCTTGCCGAATATATTTACGGTCTGGACGGCGATACTTTATATATCAATCAGTTTGCTTCGAGTCAGTTGAATGCAGACGGTATCCAAGTTGAAACAGAAACAAATTATCCCGTAAATGGAAATATCCGAATCCGCGCGGAAGGTGTGAAAAAAATTGCAGTCAGAATTCCTTCGTGGTGCGCTGCTTACGATCTTCCTGTACCTCATACCCTCAAAAATGGTTACGCTGTTATTGAAAACTGCACGGAATTTGTGCTGAATCTCGATATGATTCCTTTTGCCATCCGTTCCAATCCTCACGTTGTCAAAGATTCGGGCAGGCTTTGCATACAGGCAGGTCCGATCGTTTATTGTGCGGAAAGCGTGGATAACGGAGAAAATCTTCACGCATTTGCCATCCCCGCCACATTTGATTATATTATGCAATTTGACAAAACCCTCGGTCTGAATACCTTAACGATCGATGCTTTCCGTTATCCCGATACCGAAAACAAACTTTACATCAGAGCGGCAGATGCCCCGAAACTTTCACCTGCAAAATTAAAGCTCATCCCTTATTATGCCTTTGCAAACCGAGGCGAGAGCGATATGCTCGTTTGGTTCAATGAGAAAATATAATGAAAAAGCCTTCTCGTGAGAGAAGGCTTTTTCGTTGAAACGGGTCGTCGAGGACGTCGCCCCCTACATTTTTTGAAGTCAGAGGCAGCACAGAGAAAGTTTTTGAAGGATTTTCAAGGGTGGATAGGGTTCGGGACAACGTCCCGATGGGGTTTGGGGCAAAGCCACAACTCCCTAAAGCTTGCGGTAGACCGTAAAATACATCGTAAAGAAACAGAGAAGACCGCCGATCGCGTTGGAGATCGGTTCGGCAAGATAGACACCTGTCGCGCCGAAACCGATGGCAGGAAGCAGTAATGTCAGGGGAACAACGATCAGCGCCTTGCGCAAGAGAGAGAAGAAGATGGCTTGTTTGGCTTTGCCGAGTGCCTGGAAGGTGGATTGTCCCGCAAATTGAAATGCCATGAAGACAAAACCAAAGAAATAGACGTTCAGCATTTCCGCGCCGATGGCGATGGTTTCCGCTTTGCTTGAAAAAATCGCGATCAGTTGTTTCGGAATCAGCATGACAATACCCCATGCCAAAAGCGTATAAACTGTGCCGAGGATTGCTGTGAAGCGGATGCCCTCCTTGACTCTATCATTTTTACCCGCGCCGTAATTATAACCGAGAACGGGTTGCGCGCCTTGGCTGATGCCGAGGACGGGAAGGGAGATCATTTCACGGACGGAATTGATGACGGTCATGATACCGACGTAAAGATCGCCGCCGTAAAGCTGGAGCTGATTATTGCAGACGATAGAAACAAGGCTGTTCGTACCTTGCATAACGAATCCGGGAAGTCCGAGGCTGACGATTCGTTTCATGCGTGAAAGAGAGATGCGTATTTTTTCCTTTTTCAAACGAAGGATCGCATGTTTGCCTGTCAGAAAATGGAGTACCCATATCGCAGAAACCGCTTGACTGATAATTGTCGCAAGTGCTGCGCCCGCAACGCCCATATCGAACGTAAAAATAAAGATCGGGTCAAGGATAATATTGATGATCGCGCCGATGATGGTCGTAACCATGCCGATGCGCGGGAAACCTTGCGCGTTGATATAACCGTTCAGCCCTGTGGAAATCATCGAAAAAAACGTGCCGAACAGGTAGATTTTCAGATATTCATCGGCATAGAAAAAAGAATCTTCGCTCGCGCCGAACAGAAAAAGAATCGGACGGCGTAAACAATAACAAAAAACAAACAGTACGACAGAGGATATACAAAGAAGCGCAAAGACGTTGCCGAGGATATTTTCCGCTTCGTCTGCATCGCCTCTGCCTCGCGCGAGTGAAAAAAGTGTCGTTCCGCCCGTACCGAACAGGACTGTGAAAGCGGCAATGAGAACGATTACGGGGAAGGTGATGCCAAGACCCGTCAGGGCAATGTCACCGACTTCTTCCATATGTCCGATATAGATACGGTCGACGATATTATATAAAAGCTGCACGGCTTGCGCCAAGGTCAAGGGCAATGCCTGCGCGAGTACGAGCCGTTTGACAGAGCCTTGTGAAAAATCATGTTTTGTATTTGTCATCGTATCCTCCTGTATTTTATATTGAATTTATTGTATCACTCCGTTTCTGAATTGTCAATAAGACGCGAGGATGCGTATAAAAACTTTTTTCTTCGGTCAATAATAGGAGAAAAAGTCATGACGGAAAGAGGTCGGAGGATGAAAAAGAGAAAAAACGGCGCATATGGAGAAGAAGGACGCTTTTTCGCAAGGCTCAGGGATGTGAAAAGGTCATTCCGAGCGGCACTACGCAATGATACGGAAACGGTCATACTTTCGGAACATACGGAACAATTACGCGATGCAGTATGTGAGGGGGCAAAGGCGGTTATGAGCGCGGAGGAGCTAATCTTTATAGACGGAGAACCGCGGCTTTTTACGTTTGCACGAGCATATTTACAAAAAACAAAGGGCGAAATCCATGAAAAAACATTGAGAACGGAGCTTTATGAATGGGAAATTGGGGGTTTTGGCGATACGGAACTTTCTCTTTTACAAGCTTTTTTCATACTTGTTTCGGCAGAACTCTGGCTTTCGGAAAAAGAGGAGGGATATCTCCGCGCGATTTTGCGGCTTTCCGACGTGGATTTCACGGCGATCTTTTTTGCTTTTTCCAAAACGGAACGGATCTTTCTTTCGGAAGCGGCGGGTGTTTATGCCGATTGTGATACGGAAACACGCTATCTTTATCACAAAAGACTTTTAAAATTAGCGGAAGAAACGGGAACGGAAGCGGATGCTGCGGCAAAAATTCTCGTTGCGCGCGCGAATCGTGAACGTACCCATCTCGGCGCGGTCATGCCAAAAGAACGCGAGGGCGGAATCTTATATTTCGCTTTTTTGCTTCTGATGCTCGTCATTCTGCTTGTGCTTTACGCTGTGATGGGATGGGCAGGATATGTGACGTTGCTGACAATTCCTCTTGCGCTCATTCCGCTCTATGAATTTGCAAAATTATGGTTGAATCCTTTTTTTACGGGAGCGGGAGAATCCCGTTTGCCAAGACTTGCGCAAGGAAAAGAACTTGCTCAGACGAAAGTATTGGTTTCCATCGCCACTTTTTTATATGGTGAAGAAAAAGACCGCGTGATCTTTGATAAACTTGAAGATTTTTATCTGACGGAAGGTACGGAAAACGTTGCCTTTGCCGTACTCGGCGATCTTCCGCAAAACAAAAAACGAACGGCGGAAAACGATGCGGAGACTTTTTCTTACGCACAGGCGCGCATCTCCGCACTACGTGAAAAATACGGCGCGCATTTTTATCTTTTTATCCGTGAACGCAGATATTCTCATTCGGAATCGGCTTATATCGGTTGGGAACGCAAGCGCGGCGGCGTTTTAGAGCTTTGCCGTCATCTGCGCGGAAAACAGACGAGCATCCGTTCTTTTTTTGATGATGATTTCTTGCCCGACGTTCGTTATCTGATTACGCTGGATGCCGATACGAATCTTTATATCGGCGCGGTCAAGGATCTGCTCGGTACGATATTGCATCCCGAAAACAAACCGTATTTCGATAGCAAAAAAGGCTGTGTCACACGCGGTCATGCCATCATCCAGCCGCGGATGATCCCATCGTTGCTTTCCGCTTCGGGAACAGCTTTTGCCAAATTGACGAGCGGCACAGCGGGACTTGATCCGTATGCAAGAGCAGGATTTGATCTTTATCAGAGTCTTTTTGATGAAGGTATCTATTGCGGAAAAGGAATTCTGGATATCGATATCTTTCTCTCTGCCTGTGACGGCTTTTTCCCGAAAGAACGCATCCTCAGCCATGATCTTGCCGAAGGAAATCTCTTGCGCGCCGCGCTTGCGACCGATATCGTTCTCTCGGACGGTTCTCCGAAAAATGCACTTTCTTATTATATGCGCGGGCACCGTTGGCTTCGCGGGGATCTTCAGATTTTGCCGTATCTCAGGCGATTTGTGAAAAACAGTGAGGGGGAACGCATCGAAAATCCCATGTCTCCACTTTCCAAATATAAAATTTTAGATAATCTCCTGCGCGCAATGATGCCCTTCGTCACGCTCATCTGGCTTACCGTCGGTTTTCTGATCGGCGGTACGACGGAAAAACTGACGGTCTTTTTCGTTTTATTCCCGATTTTGTGGCGCGCTTGGGAAACCGTTTTTTACGGTATCTGCCATCGAGGATTTACAGCTTTCGGGGATGCTTTGGGAACGGTATTTTTCCGCCTTTGCACCATGGCTTACGAGGGTTATCTTTTCGCGGATGCCGCCGTGCGAACCCTTTATCGCTTTTTCGTCAGCCGTAAAAATTTCCTGAACTGGACAACTGCTTTTGAAGGCGACCGTCTATCTGCCCGTTCGCCCGATGCGTATTACCGACGATTTTTACCATCCGTGCTGATCGGTGCGTTTTTCTTCTGTCTGCCGAGCAGAATGGCAAATTTTTTCGGCATCCTTTGGGTATTCTTTCCGCTTTTTGCATTTTTGCTTTCGCGCGAAAAAAGAAAGATATCTCACGCCGATGCGTATGAAAAACGAAAACTGCTCGGTTATGTGAGGGATACGTGGCTTTTCTTCAGGGATTTCGTCAATGAAAATACGCACGGTCTTCCGCCCGATAACGTACAGTTTTCTCCCACGCATACTGTTGCAATGAGAACTTCACCCACCAATATCGGAATGTATTTGCTTTCTTTGCTTGCGGCAAGAGATCTCGGTTTTGTCGGACGGGATGAATTTTTTCAGCGTTCGCAATCTACGACGCAAACGCTGAAAAAACTGCGGAAATGGAATGGTCATCTTTATAATTGGTACGATTTGCATACACTTTCCGTTTTAGGTGACGCTTTCATTTCTTCCGTGGACAGCGGCAACCTTACAGCCTCTCTCATCACTTTTTGTGAAGGCGCAAAGGAATACGCAAATGAAACCCCGAAATTGCTTTCCGTCATTGATACGCTGACCGAGATCATCAAAGAAACGGATTTCCGTGCGCTGTATGATGAAAAAAGACAACTTTTCCGCGTCGGATATTCCGTTTCCTCGGGAACGTATACCGATTCCCATTACGACGTTTTCATGAGCGAGGCAAGGACGACGAGTTTTATTGCCACGGCCTTGAGACAAGTTCCGCTTTCCCATTATTTCAGACCGTCGCGTCGTGTCGTCGGACGTTTCGGTTTCTATGGGATCGCTTCTTGGAGCGGAACGGCTTTTGAATATTTCATGCCGACGATCTTTTTACCTCATGCAGAGGGCTCGCTTTCTTCTTTTGCGCTTGCTTATGCGTACCGACAGCAAAAACACGCCGCCGTCAGACGCAGATATGCGGGACGGCAATATTCCTTTTTCGGCATTTCGGAATGTGGGTATTTTGCCTTTGACAGTGCTTTGAATTACCAGTACCGCGCTTTCGGTGTCGCATCGCTCGCGCTCGATCCATTGATGCGGACGGGAAAGATCATCGCGCCTTACGCAAGCTTTCTGATGCTTGAACAAGCACCCGAAGAAATCCTTTCCAATCTGGAGATTCTGGAAACATTCGGCGCATACGGCAAATACGGTTTTTATGAGGCTCTCGATGCCGAATCTACCCGTGTCGGCGGCGGTTTTGCCGTTTTGAAAAGCGTGATGGCACATCATGCGGGAATGAGTATTCTTTCGGCGGCAAATCTGCTTTTAAACGGCATCATGCGGAAGCGTTTTCTGCGTGAGGTGCATATGCGCGCGGTCAGGGAACTGCTTTATGAACGCATTCCGAATACCGTTTCACCCTTGCCGAAAAAGCGCGTGGCTGCGATGCTTTCGGGAACGCCGATTGTTCCGCCGTCCGTTCCCGAAGAAACCCTGATGCCCAAAAGCCTTATCGATCCCGAAACGGTGATGCTTTCCAATAATAAAACGAAGATCTTTTTGTCTTCAAGCGGACATATGGAACTGCTTGACGGCAGAGAAGCGATTTTTATTTCTGATTTTTCCCGTTTTTCGCTCGGAAACGGCGCGAAAATTTACGTCAACATCGACGGTACGGTTTTTCCGACCGTTCCTCTCGGCGAGATGGCTGACGGTTTTATTTCGGATTTTTCATTTTTTCACCGTTCCGATATGGCGGAATATCGTTCCCGTCATCGTAGTGACGGAAAAAACTATGAGATACGGCTGATGATCTCCGTTTTTCCCGATAAAGAATTTGTGGAGATTTCCTGTGCCGTTTCGGGTGATTATAAGTCCTTTTTTGCCGTTCTCTATTTTGAACCCATTCTGACGGAGCGGAAAAATTATCTTGCGCATAAGAGCTTTTCCGATCTTTTTCTCGAAAGTACGTTCTTTGCGGATGAAGAAATATTGACGTTCCGCAGACGTTCCCGCAACGATCACAAAGAACCACGCTGTTTCGGGGTTGCCGTTTCTGCGGAAAACAATACCTTTGAAACGATGCGTGACCGCTGCCTTACGGGATATCCCGATGAAAAAGCATATGCTGACCTTGCCGCGTCCGATCGGATATGGCAAAACTCGGAGGGCGCGCTGATCCTTCCCGTTTGTGCGGTGCGGAGCGGTGTTGTTGGTTTCGGAAAACGACTCTCTTTTTTCCTCGGTGAAACGACGGATACGGATGAACTTTTATATTTGCTTACAAAATGCCGTGAACACGGCGAACGGAAAAAACGCAAACGAAAAACGGGTGCGCTTCTGCATTTGCAATACGCATCTGCCGGCCTTACTTCTCCCGCGGATGCTTTTGAACGCTTTTTGCTTAGCCGTATAATCTTCGGTACGCAAGAGGGAACGATACCGAAAGGTTATGCGCTTTCTGCTTCGGATTTCTGGCGGCAGGGTATTTCGGGTGAAAATCCCATCGTCCTTGCCCGTTTGCAAAAGGAGCGCGGAGAAGTATACGAACGCTTGACGGAGCTTTTGCGTCTTTTCAAATATCTTTGCATTCGCGGTCTGCGTTATGATCTGGTTATTTTGTATCGGGAAACGGATGGCTATTTCCGTTTTGTACGCGGACGGATTACGGAATATATCCGACGGGCAGGCTGTGAAAATTTCATTTCTTTTGCGTGCGGGATCTATCCTTTGGATGAAAATACGCTTTCGAATGATGAAATACACGCCTTTGCTCTTTCTGCGGCTGCAGACTTTGATCTGCAAGAACCGATCTCCGAACAGATGGCGGCATATAGCGGGCTTTCGTTCTCTGCGGAAATGGAAACGCTTCTGAAAAAAGAGGCGGCTGTTCGGATTTCCCCAATTCCCATGCCGCGTATCCGTGGACGCATGGAAACGATAAGTGGATATTTTCATGAAAAAGGTTTCCTCGTGAAAAAAGGTCATGAGGGTGCGCCGTTTTCACATGTTCTGGCATCCGCAAATTTCGGAACGGTCCTGACGGAAAATTCTCTTGGTTTTACCTTTGCACGCAATGCGGGGATGCAGAAGCTCACACCACATACGGCAGACGGATTTTATGAAGATCACGGCGAACGCTTGCTCTTACGCATTTATGACCGCACGGACGATACTGTTTTTCACGATCATGATCTTTGCGCTTCGGCGGCATGGGCGGATTTCCGTTTTGACCGTGTTCTTTATCACGGGCGGATCGCTTGCATTGATTATACCGTGACGGTTTCACTGATGGGGCGGCATGATGCGAAAAAAATTACCATTTCCTTGGAAACGGACGGGAAAGGTATGCAGATTGCGCTGTTTTTTGCTGTGAAACCTTGTCTTAGTGCAATGGCAAAAGAAGCCCGCTTTTACCGTTTTCAGAAAATGCCGACGGGCGTGCGGATTCGCTCACTTGCGGAAAGAGAAAAACGAAACTTCCGTATGGCGATTCTTTCTCCCGAAACCAATATCATTTATACGGAAACTGCCGCCTTCCGTACGAATGGCGCGCTTTTTGACGGGAATGACGATGCCGTTTTCATCGGCGCAAAGAAAAAACTCATCGGAAACATCCAAATTTCTTTTACTTTACTTTCTTATTTTTCTGAAAAACAATATGCCTATCTGGAACGGCTTGCCCTTTCGGGCCAAGATATGCTATATGATATTTCTGCTTTCTTGGAACCGATCGCCGTTAAGAGCGGACATCCGTTTTTTGATGCTATCGTGAACCGTTGGTCGCTTTATCAGGTGCTTGTTGCACGCATTTTTGCAAGGAGCGGGTTCTATCAGGTCAGCGGTGCTTACGGTTTCCGCGATCAATTACAGGATGCTCTCGCTTTGATTCCCGTATTTCCCCAAATGACGAAAATCCTGATCTTACGTGCGGCAGCGCATCAATATGAGGACGGAAGTGTGCAGCATTGGTGGCATGGTACGGAAAAAACAGGTATTCGTACACGCTGTTCCGATGATTTTCTATGGCTTCCTTACGTGACGGCGGAATATATCGAAAAAACGGGTGATACGGATATTCTTGATCTTTCCATTCCGTATCTTTCTTCACCGCCGCTTGCGCCGCACGAACATGAACGCTATGAACACGCGGAAAAAAGCACGCTTCATGAACCCCTTCTTTCTCATCTTCTCCGCGCCGTTGCATACGGCAGAAAATACGGTCCGCACGGTCTGCTCCTCATCGGTACTTGCGATTGGAACGACGGTATGAGCGCGGTTGGTATCAAAGGACGCGGAGAAAGTGTATGGCTTGTATTTTTCAGAATACTCGTGCTTAGACGGATGCGAATGCTCGTTGCGGATGAAAAAATTCTTTCGGAAATGCAAACGGAAGAAAATCTGTTATATGAAGCGTTACGCACACACGGATTTGACGGAAAATGGTATCGGCGCGGTTATTACGACGACGGCTCGGTGCTTGGCGGCGCGGAACGGGAGGATTGCAAGATCGATCTGCTTCCGCAAGCTTTTGCCGCGATCCTTGCTCATGAGAGCAGTTTTGAAACGGAAAAAGCAAAGATGGCAATGGATGCCGTTTGGAAAATGCTTTACGATAGGGAACATTCCTTGGTAAGACTTCTGTACCCGCCTTTTGATAAGGATACGCAATCGCCCGGTTATATCAAAGGTTACGTTCCCGGTATCCGTGAAAACGGTGGACAATATACCCATGCGGCTGTCTGGGCGGCACTCGGTTTTTTGCTTTGCGGTGAAAATGCGAAAGGTGCGGAAATCCTTTTTGCCATCAATCCTGCGGAACGATACCGGAATGATGAAATCGCAAAGGCATATCGCATTGAACCTTACGTTTTCGCGGGGGACGTTTATGCAAATCCACAGCATATGGGCAGGGGCGGTTGGAGCTATTATACGGGTTCTGCCGCGTGGTATCGCAAGACGGCTTTGGAATTTCTTTGCGGTTATACCGAAACCAAAGACGGTTTTTATCTCTGTCCGAGGCTTTCCGAACGGTTTTCATCCTTTACTTTGACCGTTGCGAAAAAGAAAACGCGCTATCAGATCGAGGTTTCTCTTGCGGATGCGCCGTCGCTAATGCTGGATGGAGAATATATCGCGGAAAAAGAGCGATATTTTTTCCGCTTTGACGGAGGGGAACATCGCGGATTTCTGAAGATACAAAAAACATCAGGGTGATCGTGGGATCACCCTGATGTTTTGTTATTTGCTATTTATATTTTTGACGTTCAGCACGCGCATGGCGTTGAGGATGGCAATGACGGAAACGCCGACATCAGCAAAAACTGCTGCCCACATATTCGCAATACCGAGTGCGCCGAGGACGAGGACGAGTCCTTTGACACCGAGCGCAAAAATAATATTGGTATAAACGATACCGAGGGTCCGTTTGGCAATACGGATAGCCGTTGCGATCTTTTTCGGATCGTCATCCATCAGGACGATATCGGATGCTTCAATTGCCGCATCCGAACCGATCGCACCCATGGAAATGCCGATATCCGCACGGGAAAGGACGGGTGCGTCATTGATACCGTCACCCACGAAAGCAAGTGTTTTCTTTTTGTTTTTCCCTTCCAGCAAGGTTTCTACGTGAGAAACTTTATCGGCGGGAAGCAATTCGGTATGGATTTCATCGATACCGAGTTCATGTCCGATGGCATTGCCGACGGTGTCGCTGTCACCTGTCAGCATTACGGTCTTTGTGATACCGCTATTTTTCAGCTCGGTGACGGCTTCTTTTGCATCGCTCTTGATCTCATCGGAAATGATGAGCGTGCCGAGATGCTTTCCGTTTACTGCAATATATACGACCGTACCGATCGTTTCGCAATGTTTATACGCGATATTTTCCGTTTGCATCAGTTTTTCGTTGCCAACAAGAATCCGTTCGCCGTCTTTTGTAACGGCAAGAATGCCTTTTCCCGAAAGTTCCGTGATTTCCGAAATCACGGACGTATCGGGGGCTTTTTCCATTCGGGCAAGAATCGATTTGGCAATGGGATGCGAAGAATCACTTTCCGCAAGCGCGGCATATGTCAGAAGCGTTTCTTCATCGATACCATATACCGTTTGGATATCTGTAATGGCAAACGTACCTTTAGTCAGCGTACCCGTTTTATCAAAAACGATTGTTTCACAGCGGGCAAGCACTTCGATATAGTTGCCACCTTTGATGAGGATGCCGCATTTGGATGCGCCGCCGATACCGCCGAAAAAGCTGAGAGGTACGGAAATGACAAGCGCACAAGGACAGGAAATAACGAGGAAGGTCAGCGCACGGTAGATCCATTCAGACCAGTTTCCGTCAAAAAGCGGAGGGATCACGGCGAGCAAAACTGCCGCACCGACGACGATCGGGGTATACCATTTTGCGAATTTGGAAATGAAATTTTCTGCTTTCGCTTTTTTTGCGCTTGCGTTTTCCACAAGCTCTAGAATCTTCGCAACGGTGGATTCTTCAAAGAGTTTCGTGACACGCACACGGATGTGTCCAGTCAGATTGATTGTACCGCTGATGATTTCTTCATCCGCGCGGAGCGTTCTCGGAACGGATTCGCCCGTCAGCGCGGAGGTATCGACCGTGGTCGAGCCTTCTTCGATGATGCCGTCAAGCGGAACTTTTTCGCCCGCTTTGATGACGATGATATCACCAACCGCGACTTCATCGGGAGAAACTTCTTCCACTTTGCCGTCTTTTTCAAGGTTTGCGTAATCGGGACGGATATCCATGAGTGCCGCGATGGATTTTCTCGACTTGCCGACGGCATACTGTTCAAACAAAACGCCGATCTGGTTGAATAACATCACGGCGACCGCTTCGGGATATTCTCCGACGATGAGTGCGCCGACCGTTGCCGCCGCCATCAGAAAATCTTCGTCAAACATTTGTAGACGAAAACAACCGCAGATCGCTTTCCAAAGCGTATCGTAACCAACGATGAAATACGGAATCAGATACAGACATAATTTTAAAATCCCATCCGGCTGAATCAAAGCAAGCGCGATCAGCATCGCGGCGGCGATCAGGATCCGCGCGATTTTCAGCTTTTGTCTTTTCGTCATAAATGCCTCCTCTTATCCGAAAAAATCAAAGAATGATCTTGCAATCGGGTTCGACTTTTTTGACAGCCTTGACTGCTTTTTTCATGATCTCATCCATTTTTTCTTCGGGCGCGCAGATCGTGAGCTTTTGAAGCATGAAGCTGACATCAACGCTTTCCACGCCGTCGATCTTGGCAATGGCATTTTTCATTTTTTCGGCGCATACGGCGCAATCGAGGTTTTCCATTTTGTAAACTTTTTTCATGATGATGTTTCCTTTCAATGTTAAAAAATTTTTGATCAAACGGTCATTCTCCGAGATGGCTGATACCCATATTCAGAATACTGTGGATATGATCGTCATCGAGAGAATAAAAAACGGTCTTTCCGTTTCGGCGCGCTTTGACAAGCTTTGAGGATTTCAGAACGCGGAGCTGATGCGAAACGGCGGTCTGTGTCAGTCCTAAGAGATTGGCGATATCACAGACACAAAGCTCATTTTCGTGCAGTGCGTACAGGATGCGGATGCGTGTGGAATCGCCAAAGACCTTGAAAAATTCCGCAAGGTCATAAAGCGTTTCTTCATCGGGCATCTTTTCTGTGACGGCGCGTACCGTGTCTTCATGTACGCAGAGAAATTCACATTTTTCAATCGGTTTCTTTTCTTCCATTCGGGTTCCTCCTTGCTTTTCAAAAACGAACATATGAATAACTGTTCATATGTTAACATAAAATAGGCACTTTGTCAAGGGCTTGTTGACAAATGACGGTATACATAGTATAATATTTTTCAAAAGAGAGGGATGAACATGAATTTATATAAAGAATATATGCAAAACAAATTCGATCTTTCGACATTCGGCCTTGAAAAAAGGGAATGGGACGGTTATTTCTGCACACCGGAAGATGCCGGGATTCTCGGTTGGACAGGGGTGGACGGGATTCATTACTGTACGGTCAAAACGCTTGGCGAAACGGTCTTTTGCGTGGACCCGATGGGAGATTACGGACGGTACGTCTTTCCCGTTGCAGAAAATTTTGAAATATTTTTGCGTTTGCTGATCGCTTGTAAGGATGAAGCATATATCGGACAGGCGCACGCTTGGACAAAAGAGGAATATCGTACGATCACAGAAGAAGCGACGGTATCTCCCGAAGCAGAAGCGGTGATTGCTGATCTGAAACATACATACGGACTTTCACCGATGGACGAACCTTATATATATTTGAAACGTATTTATGACAACTTCGATTATCATACGATTCCGTATCGGGATGAATATTACGAATACGTGCCGCGTGAGGAAGCACCACAAGAAAAGGAATGGAAGGTCTGGTTTTCTTTCAACGATCATAAAGGCGGCGAAAAAGCGGGAGAAGCTTTGCCGCTTGACGCGCAATTCACATGGGGCGGTTATGCGTTTTATATTCCTTGCGCTTACGTTTGCGGAAAGGGGCTCGTGCTTGATATTTTTGCCGAAGCCGATACGGAAACCGCAAGGACCTATCTTTTTAAAGAATTATATGCAGATGATGGGCAAACGGATATGGAGAATCCTTTTGCCTTTGATTACCGGACTTATGTCACCGTTAACGGCAATCGTATGAGAGAAAAAAGTTCGCAATGCGGTTATTGGGCGAAGGGATATGACTCCTATGAATCCGAGGATGTTCGGGAAATTCTGATGCATTACGGTCTGGATACGGAGAAATGTTTCCTTTATCGCCGTATCCGTTTTCCGTGGGCAACGAAAAGCCGTCCGAAAATCAAAAATCTGACGGTTTCAATGGAACAGCGACCCATAAGCATGAAAGGCGAACGCTTTCGCGTGAACGGTATCGGTCAGGAAATTACGTTCAAGCATCCGATTACAAAAACGGAACACATCCTGACCGTGCGGGAATATGAGGAGAGCACGATGGATTTTTCCCGCTCGGACGGATATGAACATCCGACCCATTGTACACAGATGTCATATACACTCTCTCCCACGCTTTCGGCTACGCAATTTTATGTTTCGGATACCAGACACAGCGATTTGCCGAGAAAGATGAAAGTCGCACAAAAAGAGAAAAATGATTTTGAAAGTGCGCTTGCGCTGATTGGCGGTGCGGATGGTCCGACTGCTGTTTTTGCCGTCAGAAAACAAACGGCGGAGGATCTGCGTTCCGCTTGTTCTTCGTTGACGTTTAAACCGAGGACAGATGTGGAATGGCAGATGATTTTCCGCGAAAAGACACTTGAGGATACGGAAGTTGTACTTTTCTTAAAGTAAGAAAAGTACCAAAAGAACCCTTTGTGCTGCCTCTGACTTTATTTGGATAAACAAATGACCCTTTCTGTTTGGAAAGGGTCATTTGTGTTAAGAATTGGATAAGAGTTCCGTGAATTTGATGGTGCCTTGGGTCAGAAAAGCGATATTTTCTTCACGATAGACGGTATCGCGCCCCGTATGGATACGATCCATATATAAAATGCCGAGGCGTTTGGATTTTTTGAGTGCGGCAACGCCGATGCCTCCCGCGAAATTGGCTTGGTCGGAGGGATAGAATACACCTTTTGTCACAATTTCAACTTTGACGTTTTCATTTTCCGAAAATGCTTTTTTCAACATTGGTACATAGATATCCGCTTTCTTTCTGACGACAAAAAGGATATGTTCTCCGTCGGAAACGCAATCGAAATTGATGAGCGGTTTATTTTTCATCGTTTGTTTGTGTTTATTCGCAAAGCTCGACGAGCCGATCAGTCCCGATTCTTCCAGATCGAAAAATACGAATGCGGCATTTTCACGCAATTCTTCGGGCATGGCTATCATCAAGTTGAGCAAAGTTGTAACACCCGAGGTATTATCGTTTGCGGTATGTTTATTGGCGGGACCTGCAAGAAGCAGAATGATAAATCCGATTAGGACGGCTTCATAGATCATCAGCGACCAAAACGACACGTCCCCCGGATCGATCGGAAGGGATGGCGCGATCCATTCAAAAAGGGCAGATAGCAAGATCGCGGGAATAAAGACGAGCAACATGATTGCGATCTGATACAACAGATAGATGAGGAAATTTTTCGGCGTGATGAAATTCGGAAAGGGCAATACGGGACAGGTATCGTAATGCGCGGTATATATAACTTTTGCTTTTTCGGGCGAACCGACGACGATATTACGCGCGCCGAGCGTACCTTTTTCGACGGTGCTTTGATAGCCGTTTTCCGCGGCGATGCTTTTCACGTAGTCGATGAACGCGGATTTTTGTTTTTTCGTTTTCCGTATCTCATATTTTTCGAATACGGTCTTCGTGGTTTGGGTCATGATATCACTCCTTTTTCTTTTCTCAGGGAGATGCTTGTTTAAGCACCTCCCCGAACCCCTCCACAAAAGCGGCAGGGTGCCGCCTCCCTTTTGGTGGTGGGCTTGATTTTATTATAGTAAAGATTTGCAGATATGTCAAGAAAAAATCCATTCTCCCGAAAGAGAATGGATTTTTGATGGTTTGGATAGGACTTGCTCAACACATCTGACCCGAGAGCTGTGCGCCGCCGAGGATATGAAAATGGAGATGCGGAACGGTCTGGCAAGCGTCCTTGCCGCAATTGGAGATCACGCGGTATCCGTTTTCGATGCCCGCGAGCTTTGCGATCTTCGGGATATTTTCAAAAATATAAGCAACGATGCCGCTGTTTTCCGCTGTGATTTCATCTACAGAGGCAATATGCGTTTTCGGAATCACGAGAACATGAATGGGGGCTTGAGGTGCGATATCGCGGAAAGCGAGGATCTTTTCATCCTCATAAACCTTGGAGGAAGGAATCGCGCCTGCGATGATCTTGCAGAAAAGACAATTTTCCATAAATAACACTCCTTTGGGAATCAAAAATACAGAGAGCCAACAATAAAGTTTTTGGAAAGGGGTATGGGGAAAACTTTTTTTCAAAAAAGTTTCCCCCGAACGTACTCTTTAACCGAGAAGTTTTTCGATGATGGAGGGAAGTGTCGCGAATGCTTCGTCGAGCATTTCGGGTTTCTTTGCGCCTGCCGTTGCGCTGTCGGGACGGCCGCCGCCGCCACCGCCGACGATGGCACAGAGTTCCTTGAGGATAACGGGTGCTTTGATGCCTTTGGCGAGGACTTCCTTGCCGCATACGCAAGCGAGAGTGAGTTTGCCGTCAACGAGAGAGGATACGACAGCGATCATATCCGCGTATTTGCTCTTGATATCGTCGCCGAGAGAGCGGACTGCCGCAACGGGAAGCTCGGTCTTCATAGATGCGACACGGATGCCGCCTACAAGAGTTGCAGAGGAAATCATTGCTTCTGCTTTTGCGGATGCGAGTTTTGCGGAAGCTGCTTCGAGTTCTTTCTTTGTTGCTTTGAGATCATCGGAAAGCGCGGTGATCTTGGTCGTGATATCGTTTGCCGTACCTGCTTTGAGTGCTTTCATGGCAGAGGTGATGAGCGCATCGTTGTTTTTCATATATGCATATGCTCCGAGACCCGTAACGGCTGTGATTCTTCTTGTGCCGGCTGCAACGGATGCTTCGGATGTGATCTTGAACATACCGATCTTTGAAGTATTGTCCACGTGTGTACCGCCGCAGAGTTCTGCGGAGAAGTCGCCCATCTTGACAACGCGGACGATATTGCCGTATTTTTCGCCAAAGAGTGCGATCGTACCCGATGCTTTTGCGGTTTCGATATCGGTTTCAAAGGTATCAACGGTGATGCCTTCGAGGATCTTTTCATTGACGAGGAGTTCGACTTTTGCGAGTTCTTCGGGAGTTACTGCGGAGAAGTGTGTGAAGTCGAAACGTGCTTCGTTGTTATCCACGTAAGAACCTGCCTGACGGATATGTGTGCCGAGCACTTCGCGCAGTGCCGCGTCAAGGAGGTGAACGGAGGAGTGGTTTCTTGCGATCGCCGCGCGTCTTGCGCTGTCAACCTTGAGGTTTACGGTATCACCGACGGAGAGGGAACCGCTTTCAATTTTGCAGACATGCATATAAACGCCGTCGTTTTTCTTGGTGTCGGTAACGATGGCTTTACCGTTTTCGGTTTCGATGGTACCGATATCGCCTACCTGACCGCCGCCTTCGCCGTAGAAGGGTGTTCTGTCTGTTACAATCACGGCTGTTTCGCTTGTGATCGCGGTGAGTTCATCGGTTTCGCCGTCGATGATGGCAACGATTTTACCTGTAGAGGTGGTTTCTGTATAACCTGTGAATTCGGTCTTGACGGAGGTATCGATGAGGGATTTCATGCTGTCATCCCAGCCGCTGATGTTACCTCTTGCGGCACGTGCGCGCTGTTTCTGCGCGAGGAGATTTTCTTCAAAGCCTTTTTCGTCGATGCCGAGGCCGTTTTCTTCCGCGATCTCACGGGTGAGGTCGAGCGGGAAGCCGTAAGTATCGGAAAGTTTGAATACGTCTGCGCCTGCAAGCTCGGTTTTGCCGGTTGCTTTTGCTTCTTCCATGAGCTTGTCGAGGAGATTCATGCCGGATTCAACAGTTGCATTGAAGCGGTCTTCTTCCATGCGGACGATTTTCTGAACATAATCGAGTTTTTCGGTGAGCTCGGGATATGCGGTCTTGTTTTCCTTTGCAACGACAGCCATTACGTCACAGAGGAAAGCACCCTTGATGCCGAGGATTCTGCCGTGGCGGCAAGCGCGGCGCATCAGACGGCGGAGAACGTAGCCGCGACCTTCGTTGGAGGGCATAACACCGTCAGCGATGAGGAATGCGGAAGCACGCGCGTGGTCTGCGATGATACGCAGGGAAACGTCTGCCTTTTCGTTGGTCTTATAAGCGATGCCCGCTTTGTCGCTTGCAGATTTGATGATGTTCTGGATGGTATCGACTTCAAACATATTATCGACACCCTGCATGACGCAGGCAAGGCGTTCAAGACCCATGCCCGTATCGATATTTTTGTTTGCGAGTTCGGTGTAATTGCCGGCACCGTCGTTATTGAACTGGGAGAATACGTTGTTCCAGATTTCCATGTAACGATCGCAATCGCAGCCGGGGCGGCAATCAGGGCTACCGCAGCCGTATTTTTCGCCGCGGTCGAAATAGATTTCGGAGCAAGGACCGCAAGGACCGGAGCCATGCTCCCAGAAGTTGTCCGCTTTGCCGAGACGGACGATGTGTTCTTCTTTTACGCCGATCTTATCGCGCCAGATCTCGTATGCTTCGTCATCGTGCTCATAGACGGAGGGCCAGAGGAGGTCTGCAGGAATTTCAAGGGTTTCGGTCAGAAATTCCCATGCCCATGTGAGCGCTTCTTCTTTGAAATAGTCGCCGAAAGAGAAGTTGCCGAGCATTTCAAAGAACGTGCCGTGGCGGGCTGTGTAACCAACGTGTTCGATATCGTTGGTTCGGATACACTTCTGACAGGTTGCCATACGGCGACGGGGAGGTTCCGCTTCACCTGTGAAGTATTTTTTGAGGGGAGCCATACCCGCAACGATGAGAAGGAGCGATTTATCGCTCTCGGGTACGAGGGGATAGCTTCCTCTGCTAAGGTGATCCTTCGATTCAAAAAATTTCAGGAATTTTTCGCGAAGGTCATTGAGAGATGTCCATTCCATAGCTTTTTCTTCCTTTTTATTATCTTATAAATTTAAATTTCGCATTTTTCGTGTGAAAACACACTGATATAAAATATATTATATAGGTATTTTCATTAATTGTCAAGATTATTTGAAAAAATACCAAAAAGTTATTGACATATTGAAAAGTTAGTGATATAATTATAAATTGCATTACAATTGCTTTGCATTACCGACCCATTTCAAAAAGAAAATTGGAAAAACCGGAGCCGTAAGGGCAGTTTTCCGTTTCTCAGGACGGTATTGCAGACTGTGAAAAATACAAATCTCATCAAAGCTAAGACAAGCTTTTAAATCAGATTGGAGTGATTTTTTTATGAGGACAAAACCTCAGCAGCTTGGCAAAAACGTACGACAGAGCTTTGCGAAGATCAACGAAGTATTGCAGATGCCCGATCTTCTCGAGGTTCAGAAAAACTCGTATCAATGGCTTCTCGATAAGGGAATCTCCGAGGTATTGCAGGATGTTTCCCCGATCGTTGACTACTCGGGCAAATACGCAATCGAGTTCGTTGGTTATACGCTTGACATGGATAACCCCAAGCGCAAGACCATCGCGGAATGCAAGGAACGCGACGTAAACTATGCCGTACCCTTCAAGGTTTCCGTTCGTCTCACAAACAGAGAAACGGGCGAAGTGAAGCAGCAGGAAATCTTTATGGGCGACTTCCCGCTCATGACAGAAACCGGTACGTTCGTAATCAACGGCGCGGAACGTGTTGCCGTTTCCCAGCTCGTTCGTTCTCCCGGTATGTACTATGCGTCCACCGTGGATAAATCCGGTAAAAACCTGATGACCGCACAGATCATCCCTTACCGCGGCGCATGGCTCGAATACGAGACCGATATGAACGATATCTTCTACGTCAAGATCGATAAAAACAGAAAGATCCCCGTGACCGTGCTGATCCGCGCGCTCGAGGAATCCCTTTCCACCGATACGGACATTCTCGCAACCTTCGGCGATGATCCCAAGATCAAACAGACGCTCGCCAAGGACGACATCCAGGCGGAAGCCGAAAAGAACCATTCGACTCCTTACGAGGAAGCTCTTAAGGAGATCTATAAAAAACTGCGCCCCGGCGAACCTCCGCTCGTAGAAAGCGCGCAGATCCTTCTCAATAACCTTTTCTTCGACGCAAAGCGTTACGACCTCAGCACCGTCGGCAGATATAAATTCGATAAAAAGGTCGCGCTCGGCAGAAGACTTGCCGGCAGAAAGCTTGCCGGAACGATCGTTGCTCCCCTGACGGGTGAAATCCTTTTTGAAGCGGGGAAGATCCTCAGCTTCGACGAGGCAATGCAGATCGAATATGCCGGTGTCAATGAAGCTTACGTCTATGTTTCCGACGAAAAAACGATCAAGGTATTCGGCAATGGCATGGTCGATCCCGAAAAAACTTTCGGTATCAGCCTGCGTGAGATCGGCATCAACGAGAACGTCAAGTTCTCCATGTTCCTCGATCTGCTGGAACAGACCGGCGGCGATATCGAAGAACTTCGCAAGCTCGCAAAAGAAAACGCGGCAAGCCTTTCTCCCAAACACATCACCAAGGACGATATCTATGCGTCCATCAACTATCTCATCTGTCTTTCCCACGGTATCGGCGTGACGGACGATATCGACCATCTGGGCAACCGCCGTGTCAAAGCGGTCGGTGAGCTTCTCCAGAACCAGCTCCGCATCGGTTTCTCCAGAATGGATAAGATCATCAAGGAAAGAATGACCATCAACGATGGCGATAAGCTCACGCCTCAGGCACTCATCAACATCCGTCCCATCCTCGCGGCGATCAGAGAATTCTTTGGTTCTTCTCCGCTTTCGCAGTTCATGGACCAGAACAACCCGCTTGCTGAATTGACGCACAAACGCCGTCTTTCTGCGCTCGGTCCCGGCGGTCTTTCCAGAGACCGTGCTTCCTTTGAAGTCCGCGACGTTCACTACACGCATTATGGCCGTATCTGTCCTATCGAAACACCTGAAGGTCCGAATATCGGTCTGATCTCCTACCTCGCAACTTATGCGAAAATCAACGACTACGGTTTCATCGAAGCTCCTTACCGCAAGATCGATAAGGCAACCGGCAAGGTGACCGGTATCGTTGAATACATGACTGCCGACATGGAAGACAATTTCGTTGTCGCGCAGGCAAACGAACCCCTCGACGAAGAAGGACGCTTCATCAACAAACGCGTTCTTGCGCGTGACCGCGCAGAGATCATCGAAGTCGACGCATCCGTTCCCGACTATATCGACGTTTCGCCGAAGATGGTCATCTCCGTTGCGACGGGCTTCATCCCCTTCCTTGAAAACGACGACAACTCCCGTGCACTCATGGGTTCCAACATGCAGAAGCAGGCTGTGCCGCTTCTCGTGACTGACTCCCCGATCGTTGGTACAGGTATGGAATACAAAGCGGCGATCGACTCCGGCGTTTGCGTTCTCGCAAAAGACGACGGCGTGGTGACGAAGGTAACTGCGGATATGATCACAGTCACCGATTATAATGGTGTTAAGCACGATTATCCGCTGCTCAAGTTCCAGCGCTCCAACCAGGGCAACTGTATCAACCAGAACCCCATCGTCAGCATCGGTGAAAAAGTCAAAAAAGGCGATGTTCTTGCAGACGGTCCCGCCACAAGCCAAGGTGAAATCGCGCTCGGTAAGAACGCACTCATCGGCTTCATGACATGGGAAGGTTATAACTACGAAGACGCGGTTCTTCTGAATGAAAACCTCGTCCGTAAAGACGTTTACACATCCATCCATATCGAAGAATATACGCTCGAAGCCAGAGATACCAAGCTCGGTCCGGAAGAGATCACGAGAGAACTTCCGAATGTCGGCGACGATGCGCGTAAGAACCTCGATGAACGCGGTATCATCTGCAAAGGTACGGAAGTACACGCGGGCGATATCCTCGTCGGTAAGGTAACGCCCAAGGGCGAAACCGAACTGACAGCGGAAGAAAAACTCCTCCGCGCAATCTTTGGCGAAAAAGCAAGAGAAGTACGCGATACTTCCATGCGTTTGCCTCATGGCGAAAGCGGCGTTGTCGTTGACGTACGCGTTCGCGACCGCGACACCGATCCCAATAACGAGCTGCCGACAGGCGTTATCCAATCCGTCAGAGTTTATATTGCGCAGAAGCGTAAGATCTCCGTCGGCGATAAGATGGCGGGTCGTCACGGTAACAAAGGTGTCGTTTCCAGAATCCTTCCTCCCGAAGATATGCCGTTCCTTGAAGACGGCACGCCACTCGATATCGTTCTGAACCCTCTGGGCGTACCTTCTCGTATGAATATCGGTCAGGTGCTTGAAATCCACCTCGGTATTGCTGCAAGAACGCTCGGTGTCAAGGTTATGACTCCCGCGTTTGACGGTGCGAAGGAAAGCGATATCACGGAAATGCTCACCGAAGCAGGTTTCTACAGACCTGTATTCGCCGATGAAACGCTCACGGGCAAAGAACTCTACGAAGAAACTGTCGACAAGGAAACCGGAAAGATTTCCCATAAGCTCCTCAGCGCAGATAAACTTGCCGACAAAGCGTGGGTCGATCAGCTGATCGAAGAGAGAAAGCTCAAGACGACATCGGGCGTTCTTTCCAGACCCGTTCTCCGCGGCGAAGCTCTTACGGGTAAAAAATTCTATGAAGAAATCGTTGACGCACAAACAGGCGAAAAATCCTATGAACTCGTCGGCGAAGACAAACTTACCAATAAAGCGTGGGTCGCTCAGATGGTTGAAGCGAAGAAGCTCAGAACCGTCGACGGCAAACGCATCCTTTACGACGGTCGTACGGGCGAACCTTTTGATAACCCCGTTACCGTCGGTATCATGTACTACCTCAAGCTCCATCACCTCGTTGACGATAAGATCCACGCGCGCAGCACGGGTCCTTACTCGCTCGTGACACAGCAGCCTCTCGGCGGTAAAGCGCAGTTCGGCGGTCAGCGTTTCGGTGAAATGGAAGTATGGGCTCTCGAAGCCTACGGTGCGGCTTATACGCTTCAGGAAATCCTTACAGTCAAGTCCGACGACGTTACCGGTCGTGTCAAAACGTATGAAGCAATTGTCAAAGGTCAGAATATCCCGACTCCCGGTGTTCCCGAATCCTTCCGCGTACTTGTCAAGGAATTGCAGTCCCTTGGTCTTGATATCCGCGTGCTTGATGAGGACGGCGAAGAAATCGAGCTTTCTCAGATCGGCGATAATCTTCTCGACGACGGACGCGGCTATGCTGCTGATGACGATTCTTACGTACCGGCGAATGCAGATCAGAGCATCACGACTGATGATCTTGGTCCCAGCGTTCTTGAAGACGGTGATGAAGATTCGCTCAATATGGTCAGCGACGAAGAAATCGACGAATTCCTTGCGAACACACCGGATGATTACGATGAAGATGAAGAATAAATTGGAGGAGAGATAAATGGGTAAAAATGTTTTTGATTCCATCAAGATTGGCCTCGCATCTCCCGAAATGATCGAAAGCTGGTCCTACGGCGAGGTCACCAAGCCTGAGACCATCAACTACCGTACACTCCGCCCCGAACCCGACGGTCTTTTCTGCGAAAAGATCTTTGGACCGACCAAAGACTGGGAATGTGCGTGCGGTAAATATAAAAAAGTTCGTTACAAAGATAAGGTCTGTGACCATTGCGGCGTTAAGGTAACGACAAAAAAAGTGCGCCGCGAACGCATGGGTCATATCAAGCTCGCAGCGCCTGTCGCTCATATTTGGTATTTCAAGGCGACACCTTCCAGAATGGCACTCCTGCTCGATATTTCTCCGAAGGTGCTTGAAAAGGTCGTTTATTTCGGTCAGTATATCGTGCTTGATCCCGGTAATACCGCGCTTGAAGAAAAACAGACCTTCACAGAAACGGAATATTATGATTTCCGCGAAAGATACGGCGATTCTTTCCGCGCAGGTATGGGTGCGGAAGCCATCAAAGAACTTCTCCACAAGCTTGATATCAATCAGCTTTCCGAAGACCTGAAGAAAGAACTCGCGACCGCAAGCGGTCAGAAAAAGCTCCGTATCATCAAAAGACTTGAAGTCGTTGAAGCCTTTCGTAAATCCGGAAACAATCCCGAATGGATGGTCCTCGATGTGCTTCCCGTCATTCCTCCCGATCTTCGCGCGATGGTTCAGCTCGACGGCGGCAGATTCGCAACCTCCGACCTCAACGATCTCTATCGCCGCGTTATCAACAGAAACAACCGTCTGAAAAAGCTCCTTGAACTCTACGCTCCCGATATCATTATCAAGAACGAAAAGAGAATGCTTCAGGAAGCTGTGGACGCGCTCATCGATAACGGCAGACACGGTAAGCCCGTAACAGGCTCTTCCAACCGTCCTCTGAAATCTCTTTCGGAATCCCTCCGCGGTAAGCAGGGTCGTTTCCGTCAGAACCTTCTCGGTAAACGTGTTGACTATTCGGGCCGTTCCGTTATCGTCGTAGGTCCGACACTGAAAATTTATCAGTGCGGTCTTCCCAAAGAAATGGCTCTCGAACTTTTCAAGCCTTTCGTTATGAAGCGTCTTGTCGAAGTTCAGAAAGCTACTAATATCAAGAATGCAAAGACTCTTGTCGAACAGGCGAGCGATGACGTATGGGAAGCTCTCGAAAACGTCATCAAGGACCATCCCGTTCTGCTCAACCGTGCGCCGACACTTCACCGTCTTTCCATTCAGGCATTTGAACCCGTACTCGTGGAAGGCAGAGCGATCAAGCTCCATCCTCTCGTTTGTACCGCGTTCAACGCCGACTTCGATGGTGACCAGATGCCTGTTCACGTTCCGCTTTCCAACGAAGCGCAGGCAGAAGCAAGATTCCTTATGCTTTCCGCAAATAACTTCCTGAAGCCTGTGGACGGTAAAGCTGTAACCGTTCCTTCTCAGGACATGGTCCTCGGTTCCTATTACCTCACCATCGACCGCGCGGGCGAAGTTGGTGAAGGAAGCTTTTTCCGTGACTTCGATGAAGCGATGATGGCTTATACCAACGGTCTTCTCGGTCTTCATGCGCCGATTAAGGTCCGTATGACAAAGGAAATCGACGGTGTCGTTCATTCCGGTATCATCGATGCCACACTCGGTCGTCTGATCTTCAACGCACCGATCCCTCAGGACCTCGGTTTCGTTGACAGATCGAAGCCCGAAAACCTCCTGAAGCTTGAAGTCGATTTCACGACTAAGAAAAAACAGCTCGGTCAGATCGTTGACCGTACCATCAAAAAGCATGGTCCCGCCGTTACCGCTCAGGTACTTGACGCGATCAAGGAAAACGGCTATAAATATTCCACACTCGCATCCATCTCCATTTCCGTCCTCGATATGACCGTTCCCGACCAGAAGAAAGTCATTATCGCGCAGGCTGAAAAAGACGTTGAAAGAATCGCGTATGCGTATCGCCGCGGTCTTCTCGCTGAAGAAGAACGCTATAACAGCGTCATCAAGATCTGGGAAAAAGCAACCAACGACGTTATCGATGCACTCAAGAATTGTATGGACCGCTATAACTCCATCAATATGATGAGTGACTCCGGTGCCCGTGGTTCTATGGCTCAGATGCGTCAGCTCGCCGGTATGCGTGGTCTTATGTTCGCGACAAACGGACGTACGATGGAAATCCCGATCAAATCCTGCTTCCGCGAAGGTATGTCCGTATTGGAATACTTCGTTGGTGCGAGAGGTTCCCGTAAATCCCTTTCCGATACCGCTCTGAAAACGGCGGACTCCGGTTATCTTACCAGACGTTTGGTTGACGTTTCTCAGGACGTTATTGTCAGAGAAGAAGATTGCGGTTCGACGGAAGGTATTTGGGTATCCGACGTTAAGGACGGCAATGAAATCATTGAACCGCTCATCGACAGACTCCCCGGCAGATTCGTGATCGGCGATGTTGTCGATAAAGACGGCAATATCCTCGCTCATGACGGCGATATGCTTGACGTTGCTCAGGCAAACGCGATCGTGAATGCAGGCATTGAACAGGTTCACGTTCGTTCTATCCTCAAATGTAAATGCAAGCACGGTGTTTGCGCTCACTGTTACGGTGCTGACCTTGCGACCAGCAAGAAAGTCAGCGTTGGTGAAGCTGTCGGTATCATCGCGGCACAGTCCATCGGTGAACCTGGTACACAGCTTACGATGAGAACCTTCCATACCGGTGGTATCGCCGGTGCGGATATCACACAGGGTCTTCCCCGTGTTGAAGAAATCTTCGAAGCACGCCGTCCCAAGAAGACAGCTCTTATCTCTGAATTTTCCGGTGTATTGGGTATCAATCGCGATGAAAAGAAGCGTTCTATAAAACTTGTGATCCGCAATGCCGTTGAAACGGGTACGGATATGATCTATCCTGTTCCTTTCGGCACGAAGCTTCTCGTTCAGGAAGGCGATTACGTTTCCCGCGGTGATATCCTTACAGAAGGCGGTCTTGCTCCTCAGGATATCACAAAGATCCAAGGTCTTTCCGCTGCTTACGATTATATCATCCGCGAAGTTCAGCGTGTATATCGTATTCAGGATATCGAAATCAACGATAAGCATATCGAGGTTATCGCAAGACAGATGACCAGAAAGGTCCGCATCGATGACGGCGGTGACACAGAACTCCTCTTTGGTATGACTGTTGACGTTTCGGAACTCGAAAACGCAAACGCAGAGATTCAGGCACGTATCGATGCCGGCGAGATCACGCTCCGCCTTGCAACCGCGACACCGATTCTTCTCGGTATCACCAAGGCTGCTTTGCAGACGGAATCCTTCCTTTCCGCAGCGTCCTTCCAGGAAACCACAAGGGTTCTTACGGAAGCTGCTATCAAGGGTAAGGTTGACCATCTGATCGGTCTGAAAGAAAACGTTATCATCGGTAAGCTGATTCCCGCAGGTACGGGTCTTCAGGTTTATCGCGATATCGAAGTCGAAAAGGTCGACGAAGACATCGATGATGACTTTATCGCAACGGCAGTGAATGATTAATATCCATTAGAGGCAGCTTCGGCTGCCTCTTTTTTTCGGGTTTGTGCAATCGGAAAACTTCGGTTGTCAAGGATTCCGAGGAAGGCTTTGACAAGTTTGGAAAAGCAATACTTTTATGGGAAGAACAGGACGTTTTTCTTTTAAAAAAATTGAAAAAACAGCAGATTTTTTTGCAAAGATGGTTGACAAAACGGGCAATCTGTGCTATTATATAAAATAGCTATGTATGTAATAATGCTGTTCCTATGTAGCGAGAAATCAAAGCATAATTTGTTTGAAAGGAATCATTTCATGCTGTCCAAAAATTATGCCGCGACACACGTCGCAGGTTTCAATCAGTCCCGAAAGCAGATCAAGAACGGAAACGTCAGGACCGCTTATCTCGCGTGCGACGCGGAAGGCGGAATTGTATCCGAAATGACGTATCTTTGCGAGAGCTTCGGCGTGATACTCGACACGTCAAAGTCCAAAGCCGAGCTTGGCAAGCTTTGCGGAATCGAAGTGGATTGCGCGGTCTGCGTCATCCTCAAATAATTGCATACAACTGAGATCAAGGGCCTTGTCCCCGCTTGGTGGTATATATAAACAAAAATATTTATTCTGAAAAAAGGAGGTCAAACACATGCCAACATTCAACCAGCTTGTTCGTAACGGTCGTGAACAGAAAGAGTTCAAGTCTAAAGCTCCCGCTCTCCAGAAAGGCTTCAACTCCCTCGAAAAAGCTCAGACAGACCTTAGCGCACCTCAGAAGAGAGGCGTTTGCACAAAGGTTTACACAACCACACCGAAAAAACCGAACTCTGCGCTTCGTAAAGTTGCAAAAGTTAAACTCACTAACGGTTTTGAAGCAATTTGCTACATTCCCGGTATCGGTCACAACCTTCAGGAGCACTCCGTAGTGCTTATCCGAGGAGGTAGAGTACGTGACCTTCCTGGTGTACGTTATCACATCATCCGTGGTACGCTTGACACACAGGGCGTTGCTAACCGCAAGCAGAGCCGCTCCAAATACGGCGCAAAACGCGGTAAGAAGAAATAATCTCATTATTTCTCATGCACTCTGATCGCATGTGATTTCTGTCTTTTGATGATTAATATTTTGTTTATATCGGAAGCGATATGGCATACACATCATTGAAATGGGACATCGCACGGTCGGAAGGAAACTTTCGAGTACCAATGATATCATTAAAAATTTATGAAGGAGGGAATAACAGTGCCAAGAAGAGGTCAAATTTCCAAGAGAGATGTATTGCCGGATCCGCTTTACAATTCCAAGCTCGTTACAAAGCTTATCAATAACGTAATGCTCGACGGCAAAAAAGGTGTTGCACAGAAGATCGTATACGATGCTTTTGCAACCGTAGAAGAAAAGTCGGGCAAGCCCGCACTCGAAGCATTCCAGAATGCTCTTGAAAACATTATGCCGGTCCTTGAAGTTAAGGCTCGCCGTATCGGCGGTTCTACTTATCAAGTTCCGATGGAGGTTCGCGCTGAAAGAAGACAGACACTCGGTCTTCGTTGGCTCGTACTTTATTCGAGAAAACGCGGCGAAAAGACAATGTCTGACAGACTCGCTGCAGAAATTCTCGATGCAATCGCAAACACCGGTGCATCCGTAAAGAAAAAAGAAGAAACACACAAGATGGCAGAAGCAAACAGAGCTTTTGCACACTTCAGATATTGATAATCCGCATAAGCGGCTTTATCGATCGATTTTTGATAAAATTAAAGGAGCAGAAATATGGCTAGAGAATACTCGCTTGAAAATACAAGAAACATCGGTATCATGGCTCATATCGATGCAGGTAAGACAACAACAACGGAAAGAATTCTTTTCTACACCGGTAAGACCCACAAGATCGGCGAAACCCATGATGGTTCCGCTACGATGGACTGGATGGAACAGGAACAGGAAAGAGGTATCACCATCACTTCCGCTGCGACAACTTGCTTCTGGAAGGGCAATCGTATCAACATCATCGATACCCCCGGACACGTTGACTTTACAGTAGAAGTAGAACGTTCTCTCCGCGTACTTGACGGCGCAGTTACCGTTCTTTGCGCTAAGGGCGGTGTTGAACCTCAGTCTGAAACCGTTTGGCGTCAGGCGGACAAGTATCGCGTTCCGAGAATGGCTTATATCAACAAGATGGATATTACCGGCGCGGACTTCTACCGTGTCGTTAACATGATTAAGGAACGTCTGAAAGCGAACGCAGTTCCGATTCAGCTTCCTATCGGTAAAGAAGATACCTTCCGCGGCATTGTCGACCTCATCAATATGGAGGCTGACGTTTATTACGACGACTTGGGTAAAGACGTTCGTATCGAACCCATTCCCGCAGATATGCTCGCGGACGCAGAATCCTACCGCGAAGCTTTGGTTGAAGCTGTCGCAGGCAGCGATGAAGAACTCATGGAAAAATACCTTGAAGAAGGCGAACTTACCATCGAAGAACTCAAAGCTGGTCTTAGAAAAGCAACCATCGCAAACGACATCATCCCCGTAGTTTGCGGTACTTCCTATAAAAACAAAGGTGTACAGAAGCTCCTTGACGCTGTCATTGACTTCATGCCTGCTCCTACTGATGTTCCTAACATCACAGGTATCAATGTTGATACCGAACAGGAAGAAGAAAGACCTTCTTCCGATGACGCTCCTTTCGCAGCGCTTGCATTCAAGATTATGACCGACCCCTACGTTGGTAAGCTCTGTTTCTTCCGCGTTTACTCCGGTTCCATCGCCGCAGGCGAAACCGCTCTCAACCCGAAGAAGAAAGGCGTTAAAGAACGTTTCGGTCGTATCCTCCAGATGCACGCAAACGAAAGAAAAGATATCGATCGCGTATATGCGGGTGATATCGCTGCTGTCGTAGGTACAAAGGGTACTACCACAGGTGATACTCTCTGCGACGAAAAGCACCCCATCATTCTCGAATCGATGGAATTCCCGGAACCTGTTATCAAGGTCGCTATCGAACCCAAGACCAAAGCAGGTCAGGAAAAAATGGGTATCGCTCTCGCGAAGCTCGCTGAAGAAGACCCGACATTCCGCGCTTACACCGATGAAGAAACCGGTCAGACCATTATCGCCGGCATGGGTGAGCTCCACCTCGAAATCATCGTTGACCGTTTGCTCCGCGAATTCAAAGTAGAAGCAAACGTTGGTAAGCCTCAGGTATCCTATAAAGAAACCATCACAAAAGCTGCAAACGAAGACTGCAAGTATGCTCGTCAGTCCGGTGGTAAAGGTCAGTACGGTCACGTTAAGATCACCATCGAACCCAACGAAGCAGGCAAGGGTTACGAATTCGTTAACAAAGTTGTCGGCGGTGCAATTCCGAAGGAATATATCCCCGCTGTTGATGCAGGTATTCAGGGCGCTATGCAGGCCGGTGTACTCGCAGGCTACAACGTTGTAGACGTTAAGGTTACTCTTAACGACGGTTCTTACCACGAAGTCGACTCCTCTGAAATGGCATTTAAGATTGCCGGCTCTATGGCATTCAAGAACGCTATGAAGAAGGCGAACCCCATCCTCACCGAGCCGATCATGAAGGTCGTTATCATCATTCCCGACGACTACATGGGCGCTGTTATGGGTGACGTTAACTCCCGCCGCGGTCAGATCCAGTCTATGGATGAAGTTTCCGGTGCACAGCAGATCACTGCTATGATCCCGCTTTCCAACATGTTCGGTTACGCAACCGACCTTCGTTCCAATACACAGGGACGTGGTCAGTACTCTATGGAACCCAGCCACTTCGCTGAAATTCCGAAGAGCATTGCTGAAGGTATCATCGCTGGTAAAGCAAAATAATATTTGTATCTGATTTGGTTTTTCCAAGTTGAGATAACCAAAATTTTAAAAAATACGCGAATCATATTCGCAATAAGGAGGACTATTACAATGGCAAAGGCTACATTCGAAAGAACAAAACCCCATGTAAACATTGGTACTATCGGTCACGTTGACCACGGTAAGACCACTCTTACCGCTGCTATCACTAAGACTCTCTCCCTCGGTAACGGTAACGTTGAATCTCTCGCATATGACCAGATCGACAACGCTCCCGAAGAAAGAGCTCGTGGTATCACAATTAACACAAGACACGTTGAATACGAAACTGCAACTCGTCACTACGCTCACGTTGACTGCCCCGGACACGCTGACTACGTTAAGAACATGATCACTGGTGCTGCTCAGATGGACGGCGCTATCCTCGTTGTTGCTGCTTCCGACGGTCCCCTTCAGCAGACTCGTGAACACGTACTTCTCGCTCGTCAGGTAGGCGTTCCTGCAATCGTTGTATTCATGAACAAATGCGACCTCGTTGACGATGAAGAACTTCTCGAACTCGTTGAAATGGATATCCGTGATCTCCTTTCTCAGTACGACTTCCCTGGCGATGATACTCCTATCATCCGTGGTTCTGCTCGTGAAGCTCTCGTTTCCACAAACACTGACAACTCCGCTCCTGAATATGCTTGCATTCTCGAACTCATGGATCAGGTTGACGAATTCATTCCTACTCCTGAAAGAAAAGCTGACCTCGACTTCCTTATGCCTGTCGAAGACGTTTTCTCCATCACAGGTCGTGGTACCGTTGCTACTGGTAGAGTAGAACGTGGTACTGTTAAAGTAGGCGACGAAGTTGAACTCGTTGGTCTCTCTGACGAATCCAGAAAGACAACCGTTACCGGCGTTGAAATGTTCAAGAAGCTTCTTCCCCAGGCAGAAGCTGGTGACAACATCGGTGCTCTCCTCCGTGGTATCCAGAAGAACGAAATCGAAAGAGGTCAGGTTCTCTGCAAACCCGGTTCCGTTAAGCCTCACACCAAGTTCGTTGGTCAGGTTTACGTTCTCACAGAAAAAGAAGGCGGTCGTAAAAAACCCTTCCTCGCTGGTTACAGACCTCAGTTCTACTTCAGAACAACTGACGTTACCGGTGTTATCGGTCTTCCCGACGGCGTTGAAATGTGCCGCCCCGGTGATAACGTTGATATGACTGTTGAACTCATCTCTCCCATCGCTATGGAAAAGGGTCTCCGTTTCGCTATCCGTGAAGGCGGTAGAACAGTTGGTTCCGGCGTTGTTGCTGAAATCCTCGCATAATTTTAGTTCCGTCTAATATTATCGATCTATAAGAAGGGACACTTCGGTGTCCCTTCTTTCACTATTTGATATTTTTGATTGAAATCCATTTCCGCCGCCAATCAGAATCTCAGATTCTCGATCAATAGAGATAGGCGGCATTTGGGTGCAGGCACAGCCTGCCTTTGGGGGTTGGTGAAATTCCACATCGGCGGTAAAGTCCGCGAGCCTTTGGGCCGAACAGGTGAGATTCCTGTACCGACGGTTACAGTCCGGATGAGAAAAGACAAATCGTATATTTTCGCATATATTGTGAAAACCCCCTCTATTTTTCAAAAATAGAGGCTTTTTGTTTTTTCCGTACTATTTTGAAAGGAAAAAATGAAAAATGAAACATAAAAATAATTTTCGCGGATACGTGCGCCCGATCGCAGTCGTTGCGATCATGTCGGCACTTTCCATCGTTCTGATGATGCTTGAGTTTTCCATTCCGATCGTGCCGAATTTCCTGAAATTTGATATTTCGGATTTTCCTGCCGTGCTGACTTCCTTTGCGATCTCTCCTCTTGCGGGTGTTTCGGTTTGTTTGCTCAAGAACGTCCTTCACCTTTTTTATACGACAACGAGCGGTGTCGGGGAGCTTGCCAATTTCCTTATCAGCACATCTCTCGTTTTTCCGGCGGGGTTGATCTATGCCAAGATCCGCACACGTAAAGGTGCGATGCTGGGTTCTGCTGTGGGTGCTTTGGTTTCTGCCATGGTCTGCGTTCCCGTGAATTATTTTATTACGTATCCTTTTTATGCCTCGGTGCTTTTGCCGATGGACGCGATTATGGGTCTTTATCAGAAGATTCTGCCTTCTGTGGATTCGCTGGAAGAAGCACTTCTGATCTTCAATTTGCCTTTTACTTTTGTTAAGGGCACGGTATGTATTCTCCTTTCCTTCCTCGTCTATAAACCGCTTTCTCCGATTTTGAAAGGTACTTACGCGAAAAAAACTGAAAAAAATTGAAAAATATTCGATTTTTACAAAAATACCTATTGAAATTTGTTGAATTTTATGGTATCATAAATCGAAAGCTTATCAAGAGTGGCTGAGTGACTGGCACGATGAAGCCCGGCAACCTGTTTTTTCAAGGTGCTAATTCCCGATAGATGAGTATAATTTATGAAATGCAGGACTCTCTTTCGGACCAGACGAATGAGGGTCTTTCTCTTTTATTCAGATGAAAACTGATATCAATAAACGTAACGAGCCTAAGATGGCAGAAATGGAGTAAAAAATGGCAGAAAAGAAATATTTTTCGAGCGAATCGGTAACAGAAGGTCATCCCGATAAAGTTTGCGACAAGATTTCCGATTCCGTGCTGGATGCGATTCTTGCACAGGATCCGATGGCGCGTGTCGCTTGCGAAACCACAACGACAACGGATTTCGTTATGGTCATGGGTGAGATCACTACAACAGCACAGATCGACGCGGAACAGATCGTTCGCGGTGCGATCGCAGAAATTGGTTATAATAAAGAAGAATACGGCTTCAACGCTTCTACTTGCACATTTGTAAACCGTATCCACAAACAGTCCCCCGATATCGCGATGGGCGTTGATAAATGTATCGAAGCGAAAACGGGTGCACAGGCAGATAAATATGACACGGGCGCGGGCGACCAGGGGATGATGTTCGGTTATGCTACCGATGAAACCGAAAATCTGATGCCTCTCGGTTACGCTCTTGCGACCAATATGGCAAAACAGCTCACAAAAGTACGTAAGGACGGCACGCTTTCTTATCTCCGTCCCGATGGTAAGACACAGGTCACCGTTGAATATGACGGCGATACCCCCGTCCGTCTGGAAAATATCGTCGTTTCCACACAGCATGATGAAGACGTTTCTCTCGAGCAGATCCGTGCGGATATTATCGAAAACGTCATCAAACCCATCGTTCCCGCAAACTTTATCGATGAAAATACGGAAATTTTCGTCAATCCCACGGGTAGATTCGTTATCGGCGGTCCTCAGGGTGACAGCGGTCTGACCGGTCGTAAGATCATCGTTGATACATACGGTGGTTACGGCAGACACGGCGGCGGCGCGTTCTCCGGTAAAGACCCGACAAAAGTTGACCGCAGTGCTTGTTATGCGGCTCGTTACGTTGCGAAAAATATCGTTGCGGCGAAGCTTGCGAAGAAATGCGAAGTACAGATCTCTTATGCCATCGGTGTTGCAAAACCCCTTTGCGTAAACGTCAATACCTTTGGTACGGGTGTGATCGCAGACGACAAGATTGCAGCGATCGTTGGTGAAACCATTGACCTTCGCCCCGCAGCGATCATCGACTATTTCGATCTCCGCAAACCGATCTATGCGCCCCTCTCCGCTTACGGTCATTTCGGTAGAGAAGAACTCGGTGTCAGATGGGAAAAGACCGATATTGCTGAAACACTCCGCGCAAAAGCCGAAATCTAAATCTATAAAGCACAAAAAAGCCTCTTTTTCATATGATGGTATCAAAACCTGATGAAACGGAGGCTTTTTATGAATCAAACGCTCTCTATCTGGCTGTGCTCCGCGGGAATTGCGGTATGCTATCTTTTTGCGTATACCGTCGTTTTTTATTTTTCACGGCTTTCTCTGACAGATAAAGGAAAATGGCGGGACGGTATTTTTTATCTGGATGCAGATGCGGATTCTTTGGAATACGATCTGCGCGTGGCTCTGGCGGCAAACGGTTTTCAACGCACAGATATCGTCGTGATGATTCCTCGTGATGATGCGAAACGGCGTGAAATGACGGAAACCGTTCATATGATGCGCCGACAATATCAAAATATTTTTTATCAATTTATTTGAAAGAAAGGACGGTTCTATGGATAAGGAAGCGGAAAAAGAACTTTTATCGATCGAAGGTATGATCGAAAAGATCATTTATCAGAATGATGAAAATGGGTATACGGTTTGTGAACTCGCCACCCCTTCCGATGAGCTTTTTGTGCTTGTCGGTTCCATGCCGTATCTTTGCGAGGGCGAATCGATTTCTGCGCTTGGCGATTGGGTCACGCATCCGTCCTTCGGCAAACAATTCAAAGTTGAATATTATGAAAAACAGTTGCCCGCCACGGCAAATATGATTCTCAAATATCTTTCATCGGGCGCGATCAAGGGTATCGGCCCTTCTACCGCGAAAAAGATTGTTGCGCAATACGGGGACGAAACGCTCGATGTGCTTGAAAATCACCCCGAATGGCTTGCGGATATCCCCGGAATTTCTGCGCGTAAGGCGCGAGATATCGGTGAAACCTTCCGTACACAATTCGGAATGCGGAGCGTCATGCTTTTTTGCGCCAATTATTTTTCTCCCGCAGTTTCTATGAAAGTTTTTCGCAAATGGGGTGTCGGCGCGGTCGATATTATCAAGGAAAATCCGTATATGCTTTGTGGCAATATTTCAGGTATCGGTTTTGATAAGGCGGATTCGATCGCAAGAGATCTCGGCATGAGAGAAAATTCTCCCGAACGTATCGCGGCGGGCATCTCTTTCGTTCTTTCTTATAATATGAATCAGAACGGTCATTGTTATCTGCCGCAGGAAAAACTCATTCCCGCGGCCGTTACCTTGCTTGGCTGTTCGGCTGAAGATGCGGAAGATGAACTTGCAAGACAAGTCATGCTTCGTAACTTCCGTAGCGCACAGATCGGCGGAAGAACTTGTATTTATTTGCGCGAAGCCTTTGAAGCGGAACGCTATATCTGTACGAAAATGGATGCGCTGGAACTCACCGATCACCTTTCCGATACGGATAATCTGAATTTTCTGATTCAGAAAGCGGAATTGGAAAACGGGCTTCATTATGAAACCTTGCAGAAAAAAGCGATCATGGAAGCCGTCAAAAATTCCGTCTTTATTCTGACGGGCGGTCCGGGTACGGGTAAAACGACGGTTGTTCGCGCGATCTTGCGTATTTTTGAATGTATGGGACTCGGTATCGCTCTCGCAACGCCGACGGGACGCGCGGCAAAACGTCTTTCGGAAGCGTCGGGGATGGAAGCGAAAACGATTCACAGGATGCTCGAAATGGATTACAAGACCGACGAAGGTTCGAGCTTCCGTAGAGATGAAAATTATTTGCTCGATGAAGACGTGATTATCATTGACGAGGCTTCCATGATCGATCTTTATCTGATGGAAGCACTTTTACGTGCGATACGTCCCGGCACAAGACTCATTATGATCGGGGATGCCAATCAGCTTCCGCCTGTCGGTGCGGGTTCGGTCTTCAAGGATATCCTGACGAGCGAACGTTTCTCCTCTGTGGAACTGACACATATTTTCCGTCAGGCACAGGAAAGTTTGATCGTCACGAACGCACATACGGTCAACCGCGGGGAACATATCGATCTCACCAAAAAAGACGGCGATTTTTTCTATCTCCCGAGTGAAAGCGATGAACACACCGCAAAGATCATTGCAACCCTTTGTAAGACACGTTTGCCGCGCGCATACGGTACGACGGTTTATGACGGTATCCAAGTCATTACCCCCTCGCGTAAGGGACAGAACGGCACGGAAATGCTCAATCATGCACTGCAATCTGCGATCAATCCCGCGGAATACGGCAAAAAAGAAAAGAAATTTCAAGAGCAGATTTACCGTGAAGGCGATAAAGTCATGCAGACCCGAAACAATTATGATATCGCATGGAAGAAAAACGGTATCGAAGGTTTTGGTATCTATAACGGTGATATCGGTATCATCCGCGCGATCGATCTTGTTGGACAGACATTTACGATCGATTTTGACGGCAGAATCGCGGAATATGATTTCTCTTTGCTCGAAGAATTGGAGCTTGCGTATGCCATTACGGTGCATAAGAGCCAAGGCAGTGAATATCCCATCGTCGTGATTCCGCTTTATCGTTATACCCCGAAGCTCCTGACACGCAATCTTTTTTATACGGCGATCACACGTGCGCAACAGATGGTGATCCTCGTCGGACAAGGTGATGTGGCGCATATGATGACCGATAACAACAGACAGACCAAGCGTTATACGGGGCTTGGCTATTTTATGACGCAATATGATTGATTTTTTAAAAGGATTGTTTTTCGTCCGTAAATGTCTTGTTTGCTCTGCGGTCTTGCCGGATGCCGAAAAAGATACGGCTTTTTGTCCGAAATGCCTTTTGGAATATGAAAAACTCGGTCGGACGATTTGCAAAAAATGCGGAAAACAGGAAAAAGATTGCGCTTGTATGCCCGACTCCTTAAAAGGAAAAATTTCTTTTTCCGCCCATCTTTTTGCTTATGAAAGCGCACTTTCCAAAACTGTCATCTTTGCTTTGAAACGGCAAAATCTTTCTACCTTGCAGAATTTTCTTGTTTCTCAACTTGCAAACCGTCTGTTTTCTTATGATCTTTCGGATTATACGGTCACCTATGCGCCGAGAAAACCCAAAAGTGTCCGTGAATACGGCTTCGATCAAGCGGAAATTTTAGCGCAAGGGATTGCCAAAACATTGGAGCTGCCCTTTGAAGATATCTTTTCTCACGCGCATTTTTCCAAGCTACAAAAAGAACTGAATGCAAAAGAACGCGCGGAAAATGCCGAAAAAAGTTATAAACTCCGCCGTGATGTTATTCCTGAAACGAAAGGTCTTCTGATCGTGGATGACGTGATGACCACGGGAAGCACGATGGCGGCGCTCATCTCGCTTGCGAAAGAGGCAGGATATGAGAAAGTTGCGGTAGTTTGCGTGGCAAAGACGGTTGGATGGGCTCTGCCCGTACCTGCCAAAGAAAACTTTTTATAAAAAGTTTTCTTTGAAATGTTTCAAAAATTTTTTGAAACATTTGGTTTTTATTGGATACGTTGAAAACACTGTCAACCATAGGTTGCGAAAACGCGCTCCTCGGTTGGTGGTGTTTTGTTTTTTTCTGTGTTATACTGTATTCAGAAAAAGAAAGGAGGTCATTCTATGACACTCGGAACAAAAATTTTTGAACTCAGAACGGCAAAAATGCTTTCACAGGAAGCTTTTGCGGAACAGCTTGACGTAAGCCGTCAGACCGTTTCCAAATGGGAAAATGAGATTTCTCATAATTAAAGATACCACCACAAAACCCACGCTTACGATACTTCCATAACATCAAATTTTGGAGGTAAACCCTATGAAACGCCTTATATCCTGTGAATATAACTTCGATAACTGTTGTGTTGAACTGAAATTCACCTATGGCAGCATGATTGCGATAGACACGATTGCCGTTGAGAATGAAGTTGCGGACAATATGTATCAGCGTTCAGAACTTGATTATCTGATTTACAATGCGCCGTTGGAATATGCAGACCTTATCTTAAACGGCGACCCCGAAGCATATTTGAAAGCAGTAACGGAATACAAGCCAATTGAATAAATAAACCTAATGATAAAAGCAGGTAACTGAATTTGGATGCAATCCATTAGTTACCTGCTTTATTTTATTTCCTGTTCCAAATCGTCGAACAGATCACTATTGAAAAATTCTCTGACTGAGATATCAAGACCATCGCAGAGCTTCTTGATGGACACAATACCGGGGTTTTGACTCTTTTTGTTCAGCATACTGTAAACCGTTGACGGAGTTACACCCGACAAATTCGCAAGCGCGTTGATCGCAATATTCTTTTCTTCGCACAGTTGTAAGATTCTTTTTGCCACTGCTTCCTTTGTGTTCAAATGCATCACCTGTTTTCTGCGATATATCGTTAATAAATATTTTACACTAATATACGATTTTTCGTGTGCGACATATCGCATATTTCACAAAAGTGTGCTATAATATACGATATATCACACAAATCAAGCGTATGTGCTGATTTTGACGATATAAATATGGTTAGTCATGGTTTCTTTTATCTCAGTTGGTACAATATATATTGCAAACTGTTATGGAGGAAACACACATGGAACACAAATTATATGGATACATCCGTGTCAGCACACGGGAACAAAACGAGGATAGGCAAGTTCGCGCAATGGAGGATTTCGGAGTATTGCCTGCCAATATGATCTGCGACAAGCAATCGGGAAAAGATTTTGAACGTCCAGGGTACAAGCGGCTTATCAAAAAAATAAAGCCAGGAGACACTCTTGTGATTAAGAGTATCGACCGACTTGGACGAAACTATGATGAAATTTTGGAACAATGGCGGATTCTTACCAAAGAGAAACAAGCGGATGTCGTTGTTCTTGATATGCCTCTACTCGATACACGGCAAGGTAAAGATTTGACCGGAACTCTGATCGCTGATATTGTTTTACAGCTTCTATCCTATGTGGCACAGACCGAACGTGAGTTCATTAGACAGCGTCAACGTGAAGGAATCGAAGCAGCAAAGGCGAACGGGGTTCATTTTGGTAGAACTGCAATGGAGCGTCCAGACAACTATGAAGAGATCAAAAGAGAATGGATGAACGGCACCATTTCCGCAAGAGAAGCAGGGCGGCAACTCGGTATCTCGCATACAGGATTCAAGAAGTGGGTTATGCGAGATATGGTGGATGGCACTTCCGCTAAAATAGTCATCAATACAACTACAAATACATAATTTCCGACAAATGTTAACAAAGGTACACCTTTGTTTCCGCTTTTGAATTGACAAATTTTGTGAAATATGATACAATATATTATGTATATTTATGTGCATTTGGGGATGGTATAGTCATTTTGGTTCCTTTTGCACGATATGTTAACGAAGGTGTAC
>JAFUQQ010000056.1 GCA_017472285.1 Clostridia bacterium | reverse complement strand
TTTTATTAGCGAGCTAATAAAATCGACCGCACACTTTTGCTTTTTTGTCAACCCCTTTTTCAAAATTTCTTTAACTTTTTTGCAAAAAAAGAGCCAAGTCCATTTCTGAACTTGGTTCTTTTCTTAACTTAATGACATTGGGCATTTGGAATCTCCTCTTAACGCATAGAAATTTTTGTTCATCTTTTTATTCTTGACTTTTCCACATACCTTTTTCGACAGGCTTATTAAAATCTGATTTTTCGATAAATCTGAGAAAATTTTTTTGAAAAATTTATATTTTTATTGATTTGATAACAAAGTGATAACACTGTGTTTGTAGACAAAAAAATTTTATAATGTATAATATTATTATTACACATTATAAGGAGAAAAAGCTATGAAAACTGACAAGGATGTACAAATATTTTGCGAAAACATCAGAAAGATTCGTTTGGAATATGGACTTTCCAAAAAAGAAATGGCAAAAATTTTGGAAATCGGAATCAAAAGTTTAAATTCCCTTGAAAACGGAAAAATACCGCCGCGGTTGAATTGCCTGATCTTTTATAAGATTCAGGAAAATTTCGGCATCAGACCGGGCGATCTCTTTGACGAAGATTTAATGAAAAAATTTTTAAAATTTTTTCAAAAAAGGTGAGATTTTTTCCGACTTTTTTCGACTATATAATATAAGAGATATTTTCAATCGAAAAGGGATGGTATTTATGAAAAAAACGATTTTATGTGTATTTTTGATTTTTGCGGTTCTTATGGTGTCGGCTTGCGCGGAAGAAAAGCCCGATGTTCCCGAAAATCCTGAACGTGTGACGCTCGATGCCGTAATCGAAAAGATATATGAAAAAACACTTTACGTTCGTATTTTGGATGAAACGGAAGATTATCTTTTCGTCAGCCGTTGTGACACCGTGACACAGGATGGAGAACAGATTTCTTCGGATATTCTAACGGCAGGCGATGGGATACAGATCGTTTACGACGGTCAAATCAAAGGAAAATCTCCCGCGCAGATCGCAAACGTATATGAAATCATTCTGACAAAGGCGCATCCCGTGCAATAAATGGAGATATTTGATAAAAGTCCCTTGACAAAGGGGCTTTTTCTTTATATAATAATAGTTAGTTAACTAACTAATTTTATGAAAGGAAGATTGCCTATGCAAAAAAACTCATGCCAACCGTTAAAACCGGGCAGATTGATTAATGAAATATCCAAATTATTTCATGACAGGATCAAAAAACAGTCTGACGATCTCGGTTTCAAAAACGGTTATCATCAGATCCTGCGTTTTCTCGTAAGAGAAGACGGTGTGACACAGATCGATATCGTGAAAGATTCCCATTTCAAAGCACCCACGATCAGTGTGACACTCAAAAAAATGGAGGAAGAAGGACTGGTCCGCCGTGAAACAGACAAGATTGATATGCGCCAGACCCGTGTTTATATCACGGAAAAGGGCAGAGAGCTTGACAGAAAACTCTTTGCCAAAGTGATGGAATGTGAAGATATCCTTGCGCAGACTATTTCCGAAGAAGAACAGGCTTTTCTTTGCGATATTCTGAAAAAAATGCGTTCCAATCTGCTTGAAATCGCCGATGGTACGGAGGGAGGAACGAAAAAATGAAAAAACTCCTGAAATATCTGAAGCCTTATTGGTATATTGCGATCTGTTCTCCTCTCTGTATGATTCTTGAAGTTCTCGTTGACCTTGCGCTTCCGACGATCATGTCAACAATCGTCAATGACAGTTTGTATGCTTCTTCTGTGGAAGAAGGTCTTGCCGTCGTTGCGAAAAATGGCGTACTTATGATCTGTTTGGTCGTGGTTGGCGGTCTGACGGGACTTGGTGCAGCGGGTTTTGCTTCTGCGGCATCCCAGAGTTTCGGTAACGATCTGCGCCGTGACGCATTTTCTCACGTTATGTCCCTTTCCCCCGAACAAACGGACCGTTTTACCGTTGGTTCTTTGGTAACAAGACTCACGAACGATATCACGATGATGCAGAATTTCGTGGCAATGGCACTTCGTATGTTCTTCCGTTCACCCATCATGTTCGTCGGCGGTATCGTCATGGCGATTGCGCTGAATCCCAAATTCGGTATCGTTATCCTGATCTCGCTTCCGATTCAGCTTCTTGTCGTATATTTCGTTATGCGTAAAGTCCGTCCGATGTTTGATGACGTACAGGTCAAACTCGATAACGTCAATGCGGTCGTTCAGGAAAACGTAACGGGCGCGCGCGTTGTCAAGGCTTACGTCCGTGAACAGCATGAGATCGAACGCTTTTCCAAAGCGAACGATGATCTTTATAACCGTATGATTCGCGTGCAGTTTACGCTCGCTTTTCTTTCTCCGCTCATGATGATTATTATGAATCTCACGGTTATCGCGGTGATTTTGCTCGGCGGTTATGAAGTACAGAGCGGTGTACTTCTCGTCGGTGACGTAACGGCGGTCATTCTTTATATCACGCAGATTCTGAACTCCGTTATGATGTTCTCCAATATGTTCCAATTCATTTCCCGTGCGCAAGCATCTGCGAAACGTATCAATGAAGTGATGGATGCATATCCCGTCATCCGTGACGGTGCTTATGAAGGCGACGGCGAAGAAACCAAAAAAGGTCACGTCGTTTTCAAAAACGTCAAATTCCGTTATCCGAATACGACGGGTTCTCCGATCCTGAAAGATATCAACGTCGATATCAAAGCGGGTGAAAATATTGCGATCCTCGGCGCGACGGGTTCGGGTAAGACCTCATTCGTGCAGATGATTCCGCGTTATTATGATCCTGTTGAAGGGGAAATTTTTCTTGACGGTGTTCCTGTCAAGGATTATAAAGTCAAAATGCTCCGTACCAAGATTGCTTACGTTCTGCAAAAGAGCGAACTTTTCTCGGGAACGGTTGCGGAAAATCTTCGTTGGGGCAATCCGAACGCAACGGATGAAGAACTCCGCGAAGCAGCAAGAATCGCACAGGCGGAAGAATTTATCGGTAATTTTGCCGCGGGTTATGATACGATGATCTCCGAAAAGGGTGCATCTCTTTCGGGCGGTCAGAAACAGCGTCTTGCCATTGCGCGCGCACTCCTGAAAAATCCCGACGTTCTGATCTTTGACGATAGTATGTCCGCGCTTGACGTTGCGACGAGCGCAAGACTCCAGAAGGCACTCCGCGAAAAACTTTCCGATCTGACTGTTATTACGATTGCACAGCGCGTGGCATCCGTCATGAGTGCAGACCGTATTCTCGTTCTGGATGGCGGTACGATCGCTGCGATCGGTACGCATGATGAACTTTTGGGAACAAGTGCTGTTTACCGTGATATTTATGAATCTCAGTTGAAACGAGGTGAAAGTATTGAATAACAACGCTCCGAAAAAGAACCCGAATGAAATGGGTGGTCCCGGCGGTCCGGGTATGCCCGGCGGCAGAAGACGCGGTCCGATGGTCGTTGAAAAACCGAAAAATCTGAAGAAAACAGCAGGCAGATTGCTTTCTTATATCGGTAAAAGCAAGCTTTTGCTTCTTGTTATGATCGTTTGTGTTATCGTTTCTGCGCTTGTAACTTTGGCTTCGCCCATCTTGCAAACGGAAGCGCTCAATTATCTGACACCGATCGATAAACAAGGCTATATGGAAATCATAGACGGTATTCCGCGTGTGGATTTTGTCGCAATGGCAAAAATTCTCGGACTGCTGGCATTGCTTTTCCTTTGTTCCTCCGCATTTACGTTCGTACAGACACGCCTTTCCGCAAAGCTTTCGCAAGGAACGGTACGCACGATGCGTAACGATCTGTTCCGTCGTATCGAAAAGCTTCCCATCAAATACATAGACAATCATCCGCACGGCGATATCATGAGCCGCATGACCAACGATATCGAAAATATTTCCAATACCATTTCTCAGTCCGTAACGTCCCTGATCTCCTGTCTGATTACGATCAGCGGTGCGCTTGTTATCATGCTGTATCATAGCTGGGAAATGACGCTCATCAGCGTGGTGACGATTCCCGTTACGATCCTCGTTACGTCTTTTGTAACCAAACGCGTCCGCCGTTATTTCGTCCGTCAGCAGAAGCTTCTCGGTGAACTCAATGCGGAAGTGGAAGAAAGTGTGATGGGTTACCGCACCATTATGGCGTTTTCCCGTGAAGAAGTCACCATTGAACGCTTCGGTAAGATCAGCAATGAGCTGCGAAAAACCGGTATCAAAGCAGAAATTTTCGGCGGTATCATGGGTCCGCTCATGAACGTTGTCAATAATATCGGTTTTCTTATCATTGTTATTATCGGCGTTATTTTCTCTTTGAATGGCAAATTCCCCGTTGCAACGGTATTCCTTTTCATTCAGTTTTCTAAACAGTTCACCCGTCCGATCAATGAAATCGCCCATCAGTTCACGGCGATTCTCAATGCAATCAGCGGTGCGGAACGTGTCTTTGAGATCATGGATGAGCCTTCCGAGATCGATGAAGGCAAGAGAAGACTCTTTACCGATACGATGCAAGGTAATCTTTCCTTTAAAAATATCCACTTCTCTTACGTTGAGGGAGAACCTGTTCTGAAAGATTTCAATCTTGAAGTTGAAAAAGGTCAGAAAATTGCTATTGTTGGTAAAACCGGTTCAGGCAAAACAACGATTATCAATCTTTTGACTCGTTTTTATGAAGTTGATTCGGGTGAAATTTTGCTTGACGGTTTTGATATTCGTGATATTCCCAAAGATACGCTCCGTAAAAATATTGCCATCGTTTTGCAGGATACCGTACTCTTTACGGATACCATTGAAGCCAATATCCGTTATGGTAAACCCGATGCGACGATCGAAGAAGTGCATGCGGCGGCTGTGACGGCAAATGCACACCGTTTCATCGGCAGAATGAAGGACAATTACGATACGATGCTCACCGAATCGGGCGGCAATATCAGTAACGGTCAGCGTCAGCTCCTTTCCATTGCGAGAGCGGTGCTTGCAGACCCGAAGATCCTCATTCTTGACGAAGCGACTTCCAGCGTTGATACTCGTACGGAAATGCGTATTCAGGAAGCGATGCTGAATCTGATGAAGGGCAGAACAACCCTCATTATTGCGCATCGTCTTTCCACGATTCGTGATGCCGATCAGATCATCGTTCTTGACGGCGGTAAGATCTGTGAAGCGGGTAATCATGATGAACTCCTCGCCGAGAAAGGTGTGTACTATAACCTTTATATGTCACAGTTTGCGGGCATTGCGACTTGATAAGAAAAAAGGGACTCGATTGAGTCCCTTTTTGGTTTTATAGAAACAAAAACATGACGAGCGCGACCGCGCCGATGATATATTTTTCAAATCCGATCTCAAGCGGGATATAATCTTCATTGAAAATTTTCTTTAGCTTGTTGGCAAGCCGTCTTTGAAAGATAGATGCAGAAAGCGAAACGAGCGCAAAGAGCACCGCGAGGAGAAAAAGTACGCTAAGTGGCGGTCTTGTCAGAATGATTTTGACCATACCGATGAGAATACAACTAAGAGAAAACCAACTGTTTTTGAATATGTAAGCGAAATAATAACGATTCCAGATAATGTGTTCTTTTTCTTCGCTGACGGTTGGTTCATAGGTCAGATTACTGCTGCAGAACGGACATTCGTTTTCTTCATCGACGGTCATTTTGCAAGTGGGACAATGTTTCATTCCTCTATGTGCTCCTTGAGCGTATAATGCAGAGATTCGATCAGGGTAAGCTCTTTTTCGTCAAAGGCGGGGGTATTCGCATTGGCAATTTTTTCGGTGCAATTGATAAGCAAAGAAAGATCCTCTGAAATCGGAGGGACTATATACGGCAGACCAAAACTGCGGTAAATTCTGATCTTTTCGCCAAAATGTCCGTTGATAGCACGATTTTCAAAAGAAACGAGGTGAAAGAGATGCTTGGTTTGGGTTTCAGGATTCTCATAAAGCAAAAACGCACCGTCTGCTTCGTTAAAGTAAACGAGTTTACCTTCGTGGATATATCCGTCGGATACGCGCATTTTTTTGATATTCGTATCACTGAAATGGGTCGTTGTCAAAAGAACGAAATCGCCAATCTCCAATTTGTTGTTGGATGTTTCCATTTTCTTTTTCGTATACCATTTGATCGTGAAATTCCATCTTTTATCGCCGTTTAAAGTGGTAATGACGGTATTGCCGTTTTCTTCTCGGATATCAACGATATGTCCCTCATAATTATAAGATTCACTTCCTACGGTTTCTGAAATTCCCCATGCGGTAAAGGCAAGGACAAAAACAGCAAGTAGGGAATAGAAGATCATACTCGATTTTTTCATAGGTATTCCTTTCAAATAAAAAATAATTTACCTTCTTAATCATTATTATAATAAATGATAACAGGTAAATCAAGGGAAAAATAAAAAATTTACAATTAAGATACACTTGTATTTTTTTGCATGGTATGTTAAACTGATAACGGAAATATTTTTTGTTAGGAGAAAGATTTTATGGCAAGAGAATATCATGTTGCGAAATATGGCAACGATAAAAATGACGGTACGAAAGAAAGTCCGTTTCTGACGATTGCCCATGCGGCGCGTCTGGCTGACGAGGGCGATACGGTCATCGTTCATGAGGGAGAATACCGTGAATACGTAAATCCCGAACATGGCGCAAGAAACGAACTTGGTCGTATTACTTATATGGCGGCTGAAGGTGAAAAAGCAGTCATCAAAGGCTCGGAGATCGTAAACGGTTGGGAGAAAAAAGACGGTCTTTGGACTGTTTCTGTCGATAACACGATGTTTGGGGATTATAACCCTTATGAAGTTGAGATCGACGGTGACTGGATGGCGCGTCCTCTCGATTACAAACGTCATACGGGTATGGTCTATTTTGACGGAGAACCGCTGATCGAGGCTTCTCACAAAGAGGAATGTGCGGAAAAAGAAATGACTTGGTGCGCCGAGGTTCTGGAAGATATCACGGTCATTACGGCAAATTTTTGTGAAAACGATCCGAACGCGGCTTTGACGGAGATCAACGTCAGACAGTCCTGTTTCGTTCCCGAAAAGACGGGGATCAATTATATCACGCTTCGCGGTTTTGAGATCGCGCATGCGGCAACCCCTTGGGCACCGCCCACAGCCGATCAGGTCGGTATGATCGGACCGCATTGGGCAAAAGGTTGGATCATTGAGAATAATATCATTCACGATGCGCGTTGCAGTGCGATCAGCCTTGGAAAAGAAATTTCCACGGGACATCATATGTATACCCGTTATCACAGAAAACCAGGTTATAATTATCAGTATGAAGCAATGCTTGCAGGTTTCCGTATGGGATGGAGTAAAGAAACCATCGGTTCGCATATCATCCGTAATAATCTGATTTATAATTGCGGACAGAACGGTGTTGTCGGTCATATGGGCGGTTCGTATTCCGAGATTTACGGCAATGAGATTTACAATATCGGCAATCGTAACGAATTTTGGGGTCATGAACTAGGCGCGATCAAGCTTCATGCGCTTATCGATACGCAGATGCATCACAATTTGATTCACGACTCTCATATGGGTGTCTGGCTCGACTGGCAGGCACAAGGCGCAAGACTCAGCTCGAATATTTTCTATAACAATACCATTGATATGAAATGGGAAGTGACACACGGTCCTCATCTCGTGGATAACAATATTTTAGGTTCGGAACAGAACTTTCAGAATGCGGCGCAAGGCGGCGCATACGTTCACAATCTGTTCCTCGGCGGTATGTATAAATACGAAGTTTATGACCGTTCCACGCCATATCATCTGCCTCATTCCACAGAAATGATGGGTTGCTCACTCGTTTACAGCGGTGACGACCGTTATTATAATAATATTTTTGCCAATACGCAAAAGACGGAAAATAAGCGTTTTATCGTTGGTCTCGGACTTTACGACGGCTCACCCGATACGCTGGAAGAATATATTCAGACGGTTTGGGATAAATTCGGCAAATGCGATGCGGCACAATACGCACAGGTGCAACAGCCCGTTTATACGGCGCATAACTATTATGCGGACGGTGTTCCCGCATATGAAAGAGATCATACTTCCGTTAAGACCGATACCGCATCGGATGCGAAGATCACCGTAGAAAACGGCAACGTCTACCTTGAAATGACCATTGATGAAAGTTTTGCCGATATCAAAGCGGAGGTCGTGGATACCAAACGCTTGGATATGCCGCGTATTACGGAAGCACCCTTTGAAAATCCCGACGGTTCGCCTATTACGGTCGATTTCGACCTTCTTGGCAACAAGAGAGGCGCAAATCCCACGACGGGGCCGATTGAACATATCGGTACGGGCAGAGTCAAAATTCTGATTGCAAAAACGAAAGCAAAATGATGGATACGAAAAAAATAAGATGGATTTTCTTTGACGTTGGTGGAACACTTGTGGATGAAACGGAATCCTTTCGCCGTCGCGTACAAAGAACGATCGCCATGCAAAAAGAGATCGGTAATGAATATACCGAAGAGCAACTTGAAAATGCGATGCGGGAAGCGGCACTTTCGGGCGGCTCGTATTTTCGCGGTGCTATGAAAAATATCGGACTTTCACCGGTTGCACCTTATGATGCGATCGGAGAGCGGCTTTATCCCGAAACCCAAGTGGTTTTAAAAGCACTTTCCGCAAAATATAAGCTCGGTATCATTGCCAATCAACCGATGGGAACGGCAAAAAGATTGCAAACGTACGGTATTTCCGAATATATTTCGCTTGTGCTTTCTTCTGCGGAAGAAGGTGTGGAAAAACCCGAACCCATCATTTTTCTGAGTGCGCTGGAACGCGCGGATTGCAAGGCGGAAGAAGCCGTGATGATCGGTGACCGTCCCGATAATGATATCTTACCGGCAAAACGCTTGGGTATGAAAACCATTCGTATTACGCAAGGTCTTGGTGGTCTGATGCCTGTACGGAACGAGGAAATGCAAGCGGATGCGACCGTCAGGAATTTAAACGAATTATTGAATATTTTATACAGATAAGGAGAAAACCAAATGAAAACCTATGAAAGATTTTTGAAATACGTTGCTTTTCCGACGATGTCGGATGGTGCAAGTGAAACCGTTCCCAGCACGGCAAAACAGCTCGTTCTTGCGGCAGCTCTGAAAGACGAACTGATCGCGCTCGGTCTTACGGATGCCAAAGTGGACGAATGCGGTTACGTTTACGCAACACTTCCCGCGAATACCGATAAAGAGATCAATACCATCGGTCTGATTGCACATATGGATACCTCCAGCGAAGCATCTGATACCGATATCAAGGCAAGCATCGTGGATTACAAGGGCGGCGATATCCTTCTCAATGAAAAGGAAAATATCGTGATGAGCGTGGCAGATTATCCCTATCTCAAAAAATATGAAGGTCAGCATCTCATTGTTTCCGATGGTACAACCCTTATCGGAGCTGACGATAAAGCGGGTATTGCTGAAATCATGACAGCCGTTGAAAAGATCATTGCATCGGGTATGGAACACGGTAAAATCTGCGTTGCATTCACTCCCGATGAGGAGATCGGCAGAGGTGCCAATCATTTTGACGTTGCAGGCTTCGGTGCGGATTATGCATATACTGTTGATGGCGGCGCGCTTGGCGAACTCGAATATGAAAACTTCAATGCGGCAGGCGCACATATCGAGATTCACGGTGTTTCCATTCATCCCGGCTCGGCAAAAGATAAGATGAAAAATGCGGCACTCATCGCCTGTGAATTCAATGCACTGCTTCCCGCAGATGAGATCCCTTCCAAGACAGAAGGCTATGAAGGTTTTCATCATCTTTCCGGTATTTCAGGTGGCATTGAAAAAGCAGAGCTTCATTATATCATCCGCGACCACGACAGAGCGAAATTTGAAGCGAAAAAAGCCGATTTTGTGAATGCTTGCGCGAAGATCAATGAAATCTACGGGGAAGGTACAGCCGTTATGAAGCTTTCCGATTCTTATTATAATATGAAAGAAAAGATCGAACCGCATATGTATATCATTGACCGCGCGAAAAAGGCCATGACAGACGTTGGTGTGACACCGAACGTCGTTCCGATTCGTGGCGGTACGGATGGCGCAAGACTTTCTTTCATGGGCTTGCCTTGTCCCAATATCTGCACGGGCGGGGAAAATTTCCATTCCCGTTTTGAATTTGTTTCCGTGGAAGCCATAGAGAAGATTTCCGATATTCTCGTGAAACTCGTTGAGAATAGCGTGACTGACGGTAAAGATTGAACGCAGTTGGGGAGGTGCTTCGTTTGAAGCACCTCCCCCTAAGTGATAAAAAATATAAGCAATAATATCCCCGAAAAAGAAGACGGCAGAGCGAATCTGCCGTTTTTTAGTGTGCAAAAATATTTGTGTAATCGTCAGGGAACGAACACGAAAGATGTCCTCTGGTTATTTTCCATTTGCCGTTTTCTTTAATCACTAATAAGCCGTCAGGGTAATATTGCTTGGTAGTGTTCCCCTTTGCTTCAACAACAAAATGGACATCTAAAAGATAAGCGGCACTGATCGAATAATTGTCTTCATTTCCGACATAATCAACGTAATTATCAATGATATACATTTCTAATTCTTTTACTTCTTTATCAGATGCCTTGATCTTATCTTTGATTTCATAAGTAATTTTTATGTTGTTGCCGAGACCCCAATCGTCTAAATTGTCCTCAATACTATCTTCTAAACTTTCATATGCAACACCTTCACCCCATCCGATATTCATGTAATTGATCCAATAATCAGCAATTACATCGTTATAGAGAATATCGGGATCATTTTTTTCATAAGCCTTAAAAAAATGATCGATTGTTTTTTTATAACTGTTTGCAGAAAATAAAAAAACAGTGATTACGGTAATGATGGCAATGATAAGAGCCAGCCATTTTTTGTATTTCATGATTGTTCTCTCTTTCACGATAATTCTTTTTGATAACCGCAGGCACAGGAAAGTGAATAGGGACTGTTTTCTCTGCAACATTCGGGACAAGTCCATTCTTTTAAATGAGATGAACTGAATAATAAGGAAAGTTTTTCTGCCAATGCGCGCATTTTCTTTTTAATAAAAATACCTGAAAATCCTTTTAATTCGGATTCCCCTAATACGGCATCATTTACCCATGCTTCGATAACGACGGCGTTTTCGCGGAATACAAGAGAAAAACATTGCATAAGGGCAAGTACACCATCACCTTTGCAATAAATTTCCTCATTTTTTACCAGCTTTTTCGAATAATCATTTTCACACATAGCGGCTTCAAATATTTGCAGAATTTCATCAATGCTTTTTCCATGCATTGGACAATAAAATTGAGAACGTGCCATTTTTTTCTCCTTAATTTCTTAATTTTGTTTTGCATTTCGGGCAAATTGTTAAGGTGCTATCTGTTTTTATTCCGCATACATGACATTTTATCGTATTGGATGTAATGGGATTCACATCTTGAATGTTTTTGCTTTCATAAAGCTTTGAAAGAAGACAAAGCAACTCTGCAAGTCCTCCGATTATAAGCAAAACGATTCCCCATATTTTTGTGATGATGACACTTGCTTCATATTCGCTGTACGGAGGTTTCCAAGTGTAATACCATTCGGAATTTTCCATTTTTATTGTTGCAGTCATAAAAAGAGAAAAACCGAAGCACAGAAGAAATATGCCGAACAGAACAAAAAACAATCGAGTTTTTTTCATGAAAGAATCTTCTTTTCTGTTTTTCATTTTTGTCCTATCATAAGACAAAAATTTCTTAATCATAATATATCATTAATTTTGTCTTTTGTCAAGACAAAAATTGATTTTTTGAAAAAAATATAAAAGGAGAATGATTATGGCAAGAATTATTGACGGTGAAAAAATGAATTTAGTGGGAGAAAAGGTGAAAAAATATCGTAAAATGCGAAAGATGAGTCAACAGATACTTTCAGCACGGTTGGAGCTTTTGGGCGTTTACGTTTGCAGAGGTTCTATTTCCCGTATTGAAGATTGTTCCCGTACGGTAACTGATATTGAATTATACGCATTATCGAAAGTATTGGATGTTGATGTAAATGAATTGTTTTCGTTAAAAACAGAATGAAATAATAAAAACGGCAGCGCGTGTCTGCCGTTTTTCATTATACCTCAAAAACGATTCTGATCTCCTTGCTCCAAAGCATTTTTGCTTGATATTCCATCATTTCTTTGTCTTGGGAGGATATATTTTCAAAAAGCGTAATGAGAAGCTTGGTTCCTGTCTTTTTCCATTTGCCGATGACTTCACCGCGCAGCAGGACGGCGGGCATAACAATACCTGCAAGATTGAAGAGCTTTCGCAGATGTTCTTCTTTCAAATAAAGGCTTTCTTTTTTCTGATAGCCGAGCATGAGCTGATCGAAACCCGCAAGAAAAACACAATCGGGGATGGGATTCTCATAAGCAGTGTCGTTTTCGATATAATAATACGTTTTTCCATCGCAAGAAAGCGAGGAAACGGGGAGTTCGGAAAGCCATGCTTTGACTTGTGCCGCCGTTGCATGAAAGAAATACATTGCATCGTGCATGGTTGCGGGGGCGATATGCGTAAAATATCGTCTTGCGATTTCGAGATTGGCTTGGGCTTCTGGAATCGGTGTGAAAAGCGGCGCGGGGATATAGGCTTTCTTTTCCTGTACGGCATAGTTCATAAATCCCCGTTCGCAAAGATCGCGTATGCCGCCGCCCCACTGGTCAAACATGGAATCTTCTTCAAGGGCAGTCATGCCGTGATTTCGGCAAAGAATTTTCAGCTCATCGCGCGTTTTTGCACCGCTTTCAATCTCTTGTAATATCAATCTTGAAAAATATAGCTGTCTTTCGGGGGTCAGCGTCCATCGGCGCTTGCTTCCGTCTGATCTGCCGTAGCCGCAGAAATTTTCCGAGCGATAGTTTTTGCCGTTATTGCAGTGCTTGAAAAGAGAAAGATCGCTTTCCGCAAAGACGTGTACCGTACCACGAATGGTCCAATTTTTTACAAGTCCCTCAGCAAGTGTCCGTTCATCAAAATCATGACAGCGGATCTTCAACGAATGGATGGCATTTGACATGAATTGCGCCTGTACACCGCAAAGATCGCGCACCGCGGTCAGCTTATCGGTCTTTTGGATGAGATATTGATTGGTCATCTGCCGTATTTTGATTTCTTCTGCGTACATGGAACACCCCTCCTTTGCTTGATACCTTGATTATAGCATTGAAAATCATGTTTTACAAGTGAAAAAGTCTGCAAATCTCCGTGGTATAAACATCCATCCGTCAGCGCATACTATCGGTAGACTTTTTTGAAAGGACTGAAATACGCATGAAAAAACAGTCAACTATAGGAAAAAAGATCGGTTTTTCCTTGCTTTCGCTTTTGCTGATCGGCATCTTTTGCGCGATGATTTTATCTTCCGCGTTTGTGATCTATGCGACAAAGGGAATCGATGCCTCTTTGGATATGGATATGCTCGTCGGCAAACAGGGACGCACGACGAAATTATATTATAAAGACGGAGAGGGAAATGCCATTGAACTCGAAGAAGAACGTCTTTTCGGCTCGGAAAACCGTATTTGGATTGCTCTTGAAAATATTCCCATCGACGTGCAAAATGCTTTTGTTGCGATCGAGGATCATCGATTTTTTGAACATTCGGGTGTAGATTTCAAACGGACGGCAGGCGCGGTGCTGAATTTCGTGATACCAAACGGCGGCTCTTACGGCGGTTCGACCATCACCCAACAGCTCATTAAAAATCTGACGGGTGATAATACCGTAACGCCTAAACGGAAGATTACGGAGATCATGCGCGCGCTTGATTTGGAAAAGAAAGTATCCAAAGAAGCCATTTTGGAATTATATCTCAATACGGTTTATCTTTCTGAGGGTTGCTACGGCTTGGAAACGGCATCGGAGCTTTATTTTGGCAAGAGTGCATCAGAATTGACTCTTGTTGAAGGTGCAACGCTTGCGGCGATCATTCAATATCCTACGCGCTATGACCCTATACACAATCCTGAATATAACAAAGAACGCCGTGATACGATCCTTTGGCGGATGCATGAATTGGGGCTGATTGAAACGGACGTTTATGAAGAAGCCATTGCAACGGAAACCGAACTTCATCTCGGAGAAAGAGAAAACGACGGTGCGAAAAATTCATGGTTTACGGAAGTCGTGATCGAAGACGTAATCAACGATCTTTCCGAGGTATACGGACTTTCCCGTACAGCCGCTTCGCATATGCTTTATAACGGCGGTCTTTCGATTTATACAACGATGGATGCGAAGATGCAGGAAACGATTGAAGATTATTATGAAGATCTTGAAAATTTTCCGAAAAGCGAAGAAGGCGCACGGGCAACTTCCTCTGCTGTCATCATCAATCAGAAAAACGGACATTTGCTTGCTGTTGCGGGTGATACGGGTGAGAAAAAATCCGACCGTATCTTCAATCTTGCGACACAGATGCTTCGTTCGCCCGGTTCGGTCATCAAGCCGATCTCCGTCTATGCGCCCGCGTTTGAGAAAAATATCATCACTTGGGCAAGTGTTTACGATGACGTTCCCGTTACTTTTACCAAAGAGGGAAATGGTTATACGCTTTGGCCTAAAAACAATCCGCGTGTTTATGCAGGTCTGACAACGGTTAGTAGTGCGCTTTGTAAATCGACCAATACCGTTGCCGTCCGTATTTTGCAACAGCTTGGCGTGCATACGTCATTCCGTTACGCGCAAGCGCTCGGACTTTCCACCCTGATCGAAAATGAAACGCTGGAAAACGGCAAAATACTTTCTGACGTTGCGCTTGCGCCCTTGGCGTTGGGCGCGGTGACCAATGGTGTTTCCGTGCGGGAAATGACGGGGGCATACGGTGCGCTTGCGTGTGAGGGTGTTTATCACGAAACGATCTCTTATACCGAGGTCTATGATAAAGACGGCAAGCTTTTGCTTTCCCATAATGAAGACGGCGAAAAAATTTTCAGCGCGGATACGGCTGATCTGATGACAAGACTTTTGCAGAACGTGGTTGCATACGGCACGGCAAGCGATCTGACTTTACAGAAATCTCTGCACGTTGCGGGAAAAACAGGTACCTCCAATGCCAATACGGACCGTTGGTTCATTGGTTATACACCTGATATTCTTTGCGGTGTGTGGTATGGCTATAAAGATGCGAGAGATATCGGTACGCATAAGAAAAATCCCGCCGTTCTCGTCTTTGACGGGCTGATGACGAAGCTCTATGCCAAAAATAGCGCGGAAACCGTGACTCTCGACAAATATCATACCTTTTCACAAAGTGAAAATATCGTAAGCTGTCTGTATTGTAAAGACTCCGGAGAACGACCTGCGACAGCGTGTTCAAGCGATCCGCGCGGACACCGTATCTCGCTCGGTTATTTCAAAAAAGGAACAGAACCGAAAACGGTTTGCGATACGCATATTTTAGTGGATTATGACAGCAAGACACGTTCTATCGCAACGGAACATTGTCCGAGCGAAAATATCATCCGCGTTGCGCTCGTCAAAAATTATAATCGTTCTTTTCCTTGTGAAGTGACGGTCACCGACGCGCAATACACTTATCGCCATCTTTCTTACGGAGCATCGCCCTCATTCCGTGAAAATGAAGCCTTTTTTCAGGATTTTTATGAGAAGGGCGGCAACTATATCGGTATCAGCGGCGGGAAACATTCTTATAATTGTTATTGCTCGGAGCATGAACATCCGCCCGAAGAAACCGAAGAAACTGCTGAAACAACGGAAACGACCGTCCCCGAATTTTTGACGGAAACAACCGAAACATCCACTCCGCAAACCACCGCACCACCGCCCGAAACCTCCGTTTCGCAAGCTACGGAAGAAACAAGCGATAAAAAACGACTTGTGCCATGGCATTTCGGCAGATAATATTGCGGGGCTTTGCCCCGAACCCCATCCACCCTTGAAAATCTTCAAAAACTTTCTTTGCGTTAAGAGAAGATTCCAAAAGCCTTCCCCAAAAGGGAAGGCTTTCAGACCACTGACAAAGAGCCCAAAACCTACGTCTTGGACTCTTTGTCAGTGGTCTGATCCTCACCTTTCATGGTGAGGATTTTTGTGTTTATGGAATTTGCAGGGAATCAAACCTTGCCGTTTGGTGATGTTCAGATAAGAAAAAGATTTTTGAAATCTTCACGATTTCGCAAGGAAGCATATTTTTTATTATGGCGCAAATGCGTAAGGAACTGCTCTGCTTCCGAACCAAGTTCTCTGCATTGGGAATAATCATATATATGATGATCGAGTAACGGTGCGGTATAGTATTGTTTTCCTGCCATACGTCCTTTGTCGTATTGTTGGGCATAGGAAAGGGCTTTTCGCAGTTCTTTGACAGCGGTTTCAGGTTCGCCGTCTGCTAATGCGATATCGGCAAGTCTTTCGTGAATTTCGTATAAATACCAACTGAAAAACAATACGTTTCCATCGGGAATGATGGTTTCGATGATCGTTTTTTCTGCATATACCGCCGCGCGTGCGCGCGGATCGCCAGCATTTTCGGAATGCCAGAACTGTCCTAATTGCACACAAAAATTTCCGAGAGTTTCCACAAGCATTTTTTGTCTGAGAAGGATGAGTTCTTCGCCTTCCAGACAGAGTGCCAGCGCATCTTCTTTGCTTTTAGAATCACGATTGGGATAAAGCTCGGCATATTTGCGGGCTTCCGAAGTTCTGCCGCTATATTGATAAGCACAAATAATCGTCCATAAAGCCTCATTTTTTAAGGAGGAATCTGTACTGTTTTCCCATACCATCAAATTATGTTTAATAGAAGAATCTATCATTGCAATAAAATCATCTTGTTTATGGCGACGAAATGCAATGTAGTATTCCACAGCACCGAGCCATTTCCAATATTTCAGCTCGCTTGGATATTCCTCGACAGCGCGTTTGGCGATGAGATAATCCGCTTCGTGATCCTCTTTTTTCCAATATTCAAAATATTCCGCTTCATAATATGCTTTGTGTTCATCTCTTGTTTTTCGACTGCCCATGCAACCGATGGTTGAGTGGGCAACGCCCATCGGAATATTCTTGCCTACATAGTTTATTTACATCATTACAAAAGCCTCACCGTAATCAGTGAGGCTCTTGTGTTTAGATTAAAGTTTGTGCAAGCCGTTTGGCAGATGCGTTTGTAAGGATTTCCCTTTCGGAAAACGGTACTTTTTTTCCATCGATCAACTGATAGGTTTCATGACCTTTGCCGGCAAGGAGGATGATATCACCCGTTTCGGCAATGGAAACGGCATATTCGATGGCTTCTTTACGGTCGGGAATGACGGTATACAATGCGTTTTGCATATGCTTTTCGATATCCGCGATGATATCGATCGGCGGTTCTTTATCGGGATTATCGCTTGTCAGAATGGAGAAATCTGCGTATTCCGAGGCGGCAATACCAAGCTCTTTGCGGCGTACTTCCGTTCTTCCGCCGACAGAGCCGAAAAGCGCGATCAATCGGCGCGGATGATATTTGCGGAGTGCTTGCAATGCGGCAGTCAGACTTTCGCCGTTGTGTGCGTAGTCGATCACGAACGTCGTACCTGCAATATCTGTCGGAACGATCTCAAAACGTCCGCCTACGCGAACGGATGCGAGGACGTTTGCTGCGTGTTCGGGAGAAATTTCCGCAAGTTCTGCCGCTGTGATGGCGGCAAGCGCGTTGCTGACGGAAAATTCACCCGGAAACGGTACGAAAACGTCGGTATGATGTTCATTTTTTGTCAGAATAAAAGAAGTACCGAAGCCTTTTTCCGTGACGGTCGGGAGCAATGCTTTGGCGGAGCAATCGGCATTTTCCGTAATGGAATACGTTTGTTTTTTTGCATGACCGACCGCATGAAACTCATCAAAATAAGGATCGTCCATATTAAAAATGGCATGGTCACAGCGTTCAAAAAGCTGTTTCTTACAATTCTTATAATCTTCAAAATCGGGATGCTCCGCACCGCCGATATGATCTTCGCTGAGATTCGTCATGATCGCCGCAAAGAAATGAATCCCATAGATACGGTCAAGCTTGATGCCTTGCGAAGAAACTTCGATGACGGCATAACGGATTCCTTTTTCCGCCATTTCCGCAAAGATACGGAAAAGCTCATAGCTTTCAGGCGTGGTATTGCCTGTCGGTGTGATGGTATCTCCGATACGGATACCGACCGTGCCGATCGATGCGGCGGGGATATCGTTTTCACATAAGATATGTCGTATCATTTCACAAATGGTCGATTTGCCTTTCGTGCCCGTCACACCGATGATACGGAGCTTCTTTTCGGGATGGTCAAAAAAAGCGGCGGAAAGTGAGGCAAGCGCGCGTCTTGTGTTTTCCACACGGAAAATAATCGCATCATCCGGCAGATCGAGCGGTTTTTCACAAACAAATACGCGCGTACCTTTGGCATATGCATCGGCGGCATAACGGTGTCCGTCTGCAAGCGCGCCCGTGATGCAAACGAAGATCACACCGCTTACGGCTTTTCTTGAATTGTATATGATGTCATTGATCGGCATTTCAGGGGAGGGAATTTCCTTTTCGGGAATACCGATGGTAAGAGCGAGAGTTTTTAAGGTTTGCATCGTTGAAAGCCTTTCCATATAAAAGTTTTTGTAAGCCTCTCACTTTGGGAGAGGTGCCACGGCTTACAGCCGTGACGGAGAGGGCTTTTTTAGGATAGACTGCTTGCCCTCTCAGTCAGCTTGCGCTGACAGCTCTCCCACAGGGCGAGCTTTTTTGTTTACTAAGCAATTGCTCAAAAGCGACCTCGCCGTTTCGCTTCATTCCGAAGCAGAAAAATTTCAGATAGGCGAGAATTGGGTGCGGCGACTCGCCGCTTATATCAAAGAATAGATTTCCGCGAAACCGCAAGGTTCTTTTCCGCAAACACGGATGGAACGTGCCGCAAGAACGAGAAGGGAATCGATAAACCGATATTTTTCAAGGTCCTCTGTTGCGCGAATCAGGGAAAGCTCCGTGCAGCCAAGCACGAGCGCATCCGCGCCGTTTTCATAAAGTTCATCACAAACGGAAAGAAATGCATCCATATCGGGTTCTCTTGCCGTTTTGATACTGCCGTAGATGATATCCATGAGGATTTGTTGCGAGCGTTCGGACGGAATGGCAAAAGAGATTCCCGCTTCCAGACAAGCGTGTTGATATGCGCCTGTGATGACCGTGCCTGTGGTCGCCATGATGCCGAGCTTTCTGACACCTGCTTTTTGGGCGAGAGAAACCGTTTCCCTGACGATATTCAGCACGGGAACGGAAGAAGATTTTTCGATCTGATCGTAAAAATAATGTGCGGTATTACAGGGAATTGCAATGAGCTCCGCGCCCGCGGTGATGAGCTTGTTTACGTTGTCGATCATCGCGGGGAGGGGAGAATTTTCACTTTTTCCGAGGATAAATTCCGTTCTATCGGGGATGGATGCGCCGCTGACAAGAACGATATCGAGATGATCCTGATCGTGATTTGCTTTGGTATGTTCGGTGAGGATACGATAAAAATAAACGCTGGCGGCAGGACCAAGACCGCCGAGGATGCCGAGGGTTTTTGCCATAGATTTGCCTTTCTGTGATCGCTTAAGGATAAAGTTTATATTTTTTGAAATAACGGCGGTTATGAACCGTGACGTAGGCAAGGCGCAAAGGATTCATATTCAGATCGCAAGCATAGAAAAGAGAAGATGCGGATTTCTTTTCTTTGACGAGTTTTTTGACGGTCTGCATCGTTTCTTCATCTTTGATATAAGAATATATGATCTTTTTGGGAACGGTATGCCAGAACATCGGTGTCTGCATATATGCCGTTTCATCCGGAAGCGTACCTAACGCATCACCGACGAAAAGCTTGGCAATATTCGCGCCCGAATGGGTTACGTAGAAATTGCTTCTGCCCTGACGGAGATTGATCTCAAAGATTTTGAATTTTCCGTCGCGCTCGTCAAATTTGATATCGAAATTGGCAAAGCCCGTATAACCGACGGCTTCCAGAAATGCTTTGACAGTCTTGAGCAGTTCTTCATGATATTCCGTCAGGATCGCAACGTGATTGCCGATGCCCTTGGGGGTATGTTCTTCTAAAAGAACGTGTCCCAGACACATCATTTTCACTTTTGCGTTCTGGTCGCAATAAGCTGTGAGAACGTACATACGGGAATCATCACCGGGAATAAAATCCTGAATGATAAGGGAATCGTCATAACCCGAAGCAAAGATCGTTTCCGCAATCTTTTTGGCTTCTTCGGGTGTATCGACCTTATATACTTTTTTCATACTGTCAAAGGGATTCTGCCAATAACGGATGGAGCTGGAGGGTTTCAGAATGATCGGATAAGGGAACGGGAGAGAATCGAATTTTGCGGTTTCTTCCGTGTTTTTCACGATGACCGTTTGGGGAAAATCCATGCCGTGTTTCACGCACATTTCATAGAATGCTTCTTTGGAAATGAGCTGCTTTGCAAGATCTGCGCGGGGACAAGCACAGAAATAATATTTGGATAGCACGTCTTTGTTCTCAATGATGAGGTCGGCATATGCATCGGTACAGCCGATGAGGATGAGAAGCGCATCCGTATGTTCTTTTGCGAAGGCTTCGAGTGTCGGAAGGAGAACTTCTTTGGTATCAACGTCTTCAACGATATGAAATTTAACGATTTTACTGTATTTCGTCGTACCAAGGGCATATCTGCCGAACGCATAGGATTTCACGCCGTAGGCTTCATGAAATGCACGTGCGACGCTGTAACAGTTGAGATCCGCGCCGAGAAGCACGGGAATGATCTTTTTTTCTGTATTCATTTTATATAAAAACTCCTGAATTTTTTGAAAAATATAGAAATATATGCTATTATACCACAATTCTGAAAAGAAGATTAAATTTTTTGAAAAAAATAAAAAAATTTATAAAAATAAAATCAGAGGCACCACAGGGCGAACTTTATTGCTAAAGCGAAAGAAAAAATAACAGACCCTTTTGGGTCTGTTATTTTTCAACCGATATTTTTAATTATTGGGGTTCGGGAGCACCAACGGGGCAAGTACCTGCGCAAGCACCGCAGTCAACGCATTCGTCAGCGTTGATAACGTATTTGCCGTCAACTTCGGAAATAGCGCTAACGGGGCAACCGTCTGCACAAGCGCCGCAACCGAGACATACATCAGCATTGATAACGTAAGGCATAGTAAGATCTCCTTTTACGAATTAGATTTTTTCGGTGTGTACCACCTACACACTTATGAGTATATTGTAACACATTTTTTGAAAAAGTCAAGGACTTTTGTGTTTTTCGGAAGAACTTCCCTAAAATAAATATTGCCCATTCCGGAAAAAATATTTTCATCATGAAAAAATTTTTGATCGAAAAGGAAGATTCGTTATGAATATGGATTCTGAAACTTATAAAAAATTTACGAAAGCGCGTGCGCCGAAATCGCCGATCATCAAAGATTGTTTGCGGGCATTCTGGGTCGGAGGATTGATCTGCACGTTTGCGGAAGGACTTCTGCATATTTATAAAATGCTGAATATGACGGAAGAAAATGCGAAAACACTTGTTCCCATCACTCTGATTTTTCTTGCCGCGCTTCTGACAGGCTTCGGTATTTTTGATGATATCGCAAAATATGCGGGCGCGGGTACGCTCGTTCCGATCACGGGTTTTGCCAATGCGATGGCATCTCCTGCCATTGACGATAAGAGTGAAGGTCTTGTCATGGGTGTCGGCGCGCAGATGTTTACGATTGCGGGACCTGTGATCGTTTACGGGGTATTGACCTCTGTGATTTACGGCGTGATCTATTGGCTTTGCGGGGTGATCGGATGAGAGTGCTTCGTTTGAACCATGCGCCTTCCATCGTCGGTTATGCGGCGGTCGTGGGTGGAAAAGAACATGAAGGTCCTTTGGGTGCGGATTTTGATCTGCATGATGATTCGGGGAAGTTTGGCATGGATACCTGGGAAAAATCCGAAAGCGAGATGCAAAGACTTGCTTTGAATCTTGCGCTTTCCAAAGGGGAGCTTTCTTATCAGAGTATCGACGCAATTTTTGCGGGCGATCTGATGAATCAATGTACGGGTTCGGCATATGGACTTCTCAGCTTTGAAAAGCCGTATTTCGGTCTTTACGGAGCTTGTTCCACCTTTGCTGAGGCAACGATGCTTTCTTCGCTGATGATTAATGCTGGATATTTCCGAAAATGTGCGGCGGTCAGTTCTTCTCATTTCTGTTCAGCGGAAAGGCAATTCCGTTTTCCTCTGGAATACGGAGGACAACGCGCGCCAACGGCACAATGGACGGCAACGGCATCGGGTGCAGCAATTCTTTCTGCTGACGGAAATGGTCCTTATGTGACGGAAGTCATGCCGGGGATCATTGTGGATAAAGGAATTAACGATATCAATAATATGGGCGCGGCAATGGCACCCGCAGCGATCGATACTTTGACGGCTTATTTTACGGAAACGGGAAAACAGCCCGATGATTTTGATCTGATCTTAACGGGCGATCTCGGACTCGAAGGGCTTTCCATTACGCGTACGCTGATGAAAAACGAGGGTTATGATCTGACCAAAGTATATAACGATTGCGGACTTCTTTTATATGGAAAAGCCTCTCAGGACGTGCATTGTGGCGGCTCGGGATGCGGTTGTAGCGCATCGGTCATCTGCGGACATATTCTGAAACGGTTTGCAAAAGGCGAACTGAAAAACGTCTTATATCTTGCGACGGGTGCGCTCATGAGCCCGAACAGCTTGAAACAAGGTGCAACGATTCCGGGAATTGCGCATCTCGTGCATATTTCATCGGAACAGAACGGATAGGAGGGAGATTTTTATGGAATGGATAGGAGATCTGATCAAAGCATTTCTGGTCGGAGGAATGATCTGTGTTGCCGCTCAGATTCTCATTGATAAGACATCGATGACACCCGCGCGGATTCTGGTCTTATACGTTTCGCTTGGTGTTTTTTTGACAGCGATCGGGGTATATGCGCCTCTCGTTTCGTTTGCGGGCTGCGGTGCGACGACACCTCTCATCGGTTTCGGATATTCACTTGCCGAGGGGGTCAAAAAAGCCGTTGACGAACGCGGACTCATCGGTGCGCTGACGGGCGGGCTGACAGGGACGGCGGGCGGCATTGCGGCGGCAGTCTTTTTTGCTTATATTTTCGCGCTGATCTTCCGCGGACATCCGAAAAAATAAAATTTTTAAAAGTTTTCTTTCTCTTGTTATTCTTTTCGTTGACAAAACTTTTCTTCTTTGTTATAATAATAAGTAATGAACGTGCTGCGCCCAGCGGCAGTTTCAACGACTCAAATATCAAAAGAAAGGTAAAATTCTTATGAAACTGATTATTGCGATTGTTAACAACGACGATGCGCATTTCGTCAACACAGGCTTGACAGCGGAGGGCTACCAGATCACAAAGATTTCTTCCACAGGCGGCTTCCTTCTGAACGGTAACTCTACCTTCTTCGTCGGCGTTGAAGATGACAGAGTGGATCGTGCGATCGAGATCATTAAGGCGCACAGCAAAAAACGCGTGAAAAATATTCCCGCGGCAGCAATGCAGATGGGTGCTTCCAACGGTTCTATGGCATCTGTCAATGCTGATGTCAGCGTGGGCGGCGCGACCGTATTTATTCTCGACGTTGAAAAATTCATGCATTTCTGATGGATTTTTTTGAAGATATCTACGGAAACGGGAAGCAAAAGGCGTATTTCTCCTCTTTGATCAGGGAGGGGAAATGCGCGCACGCTTATATTCTGGAAGCACCGGCAGGCGCGGGAAAAAAGATGTTCGCGCTTCGTCTTTCGGCGATGCTTGCCGCAAACAGCAAAACATCCGATCGGGAAGGCAAATGCAAACGGATTCTGGAAGGTAATTCTCCCGACGTGCTCATGCTCAGACGGGATGAGGACAAAAAGACCATCGGTGTGGATGCCGTCCGCGATTTTTGCTCCACGGTCTATCTGACACCTTCCGAACTTGATTTCAAAGCGTATATCTTTGATGAGGCTGACCGCATCACACCGCAGGCACAAAACGCGCTTCTCAAGATCATTGAAGAACCGCCCGCGGACGTTTATATGTTTTTGCTTTGTGAAAACAGCCTTTCCTTACTCTCTACGGTACGTTCGCGCGCACAGAAAATATCACTCGAAGTTTTTGATGATGATGCTCTTTCCCGTTTTGCAAAAATGCGCGGACTTTCCGATTCTTCGGATGCGGAAAAGCTTGCTTTTGCCATTCGTATGGCAAAAGGTTCGATCGGTGCCATGCAGGCTCTTTTGCGTGATGATGCTTATGCGTTCTCCGCGTATTCGACAGCAAAAAAAGTGATTGAAGGACAGGTCGCAAAGGACAGAGGCGTGTCCTATTTTGATTTTTTGAAACAGATTACGGATTTTATCAAGACAAGAGAGGATCTGGATGCATTGACCGCATATTTACTCTCCGCTTACGGTGACCTGACACGTGCGCGGAATGCGGACGATACGGATGCTGCCTTTTTTACCGCTGAAGAAGCGGAGGAGCTTTCCATGCTCTTTACAATGGGAACACTTGCAAGATCGTTTGATGCGGTGGATGCGATCCGTTCGGATATGAGATCCAATACCAACCTTTCTCTGACGGCGGCGATGCTTGCGATCGAACTCTGGTCCGCGGTCTGACGATTCCTTTATATATACGGCGGAATAAGAATTGAGGATTTGATTTTATGATAGAAAAAGAAGAAAATAAAACGACAGAAACGGAAGAACAGGCGGAAAATGCAGTCGTTGCCGAAGAAACTTCCGATGAGATAGAAGAACCCGAAAAAAATTACGATATCGTGGGTGTCCGTTTCAAACCTGCGGGCAAGATCTATTATTTTGATCCGCAAGGTTTACAGCTTTCCGCGGGAAGTCATGCCATCGTGGAAACGGCAAGAGGTATCGAATATGGTCTTGTCGCAATCGGTAACCGTACCGTAACGGAAACGCAATTGATGGAAACGATCTCGACTCGTGAAGATAAAGACAAAGACAAAAAGGATAAGACTCCGACAGTTCCGCAGCTTCGTCCCGTGATCCGCGAAGCAACGGAAGAAGATGATGCCATTTATGAAGAAAATAAACGCAAACAGGAAGAAGCAAAGAGGATCTGTCTGGAAAAAATTGCGGAACATAAGCTGGAAATGAAGCTTTTGGATGCGGAATATACGTTTGATAATAGCAAACTTTTCTTCTATTTCACAGCGGAAGGTCGTGTGGATTTCCGTGAGCTTGTCAAAAGTCTGGCGGCGATCTTTAAAACAAGAATCGATCTTCGTCAGGTCGGTATCCGTGATGAAACCAAGATCATCGGTGGACTCGGCGTTTGCGGCAGACCTTTTTGCTGTAAGAAATTTTTGGAAGATTTCGTTCAGGTTTCCATCAAAATGGCAAAAGAACAGAATCTTTCTCTGAATTCTCAGAAGATTTCCGGTGCTTGCGGCAGACTTATGTGTTGTTTGCGTTATGAACAGGAAGCTTATGAAGATGAACTTGCAAAAATGCCGAAAATGGAAGCTCTTGTGGAAACACCCGATGGACGTGGTATCGTTTGTGAACTCAGTCCCTTGACAGGTCTTGTCAAAGTACGTTTCCCCGAAGAACATCAGATGATTCGTGTTTACGTCAAGGATCAGATCAAAGTGATCGCATCGACCAAAAAAGAACAAAAGGCTTTGCGTGATGCGGAAACCAAAACAGATAATTGAAAATGATACTTTTTTCGGACATTCGGTTTCTAATCGAATGTCTGAAAAAAATTAAAAAATTTTTGAAAAAGGTATTGACATTTCAAGAAAGATGGTATATAATAAAACGCGTCGCAAGGCGATGTGAAAGGCAAAGCCGAGCTGACATACGCGAGAGTGGCGGAACTGGTAGACGCGCACGTTTGAGGGGCGTGTGGTTTTTCCATACGGGTTCAAGTCCCGTTTCTCGCACCATCAGCCACTGATCTTCAGTGGCTGTTTTAATCTAATAGGTTTGCGGATATGGCGGAATTGGTAGACGCGCTGGTTTCAGGTTCCAGTGAGCGATCATGCAGGTTCAAGTCCTGTTATCCGCACCAAACAGTAGAAATCCGAACCCAAAGCTGGTAGGCGAAGGGTTCGGATTTCTTTTTGTGTTCGGTGATATGTGATGCTGACTTGCTGTTGTTGGCATCACGCCCGAGCACCGCCCAAGTAAATATCCTTGATAGTTGATGCCAAACAAAAGCATTTTTAAGAAAGGATATTTACGATGAAAAATCAGATTACTTATACCGAACATAACGGACTTTACTACCCCGATCTTGCACTCCCCAAGCAAACGAATTATCCCCTTGGCAAGTATGCGAATCTGCGCTTGGACTTTATGAAGAAGCACCGTCGCGGAACATACACCACCCTGCTCACCGAAGGGCGATTGAATGAATATCTCCACGAAATCGACTTGCAGGCTCACGAAATGCTCGATACAATAGTCCCTCGTCTTGCTCAAGAACGAGGAATAGACGAAGTTATGAAGGCTCACAACGCACTCCGATGGGCTGACGAGATGAACAACATCAAGGCGAGCGCCGAAGAGATCGTCTTGCAGGAGGTGGTCTATCAATGAGGTCGATCATCAACGAACTTTGGCATGGAAACATCATACCGCAAGAAGATAGCCGAACCAACACTAAGGAAATGAAAGAACTACTCGGCTATATGTCACGTCACCACGAGGACTTGGAGAAAAGCTTCTCTGACGAGCAAAAAGAGGTGTTCGAGAAATTCCACGAGTGTTGGAGTGAGTATATGAGCCTTGCAGAAGCAGCTATATTTGAGTACGCTTTCAAGCTCGGTATGCAGATTGCCATTGAAACCTTAACTGAATAAAACTTGGCGGTGCTATTCGCGTTTTGTGGATGGCACCGCTTTTCATCCATACATATCCTACAAAATCCGACAAATATATTGAAAATCTTTCAAAAGCGTGATATAATAAAAATGCATAACTTTTGTTTTTAGGAGAGTTAGATATGATTATGAATAACGAAATTCCTGATCGTTGGTACTCTACCAAAGAAATTTGTGCCTACTTGGGCATTAGCCGCGATACGATGCTTGTTTGGATCGCAACGAAAAATATGCCAGCACATAAGGTTGGACGCAATTGGAAGTTCAAGGTCAGCGAAGTTGACGAATGGATCAAGAGTGGACAAGCGGCGGAATAAGAATGATGAAATATATTGAAAAATTAAAGAAATACGGCAAAAAGACGATTTCCAAGACGGATTTGGAGACTCTTTTTGTAGTATCTTCGGACGAGGAGCTATTTGGAATAATATCGGTTCTTTCTGAAAAGCAAATCTTATCCCCGATCAAAAGTTCAAAAACAAACGGAAATAGATTGTATCCCGTTTATTTGAAATACAAGGTGTCACTTCCGCAAGATACCTATGAAGCCGAAGTGAAAGAGATAAATTCGCTCCATCCCCTACTTCAGAACAACGGCTATTTGCAGACAAAGCCGGAAGAATATAAGAAGTACCGTTTTCTTCTTCAAAAACTTGATCGTTATTTGTTTTCTTGTATCAGAAATGAAATATCAATTTCTCGCAAGGAACGTTCATTTGAAATATTCGATGAAGAAAAAGCACTTGACGATAAAACATTTTGTGCCTTGCTTGAACGTATTGGGATTACGCCAAACGTACTTGCTTTTTATGATACCCCCGAATATTGCTTCAACGACTATATTCCCGACAGAAAAGCGCAAATGACGCTTTTGATCTGTGAAAACAAGGATATTTGGTTTAATATTCGTCGTATGATGTTTGAAAACAATGCGACGAACATCTTTGATAACCATATTGATGGGGTTGTTTTCGGTTGCGGTAATAAGGTTAGCGGAATGGGTGCGTTAACTACATACACAGAGTTTATCGGTTCAGAAGTAAAATATCTCTATTGGGGAGACATTGACCGCGCAGGATTGAATATTTATTTGAGCACTGTTCGTGCGAACCCAAATATTGATATCAAGCTATTTGTTCCGGCTTATGAAGAAATGCTGCGTTTGGCACAGACAAAGAACATTCCCGATAGCGATGATGAACGCAATCACAGTGAGGATTACTCGCAGATCTTTGATTTGGTCGATCAAAATTTAAGAACTCTATTTGAACGAAGCATTCAAAACAACAAACGAATCCCTCAAGAAATCATAACCTATGCATTCTTGAAGGAGAATATGAGGTAAACATATGGCTTTACGTTCAGAGCTTTCAGAACTGCTTGCAGGCTTTGAAAAGCGAATGAAATTTATAAATATCGTGCGATGTTTGTTGGATTACAAATATCCCGATCATATTCGTGAAATGATCCCGGACAAAAGGATTCTCGACAATATGATTGTTGCGGTACTTGTATTCATAAAGGATCGAACACTTGGAACCGAGCAGACCTGCACGATTGCAGACGTGGAACGGTTCTTAGAGGATTTTTCGGTCGTGCTTCCATCCGATTATAACACGAATCCCAAAATCCTTGCCCGTTACATTATCGTTGACGTTTTACAAAACGGTGGTGTAATGGCTGAATTCACAACCTTTTATAGTGCAAGCGAAAGCTTTGAGCCGATGTCTATTCGTCTGATAAACGAGGAAAAAGGAAGTTATCATTTGACGGATGACGCATTTGATTTTCTGTTCAGGTCAAAAGAAATTGAATCCGAGCTTGACTATTCTGTAACTCGTTTCAGAATGAAAGAATATATGCGGCGTGATAACTACGAGGAGGCACTTGATGCAAGCCGCGAGCTTGTAAGCCGTATTCGTAATATGAAGGTCAGTATGGATGACTTTTTGCTTCGTTGCCGAGAAGATATTTCTAAAATTACAGTAGATCAATATGAAACCGTAATCGGTCGCATCCGTTCTTTGCTTGAAGATGAATATAAGGAGCTTACCGAAATACAAGCGGCTGCCAAGGAACGTGCCAAAAACCTTGAAGAAGCTCTTCAAAATGGTGTTGGAACCGAGGACACACAGAAGCACAGAAGCGCGTTGAAGGAGATTATAGAAAACATTTCTCTCACGATTGATGAGCAGCGTACATTGATCAATAAAAAGGCATCACTTTCGGAATCGTATCAAGCATTGATTCGAGATAATTTTGTTGTAAACCGTTTTGAACGATTAAATTTTGAAAGAGATATTCTTTCGCCTTTGCGTAAAACGAACACTTCTCTTGGGAATGCGGCAAAATTTTTCTTGTTTATGCTTACAAAACCAGAATTTGATAAGAAATTCAGCGTTGAGAATTTCTATGCTCCGCAAGGTAAGATAAGCGAAAACGAAGTTGAAGAAGGGCTTGATATTACGAGCGAAGAAACAGATTATGAAAAGCAGGTTGAGATAAGGAATGCAAGATTTCGAAACATCAGTTGTGATCTGTTTCGTTTTATGGAACATAAAGATTATTTCAAAATCAGTGATTTCATAGATTCCTTGCGCGTGTCGGAGCTGAAAGAATATAGCATTGAAAATGCGTTGCCTAATGTTATGCTAACCTTGTTTGCTATGCAAGAGCTTAATATTGAGGAATGGAAGAACGGTGAGCGTTTTAGCGTTATTCCGAACGGAGAGTTTGAGCTTGCTTGGTGTCTTGCAGAAATTCCCGAGGAATATCTGCAAATCAAGCAAATCAGATTTACAAAAACAAATAGCAATTTCAGTTTTTCTGCTCAACAAGACGGATTCGAGCGAAAAATTGATATGACGGATTTTGAAGTGGAGGTAGTGCGATGAACCGTAAAACAGTTGAAGTGTTTCACGCATTGATGAAAAACGGTTGGATTAACCGTCGTGAAGATCATATGATATGGTCTTATGCCGATGACGTGGAAATTCAAGAGGAATTAGAAGAATTTAAGGAGGTTATGGGAATTGATCTGTTTCGTGCAGGTGACCGCTTGTATATGATTCCTACACAGGATAACGATCTTTTCTTGAAAAACAACGTAGATTATCGTCGCGATATCAAAGCAGATAATACCGTAAGAACGAGAGATTTGTATTTGATGAACTATCTCTCTATCTATTTGATTTACCTTTTCTTTAACGGTGAAGGTAGCGATCCCCTTTGCAGAGAGTTTATTTCCAAGGAAGATTTTGTATCGCTCTTTACGGATCATTGTAAGAGCGTTGAAAAGACATCTCTCGAAGGCGATGATAAGGAACAGGATTACAGTGACAATTTCCGTCAACTCGCATCTGCGTGGCTCAGTAAACTTGATGGCGAGCTTTCCTCGCAAAAGTTCGACAACAAGTATGGTATTGTCAATCGTATTCTGAACAAGTACAAGACAGATGAGTTATTCGATGTAGGCGAAGATGATCTGATTCGTCCTACCCGAAAGTTGAAGGATTTGATGCCGTATTTTTTGAGGAAAGATCGCATTATAGAGATTCAAAATTGGATCAAGGAGGAAGAAAACAATGCCGCAAATCAGTAAAGTCAGAATCGTTAATTTCAATTATAACGATGGCAAGCGCTTGATTGCAGACGAGTTGTACGATTTTGCGAGCAAAGAAAAGGATGATGCACTCAACGTTCTGATCAATTTGGCAAACGGCGGCGGTAAATCCGTTCTCGTTCAATTGATGATGCAGCCGATTATTCCCAAGGCGAAGGTCGCGGGTAGAAAAATTGAGAGCTTCTTCAACAAAGCGAGCGACCATTGTTTTGTTCTTCTTGAATGGGTAAAGGATAACAGCACAGAAAAGTTACTGACCGGTATCGCTATGTCAGCAAGCGAATTTTCGGCAACAGAAGATGATTCGTCGCGCGGTATGGCAGTAAAATACTATACTTTTTACTCCAATTATGCGTCTTATACAAGTACGTACGATATTGTGAATATGCCGCTTTCCAAAAAAGAAAACGGTAGGTTCATCGCCGCTGAATTTGATGCCGTCAGAACTCTTGCAAGAAAAAGCAATGGTGTTTTGAACTACTACGTTGCCGACGACAATCCAAAATGGCAAAAGAAGCTTGCGGAATATGGACTCATTCAAAGCGAGTGGAAAATGATACAAGACCTAAATTCCGAAGAGGGTGGACTAAGTAAATATTTTGGTAATTTCAAAACATCGGATAACTTGGTGGATAAGCTTTTGATTCAAACCATTGAACGCAAATTAAACCAAACACACAGTAAAGAGGATAACTCTTTATCCACAATGTTGCTTTCGTATGCGAATCAATACGCTTCCAAACAAGAGGTTATACGCGAAAAAGAAATATACGAAGCTTTTTCTAAAGAACTTACGGTGTTATTGCCTCAAGCAGAAAGTCTTTGGAACGCGAACGATGCTTTAGAAAAATGTATTCGAGAACTTTTTGGATTTTCGGATTCTCTTTCCGCAAAGTTTGATGAGTGCAAACTGTTGCAAGAAAAATACGCATCGGACATAGAGCAGCTTGATAAAAAATCAGTAAAGATTGAACACGAGCGCGCTTCATTGATGTTTTACAAAGCAAAGGAAGCATTCGATTTAGCTTTGAAAAAATATGACGAAGCAACCGCCGAAGAGCAACGCCTATCAATTCAGCGCGAGAATACAACTCATAAGAAATTGGTGCTTGAATGTGCTGAATACTATCAGAAATTGTTGCAGATTGATGGTGAATTAACTGCTATTCGCGGTGAAATATCATGTCGTGAAAGCGGTGGTGAAAACGGGCAGGAACTTGCAAGGGTTAAATATTCTGTTTATGTGCAGATATGCGAATTGTTATCAAAATGTATGCCGGAAGCGGAAACATTGGAGAGACAATGCGAGTCTATTAGTTTTCAAAAGGCTGAATGCGAGAAACAATTTCAAACTGCCCAAAAAGCTCTTGAAAAAGCCAAAGATGAATATACCCGTGCTGATGAAAGACTTCGCAGTGCCGAAGCTGAAACTGATCGTGAGGTTTCAAAATACGGTATAGAAATTAGCAGAAGGCTTGACGGTGCATACGCAAGCGACGAGCTTGCAGAGGTTCAAACGGCAAAATCAAATGAGAAAAATGAATTAGAGGCTGCTCTTGATAAAGCAAATAAAGAACTTGTAAGCATCGAAGATGAGATTTCATCTATCCCTCAGAAAAAAGCAGACCTATCACTGAGCCGTTCCGAAGCCGGTCAAAAGTGCAAAGCTCTCCGAGAAGCGCTTGATGCTTATTATGCAAAAGAAGAGCGGATCAAAGAAATATGCTCAGAATATAATTTAAATTTTGCTATGCGGTTTACAAACCATATGCAAGAATTTCTTTTCTCGGAGCAACGTGCAAATCAAGCAAGACAAGCGGAGAGCCTTCGTAAAATATCTATAGCGGAAGAAGAAATCCAATCAGCAAAAAGAGGGTCACTACACATCCCTTATGCGGTAATTGAATATCTGAATTCTACGGGTGTCAGGTATTCTACCTGCGAAAAATATTTAACCGAGCAGGTCGCGGAAGGAAAGCTTTCAAACGAAGAGTGCCTTGATATTTTGCTAAACTATCCTGCGGCGGCATTTGGTATTTTAATGGATTCAAGCGAGAAGGAGCGATTCTTTGACTACGGTAGAGAAAAGTGGCTTCCTGCTATGATTCCGCTATACACATATGAGCAAATGGCTCAGATTTTGAACAATGCCAAAAAGTTTGACGGCGCAATCGCGTTCTATTCCGAAGAATATTTCAGCAATGTTGATCAGTTTATAGAAAACCTCGAAAGCAATCAGCAAACGCTCATCAACGAGCGCGACCTTATTGATGCTATTGATGCAAAGATAAAGGCGCAACTTGAAGTTGTAAGCTCCTTCACTTACGATGAGCATTATGAAAAGGAGCAAAAGGATTCTATAGAGCGTTTAGAAAAGAGTATTTCGGAAATTGATGCTAAGATTCAGTCTCTTGTAGTTAGAGGAACCGAATTGACTGCCGCTAAGGAAAAAAACAAACGCAGAATTCAAGAACTATCGGATTCTATGCAAACAGTCAACCATATTTTAGAAGGCATAGAAACCGTTTTGCAAAGGATTTCCGAAGAACACTCTTTGGCTGAAGCTTTACATAACAAAAAGCTTGGTTTGGGAGATGCGGAGCAAAGTTATAAGAATGTTCAAGCTCAGCTTAATGACATCACCATGAGTCTTGATACCATAGAAGAAAAATTGAACGAACTAAAAAAGCAAATTTCTGAATTAAATGGAGTAAAAGATCAGATCGGTGAATGTGAAGAAGCTGAATTGGTAGATGGAGATTGGCCGGAGCTTTATTCGAAATATCAATCTTTACAATCTGCACTAAATCAAGAATTGTCAACGTTAAAATCTCAGTTAGAAGATAAAGCTTCACGCAAAAAGGATTGCGAAAGAGAGATTGCAAGTCGTGAGCTTTCTTTGGATAAGTATAAAGATGTCGCATTCTCGGAAGAACAGTTGCAAATTGTTCGAAAAGAAGAAAAGACACTAAAATCCGCATTAGCAGATGCTACACGGCATGCAATGCAAGCTGTAGAGCAAAAAGGTAAAGCCGAGGGAGGATTGGAGTCTGCAAAACAATCTCTTATGAGATTTGGAGAACCGCTTGACAAGTCCGAAGTAGGTAATGATTTTGATACTCGCTTGAACCGAACCCGTGAAGAAAGAAAAACACTATTTTCTAAAAAAGATCAATGCGGAAAGCTCGAAAACAAAATCAATACTATCCTCGGCAGATTGATCGATAGGCTAAAGAAGCACAACCGTCCGGAACCCATTATAAAAGTGCAACTTGAAGATTCTTTTGGTGAACAATTTGAGAGTATGACAAAAGAATATGAATCTGCGAAAGTACAACTCTCTAACATCCAAGCTCAAGTTTCCGAAGCTCTCAACGCTATGAAAAGTCATTTTGCGGGCAGTACCTGCGGTGTTTCCAATGCGATAGTTGGTATGTTGGAGCTTCTTTCTAACGAAATGCGCGGAGATCGTTATTATACCTTAATAGAGCATATTAACGGAGATATTCAAAATACCGATAGAGCTATTGCTCAAATTATGACCGATCTCAAAGAGTTTGAAAACAATCATAACGATTTGATCCGCCAATGCGTATTGCAAGGCAGTCGTATATATGAGGGACTGTTGCAAATGGCATCAAGTTCTCGCGTAACCGTGTACGACGGTAAAGACAAAAAGCAAATGATTCGTTTTGACATTCCTGCGGAGGTTGATCCCGTTGTTGCGTCTGCTGCTATTACGGACGAGATTGATAAGGGCACAAAAGAGCTTGTGGCAAGAATGTCCGATGAAGCTGTCACCGAAGTTGACATCAAAAAGATGGCAGAAAAAATTGTCGGTAGTAGGAATTTGCTGCGCAAGTATATTGGTAAAGAAGCAATTCGCGTGGATGCTTATAAGATCGATCAAAACCCTCAAAATGCAGGTTATCGTTCTTGGGAACAGACACAGATCAACAATTCCGGTGCGGAAAAATTCGTTGTCTACTTCGCTGTCATTCTGTCTTTGATGAATTATACGCGCGGAGATTTTGGAAGTATCCGCGACAAGGATTTGCGAAGCGCGTTGATTCTTGATAACCCCTTCGGCGCAACATCCTCTAAGCACATTCTTGTTCCGATGTTTGCAATAGCGAAGCATTTCAGAGTTCAGATGATATGCCTTTCCGATATCAACAAGTCTGACGTTATTAACTGCTTCGATATTGTTATCAAGGCAATTGTCAAAAAGCGCCCAATGTCTAACAATGAGCTTTTGACACACGAAGGAAACGAATCCATTGAACACGGGTTCTATCGTTTGGAGCAATTATCGTTGTTGTAAAGGCAAAGTTCTCCATTTGATTTTTTACCTTGAACCGCCCTCCTATGTAACAGCTCTCTTGATAAAACTAAGTGTGGAAAAGTAAATGGTAGCATTTGCATTTAGAAGGTCAAAATTGATAATTAAACCCGAGGTCGCACAAACCGTGCGACCTCAAATTTTTTAGTGAAAGCTATTGACAAACTTTCTTTCATATGCTATAATTACTACAAGGTACAATTGTACCTTGTAGTAATTTGGAGGCATTTATGAATAAGTGGAGTCCCGAGAGGGCGGAGGCGATCCGCCAATTTATAGACGAATATTTTATGGAGAACCGCAAGTCACCGACGGTGCGCGACATAGCGGCGGGGACTGGTATCTCCAAAACTTCGGTGCAGAGATATCTTACCGATATGAAAGAACACGGAGAGATCGAGTATAATGGTCGCCGTAGCATCGGAACGAATCTTTCGCGCAATATGTTTGAAACCACGCCTGCAATCCGATATGACTCTACTGTGTCCTGTGGGTTGCCGAGTGAACCGAACGTGGAAGAAGCGGACATTATTCCGTTGCCTACCGCGCTTGTTGGCGACGGAAAGTTTTTCATTCTCACCGCGAAAGGTGACTCGATGACGGGGATTGGAGTTGACGATGGCGACCTCGTTATCGTGCGAGAACAGAGCACTTGCAGAGACGGTGACTATGCGGTTGTCCTTGTAAACGGAAGTGAAACCTTGCTCAAAACGATAACCTATCTTCCCGATGAGAAAGCATATTTGCTCCACGCAGAGAATCCCGATTACGATGATCGCATAGAACGCAACGTGCAAATTCAAGGAATTGCAACGCAGGTGATCAAGAAACTTTGACGATGCTTTGCTGGTCTATCAGTCTTGGCAAGCACTGCTTTGGGGCGCCGCAAAAGCCATTCTCAATAATATGTCCGTTGGTTTGAGCAAGCATCGCCGTTGTGTCCCAAATTCCAACGGAAAACAAAAATGCATTTAACGTGTCTGCTTGTCTTAGCAAGCATCGCGGTTGGACGCCCAAAGCCAACCGAATAAAATTTGAGTCACAACAACTGTCTGTCAGTCTTAGCAAGCACTGGATTTGGATATCCAAATCCGTCTATCGTTCGTAGCAAGCACTGCTTTTGTCATGACAGACAAAAGCATAGGAGGTATGTATCTTGAAGATAAAAGAAATATTAAATAAAATGATCGACATCCTCAAGGATAAGCACACTACGTGGGTTTACATAGAGTTCCCTCAAATTAACGTTGAGACTCTGCGTAAAAGGATCATTGCGATTCTGAAGGACAAGCATGGCGGTGTGAACATGGGATTGGATATCCCCGATGATGAAATCGAAGCACTTGCCGACGTGCTCCTTCCCGGTGTTATAAAATTTTTCTCCTCGGATAAATGGCGCGCCGAGTTTGAAGCATGGAAGAAAAACAAGAATTATTAGCACAGAAGAAGATTCAAGCTACCGAAAATAAAGTATCATAATCGTCACTATCTCGTGACAGAAAGGAGAGCCAATGACATGAGTAATATACGCTCGCTATTCCTCGGACAATCAGCGCGAGGAATCAATCGAAGGTCAGCTTCGTGAGTGTAAAGCTTTTGCAAAAAAGAATGACATAACCTTGCTTGAGCCGTACATCGACAGAGCCTTGTCGGCAAAGACGGACCACCGACCGAACTTCTTGAAAATGATCAAGGATAGCGCGGCTAAAAAGTTCGACGTTGTAATCGTATGGAAGCTTGATAGATTTTCGCGTAACCGTGTCGACTCGGCACATTACAAGTATGTTCTTCGAAAGAACGGCGTGAAGGTCATATCGGCAACCCAATCAATATCAGAAGGTCCCGAGCGCATTCTGCTTGAGTCTGTGCTCGAAGGCATAGCCGAATACTACTCGGCAGAACTCTCTGAGAAAGTGGTACGAGGGCTCACCGAGAACGCGCTCAAATGCAAATACAATGGCGGCACACTTCCCATCGGATACACCATTGATGAAAATCAATTCTTCCAAATCGATCCCGTTACTGCCCCTGCTGTGCTTGATGCTTTCAAAAAATATGCAAAGGGCGCAACGATGCAGGAGATCACGGACGAGCTTAACATCAAAGGTATCCGTACATCCAAAGGAACTAAGATCAGCCTTAACACGGTAACGCGAATGTTACATAACCGAAGATACCTTGGAGAGTACCAATATCGTGATGTGGTTGTTCCAAACGGCATACCCGCTATCGTTTCTGCCAAGTTATTTGAACAAGTACAAGAACGAGCTGCCGCGAACAAGAAAGCTCCCGCAAAGCACAAAGCCGAAGACGAATATCTGCTGACAACCAAATTGTTCTGCGGATATTGCCAATGTCTAATTACTGGCGAAAGCGGAACGAGCCATACGAAAGATGTTCACCGCTATTACAAGTGCCGAGGCACACGCAAGGGCGGAACGTGTAAGAAGAAAACCATCAAGAAGAAATGGATTGAGGAAGTTGTGATCCTACTCATTCAAAAGTTCATCTTCGACGATGCGCTCCTTGACAGACTTGCCGACATGCTGATTGCCAAACTCAATGCCGAGAGTAGCACGTTGCCGATTCTCCGTCAGCAGCTTGCCGAAATAGAAAAAGGCATCGAAAACCTCATCAATGCCATTCAAGCGGGAATCCTCACCGCTTCTACCAAGGAACGCCTTGAGCAGCTTGAAGCCGAAAAGAGCGAGATCTCGGTGCAGATTCTCAAAGAAGAAATTTCAAAGCCTACGGTCACAAAGGAAGATATTATTTTCTATCTCACCAAATACCGCAAACTCAATATGAAACAGCTTGACCACCGCCGCCGTCTGATCGATAGCTTTGTAAACGCCATTTATCTGTTCGATGACTACCTTGTCATTACGTTCAACTACAAGGAAGGCACAAAAACAATCACCTTTGCCGAAATTGAAGAGGCATTTGGTTCGGATTTATCATCACTCACTGCACCAACAAAAAGTCTCTTTTGTCTACCGGACAAAAGGGACTTTTTTGAATGATGTTTGACTAATGAAGAATAAACTTGCAGAACAGCTAAGGAGAACACAAATGTCTAAAATGCTTTTCAACACTCGCTGGGCATTGCGGGTTATTGTTTTTGCGATACTTATTTTGCTCGGTGTATGGACAATTAACGAAGATGTTGGAATCTCTGTTGCTATCATTTTCATAGGCTCTCTTTTATTGCTTGGATACATTTTAGCTTTTCCAAGTAATTATTGTATTTATCAGGAAGGCATAACGATATATTTTGCATTCACGTTTAAATGTTCTGCTAAATGGAATGAATTGCATACGATCGAAGATCATTATTGCAAAGCATTTCCTGGGCTTAGAGAATATCACGTCGGTTTTTTCAAAACAAGATTTCCTTTATGGAAAAAGATATGTATACCTAAAAATAAGAAAACTGCCGCCTTGATAGAGAAATACTATAAAAGGCACATTGATAAATTTGATTGATGTTTGGTATACTTTTATTCTTTCTTATCCCTACTTACGCTACTTTCAATCAGTCTTTCGTAACAAAAAACTCTTTTGTCATCAGACAAAAGAGTTTTTTCTTTTTCCGATACAAGAGATGGTATTTTAGTCCTTGTATTTTTCTGACATCGGTGGTATACTGTTTTTAAAGATATATTATATAATTTGAAGGAAAGTGAGGAACGGATATGAAAGGGATCGTTCTTGCAGGCGGTTTGGGGACGCGGTTGTATCCGATGACAAAGATCATTTCCAAACATCTTTTGCCCGTTTATGATAAACCGATGATCTTTTATCCACTCGCAACCTTGATACAGGCAGGTATACGGGATATTTTGTTGGTTACTGCGCCTCAGGAAACAGAAAATTTTCAAAAATTACTTGGAAATGGAAATACTTTCGGTATCAATCTGCAGTATGGTATACAATTCGTTCCCAATGGGATTGCAGGTGCGCTTCTGCTTTGTCGGGAATTTATCGGAGATGATGCGTGTACGGTGATCCTCGGAGATAATTTTTTTGACGGAAATTCTTTGATCGATTTGATGAAAAAAGCATTTTCGGATGCGGAAAACGGTCTTGCATCGGTTTTTCTTTCTCATGTTGCCGATCCTTGTCAATTTGGCGTGGCAGAACTAAACGAAAAGGGAAATATTCTTTCTTTGGAAGAAAAACCCGTATATCCGAAAAGCGATCTTGCCATCACGGGACTTTATTGTTATCCGAGAGGTGTTTGTGAACAGATTATGCACCTTTCTCCTTCTGCACGCGGAGAACTGGAAATGACGGCTTTGAATGATCTGTACAGAAAACAAGACAAACTGAAAACCTGTCTGATGGAAAAAGACAGTACATGGATGGATATGGGAACACCCGAAAATCTTTTCCGCGCGGCATCTTTTATTCGTGAAAAAGTATTACAAGGGATTTCTGTCGGTTTATCGGAAGAAAGGAAGGCGAAACAATGACGATTCTAATCACAGGCGGAGCGGGATTTATCGGCTCGAATTTTATTTTTTATATGATGAAAAAATATCCGCAATATCGTATCATTTGTGTGGACAAGCTGACATATGCGGGAAATATTTATACACTTGCTCCTTTGATGGAACAAAAAAATTTCCGTTTCGTAAAGCTGGATATTTGTGATCGGGAAGGGATGTATCGGATATTTGAAGAAGAATCCCCTGATTTTGTTGTGAATTTTGCTGCAGAAAGCCACGTTGACCGTTCCATTGAAGCACCGGAAATCTTTTTGCAGACAAATATTCTTGGTACAGCAGTTTTATTGGATGCAGTCAATCGTTACGGTGCAAAACGGTTTCATCAGATTTCGACGGATGAAGTTTACGGAGATCTTCCGCTTGACCGTCCTGATCTACTTTTCCGTGAGGGTGATGCCTTGAAACCGTCAAGTCCGTATTCCGCATCGAAAACGTCGGCAGATCTGCTCGTGCTTTCGTATCACAGAACGTATGGGACACCCGTGACGATCTCACGCTGTTCCAATAATTACGGACCTTATCAATTTCCTGAAAAATTGATCCCTCTGATGATTGCTCGTGCGCTTGCGGATCAGTCTTTGCCCGTATACGGAACGGGTCGCAACGTGCGCGATTGGATTTATGTGGAAGATCATTGCAAAGCGATCGATCTGATCCTTCATTATGGACGCGAGGGCGAAATCTATCATATCGGCGGACATCAAGAAAAGACAAATATCGATATCGTCAAACAGATATGCAAAGAACTTGGCAAACCCGAAAGTCTGATCTCTTTTGTTGCTGATCGTAAAGGACATGATCTGCGATATGCCATAGATGCCTCAAAGATTGAAAAGGAACTTTTATGGTTTCCCGAAACGCCATTTGATGACGGTCTGAAAAAAACGATTCGTTGGTATCTTGCGAATTGGGAATGGTGGAAACCGCTTCTGTAAATATAAAAAATGGCTCAGACGCTCGTCCATTGGCTTCATTATCTCCATTCTCCTTCAGATCGATCTCAATCAAGACTTCCCGCAGAGAAGATCGGCAAGTGTGACGCTGTCAAGGTAATCTTCGATCATATCGTGGAGCTTTGTCCACATGGGAAGTGTACGGCACTCACCACGTCTGTCGCAAGGCTCTGCTCCACATTCAAGGCAGGATACGGGCGCAAGGTCGCCCTCGGTCAAACGCAGAATTTCGCCAACCTTGTATTCCTCGGGCTTGCGCGTCAAACGGTAGCCGCCGCCCTTACCCTGAACGCCCTCGATGATCTCATTTTGCGTCAGCACGGGCAGGATGCGCTCCAGATATTTGAGCGAGATTCCTTGTCTTTCGGCTATTTTCTTCATAGCGATATAGTCACTGTTTCCGTTCTCGGCAAGGTCGAGCATGACGCGCAGAGCGTATCTTCCTCTTGTTGATATAATCATAACTTACTCCTTTAAGATTTATTGGTTTAATTATACCACAAGTCGGTAGGTAATTCAAGTATTATTTGAGCAACAATGTCCGCAGGACGCGCAATCGGGAAAAATTTTGTGATGGTATTCGATGCCGTTCCTATGATTCCGACATCCGTGCGCTAACAGAACGATAAACAAAAATTTATCTTTACTTTTGGACATTGGGTACGGGGGAGGTGCTTTTTTTAAAAAGCATCTTTCCCGTTATTTTGTTTCCTTCATTTCGATGCGTCCCGAAATGCCCGAACCGACGGCGGGACCATCTTCGACGTAAAGCAAGATACGGATATCGTGTTCTTTTCCCGCTTTGACGGTAAAGGATTCGGAAACGTAACCGCCGCGGACACCGTTCTCGATCTTATCGATCAGCTTGCCGTCCACATAGATTTCACCGTAGCGGAAACGTGCGCGGAGGAAATCAAGTCGATAAATTCCGTCTTTCGTTGCTTTTGGTCTTGTGCGATAGGTGCGCCAGCCATTACGGAAATCCGATTGGAATACGTCCTTGACAAAAGTGATAGGAGTAAAGGAGTTCATGTCGTTATCCGCGATTTCTGCGGTTGCATCGGGTTTTTCCGCCGAGATTTCAGACATGGTAAAGCCTTCGAGGATTATAGTTTGTAACGGGCTTGGGACAGATCGGAGCGGGGACGTTTTCGATATCAAACGTAAGGGTATCGGCTTCCAATTTGTCGCTCCATGCGCGGAGTTTCAATGTTTTTGCGCCGATCTTTGACGTGACGAGCGCTTGGCAAAGACCGCAGAATGCGTGGCGGTAGTTTACGTTATCGGGTTCACTTCATTTTTTTGCGGATATTGTCCGCTTTTTGAATATATTATACCATAAGAATATAAAAAAGTCTATGGCTTCTTTTGTGATCGCGAAAAAAAGATTTTTCGTGATAATTGCCGATAAATCCGTTTTTTTGTTATATAAATGGACGAAAAATAATATTTGTTTTTTGATATCATTGACTTTTTTATTTTAAAAGGTGTATAATTTTTTTGTATATATTTTTATGCGAGAGATACATGAGAGGCGAGTTTTCAATACGTATTGCCGAAAAATCATGGAAAAAATGGAAAAAGGAGAAAATGAACAGTATGAGTATTTTCCAGCGATCTGTTAAAGTGCATATGGAGAAGAGATTTATCGCGGCATACAGTACAAAACCGTTCTGGGAACATTCCGGGAGTCGAAAACAGATTCGATATCCGGATTATGCTTTTGATTATGAAGACGGGATATATTGGTGTTATCGCGTCGGTATGTTGAAATTGGATTGGGGCATTGGCTATCATCCCGGCATTTGCAATTTTCATGCGAGCGGAGAAATTTTTGCGGAACGTCAGAATATGAAAGCAAATTCTTTTGATCACGCAGGTTTGCCTTTTGAAAAAGAAGGAGAGATATTTTATTTGTACGATCGTACCGAGCAGGGCAGCGGATATAATCCGGAGCAGATGGTCATTCTGAATGATCGTTTGCGCAGGCTTGCCGTGGACAGCGGCGATCCGATCACGTTTTTAAAAAATTCTGATCATATCAGTAATGATCCCGTCATTCAGAGATGGTTTGAAAAACATTATTTGAAATTTCAGGCTTTGACAGTGGCATCGATCGGCGAAGGCAGTCCGCAACAGATGCACGCGCAAAGCAGATCGCCGATGCTGCCATTTATGTTTTGATCGGTCGTAAAAAGCGATGGATCATGCGTAAAATGCCGAAAAGATATTGACAAACGATGAAAAATCAGATATAATGAAAACAAGATAAAAAATGATTGTTGTAACAAAACATTGTGGAATGAAGAAAAAATAAAGACAGAAAGGAAAGTGTAATTTATATGTTCAGAAAATGGCAGGAAGAAATGAAAAAAAGAAACGAACAGACCGCGATAACAAGAGTTGAATACGTTGAAACCCTTTATATGCGTTATTCGGGTGAACTTCGTAACAGAGAAAACGAACTTTCTTTGACAAAACAGCACGCGGAAAAGCTCCGTTCGGCAACGGATGCAGAAAACATGAATTATTCGGAAGAAATCAGCCTTTCTTATTTGACGCAACGTATCGAGGATGATAACAGAGTCATCCAGGAGCTGTTGTATCCTTTGTGTGTGTATTTGTCCCGTTTGTGCACGGGTATCAGATATCTGGAAAAGATCGGACGGTACGATTGGGTCAATTTCATCGTTTCGGACCGTTTCGTAAACGAAGTTTCTCAGAATGGCGCGAATCTGAATAAACTGCGTGTAATCATGCGCAAAAAATGCGTTCTGATCAACGAGGCGCGTAAATCGGTCAATCCGAAAAAATGATCGGAGGCGGGTGGAGCTCATGAAGGCTTTATTGGCAGACCATATCAGAAATAAGGCGGAAAATACGGTCCGCGAATTGTATAAATGCAAACTCTACGCAAAGAAACAGTCGGATGCTTCCAAAGCTTTGCTCGATAAAAAGCTTGAAGAAAATCCCGATCAGAATCTTCTTCAGACAGAATTCGGGATCGATTCCTGTTGGGAAGGATGTGCCACGTTGCTCGACAGTTTGTATGAAACAGCCGTAAATGCGTTGAGCCAAAAGATGTATTGCCAGATACTTTTTATTCCGGTCGGTAAAATCGCCGTTCTCTTGGTTGATATGAAAAAAATTGAAAAGAACAGAGATGTTGAGGCTGTTTGGAAGGATTATTTCAAGATATTGAATATCCATCTGGATGTTCACGGAGAATTCCTGACGCAGAAAGATGATGACTGCCCCCAAGATATTTGCTGCCTGATTAAAATAAATATAAAGAATATTTATAAAATGATTTACTGGGCAAAAACGTGGTTGATTCTTTTTTATGAACAGCTCACTTCTTCCGGCTCAGACGAAGCAGATGAAACGTCGGAATGGTATCCCACTTTTTATTTCAGCATTTAAATACAGCAAAACGGCGAGGTCGATTTTGAGCAATTTCCTATAATATAAAAAGATTTATATACAAGGAGGATACGATTTTGTATACACAGCAACCCAAGCAACCAAAATTAACTTTCACAGACAAACGCGATGCAAAACTTCATAACAAGGCACAAGCAAAAAGCGACATGATCGAAGCGAAATACAAGGATTATGTCAATGCGCAGATGGAAGACATGAATACCATGTTGGTGGAACTGAGAGTCAAGGCAAAGGACCTGATGGAACAGATCGCTAATTTGTCGCCGGATGATCCGGATATGATCGTTCTGACCGCAGAGCTGACGGCAACGGAACAGATACTCGAAGACACCCAGTATATCAGGGATGGGTTTTTGTTGGCAATCAGAATTGCATTGGTCCGACTGAACTATTCTCTTAAATATTGTCTGACGTTCCGTTGGTACGATGCCATTCTTTCCTTGAACACCAAACATCTCGATAAGATCCTCGGACGGCGCAACGCAGATTACGCGGCAGTTTTGTCCGATATTCTGAATATTTCGGATGCGATCGCTACCAGAATCGATAAGATCGGCGTTTCCAACGAGTCTTTCCAGATGTTCAGAAATAATATCAATAAAACGACAAACGATGTGCTTTCCAAACAGACGGAAGAATCCCGTCGGAAATACGAAGAGGTCATGGAGCGCGTCAACAAGGAAAGAAAAGAAAACAAAGCGGCGGAAGAAAGACGGCAAAGCATCAACAATCATGTTTGATGATTGGCATCTGTATTCGGTTTTCCTATTATTTCATAAAAATACTAACGAAGGAGACTATCTATGAGCAACAAATACAATGTCGGTATGTTCGAAAAAGGTTATAAGGACTCCAAAAAAGTTCCCACAAAGAGCGGTTTTGAAGATATCGTTGAAAATATCGGTAATGCCAAAGGCGCATTGAGAGAATACGTTGCGGAATGTGAAGATATCGCATATGAAGCAGCACTGAAAGGCCGTACACAATTCAGAGACGAATGTCTTACCCAAGCGGTCGAAGCGGAATGCGTTATCGATGATCTTGACTTTTTCGTTCTCGTTCTCAAAAGATATATGGCGACAGCGAAAGCTTTCGATGCTTTGGGCGAAATCCCTAAGATCAAAAAGGCAGATCTCTTCCTCGGTAGCCAGTTGAATATCAAGAAGATCTGTAAAGTCATGACGAAGTTCATGGAATGCATGGACACAGGCAAAGGTCAGCTCGCGACCCTGCACAACCAGTTGAAACCCACTTATACATGGTCGGAAACTTATAACAAATACAGAGGTGAAACGCTGCAGTCCACACAGCAGGACATTCAGAACCGTTTCCAGAAGAAACTTGAAAATCTGAATCGCAGAGCCATGATGGATACTCCTGTTGCAGATACTGTACCGTATACCGAAGAAAAACTCGACAAAAAGACCGAAGAAAAGACAATGGATACGTTCCAAGGCTTTATGGACGATAATTAATGAACGGCGATCACCTATGAAATCGATCGGAGGAGGTAAGAACTAAATGGGAATGGATTATTCAAATTTTTCATCATGCTATAAAGCATACCAGAACGCTTACGATGCGGGTAATCTGGAAAGTGCCAAAAAATTCGCAAGAATGGCTCTTGAGGATGCGATGAAAGAACGTAACAACACTTCCTCAAGCTCAATGAAAGAATATTATCAGAATGCGATCAACGAATTGAATGCGTTTCTTTCAAAGCCCACGATCAAATCCAAACCGATCACTGCCAACGGGGCAGGAGAAACGAACGATCAGATCAAATCGAAGGATTGGTTTGATGCACCGATCCCCAATTTGAATATTGAGGCAATTGCGGGGCTTCAGGACGTAAGGGATGCTTTTTTTGTCAACGTGATTGCGCCGATGAGCGAACAGACCGCGCATATTTACAAAAAATACCGCGGTGAAGAACGCGGTTTGCAGGTCTTGCTGTACGGCCCGCCCGGAACAGGCAAAACTTACGCCGTCAGATGCCTTGCCGGTCATCTGAAATGTAAGATCGCCATCGTTCAGATCAAGGACGTTATGGCAAGTCTTGTCGGTGAGGGTGCTAAGATCATTGCGGAGGTTTTTGAACAGGCAAAAGCATACGATAAATGCATCATCTTTTTCGATGAGATCGATGCGATTGCATCAAGTAGAGAGAGCGATGATTCCCGTTATACCAAAGAGCAACTCACCACGTTGCTTACCAATATGGATGGCTTTACTTCAGCGGCGCGTCCCGATCAGATCCGTATCGTCATTGCGGCAACGAACCGTCCATGGGCTCTCGACAGCGCGGTAAAACGCGGCGGACGTTTCGATACGCAGATATACGTTCCGCTTCCTGACCCGAAAGCGAGAAAAAAACTGATCGAACTTTCTCTCAAGAAAGAATTATCAGATGGCACTGTCATTGACGTGCCGTGCGCGAAAGACGCGACGATTGAATGGCTCGTTGAACGCACGGAAGGCTACTCCGGGGCGGATATCAAAGCAATCGTCCGACAGGCGAGCGACCGTCCTCTCAAACGAGAGATTAAATCCGAACTCAAAAAATGCCATGTCGATGATTGCATCACTCGCGCCGACTTCGAGTATGTCTTTGATCGCTATATCAATCCTACCGACGAAGAAGATCAGATGCGCTTCGATGCCTATACGACGAATATGGATTACGACAGCCGCGCCTATAAAGCGATGAAATGCAGGTTGTTGAACGATAAGATCAGAAAAGGCATCATTCTTGAAGCATTTGAAGAGGATTGGATGAAGCTGATCTATACAAGAAGAAACAGACGGGAATATGCCGATCTCGTTTCCGCTGAGATGCTGCTCCGTCTGGAAGCCTTGAAGTGCGGAACGGGATACAATGAAGCGTTCAGAAAAGATAAATGCGAATCGATTTTGAAGCGTTTATTGGATGGTCAATCCGTTGAAGATCATGAAAGAGATTGGTTTGAGGTGCTTTTCCGGAATGGATTTGTGAATAAACATTTTGCGCGACAATATGACCTGTCTTTCTTGAATGATGAATTTTATGACAGCACATTCTGATTGATTTTGAGGAGATGCGGTAATCATCCGTATCTCCTCAATTGAATTTTTGGAGGAGTTTATGCTTTTTGGAAAAAGAAAAAAAGACGAATGGAATATTCAGGATTTTATTGCTCGGATCAATCAATATATCAGTACCTTAGAATTATATCAGCGTAATTGGCTCACGGAATCAAGGGTGACAAAAGATAGTAAAGCCGCCAATGCTTATCAATCCTCCGCGGAGAAGGCAAAGGTTTATATTTCTGTTTTGCGGGGACAGGTGAATATTTTGAATCATATCATGCCGCCGAGAAATCAGCAAAAAAGAAACGACCTGATGAAACAGCTCCATTCAACATTGAAATTGCTTGAGGGGACTGCGGATATTTTTTTGCCGGTCGCTTCTATGAGAGAAGCTGAACCTTACGTGAATGATTTGCAGGATCTGATCGACCAGATGACCTGTACGTAAAAGAGAAATATATTGCTCAATGATAGAAGGAGAAATCGGAATGGATGATATGAATGTCATGCAATGTTGCGTATGCGGAAATCATCATGCGGCGCATTTCCGTATACTGAAACGCGGATATATTTGCGATCATTGCAATACGTATCATTATTATTCAAATGATAATGAAAAGGTACGGTGTTTGCAAGGATACGCCAACATCCGAGCTTATGAATTTTTAAAAGCGGAACAGGAATTTCAGGAAATTCTGCGTGATTATCCGGATTCGGTTTCTGCAAGATGGGGGATTTTGCTTGCTCGTTTCGGTGTTGTTGAAATTCGCGGTTTTTATGAAAAGAAGGTACATGAAGATGGTTCAAGGACATTTGCCGTCAAACCGATCTATTGTTTTCAGCATTATGATAAATGGAAGCATAAGACGTTCCGTACAGAAAAAGAATATACGAAGCTGAAAGAATTATTGAAAAATGAACCGGAAGCATGGGAATTTTGCGAGAAAAAAGCGGCAGAAATCGATAAAGCTCTCTTGAACTTCAAAGACAGCAAAAGATGTGCGGATCGTGATATTTTTATTTGTGTTAAGATCAGCAAGGCAACAGAAGCTCACCCGGATCTGAAAGGAAAAACAGAAGATTTTGAGGAAGCAAACAAACTTTATCGGGAATTGACAGCCCGAGGAATGAATGTCTTTTTCAGTTTTGTGACCTTACAAGGCAAAGAAATTCTTTCAGACGATCAGATCTGGACAAATCTTTTGCGAAGCAAAAAAATGCTTTTGATCGGCAGTAAAGAGGAATATTTCAAAAGTGCATGGGTCATGAGTGAATGGCGGCGCTTTTTATATCTGCATCGCGAGGAATCGCTTTATATTTATAGTCTGGATGACGATCCATATGAAATTTTACCGAGCGCGTTGGCGGAATTGAATAAATTTATTTATACGCCTGAAACAAGGGCGAGATTGATCGAAGATATTTGTGAAGCTCCCGTTGTGATTCCACCGACGAAAGTGATGCCGCCGGAGCCGATAAAAGAGAATCCGCTCGTAAAGAACCCTTTACCGCCTAAGAAACCACGGTCAAAATGGCTTCCGATTGCTTTGGTCTCATTCTTTCTGATCGCGGCGGCGACGGGTATTTATGCTTTCCGCGACAATCTTTTCCCATCGGAAGATCACGGGGGACTGCCGATGAGATGTTTCCTTTTGGGACATGATGCCGTTACGGATTACGGAAAAGCGGCGACTTGCACGGAAGACGGCTTGACAGACGGTGAACATTGCTCGGTCTGCCAGACGATTCTGACCAAACAGGAAACGATTTCCGCAAAGGGACATAGCATAGTGACTACGGAAGCGAAGTCGGCGACCTGCGCGGAGGATGGTTTCACGGAGGGAGGACATTGCTCGGTCTGTGAAGCGGTTTTGATAAAACCGTCAACGCTCGCGGCAAAAGGTCATCGTTACGAAAATGGAAAATGTACGGTTTGCGATGACATTCAACAAACGGAAGATCATTATTTTACGTTTACTTTGCTGGGTAACGGTACATACGATATCAAAGCGAAAGATATCAATCAAATGCCTGCATACGTGAAGCTTCCGTCTTCGTATAACGGCAAAGCCGTGACGAGTATCAGATACCGTGCGTTCTATGGTTGCGCCAATTTGCAGAGCATTGATATTCCTGAGGGTGTGACGAGCATCGGCTCTGATGCATTCAGTCAATGCGCTGCCTTGCAGAACGTAAAAATTCCCGACAGCATGACGAATATCGGTTATGGCGCGTTCCGAAAATGTTCCGCCTTGCAGAATATTGAGATTTCTGCAAGTGTCGGCATTGGACAAAGCGCGTTTTACGAATGTGAAGCGCTGGCAGATGAAAACGGTTTTGTCATTGTCAGAAATATTTTGTTTGATTATTACGGAACCCGCACGGACGCTGTGATACCCGATGGCGTGACGACTGTCGGATATCGCGCGTTTTACGATTGCTCCGAGCTGCAAAGCGTTGCGATTCCGAATAGCGTGACGGTTATTGAGGATTCTGCGTTTTATTTGTGCCGCAGCTTGCAGAGCATTGAGATTCCTGAAAGTGTGACGACCATCGGTACGGATGCATTCATCTTCTGTTACGGTTTACAGAGCATCGAAATTCCCAAAAACGTGACAAGTATCGGATATGGTGCGTTCAGCTCTTGCACAAGCTTACAGAGCATTGTTGTATCGAAAGACAACCCTGTCTACCATAGCCATGGCAATTGCCTGATTCATACAGAAAAGAAAGAGTTGATCGCAGGCTGTCGAAATAGCGTCATTCCCACAGATAACAGCGTGACGAGCATTGGCAACAATGCGTTCTGGGGAATTGACTACTTGGAGGTTATCGAGATTCCTGACGGTGTCACTGATATCGGCGCAAGTGCGTTCTGGGGATGCGGGGATTTACAGCGTATCGAAATCCCCGAAAGCGTGGTGAACATCGGATACGCTGTATTCGGTGGTTGTGACGACTTGCAAAGCATCGTTGTGGCAAAAGGAAATCCTGTCTATCATAGCAATGGAAATTGCTTGATTCATACGGAAAAGAAAGAATTGATCGCAGGATGTCAAAATAGTATAATCCCATCGGATGACAGTGTGACAATGATCGCCTATGGGGCATTCCAGCATAGTGACAACTTGCAAAGCATCAAAATTCCCGATGGTGTGACAAGTATAGGCGATAGGGTATTCGATTTTTGCGATCGCTTGCAGACTGTTGAGCTTCCCAAAAGCATAAAGACGATCGGGGAGCGTGTGTTCTTCTGGTGCGATCAATTGCAAACGATTACGTTTAAAGGCACTTGTGCAGAGTGGAATGCTGTTGATATAGGCTCTTTGGGCAAGGATTTAATGATTCAATGCATAGATGGCACGGTATATTACAAGGATTCGTAATCATTGCAAAGGCGGTGAACGATCATGAATGAATTTCAGATAGAAAACGGTGTTTTGAAAAAATATCTGGGAAGAGCAAGGGAGATCATCGTTCCCGATGGGGTGACGGAGATCGGCATTGCCGCGTTTTCCCGTTTGAAATATACGGTATCGGTCTATGTGCCTGATAGCGTGAAAAGAATCCGGAAACAAGCATTTTCGCATTGCAATTATCTGGAAAAAGTCAGACTTCCCAAGGGTTTAAAGCGTTTGGAAGAACATCTTTTTGATGAAAGCATCGCTTTGAAAGAAGTCATTTTGCCTGAAGCATTGGAAGTGATCGACGGATATGTTTTTTATGGTTGTGAGACGTTGGAGCAGATCGAGCTGCCTTCATGCCTGAGAGAGATCGGACCGTGGGCTTTTTATAACTGTAAATCCTTGAAAGAAGTCAGAATTCCCGCGTCGATTACGCATATATCCCATCGATGTTTTTACGGTTGCGAACGTATGACGAAAGTCATTTTTCCCGAAGGCGTGACAGAGATCGGTAAATGTGCGTTCTTTTATTGCGATGCGCTGACGAATATCCAATTCCCCGAGCATTTGACACATATTGATGATTGGGCATTTTCGGGTTGCATACGTCTGCGGAAACTGGAGATCCCTGATGCGATTGAACGTATCGGTGACGGCGCGTTCCAATGTTGTCTTCAGCTGACGGACGTAACTTTGCCCGACAAGGATTTTGTGATCGGAGATCATGTATTTGAGCGATGCAAAGCCTTGAAAATGTTGCGTATCCCGCCAAATTTGAAGCTTCCTCACGCAATTCTCGGTAAAAATCCGCAAACGATGCTTTTTGCACCGCATCTGACACTTGCGGAGATTCCGAACGGATATCAGACCGCGGTCTTTCGCGCTTTTGTCCGTGAACGGAAAGCATACACGGAAGAAATCAATGAAACATATACGGCATTGATTCGGAAGGAACGGCAAAAATTGTATCCTGTGGCGGTGGAAGATCATGCACTTTTATATTTTATGCTTGCGGAAAAGATGTTTTCTTTGGAAGAAACAGAACATTTTGTGGAAAATCTGATCGAACGCGGGGACTCGGAATTGACGGCGATCTTTTTGCAATATAAACATGAATTGACAAAAGACGGTGAAAACGATGCGTTTTCACGTTTTGAATTGGATTTTTAAGGATATGGAAAAGGGAGATGCTTTCGCACAATGTCATTAAGATAAGCTATCCGCCCGCGTCATCCTCGAGGCGCAGACGCACGGGATTCTTCGTGTACATCCATTTTTGAACGTCTGTACACTCCAGAATGACATCGTGAGCCTGCGCCGAAGGATCTCGGGCGAAACG
>JAFUQQ010000055.1 GCA_017472285.1 Clostridia bacterium | reverse complement strand
TCTATTTTCCTTAGCAGATGTTTTTTCGGCACCATTTCATCTATACACATCATCTCATATTGATATCTATTATCTTGTTCCTTGTTTATCATTTTCTTCACCCCATTGTAGTTTACCACATGAGGCGCAAAAAGTCCACCCCGAAAGGTGGACTTTTTCGACAGGCTAAGGCAATGCGGACCGCATTGCCTTTTTTCATAACGGGAATTTTCAAAAAATATCGGAATGGAAACAAAACTTTAACATTTCTGTGTTATAATTAAAATATATGAGTGAAAATATGCCTTGGAGGGATGGTTATGTTCAAAATTTTAGTTGTGGAAGATGACCGTGATCTGAACCGTTCGGTCTGTTCGTTCCTGAATTACAGCGGATATGAAGCGGTCGGCTGTCTTGGTGCGGAAGAAGCTTATGATGAAATGTATAAAACGACGTTTGATTTGATCGTTTCGGATATCATGATGTCCGGTATTGACGGTTTTGAGTTTGCAAAGACCGTACGCTCTTTAAATCATGAGATCCCGATCCTTTTTATGACGGCGCGTGATGATTTTGCTTCCAAACAGAGAGGCTTCCGTATCGGTATTGATGATTATATGGTCAAGCCCATCGATCTTGACGAGCTTTTTCTGCGTATCGGTGCGCTTTTGCGCCGTGCAAAAATTGCTTCGAGTAGACGGCTTATTGTCGGTAATTTCATCATGGATGCTGATGAACGCTCGGCAACGCTGGATGACAGGGAAATTGCTCTTACGGCGAGAGAATTTGATCTGCTTTATAAGCTCTTATCCTATCCGAAAAAGACCTTTACCCGTACGCAGCTTATGGATGAATTCTGGGACGTAGATACACAGACGGGTACGCGTACCGTTGACGTTTATATGACGAAACTCCGCGCAAAGCTTGCGGATTGTGATGCATTTGAGATACAGACCGTTCACGGACTCGGTTATAAGGCGGTGATTAAGTGAAAAAGGCTTGGGGACGTAAGCTTCTGCAAGGGTTATACAATTATTTTTTGTTTTTTCTCCTTGTGGCGTTTCTTGTGACTTGTACGACGATGCTTTTCGTCAGCGTTTTATCTGAATCCCTGGAAATCGAACTGACGAACGAAAATCTTCAGACTGCCGCGAAATTGACGTTTGTCAACGTCGTTCTGCTCAGCGTATTGTTCACGGTCATTGATGCGGTACGCAGAAAGCTGACGACGGAAAAGGCAACGAAACATATCATTTCTGCCGCCAGAGAAGTGGTCAAGGGGGATTTTGACGTGCGTATCGAACCGATCAGCAATTTTTCTGCGGATGATAATTATAATGCAATCATCGATTGCTTCAATACCATGACGGCAGAGCTTGCAAGCGTGGAAACATTGAGAACGGATTTTATTGCCAACGTATCGCACGAGATGAAAACGCCTCTTACTGTGATTCAGAATTACGGTACGCTTTTGCAATCTCCCGATCTTTCCGATGAAAAACGCATCGAATATGCAAGAGCGGTCAGCAATGCTTCGCGCCGTCTTGCCGATATGATGACGAATATTCTCAAGCTCAATCGCCTTGAAAATCAGCAGATCTATCCGAAAACGGAAACATATGATCTCGGTGAACAGCTTTGCGAAAATCTGCTTCAATTTGAAAACGTATGGGAAACGAGGGAGATCGGTATTGAAACCGATATCGGAGAAAATATTTACGTTTCCGCGGATAAGGAATTGTTATCGCTCGTCTGGAACAATCTCTTTTCCAATGCGTTCAAATTCACCGAAAACGGCGGCACGGTCACGCTTTCTCTTTTGGCAGACGGTCCATACGCGGTCGTGAAAGTACAGGATACGGGTTGCGGTATGTCGGCCGAGGTCGGCGCGCATATCTTTGAAAAATTCTATCAGGGAGATACTTCTCATGCGACACAGGGCAATGGGCTTGGACTTGCACTCGTCAAGCGTGTCGTGGATATCATGCAAGGTGAGATCGCCGTGGAAAGCGCGGTCGGCCTTGGTACGACCTTCACCGTAAAGATCAGGAGGGATGAACATGACTTGGAAGAAATTCGGTAAGGCACTGTTGTTTCCGCCTATGGCACTCATGATCGTTCTGCTCCCTGTTTCGACTGTTTTTCTCGTTTATTCGATGGTCGTGCTCGGAACGGAATCGGCCGTTGCGATCATTTCTTACGTTCTTGCAGCTTATACGCTGACGGTCTGGTGTTTCCGTGTTCCCGCGCTGATCCGTTTTTTCAAAAATTTCAAAAATGAAAATAAGATCGCAAGACGTTGGCTGGATGACACATGGCTTCGAATGAACGTATCTTTATACGGCTCGGTGATCTGGAATACGGTTTATGCCGTTTTTCAATTATGGCTCGGTATCTATCATCATACGTTCTGGTTCTGTTCTCTTGCAGGCTATTACATTTTGCTTGCGGGGATGCGGTTCTTTCTGGCGCGTCATACGAGGCGGTTCAAGCCGGGGGAAGCGATGCGTGCGGAGCTTCATAAATACCGTGCTTGCGGATGGGTATTTCTTATGATGAACCTTGCTTTGTCGCTGATGATCTTTTTCATGGTCTATTGGAATAGGACGTTTCATCATCATGAGATCACGACGATCATGATGGCGGCTTATACCTTTACTTCCTTTACGCTTGCTGTTGTCAATATCATCAAATACCGCAAATATCAGAGCCCCGTTTATTCCGCTTCCAAAGCGATCAGTCTTGCGGCGGCTTGTGTTTCCATGTTGACGCTGGAATCCACGATGCTGACGACTTTTGGACAAACCGAAAGTCCCGTATTCCGTCGGATCATGCTTGCGGCAACGGGGGCTGCGATATCCCTATTTATCATCGTGATGGCAATTTATATGATCGTACAGGGCAATAAAGGTTTGAAAAATCAGGAGAGGAGATAATCGGATACTAAATGGATAACCATAAAAACAATGAGGTTTTTTCTTATACGTATTCCGCGCGCGAACAGGCGGAGATCAGAAAAATCCGTGAAAAATATACGAACAAAGAAGAAGATAAAATGAAACGCTTGCGCCGATTGGATGCTGGTGTTACGCAGAAAGCGCAGGCAGTTTCGCTGACTCTGGGAATTCTCGGTACGTTGATTCTCGGGTTCGGCATGAGTCTGATTATGTCTGATCTTCCGGATATCCTTGGCGCGTACAAAGAGCTTTCGATGGTGGTCGGGATTTTGATCGGCATCGTTGGCGGGGGATTCATCAGTCTTGCTTATCCGATTTATCATTTCATTCTGAAACGCGAAAGAAAAAAGATCGCGCCCGAAATCCTTCGTCTGACGGATGAATTGATGAAATAATAACGAGTTGGATTTCTTGCTGCCTGTTCTGAAAAAATGAAAGATGCAAAGATATCCCTATACCGAAAATACAAATAAACCGGGAATCCGTTTCAACTATAAGTATAGGAGGTATCCCTTGACAAAATAAGGTATTTATGTTAAAGTAATCATGGACGGAAAAAGCGGAAAGGTTGCACTCCGCACATCAGGTTGCAGATGCGTCCGATTATCAAATACAAAATCATGATCTTGCGGCATGAATCTGTCTTTTATGGATTCTTGCCGCTTTTTTTCGGGAAATGGAGGGATATCATGTCAGAACCAAATGAAAAGAAGAACGAGAAACCGAAAATATCCTTTCGGCGCACCGTTTCCAATAATCTTTTTATGCTGAAGCTACTTCACAAGGCGAGTCCCGGGCGTATCGTCATTGAAATGGGACTTTGGAGCTTGGAAGCAATCATCGGCTTTTTCTCTTGGCAGTATATGCTTAGGCATATCGTCAATGGTATTGAAGAAGGGAAAGGCTTTTATGATCTCGCGGTGCTTCTCGTTGCCATGACGGCACTGAATGTGGTGCTGGTTTTTATTCAACAGCTTTGGTATCAGGTCTTTTCAGGACTATTTTATCAGAAAACGGCAAAATATTTTCAGGAGCTTGTTTATCGCAAAGCGGGAAGCGTGGATCTTGCGTGCTACGAAAATCCGGAATTTTACGATAAATACATGAAGGCACTCAATGAAACGGCGACGCGCGCAGATGGCGTTGCTTCGTCTTGCTCGATGATAATTTTTGATATCGTGCAATTTGCGGCAAACGGCTTGCTTCTTTTTGTGATCGATCCCGTATTTTTACTTTTTCTTCTGATTCCGCTTCTTTCATCGGTCTTTATCAAAAAGCAGAAAAAGGCGGATTTTGATAAATACGAAGAAACCGTCGCGATGAACCGACGCTGTGATTACACGCGCCGCACCTATTATCTCGGGGAATATGCCAAGGAGATGCGCCTTTCGGGTATCTATCGTGTGATGGCGAAGCGTTTCGCTATGGCGATTAAGGATACGAAGACCGTTATCCGCAAATACGGCTTCAAATGTGCGTTTTACGGCTATATCATTGAGATCTCCCGTGAGGTCTTTACGTTTCTCGGTGCTACGGTTTATGCGGTTTATCAGACTCTTGTGACGGGGAATATTCTTTACGGAGATTGTCTGGTCATCATCAACGCGCTGACCACGCTTTCATGGAGTATCACCAATTCGGCAGAAAGCCTCTTTCAGTTTCAGGAGCACGCGCTTTATATCGAAAATTTTCGATTTTTCCTCGATTATGAACCGAAAATCCAGGATAAAGAAACGGTGCTTCCCATGAAAAAGGGTGCTTTAACGCTTGAAAACGTGAGCTTCCGCTATGACGGCGCAGATGCCGATACGCTGAAACATATTAGTATCACCTGCGGCGAAAAAGAAAAGATCGCTCTTGTGGGTCACAACGGTGCGGGTAAAAGCACCCTTGTGAAACTCATGCTCCGTCTTTACGACCCAACGGATGGCAAAATTACGCTCGGTGGCGAGGATATCCGCGACTATTCCGTAAAGGAATACCGAGAGGCTTTCTCAGCCGTTTTTCAGGATTTTCACGTCTTTTCACTTTCCGTTTCGGAAAATATCCTGCTCCGACCCAAGCAGGAAGGGGATGCGGCACTTGTGGAAACGGCGCTTATCAAATCGGGTGCAAAGGCTCGTGTTGCGGAAATGGAAAAGGGAACGGAGACCATTCTGACACGGGAATTTGACAAAAATGGCACCGTGCTTTCGGGAGGTGAAACACAGAAGCTCGCCATTGCGCACGCCTTCACCAAAGAAAATGCTTTCGTCATTCTTGATGAGCCGACGAGCGCACTTGACCCGATCGCAGAATATGAAATGTATAAAAACATGATGGAGGCTTGCGAAAACTGCGGCATGATCTTCATTTCCCACCGTCTTTCCTCTGCCGTGATGGCAGACCGCATCTATATGCTGGAGGGCGGCGAGGTCATTGAGGTCGGCACACATGAACAGTTGATGGCAAAGAACGGCAAATATGCCGATATGTTCCGCAAGCAAGCGGAAAACTATGTTGCAACGGGGGTGAACGTATCATGACGGACAAGAAAAAAGAAGAAAAAAAGATCAAAGCGGGTGCTATCGTACGAAACAACATTTTTCTATTTCGTCTTGCGTGTAAATATGCGCCGCTTTACGTTGTACTGACTGTTTTGGAGGGCATTGCGTGGGGTATCAATAATGCCATTGAACTCTATTATACGAAAATACTTTTCGATATGATCGGCAGAGGTGAGCCGTTTCTCGCAGTTTTGAATCTGATTATTTTTATGGCGGTTTATAATCTTTTGCTCTTTATGTTCCATTATTGGTATTGGAAGATCAAAAAACCGTTGATTCAGAAAGATTTGCAATATCGTTTGCATACGGAGCTTTTTGAAAAGGCACGTTCGCTCGATCTTTCATGCTATGACGATCCCGAATTTTATAATGACTTCATCTGGTCGATCAACGAATCCGATTCGCGCGTACAGAAACAGCTTGACGATCTTGGTAAGTTTATCAACCGTATCGTTGCATCGGTTCTCGTAACGGGACTCATTGTGACCATTCATCCGATTTTGGCTGTATTGATTCTCTTTTTCACGGTCGTTCGTATCGTTTTTCAGATGTGGAAGGCAAAAGAGGATTATAAACGCGCGCAGGATTTCAATCCCTTGGACAGAAAGACCGATTACATCAACCGAATGTTCCGTCTTGCCGATTGCGCAAAAGAGATCCGTCTGACGCGCGTTTCGGAGAATCTTCTTCATGAGCACGAAAAAGCCATTGAGGAGAAAAAAGCTCTCGTCTTCAAATACGCGCCGAAACGCTATTGGCTTTCCGTTGTTACGTGGGCGATGATGAGCCTTGGCGACGGTGTTGTGATTCTCTTTTTGCTTTATGAGCTTCTTGTAACGGGAAGCATTGCACTGGGTGATTTTGCGGCAGGTGTAACGGCGATCTGGCGGCTTTCGTGGCTTCTCCGCGATCTGATGGATAGACTCGTAAAATCCAAAGAACACGCACTTTTTGTGGATAAGATGAAGACATTTCTTTCTTATCAGCCCAAAATCGTTGGTGGAACACGGAAGCCGGGTGCATTTGAAAGCATCGAACTGCGAAACGTACATTTTGCTTACAAGGATGACGAAATTCTGAAAGGCATCAGCTTGAAGATTGAAAGAGGTGATAAGATTGCGCTTGTTGGTTATAACGGCGCAGGAAAGACCACGCTCGTCAAGCTCCTCATGCGCCTTTATGACACCACGGAGGGAGAGATTCTCTATAATGGCATCAACATCAAGGAATATGATCTTGACGCTTACCGAGCGGTGATCGGCGCTGTTTTTCAGGATTATAAAATCTTTGCTTCCACGATCGCGGAAAACGTGCTTGCAGATATTGACGATGGCACAAGACGTGAGGATGTTCGCGAAGCGCTTTTGAAAAGTGCCTTTGATGAAAAGCTGGCTACGCTTGAAAAAGATATCGATACCGAGCTTACCCGTGAATTTTATAAGGACGGTACGAATCTTTCGGGCGGTGAAGAACAGAAAATCGCTATCGCGCGCGTGTTTGCCAAGCCTTATGAACTTCTGATTATGGATGAGCCTTCCAGCGCGCTTGATCCCATCTCCGAATATAAGCTCAATCACAGCATCATGGAATCTGCGGCGGATAAGACGGTGATCTTTATCTCACATCGACTTTCCACAACGCGTCATGCTGACCGTATTTATATGTTTGAATCGGGACAGGTGATCGAAAGCGGTACTCATGATGAACTGGTGGCAAATACGAACGGTAAATATTATGAGATCTGGCGCGCACAGGCGCAGTATTATACCGAAAGCTGAATACCTTGCTTTATCTGCGAAGTGAATCGCGAATAAATTCAATCGAAAAGGCTCTGTTTGAACCTTGTCGATTGAATTTCAACGCAAAAATAGAGAGAAGGCGTGAGGCTGCGACTTCACCGCAGTGATGTATTATGCCGAGGGCAACAACTCTTGCCCATGAGGGCAAACATCGTCCAAAAAAGCCGATTGTGAATGTTAGTTCCAGTTAAGAAAACATTGTGAGGCGAGAGAGAAACGGTATAGCTCCGGCTATGCCGTTTCAGCCTGTCGAAAAAGTCCACCTTTCTGGGTGGACTTTTTGCGCCTCATGTGGTAAACTACAATGGGGTGAAGAAAATGATAAACAAGGAACAAGATAATAGATATCAATATGAGATGATGTGTATAGATGAAATGGTGCCGAAAAAACATCTGCTAAGGAAAATAGA
>JAFUQQ010000054.1 GCA_017472285.1 Clostridia bacterium | reverse complement strand
TGAACATAATCAAAGCAAAAAAGGTGATAATGGTGACAAAACCTCATCCGTCAGCTTCGCTGCCACCTTCCCCAAAGGTGAAGGCCTTGGCAAAATCTTCATTTTAGTTTTCTACATGAATTTTCATCGAACTCACATTAATATATGTAACGAAACGAAAATTTTTCTGTCTTTATGAATGAAAGCACTTTATCGTATTATGAAAGGAGAATGATAATGAACGATCAGGAGATCATTGCCCTATATTTTGCGCGGTCGGAAAAAGCGATCGCGAAAACTGCTGAAAAATACGGAAAATACTGTTATACGGTCGCACATCATATTTTGAAGAATCATGAAGACAGTGAAGAATGTGTAAACGATACGTATTTGAAAACGTGGGATCGGATTCCGCCCGAACGTCCGCTTCATTTTTGTGCATATCTTGGCAAGATCACGCGCAATCTTGCTCTGGGTTTATATGAAAAATATACCGCGGAAAAGCGGGGCGGCGGAGAAACGGCACTCGTTTTAGAAGAACTTGCGGAATGTATTGCTTCCGATGATACGGTGGAAAAAGCCATCGCGGAAAAGGAAATGGCGGATATTTTAAACCGTTTTCTCGCGGAATTGCCGATGCAGACGAGAAAAATTTTTATGCGGCGGTATTGGTATCTTTCTTCTCTGAAAGAGATCGCGCGGGATTTTCATATGAGCGAGGGCAATGTCCGCATCATACTTTTCCGCACAAGAAAGAAATTACAAAAAATACTGGAACGGGAGGGATTTTTTTATGACAAATAAAATGCTTTTGAATGCGCTGAGTGATGTGAAACTCGAATATATTGAAGAAGCGGCACCGAAAAAGAAAAAAAGATATTGGATGAGTGTTCTCGGTACGGCGGCTTGTATTCTGCTTGTGGTGGGGATTCTTTTCATGAGTGTGGTACGATCGGATTTTCATATGTTTCTGAAAATGCAGGAGAGTATTTCTTATAGTGATTATACTTTTGCTCTTACCGTTATTCCCATTGGAAACAGGGCGGCGAAATATCATAATACTTATGACGGTGTCGATACGGAAAAGCTTGCGCGCTTCAAAGGGGAGCTTTATATGACGGAAGAATATACGGTTCCTTATGAGCTTTATCAGTTGGAGCATCGTGTTTACCGAGAATGGTATTATATCAAGGGTATTGATAATCTGCAATATCTGATCTGTTCCGAAAACGGAGAGCTTTCTCTTTGGGAATTTTCTGCTTTTATAACGGATGCATCGCATCTGTGGCTTGCGCCCAATATAACGGGAGAAACGGACGTTACCCCTTATACCTACGGCGAAGTTTTTGCGGAAATTTACGGCCTTTCTGATGCAAACCAAATTGAAAAGATCAAAGTTTTGCCCGAAACGGCCCACAATATCGATGAGGGAAGGGCTGTGCAAAGAGAAATTGGCAAAAAGACGATTACAGATAGGGAGAGCATAGAAACACTTTATGGGATCATTGCCCAAACGCATTTTTATAGCGATGAATCTTATCCGAAACGGGAAACTCCGCTATCTTATGATTTTGATACTTCACTTGGAAGGGACGGGCGGTATCTTGAGATCATTCTTTCTGACGGTACGGAGATTGACTCCCTGAAATATACGGCGACAGGCGGCTTCTTTTATGAATATTCCGGTATCCATAGCGAGCCGATTGACGAAGATAAGGTCTATACCGTGAATGATATTTTAGGAATCGATTGACAAATTTTATCGGATATGCTATACTGTTCGAAAACGAAAAGAGGTGGACGGTATGAACGAAAAACCATATTATTTCGCATATGAAAAACGGTATCAAGCCGTATACGAAGCGGGGTTCTCCCGTTGGGGACATTCTCCTGATGATGCGATACTTTATGAAACCTTAAAAAATTGGGTGGAAACGAACGACCTGCAAGGAAAGAAAGTCGCGGAATTTGCTTGCGGAGAAGGCGCGTGCGGCGTTATCCTCTCTGAACTCGGCTGTATCTACACAGGATTTGATATTTCCCCTTCTGCCGTCAAAAAGGCTAAAGAATCGCTTGCGCCGTATCCAAACGCGAGCGTTTGGGTTTTGGATATGGTCAAGGAAAAGGCACCGGATGCTCCTTATGATGCGGCACTGGACTGCATGGGACTTCATATGCTCATCACAGACAGCGACCGAAACGCTTATCTGAAAAATGCCTGTGCAGTCTTAAAAGAAAATGTGCCTATGCTCTTTTTCAGAGAATCTTACAGAAAAGACGCTTACGAAGGCGAAGTTTCCTCTTTTGAGCATTGGAAACGCATCAGCGGCGAGGATTACGATACGCCAATGAAACGCACGTCAAGAGATGGTATCGATTGTTATATTCCTTTGCTCGCGGCAAGGGCAAAAACGGAAAAAGGCTATCGGGAAGAAATGTCGAAAGCGGGTTTTGACGTGGAAGACTTTGTTCCAGTGGATATCAATGAACAATGTGCTTTTTCCGCGACGGTTTTTGTCAGAAAAGCGGCAAAGTGCCGCTGCTAATTGCTCGCCTATCAGAGTCTTGTGTGTATCCAAACGATGCAAAACGGCGAGATTGATTTTGAGCAATTTCTTAGTAGATGATAAAAGGGAAGATGTTTTTTTGCATCTTCCCTTGATTTTATGGATTCAATCTTTCTTTTTGGGCTGTGTGGGACGTTTCTTTTTCTTTGCGACGGAAAAACCGAAATTACCGATTTTTTTGCCGAGTTCAAAATATTCCCCGTGTGCAAATGCAGTCAGTCCTGCCTTATCCAGACAAAGCTTACCTGTGGAATCGATCAATTTATCATCCACGCTGATGCCGACAACGTCCGCGATGAACATATCATGTGAACCGAGCGGAACGATCTCCGCAACCTTACAATAGATTGACATCGGAGATTCCGCGATGGCGGGACAGGCAAATTCGGGAAAATCCGGATCAAAATCCGCCGTCAGTTTACATTCTTTGAATTTATCGACTTTTTTCCCTGTTTTCATGCCGCAGAAATCTGCTGCGCGTGTCAATTCCTTCGTTGTGAGATTGATGACAAATTCACCGCTCTCTTTAATTAAAGGATAAGAATGACGGGACGGACGCACGGAAATATAGGTCTTCGGCGGATGGGTGCAAAGGATACCCGTCCAGGCGATCGTTAAGATATTGGGTTTTCCGTCTGCACCCATACAGGAGATCATTGCGGGCGGCACGGGAGCGATCAAGGCACCGCCTTTCCATTTGATTTTTGACATAAGATGTTCCTTTCCGTTGATTTTGAGATATTTTATCTAAAAAAGAGCATATGCAAAGATACGTTTTGTGAGAGCTGCCGAATTTGGTCTTGACAATGTTCGGAAAAAGGGATATAATAAAAAAAGATAAGGTTATCATTTTTATTACGTTTTTATTATAGCATAAAAAACCTTGATAGAAAAGATATTTTTTGAAAAAAGAGGTGTTTTTTTCGTGTCCAAGAAAACAAAGGATGTTTTCGTTCGTGTGATCTGCGGTGTTATGGCGGGACTTTTTATTCTTAGCTGTATCGCGATCCTTGCGGTGATCTGACCCGCCTAAGTTTCCGTAATTAAAAAAATAAAAAATATAAGGAGCAAACTTATGAAAAAAACCACAAGAATCCTGGCTGCCGCACTCGCGGCTATGCTTCTCCTTCTTGCGATGCCTTTCTCAGTATTCGCGGCGGAAGCATACGAGATCTCTGAATTTGACTACGGTTATTGGGGTCCTGCAGATACCCCGCTTCTCGTCATTCTTGTCAATGCAGATCCGAGCCTTGACGGTCTGAGCTATGAAGATGGCGAAGTATTTCTTCAGCATAAGGATCATTCCTATTGGTCCAATATGTTCTTCGGTGACGGTCCGAAAACCATGAAATCCTATTTCGAGATCCAGAGCGGCGGTAATTTCCGTTTCATTCCTGCGGAAGAAAACTTCTCCGATTTCAGAAAAAATAACGAAGCCAACGACGGTATCGTTGAAGTAACCGTTACGACAGCGATTTCCAAGGGTACAAAAGGCTCTACAAGTGACCCCGAACGCTATGCGGCACTTGCGGCTTGTGTGGAAAACGGCTACGTTGATTTTTCCGTTTATGATAAAAACGGTGACAAGCGAGTAACGGAAGACGAACTGATGGTCGCTTTCATTACGGCTGGTTATGAATATACACGTTCTACTTCCACTCCCAGCTATAACGCCCATATGTCAAGCTTCAATTATGGCTTTGGTGGTATTCAGGTTTCCACAGACTATGTAAAATGCGGTGAAATGATCAATAACGATACGCCTCTTACCGTTGGTTCTTTCTGCCACGAGCTTGGTCACGCACTCGGTAACGGTGACCTTTATGCCGCAGGTGCAACAAAGAGCTGGGGCGGCGCAAACTCTCCCGCAGGTAAGGTTTCCGTTATGGCAGGTAATGGTTCTTCCGGTTCCAACACGGGTGAAAGTAAGGGTGAATCTCCTTCCAACTATGACCCTTATCATCTTACCGTTTACGGTCTTTATGATTACACGAGCGTCGGTGACGGTACGTATACTCTTTATTCCCGTCAGAGCGGCAAGGGTGAATACAACATCCTGAAAGTTTCCACCCCCAATCCTTCCGAATACTATCTCATTGAAAACCGTTACTATGATAACAGTAGCCCTCATTTCGATAGCGAAACGAACTATGACGGTACACGCGGTATCCTCATCTGGCACGTTGACCAAGGTCTTGCAGATGCGGGTCGTGCCGGCGCAGGTATGAGAATCAACTCCGGCGGTGTCAATGCGGATATCGGTGTTGCGGCACTTGCGCCCGTGGTTCCTTCTGTTGCTGACGGCGGCGAACCCCGTAACCCCGCAAGCTCCGGCGTATTCAATAAAGCAGGTCTTGTTTTCGACTGCCACGACTATAAATTCCCCGGTAGCGAAACATGGAATACCAGCCTTACCAGCGAACAGGAAGAAGGCTTCAATCTCCAGATCGAGATCCTTGACGATCCTGGTCATGAAATCAAGATCAAGATCACAGGCGCGCCCACAGACGTAAGCCCCAGATACGATCAGGTGATTACAAGCACCGAAACTACAATGGCTATTGCTGGTAAGATCACAGACCTCAATACACAGACTTTGACTTCTCTTACCCTTGAACTTTCCACAAGTGAAGATTTCAAAGATGCAAAATCCGTTTCCATCAAGCCCAATACCGACGGTACATACGATCATACCTTTGAAGGCTTGAACCACAGTACCTATTATTACGTCAGAACCACACTCGGTACCAAGAACGGTGATTTCGCTGAAACCGAAAAAGTGATGACAACGATGGTCAAGGTTGAAGATACTTCCAAATATAAAGTAAACTTCTACCGTGGTCTTAGCGAAAATGACAGAGCATATTCTCAGACTGCAAAAGTGAACGAAGCACTCGTTCTCAAATTCCCGATGAACAAAACGGGCTACGTATTTGCAGGTTGGTATACCGAAGCGGAATACGAGAATTTCTATGATGTTTCCGTTCCCAAGACCGAACCCGGTGATATCGATCTTTATGCAAGATGGGTCAAAGCCGAAGAAGCGGCAACGCTTACCGTCAAAGGAGCAACTCTCGTCAATGAAAAAGTAAACGGTACAGGCGCGGGTGTTGTCGGTGAAACATTCCATGAGCCGACTGTCGTTCTGAAAGAAGGCGAAACTGTCGAATGGTATGCGGATGCGGCATTCACAACTCCTTTTGATTTCACAAAGACCATTGAAAGTGCAGACGCAGTTACGATCTACGCGAAGATTGTAAAGGCAGGCGCAAGCTCCGAAGAAACTTCTACCACTTTGCCGGGTACAGAAGAAACAACAACGGCTTCCTCCGCAACGGAAACCACTTCCGCAACGGAAAATACTGAAAATACATCCGAAGATACACAGAAGACCGATTCCGAAAGCGGTATGCCTGTCGGTGTGATCGTTGTGATCGTTGCGGCTGTTCTGATCGCAATCGTTGCTGCTCTTCTTGTTGTGAAGAAGAAAAAATAAAACTCGTTTATCAAAAAAGCGAATCGCGTGAGCGATTCGCTTTTTATCATACAGAAAGGTACATATATGACGGTTCTCTATATTTTACTCGGTGTGCTCGTGCTTTGGCTCGCAGTGACACTTTTTATCGTTTCCAAACTCTTTTTCGGTTCTCTTTGCCGAAAAAAAGAGAAAAAAACAGGCGTGGATACTTCCTCTCTCGTCGTTTCCATCGAAGCTTATAAGGATGAGATCAAAGCCGGCAAAGAATGGTTTTACAGTCAGGATATCCGTGACATTGATATCGTTTCTTATGACGGAACGAAGCTTCACGCACAAATATTTGAAAAAGAAAATACAATCGGTACGCTGATCCTGATGCACGGTTATCGCAGCATCGCCATCAACGATTTCACGCTCGTTCTTCCGTATTATCATGATCTCGGCTACAATATCATCATGCCCGATCAACGTGCTTGCGGAAAATCCGAAGGCAAATATATCACGCTCGGCGTGAAGGAACGCTATGACTGTAAGGCTTGGACAGAATTTGCCGCAAAAGAATTCGGTGAAGATCTCCCGATCTTCCTTGACGGTATTTCTATGGGCGCAACGACTGTTATGATGGCGGCGGGGCTTGATCTGCCGAAAAATGTCGCGGGTATCATTGCCGATTGCGGTTTTACTTCTCCTTATGAAGTCGTGCTTTCCGTATTGAAAGCAACGCATATCCCTGCCATTCCGAATATCTGGTTTGCGGAAGCATTTGCCCGTATCTTCGCAAAATTCAGCTTCAAAGAGGCTTCGACTATTGACGCTATGAAAAAATGCGAATATCCCATCTACTTTATTCATGGCAAAAAAGATGATTTCGTTCCCTATGAAATGTCCGAACGCAATTTTGAAGCTTGTATCTCAGAAAAAAAAGACTTCTTTTCCGTGGATGAAGCGGGACATGGTATGTGTTATCTAACCAAAAGAGAAGAACTCCGCGCCGCATTGAAACAATTCCTCGCGGAATGTCAGGACCTCTATCACTTTCAAAAAATCTCCAAATGAAAGGATTTCTCACATATGATTAATCTTCTTGAAATCGAAAAGAATTTTCTGATTCCTCATATCAAAAAAGGCGGTGTTGCCGTCGATTTTACAATGGGTAACGGTCACGATACCCTGTGGCTTTCCGAAGCCATGGGTGAAAACGGCAAGGTTTATGCGTTTGATATCCAGCCGCAAGCACTTGAAAGCAGTCGCCGTTTGCTTGAATCCGAAAACGCACCCAAAAACTATACACTCATTCTCGATTCCCATTCCAACGTCAAGGATTACGTTTCCGAAAAGATCTGTATCGGTATGTTCAATCTCGGATTTCTTCCCGGCGGAGATAAGTCGATCACGACCAAGCGCGAGACCACGATGATCGCGATTCGTGCGGCGATCGATCTTCTTGATGATGACGGCGCACTCCTTATTGCCGTTTATCCCGGTCATGCGGAAGGTACGGTCGAGGGCGAGCTTATCGAAGAAGAACTCTCGGGGCTCAACCGCAAAGAGCTTTGCGCTTCCAAATTCAAGATCGTCAACTCCCCCACATCGCCTTTCTTCTTCGTCGTCGAACGCAAGTAAGAAAAAGAGAGGCTCTCGCCTCTCTTTGATTAAAACAATTTTTTCTTGCCGAAGGATTTATTGTAACGATCAATGCATTGCTGAATGATCTCAAGCGCGGCATCTCTGCCCTGAATTTCGTGAACGGCGGTTTCTTTCTTTTCGAGTGCTTTGTAAACCGTAAAGAAATGTTTCATTTCTTCAAAAATGTGAACGGGAAGCGCGCCGATATCGCGGTACATATTATAGTTGGGATCGTTGAACGGAATGGCGATGATCTTTTCGTCACTATGTCCGTTATCAATCATGGTAATCACGCCGATCGGATAGGTTTCCACGATCGTCATCGGATCAATCGGTTCGGAACAGAGTACCAGAACGTCAAGCGGGTCGCCGTCATCGCCGTATGTACGGGGGATAAAACCGTAATTGGCAGGATAATGCGTGGAAGTATAGAGGATTCTGTCCAGACGGAGAAGACCGCATTCTTTGTCAAGCTCGTATTTCTTTTTTGAGCCTTTCGTAATTTCGATTACGCTCACAAAGTTTTCGGGCGTAATGCGCGAGGGATTCATGTCATGCCAGATATTGCCCATGGTATTGTCCACCTTTCATAATTTTACTTTATGGTTAAATTTTAACACAAACGCTTTTATTTGTAAATAGTTTCCAAAATAATTTTGAAAATTTTTATTTTAGCAATATCATATTTTATTTGAAACTTTACAAAAGGAAATAATTTCTTATGACTGAAAATGAACGATTGCTTTCACTCGTTTCCGATAAGATCATGCAATCGGAACGGGCTTATATGTTAACACATACGAATTTTTTAAATCTTGCGGAACGCTCTGCTGTTACGGCTTTTTGCAAGGAAAATGGCGCGAAATTCTATTTTTACGGCGGTTATTTCGATGCGGAACGTACTGTACTTTTTATTTTGCCCGACTATATGGATGCGGATGAAAATTTTCCGCTCGAAGAAGATGATCCGCTCTGCTTGCTTTCCTGCCGTGCGCCGATGGGTGCGAAATCGCTGACACATCGGGATTATCTCGGCTCTTTGCTTGCTTTGGGGCTGGAGAGGGAAGTCGTTGGGGATATTCTCGTAAGGGAAAACGGCGCGGATATTATTATTTTAAAGAAGATTGCTGATTATTTGCTCGTCAATTTCAATAAAGCGGGAAACGTACCGCTGAAATGTGAAATACAGCCGATCGGAGAATTGCTCTTACCTGAAATCAGAACGCAGATGATACGGGAAAGTATCGCATCCGTGCGCTTGGATAATATCATTTGCGCGATATTCGGCTTTTCCAGAGCGGAAGCGTCTGCGCAGATCACCAAAGGATTGGTTTTTGTGAATGATATGGAAATCCTGAAACCCGATTACAGACTTGATATCGGAGATAAGATTGTTGTGCGCGGAAAGGGAAAAGCGTATTTCAGGGAACTTGGCGGTACGACGAGAAAAGGCAGACTTTCCGTTATTTTTGAGAAGTTTATATAATGAAAAGAGGAAAATATGGATTTTTTCACTTGTCCTGTTTGTAAAAAACGATTGACTAAAAAAGACCGTTCGCTGATCTGCGAAAACGGACATTGTTTTGATCTTTCCAAAAAAGGTTACGTTAATCTGCTCCGCCCCGCGAAATCCAGCGGTGTCCGTCACGGAGATGATAAACTGATGGTATCGGCAAGAACGGCTTTTCTCGGAGCGGGCTTTTATGATACACTCCGTGATGTTGTGACGGAAACGGTTTTGCATTATGCCAAAGAATCTTCCAAAATTTTAGATGCGGGATGCGGAGAAGGTTTTTATACTTCACATATCCGAGGTGCGCTTGCTGAACAGAATCCCTCGGTTTACGGTATCGACGTTTCCAAGGATGCGATTCATGCGGCGGCGGTGCGTGATAAGCAGCTTCGTCTTGCTGTCGCAAGTATTTTTGATCTTCCTGTGGAAGACCGGAGTATTGATATTTTGGTGAATTTGTTTGCGCCTTATGATGCTGCGGAATTTTCCCGTGTTTTGAAAGATCATGGTATCCTTTTGCGTGTATTTCCGCGCGAAAAGCATCTTTGGGAGCTCAAAACAGCGGTTTATGATGTGCCTTATGAAAATGAGATTGATACTTTGGTATTGGAGGGTTTTGACCTTGTTGAAAAAAGAGAGATCACGTTTCCGCTTGCCCTTCATACAAAGGAATATATCGATACGCTCTTTAAAATGACACCCTATTATTATAAAACGAGCCGAGAGGGACAGGCAAAACTTCGCGCACTCGATTCCTTGCAAACTCATGCGGAATTTTTGTTGGTCGTTTACAGGAAGGTATAGTTTTGAAGAAGCCTTTTGAATTTATTGCTTTCAGAAAACCATAGTTTTATAAATTTCATCTCTGATTATTGATTTATTATCAAAAATATGATATCATAAAATAGATATCAATAGAAAAATATCAAAATTCATATAGAAACACATGGAGGAAAACTCAAAATGAAAGTTGTACTTTTGGCTGACGTAAAAGGTCAGGGCAAAAAAGGTCAGGTTGTTAACGTATCCGATGGTTACGCAAGAAATTTTCTTTTCCCGAAAAATCTTGCAACACCTGCCGATAACAAAATTCTGAATGAAATCAAAGGCAAAGAAGAATCCAGACTTCATCAGATCGAAATGGAAAAACAGACAGCACGCGATACTGCTGAAAAACTCAAGAATATTGCCGTTAAGATCAAGGCACAGGCAGGTTCCGACGGCAGAATCTACGGTTCCGTTACTTCCAAAGAAATCGCAGAACAGCTCAAAACACAGCACGGTATTGAGATCGATCGTCGTAAGATCAATCTTGCCGATCCGATCAAGGCTTTTGGTACGTATCTTGCCGACGTGAAGCTTTATCCCGAAATCACAGGTAAGATCAAAGTCGTCGTAACAGACAAATAAGTGGAAATTTAAGAAGATAAAACCTTGCCCGACACCGAAGGTGTCATCCTTGAGCGTGCTTTCGATATGAAAGCAGCGAAGGATCCGGGCAAAATGAGGTTTCTCCGCAAGATCCTTCGGTCGCTTTGCTCCCTCAAGGATGACGTGCGGATGAAAACAAACAATGAAAAGTTTTTGCGGAGGGGTTCGGGGAGGTGCTTTTTTTAAAAAGCGCCTGCCTGAAAGCGTGATTGATTATGGCAGACGTACAAAAAAATCTCCCCTGTGCGCTGGAAGCGGAGCAATCGGTCCTCGGTTCGATTCTGATCGATCCGAATTGCTTTGCCGATCTGACAGAGATCATCCGCGCAGAGGATTTTTATCTCGATGAGCATGGCGAAATTTTTTACGCTATGCAGGATCTCTTTGCCAAAAACAGAGAGATCGACCTTGTAACTCTGATCGATACGCTCGTTTCTCATGGCGTATATAACGAGGAAGAAAGCAAAAAATATATCAAGATCATTGCGGAAACCGTACCTTCTGCGGCAAACGTCCTTGACTATGCAAAGATCGTCCGTGAAAAAAGTCTGCTCCGTTCGCTGATCGGTGTTTCCGATGAGATACGGGAAATGGCATTTTCCGCGCAAGGAGATGTCAAGGATATCATCGATAGCGCGGAAGCAAAAGTTTTTGCGATCGCGCAAGGCAGTGAAAACAAAGGCTTCGTACATATCCGCGAAGCCATCAGCCGTACCTATGCAAGACTTGACCTTCTGGCGCGCGATAAAGCTGCCGCATCGGGAACACCGACAGGTTTTTCCATGTTGGATAGAACGATTGTCGGACTTGGCGAAGGTGACCTTGTCCTGATCGGTGCGCGTCCCGGTATGGGTAAAACGAGCTTTGCGATGAACGTCGCGACCAATATCGCGAAAAGCACACAAAAAAACGTCTGCGTTTTCTCTTTGGAAATGTCTGCGGAACAGCTTGCTTCCCGTATGCTTTCCAGCGAAGCACTCGTCGACAGCTACGCGATCCGTTCGGGTGATCTGACAACAGAACAGTATAAAAAACTTGCGGATGCCGCCGCCGATCTTTCCGAAAGTGATATTCTGATCGATGATACGACGGGTATTACCGTAACGAGAATGAAAGCAAAACTCCGCCGTGTCAAAAATCTCGGTCTTGTCGTTGTGGACTATCTTCAGCTCATGCAGGGTGAACGAAAAAATTCCGATAACCGCGTGCTTGAAGTCGGTGATATTTCCCGTGGTCTGAAGATTCTTGCAAAAGAACTGAAGATTCCTGTGATTTGCTGCGCACAGCTTTCCCGTGGTCCCGAAAGCCGTACGGATAAACGTCCGATGCTTTCCGACCTTCGTGACTCGGGTGCGATCGAACAGGACGCGGATATCGTTATGTTCCTTTACCGTGACGAATATTATAAAGAACCCAAGGCGGGCGAACAAAGCGTTGCGGAATGTATCGTTGCGAAAAACCGCCACGGCTCAACGGGTACGGTCAAACTCGGTTGGATTGGTCAGTTTACAAAATTCATTACGCAGGACTTGGAACATGAAGAAGGATAAGCGCGAAATTTTGCTTCGGAACATACGGGAATTTTACAGTGACGGGGAAAAAACGCTCGTTGGTTTTTCGGGAGGTGCGGATTCTGTGACGCTTCTCCATATACTGCTCACTTTTCTGGGAAAAGAAAGGGTGTGCGCCGTACATATCAACCATATGCTTCGCGGAAAAGATGCGGATGCGGATGAAGAATTTTGCAGAAGCTTCTGTGAAACGTATGAGATACCGTTTCGTTCGGTACGCATTGACGTGCAGAAGCTTTGCGGCGGCAAGGGCTTTGAAGAAACGGCAAGGGACATCCGTTACCGTGTTTTTGAAGAAACCGCAAAACAGATGGATTGTACGACTGTATCTCTTGCACATACGGCAAGCGATAATCTGGAAACGATGATCTTTCATCTTTGCAGAGGTGCGGGGGCTTCGGGGCTTTCGGGGATTCCGATGACAAGACCGCTCGGTGATCTCATGATCGTAAGACCGCTTTTGGACTTGACGAGAGAGGAGATCATTGCTTATACGGAAGAACACGGACTTCCTTTTTGTACGGATGCGACCAATGCCGACACGGCTTATACGAGGAATTTCATCCGCGCGGAGATCGTCCCGCTTCTGAAAAAAGTCAATCCGTCTGCCGAAGAAAATGCGCGTCACGCTTCGCAGTCCATTGCAGAACTTCATTGTTTCGCGGAAGTTTCGGCAAATGCTTTTCTTCATGAACGTGAAGGACTTTTCGTTTCCGATATGGCGGAGCTTGCCGATCCTGTTTTATATGCCGTTCTCGATCGGTCTTACCGACAGGCAGGCGGTGATACGCTCCCGCGTACACAGGCAAATGCTTTGCAAACTTTGATCCGTCGAAAAAAAACAGGTGCTTCCGTATCGCTTTCGGGCGGTATCACGGCAAAACTTGACGGTGATTTCCTTCATTTCTTCCAAAACGATGTGGAAAACGATGCGCTGACGGCGGAAATCCCGCTTCATTTCGGTGAAAACCGTCTTTCCGAAAACAGTTATCTCTATATCGGAACGGCACCGACGGAGCATTTCAGGTTTTCCGCTCATGCAAAAATTCCCGAACATTCTCTCCCGACTCTTTTCGCAAGACCGAGAAACGATGGCGAATCCTACCGTTTCGGCGGTATGACAAGAAAACTTAAAAAAATCCTGTGCGGAAAAACGCTTGCCGAAAAGAACCGTCCTCTTATTTGTGATGCAGACGGTATTCTTTGGTTTCCCGGTTTTCCGATCGCAGATGGCAAACATGGCGAAATTCCCATATATTATATTGAATATTAAAAAGTTCAGAAAGGAATATACTTATGGATTATCGTGACAACATTGAAAAGGTTTTGATCACAGCAGAAGAATTGGCACAGATGGTAGACAACTTGGCGGCGCAGATCAGTCGTGATTATGCGGATAAAGATCTGCTTCTCGTTTGTATTCTGAAAGGTTCCATGATCTTCACGGGTGAACTTATGCAGCGTCTTACGATACCTTCACAGGTCGATTTTATGAAAGTGTCTTCCTATGGCTCGGGTACAACCGCCGGTGTTTTGAAGGTGCATCTCGATCTCAAGCGCGATGACCTTGACTCAAAAGATATTCTCATCATTGAAGACTGTATCGATACAGGCAGAACGCTCGGCGGTCTTAGCAGATATTTAAAAGGTAAGGGTTGTCGTAGCGTGAAGACTTGTGCGCTTCTGGATAAACCCTCGCGCCGAGAGATCACCTTTGCACCCGATTATGTTGGAAAAGAAATTCCCAACGAGTTCGTTGTCGGCTATGGTCTTGACTACGATGAAGATTACCGTTCGCTTCCTTATATCGCTGTTCTCAAACCCGAATGTTATAATTAACTTACTTTATTTTGCTAAAATTTATATGAAATATGGGAGATTTTTCTTCCATATTTTCTTTTTAGAAAAAAATTTTCAAAAATTTTCAAAATTCCATGAACCTTTTTTCTCTGAATGGCTCTATATGGGCGTAATCGGTACCGAATGACAAACAAAAATTATAAAGATGGAAAGGAGGACTCCGATTGACAGACGAATTGCTTGTGATGCGAACGCTTAACGGTGATAAAGGCGCATTTGCGGTTATCGTTGAAAAATATAAAAATACCGTATTTGCCATCACGCTGAAAATTTTACATCACTATGAAGATGCGGAAGATGCAGCGCAAGAAGTTTTTCTTTCGGCTTATCAGAATCTTGATAAACTGCAAGAGCCTGAAAAACTCCGCGCGTGGCTTTGCAGAATTGCAAAATACCGTTGTTATCGTGAGCTTCGCCACCGATACGCTGTGGAGGATATCGAAGAATTGCCCGACACGCTGACGAGTGAGGACGGCACGCCCGAAGATAAAATGATTCTTTCGGAAGATATCCAGAAGCTGATGTCGGGACTTTCCTCCTTGCCCGAGCATCTTCGTGTGACCATCAGTTTGCGCTATCTGCACGGACTTTCCACGGCGGAAACCGCAAGAACACTTGAAATTCCCGAAGGTACGGTCAAAAGCCGTCTTTCGCTCGGAATTGCGAAACTGAGAAAAGAGGTATTTGGAATGATAGATAAAGAAGAAAGAAAAACAGGCGAAAACTTTACGGCAAAAGTTATGTCTGCGGTGCTTTCCTTGCGCCGTTACACCGTAACCCCCGATTTTAACGGTAAATATAAAGAAGTGATGCAACTTCTTGACATGATGCCCGATTCTGAAAAGAAGGACGAACTGAAAGCGGAGGCTTTGCGCTACCGTTCGTGGACGGCGGGTGAGGTGCTTTCCGAGGAAGAAAAGAATTTTATCAAAGAAAAGGGCGGTGCGCAAGAGATTTCAACCGAAACCTTTGACCGCTACTGCGCCGCTTGGAACAAGTCTGCGGCAGAAAAGAGAAAAATTTTGGAAGAAGGTCTTGAAAAGGTGATGGCGCTTGACTCCAAAACAGAAGAAGGCTCGCTCCGCTTCTGGATTGGCAGAACCTATCTTGACGAAAAAAATTATGATGAAGCACTCTCTTATTTCAAGAAAGCAACAGAGCTTCTTCCGCACGAGGAGGCGTATTATCCCAATGCACTCGCGGCGATCGCCATTGCGGAAAAGCTGAAAAATGCGCCTAAAGCCGAAAATGTGGAATATTGCTATTCCGCTTGCGGCGAAACCGTAACGGCAATCGACGGAAAGCTTTGGTTTGTGGCGCAACCGGGTTTTTCTAACGGTTATTCCGATGCGTGCCGTTATGACAGCGTTTTCTATTATGCGTCGAGAGTGGATATGCTTTTCTATGACGAAAAGCTTGCCATCGGAGACAGCATCCGCGCAAAAGATGGCAGTATTATGACTTGCATCTCGAAGGACCGCACCGTGGAAACCGAAGCGGGCACATTTGAAAACTGCACCGTCTTTTATCAAGATATTCACAACAAATATCACAATGCTTATACCGCAGAAGTTACCTATAAACAGGGAATCGGTCTTGTTAAAGTACAGTTTGCGGATGACAGCAGCGAAGAAGTTTACGAACTGACGGATTATCATATCGCGGGCGGCACGGGTCTGATGCCGCTTGCCGTGGGCAACCGTTGGCATTACAGAAATCCGATGCTTCCCTCCAATATCGCGGGGGAAATCGAAAAAGAAGTTGCCTTTTTCGATAAAGATTATGCGGGAATCGTTTCTTGGGAATGGATTGCCGTTGACAGCAATCTTGAAAACTATGCCGATGCGGATGCCTTTGCCTATATCGAACGCGCAGACCGTATTTGCGACAGCATGAAACGCACCGACCCTTATGATGCGGAAAAAGTGGAAAAAGCGCGCCGTGACTTCTGCCGCGCGATGCAGATCGCAACCAAACCCGTCGATGCTATCCTCGCGGAAGCGGGTCTTGACCATCTCGATAAACGTGCAAGCTATATGCGTGCAGGCTACCGTTTGCTCCCGTCCTCCGTTTCCTTGCAGGAAGTCGTCCGCAAAGACGGCAAACTTGATCTTCGTTACCGTTACCAGATCAGCCCGTTCTACGATCTCGGCAGACGCGGTATCGACAATAAAATCTGGGGTATGAAGGTCTATCGCTATCTTGATGAAATGTGCGGAACACTCTTTGACCCCCGTTGGCAAGAAGCTGCCGAAAAGGGCGAAGTCTTTACGGAAGTCAAAAACGAGGGTGATCCCGATGAAGAAATCCGCATCGAAGCGAAGCGTTACGGCACCATCGCAACAAAAGCGGGTGTTTTCAGAAATTGTATCGTCGTTACCATTGAAAAGGGCAAGCAGGACGGAAACTACGCTTATTATTGGAACAACAGCAAGGGTTATTACAAGAGAGGCCGAAAGACGTTCTTCTTTGCACCCGATGTCGGTATCGTCAAATTCGATTGCAAATGGGGCGAAAGTAGAGATTCTTCTCTCCAGCTTGCAAGCTATAAGAGCGTTTCCACGGACGGCAACTATATGCCTTTCCACTACGGCATGGAATGGCATTATGAAGAAGTTACTTTTTGCGAAAAATACGTAGCAGAAGTCAATATCCGTGCCGCAGGCGGTACGGCTGACCGTGTGATTCTCACTTACGAGCAGAACGTCTACTATGCCGCGAGCGAGGAAGAATACGAAGCGGCGAGAAACTTACTTTCTTCTTTATGAAAAGCAGAAAGTAAGCAAAGAAGAAACACTCTGTGGTGGCACTGACTTCATTTTGTGGTAAAATATGTGGGGAGGCGAAATGCCCAATGTCATTAAGTTAAGGAAAAGTAGATTTTTAAAAAGCCTCTCACTTCGGGAGAGGTGCCGAGTTTACGAGGCGGAGAGGGCTTATATCTAAGCAAATTACGCCCTCTCAGTCGCCACAGTGAAGTACACTTCACTGAACCGCGCCAGCTCTCCCGTAGGGCGAGCCTTCAAATTTCTTATCTTAATGACATTGGCGAAACGCCTCCCCTACGAAAATCTACGGAATTTTATTCAAAAATCTAACCTTTCGATTTTGAAATATTGACAAGCGCGTATCAAAATGATATAATATCTTTTATAGAGTGAAAATTATACCTTTATAAAGGAGAAACAATATGAAAGTCAGCAAAATGCTCGGTGAACGCTTCAAGGAAGCACCGAAGGACTGTGTCATTGAAAGCCATGCACTTATGATGCGAGGCGGTTACATGAAATATGTCGGCAACGGTATTTATTCGCTTTTCACCCCCACAAAGCGTATCACCTCCAAAATTGAAAGAATTATCAGAGAAGAAATGGATAAGATAGACGGTCAGGAAGTTATGTTCCCCGTCGTTATGCCTGCGACCCTTTGGGAAGAATCGGGCAGATATACGAGCATCGGCAGCGAAATGGCGCGCTTCAAGGACCGCGGCGGCAATCCGATGGTTCTCGGTATGACACATGAAGAAGCGGCTGTACATCTCGCGCGCGATACCGCAAAATCCTATGCGGATTTCCCGTTTATGATCTATCAGGTACAGACGAAATTCCGTGACGAACCTCGTGCAAGAGGCGGTCTGATCCGTGTTCGTGAATTTACAATGAAAGATGCTTATTCTTTCCATACCTCTCAGGAGGATCTCGAAGCTTATTACGAGCGTTGCCATAAGGCATACGAACGCATTTTCCGCCGTGCAGGTGCGAAAAACGTCATTTCCGTTAAATCCGACTCCGGTATGATGGGCGGTAGCATTTCTCACGAATTTATGCTCCTTTCCGAAATCGGTGAAGATACCCTCGCGATTTGTCCTACTTGCGGCTATAAAGCCAATATGGAAGCGGCAGATTGCCTTGTGAAAAACGAAGCGGGCGAAATCGCTCCTCTCACCAAGGTTCATACACCGAACGCAAAGACCATTGAAGAAGTTGTGAAATTCCTCGGCAGTGATGCGAAGAAGCTCTGCAAAGCCGTTGTATATCAGAAAAATGAAGATGATTCCTATATTATCGTATTCATCCGCGGCGACCTCGAAGTCAACGAAACCAAGCTCCGCAATCATCTCGGTTATGAAATTCACCCCGCAACCGTTATCACAGAAGAAAGCGGTATCGTTGCAGGCTTTATCGGTGCGATTGACCTCGATAAAAACATCAAGACCGTTTGGGATAAGTCCCTCGTCGGCATTGAAAGCCTTGTTTGCGGTGCCAATGAAACCGATTATCACTACACAGGTATGAACGTCGCACGTGACATCGGTAACGTCGAATACGTTGACGTTGCGAAGATTTATGCGGGCGCGGTTTGTCCTGTTTGCGGTCAGCCCGTTATCGAAATCAATAAGGGTATCGAAGTTGGTAACATCTTCCAGCTCGGTACAAAATATACAAAGTCTATGGATATGACTTATCTCGATTCCGACGGTACACTCAAGCATCCGATCATGGGTTGCTACGGTATCGGTGTCGGCAGACTTTGTGCTTCCATCTGTCAGGAAAGCCACGATAAATTCGGTCCCATCTGGCCGATGTCCATCGCTCCTTGGCACGTTGAAGTTTGCAACCTCCGTTCCGATGATGAAAAAGTCAACAGCACAGCCAACGCACTTTATGAAAAGCTCCTCGACCTTGGCGTTGAAGTCCTTTATGACGACAGAAATATCCGTCCCGGTGCGATGTTTGCAGATGCCGACCTCCTTGGTGTTCCCGTTCGTGCAGTCGTATCGCCTAAGACCTGCGACAAGGGCGTTGTGGAAGTTTCCTTCCGCGATAAATCCTTCAAGGGCGAATTTGCCATCAAAGAAGCTGCTGAAAAGATCAAAGAAATCATTCAGACAGAACTTGCAAAATACAATTAAACATTTTATGGAGAGGGACTTTTTGAAAAAAGTCCCTCTCCAAACCTCTCTTCAAAAACTTTTTATACGATAAACCACGAGGCACCCCAATGAAAATTTTTTGAAAAGGGTATGGGGAAAACTTTTTTATAAAAAAGTTTTCCCCACGCATCCCCTGTCATAAAAAAAGAAAACCTCTCATATACATTGAGCGACAGAAAAAAATCGCAAAAATGAAATGGGAGGTTTATTTTTATGGCAAACAATAATATTTACGGTGATATCGCGGAAAGAACAGGCGGTGATATTTATATCGGTGTGGTGGGTCCCGTTCGCACGGGAAAATCCACGTTTATCAAAAAATTCATGGAAACGCTCGTCATTCCGAATATCAAAAACGATTATGACCGCAAACGCGCAAAAGATGAGATGCCGCAATCTGCGGCGGGCAAAACGGTCATGACGACAGAACCGAAATTCATTCCCGATGAAGCCGTTGAAGTGACGCTCGACGGCGGTGCATCGCTTTCTGTGAAGATGATCGATTGTGTGGGTTATATCGTTCCCGAAGCACTTGGTAATTTTGAAGGTGACAAACCGCGTATGGTACTTACACCTTGGTCGGAAGAAAGTATTCCTTTTGATGAAGCGGCAGAGATCGGAACGAGAAAAGTCATCCGCGAACATTCCACGATCGGTGTTCTTGTGACTTGTGACGGCAGTTTCGGTGAACTTTCACGCGATAATTATATTGATAGCGAAGCCAGAATTGCCGCCGAACTTCATGAGATTCACAAACCTTTTGTGATCGTTCTCAATTCCGCGCATCCTGAAAGAGAAGATTCCGTAGCTCTCGCACTTTCTTTGGAAGAAAAATATCATGCGCCCGTTGCGCTTGTCAACTGCCTTGAGCTTGATAAAAACGATATCCGTCATATCCTCGAACTCGTGCTTCTTGAATTTCCCGTGACGGAAATTTCCGTTGATCTGCCTGATTTTATGAATGCACTTGACCGTTCGCATCCGATTTATCGCAGTGTTCACGAAACGATCTCCGCTTGTGCTTCCGAAATTACGAAGACGGGCGATATTGCAAAATGTTTTGCCAAAGCAACGGAAAATATGTACATCAAAGAAGTCCGTATCGCAAAAATCGACCTCGGTTGCGGTAAGGCAACGATCGCTATGGAGCTTGCCGATGGTCTTTTCTATGGTCTGATCGGTGAACTTACTGGTTTCTCCATCGAAGATGATGAAGCGCTTCTCAAACTTCTTCTTGAACTTTCCAACGTCAAAAAACAGTATGACAAAGTCAAAAAAGCATTGGATGACGTAAATTCCACAGGTTATGGCATCGTTGTTCCCGATATTTACGATATGAAGCTGGAAGAACCGCAGATGGTGAAACAATCGGGCGGTTACGGTGTGAAACTCCATGCGTCCGCGCCGAGTATTCACATGATTAAAGCGGATATCGAAGCGGAAGTTTCGCCCATCGTTGGCACGGAACAGCAATCCGAAGAGCTTGTCAATTTCCTGCTCCGTGAATTTGAAACCGATCCGCGTAAGATCTGGGACACCAATATGTTCGGCAAGTCCCTTTACGAGCTGATTAATGAAGGTCTTCACAACAAACTTTCTCACATTCCCGACGATGCGCGCGCCAAACTTTCCGAAACGCTTGGCCGCATCATCAACGAGGGCAGCGGCGGTCTCATCTGCATTATTTTGTAAGGGGAACGTGTTACTTTTCTTTGCGAAAAGAAAAGTAACCAAAAGAAACGCTCTGTGGTGGCACTGACGTTATTTTGTGCAGACTATTATAATAAAAAATGCTTCTCATTTTTGAGAAGCATTTTTTTGCACAACATAAATATTGAGGCACCCACAAGGAAAGTTTTTGAAAGTTGTTAAGAAAAATTTTTACAAAAAGTTTTCTTAAACGTCCTTCCTTTGAGCAAAGAGCCAATCGACAAGCCCCTCGGTCTTGTAAGCGGGGATCCATGCATCGTGCCAAGTGCGAGGGAATTCGTTGTAACGGATCTTCGTACCGCCTGCCGCCTGAATGGCTGCGACCATATCGCGGGAACCGCTGACGGGTACGGTCGGGTCGAGCGTACCGTGGAATGCCCAGATGGCAATGTCGGTAAGACGGGATGCGAGAGAGGGAATACCTGAACCGCAAACGGGAATTGCCGCGGCGAAAAGCTCGCTGTTGCGTGTGATGAGCTCCCACGTGCCGTAGCCGCCCATGGAAATACCTGCGCCGTATACACGGGAAAGATCGATTCTGCCGCTCATGAGATAGGTTTTGAGAAGTTCTGTTGCGGCGGCAAGACCGATGGTGGGTTCTTCTGTGAGTTCACGGGAGCCTGTGCTCCATGCGTGATTCAGGGGGACCCATTCGTATTTGGGATTGCAAGGGCATTGGGGGGCAACGATGATACAATCGTCACGCTCCATGACCATATCGATCAGGCGGTTTTCTTTTTCGAGAACGCGGATCTGGAGTTTGTTATCCGTGCCACATTCGCCATGACCGTGGAGGAAGAAAAGGATGGGATAGGTTTTTTCGGGATTGGTTTCATAATCGGAAGGGTAATAGACTCTATAAGGCAAGGAAAAAACTTCGCCTGTTTTTGAGTCGGTATAATCGTGTGCTTTGAAAAGCATCACGTCAACATTGACAGCCATATGAAATATCTCCTTTAATTCTGTGCGAGCTTGAGGAAACGATTGATTACGTCATCAAGCGCGAGTTCTTCATGACCGATGAGATATGTACGGACCCTGTTATTGAAGTTTTTGTACCAATATTCAGGGATTGCATCAAAACCAAGACAAGCACCTGCGATACTGCCGACGGTTGCGCCTGTACAGTCGTTATCCAGACCGATCGCAACGCAATCGCTGATACATTTGGTGTAATCGTTTCCGCCGAGGATGAGGGCAAAGACGATGGCACACATATTATTATTGGTATGGATGGGGCTCATATCTTCAAAATGTTCGTCCAGGAGCTGACGTGCGCGGATATAATTGGTGATCTTACCTTCATAAGAAAGTGCCCATTCAAGTTCTTTATAGAGATCGGAATCGCGGGGGATCTGTTTCATGCCTTCTTTGACGGCATCAAGAGGCGTTTTTGCTGTGAAAGCGGCGGCAACGGTCGCGGCACAGAACATTTCGCCGTAGATACCATTTTTACGGTGTGTGAGATACGCATCGTTATAAGACATTTTTGCGGCTGTCGCGGGATCACCGGGAGCGGCATAACCGAAAGCATCCGCACGGATAGCGGCACCGATCCATTCAACGTATTCATTGAATCTTGCTGCGTGTTCGGGTCTTGTACCGCATTTGAGCTGTGTGAGTGCTTCATCTTCTGCTGTGCAAGCGTAGGGAAGGATATCGAGCCAAAGTTCAGCAACGTCATTCAAGGTATAATTCTTGCCGTATTTTTCAAGCAGGAGCATATTGAGGATGACGTATGTGATATCATCGTCAACGGCAACTTTATCGATATTCTGGAGCAGATATTCGGTTCTCTTATTGATGCGGTAATGGATCTTATCGGGTTTATCCGTACCTGTCCAATAATTGACGGGCGGAAATGCCATATTGTTTTCAAGGGCGAGCGCCTGCATATTGGCAACGGAATACATTTCTACGGGAATACCGAGCATACAACCGACAAATCTGCCGATCAGACCGCCTTTCATACGGTTTTCCAGATTTTCGACCGCAACGGGAGCTTTGTCTGCACCTTCGGGACGGAGCGCAAGGATTTCTTCCAAGCTGTCGGGTTGAAGCACATCGTTGTTTCTATACATATTGATCTCCATTCTGCCGCTTTGATGCGGCTGTTTTTTTAATCAATCGTATTTTATCACATGAAAACGATTTATGCAATTTGTTTTTTGAAAATTTTTACAAAAAAGGGCAAAATTTTTGTGAAAATTTTCTTTTTGCCTTATGTTTCATGAAAAACGGGAGGTAAAACGCCTCATAAGTGTGAACTTAAGAAAAACAACATTGCGCCCGACACCGAAGGTGTCATCCTTGAGCGTACTTTCGATACGAAAGGAGCGAAGGATCTGGGCGAAAAAACCATTTTCCCGCGAGATCCTTCGGTCGCCTTGCTCCCTCGAGGATGACACGCGGGGGAGAACATCTCTTAAGTTCACATCTATGGGAAAATGCCTCTCCCGAAAAAGAGAATGATTGGATTTTGCATAGATTGCCAAAAAAAGAAATACAATGAAAATACCACCGCTTTTTATGCCAAAGATTTTGCTCAGCTCAAGCCTCGCCGTTTTTCTGTATTCGAATGAAGACAAATGGAAAAGAGGCGAACAGTTCGGTGTGGGCATCGCCCACTTCATAAAATTTCAGCTTGTTTTTTAATATATATCTTTTAAATGTTGTTTTTTTCAAAAAGATATGGTATAATTGATTTGATATTATGATGTAATGGGAGATCGCAGGCGATCTTCCGAGGCATGAAAAATCGAATCATAAAATTTCGCGCGGCGGTGAGTTTATATTCCGAAGTCCTTTTCTTCGGAGGAATGGAGAGTCATATGACTTTATGGGAAGCCGTCTTATGCGGAATTTTACAAGGATTGACGGAGTTTTTACCCGTTTCCAGCTCGGGACATCTTGCGCTTGCGCACGCTTTTTTCGGTATGGAAAATGCGGAATCCTATCTATCCTTTGATATTCTTTTGCATCTTGCGACGCTTATCGTTGTGTTTACCGTCTATAGAAAGGATATTTTTGCGCTCATACCTGCCTTTTTTACGTTGACAGGTAAGATTTTTCGCGGAAATTTCCGTTTTTCATCCTATAACGAGATGGAACGAATGGTTTTGCTACTGATCCTTGCGACGCTTCCGCTGGTTGCCGCCTTTTTCGTGAAAGATACCTTGGAGGCAATTGCGGGTTATACGCGTATCGTTGGTGTAATCCTGTTTCTCAATGGGATTCTGCTTCTTTGTGCAGACCGTTTCGCCGGGAAGGAGAAAAAGGCGCAGCTTTCACCGAGAGGTGCGTTGGGTGTGGGAATATTTCAGCTTTTCGCGGTCATTCCCGGACTTTCTCGCTCGGGTTCTACGATTTCAGGCGGTATGCTTTTCGGACTTTCCAGAAAAAATGCGGTTAGATTTTCATTTCTGATGTCTGTACCTGCAATCCTCGGCGCGAATATCATGAATATTCCCGAGGCTTTTTCTGCACGGATTGAGGCACAAACGCTCGGATATTATCTGATCGGTATGGTGGCGGCGGCAGTTTCGGGATTTTTTGCCATGCGCTTGCTGGCTTATATCTCTGCAAAAGAAAAATTCGGATTTTTTGCTTATTACTGTATGATTATCGGCGTACTTGCTGTGGTTTTCGGCTGAAATGGTACGCTTTGACGTTTTGAAACAAGGAGGAGAAAACATTGGCAACAGAAAAAAAGAAAAACGGCGCGAAGCAACGCGCTGAGGAGGAAAATGAACGTCCGCAAAAGAAAAAAAGCGGCAATGCGTCTACGGCGAAAAAAACTTCCTCTGCAAAAAAGACAGCAGAGAAAGAACCTCTTTCTCTGAATGAGCCGGTCAAAAATAAGGCGGTTGTGAAGAAAAAGGAAAACGATCCTTCTTCAACGGGAAATCAGCTTGTAATGATCTTGCTGGCTGTGATCGCGCTTTTTATCACCGTTTGTTTTGTTTTCAGAAATGATGTTGGTATTCTGGGTAAAGTGATCGCGGACGGCTGCTTCGGGCTTTTCGGTTTGGGTGCAGTCCTGATTCCTTTGCTTTTGCTTCAGCTCGCGCTTTTCTGGAAACGCGACGTGGTATCGGGCGCGGTCAAATATAAATATATCGTTTCGATCTTTACGCTGATCGTGGCTTCCGTTTTGCTCCATGCGATCTGGTCCCTTGCCGCGAAATTGCCCAAATATACCTTTGAAACTGCGTTCGCATGGGAAAATCTCAAGACGCTTTTCCCGGGTGGCATCGCTTATAAAGGCGGCGGTTTCTTCGGCGGATTTTTCGCGTCTGCTTTGCTTTGTGTGGTCGGTTATCCGGGAACGATGATCTTTGGTATTCTGATGCTTTCGATTTTCCTGATGACGCTTTTCGGTCTGACCCCCAGCGAATGTATGCAAAGGATCCGTTTTTACCTTCGCCTGAGCAAAGATAAACGCCGTTTGCAGATGCAGGAAAAGGTACAGAAACAAACAGAAACGGAAAATCCGAAAAAAGAAAGATCACGCGCGGAAAAAACGGATACGGAACCCGTATATGAACAGTGGGAAGACGTACATCGCGCAAAACCGCGCACCGAAGAAGTGCGCCGTCCGAGAACTGCGGCAGAGGAAGCCACGATTCCTCCGAAAAAAGAAGAACATCCAAGAAAACGCGCCGCTTCCATCGACAGCGAAATTTTTGCGGAAGACGCGGAATTCGGCAGAGCGGAAAAGACGGTTTCCGAAGACGTTCTGACTGCCAAGGCGCAAGCGGATGCTTATAAAGAAAAAGAAATCCCCGAACGCGCGGAACGCGACGACAGGGAACAGGCGATCTTGACCCGCAGTATCGATCAGGAGGAACGTTTCTTCACACATACGGAAGCTCAGACGAAAAAGAAGGTTTCTCCTCATACGAAAGGGATTGGCGAGAGCGCAGGTGCGGCGCAGATGCAGGTCGAGGATGAAAATATTTTTGAAATGCCTGCGCGCAGAGAAATGCCTTCGGATGACGGCAGTGAAAAATCTCCCGTAAGACCAACGAGAAGACTTGTTTTTGCGGAAAAGATCACACCCGAAAAGAAAGTGCTCTCCGTGAAGCCCGAACAAAAAACGGAGCAGAAGCCTGAGCCGAAAGTTTCGGAAACGGCTGTTCTGATCGCGGAAACACAGGAAACACCCGCGGCAGAGGAGATCTCGATCCTTCCGCCTGAACCGATGGTGGCAGCCCCCGAAACCGTCGGTGAAGACATTCCCGATGAAATGCCTATGCCGCCGAAATACGTATTTCCTCCTTTGGATTATCTTTCCGAGCCGGAAGATAACGGCGCGAATGAAAACGTATCTCTGGAATTGCGCGAAAATGCGGATAAGATCATTCAGACGCTGGATAATTTCCACGTCCGCGTCAGCATCTCTCACGTTTCGAGAGGTCCGACCGTTACCCGTTATGAATTGGAACCCTCAGCAGGTACGCGTGTACGTTCCATTACCAATCTGCTCGACGATATCGCCCTTTCTCTCGCGACGAGCGGTGTAAGAAGCGACGGTATCATCACGGGCAAGAGCGCGATCGGTATCGAAGTGCCGAACAAAGTCACGAACACGGTTTACGTCCGTGAATTGATCGAGGACAAGCGTTTCATGGATGCCAAGAGCCGTCTTACCACTTGTTTGGGTATGGACGTTTCGGGCGCACCCGTTTATCTGGATATTGCCAAAATGCCCCATCTTCTGATCGCGGGCGCGACGGGTATGGGTAAATCTGTTTGTATCAACAGCTTGCTCGTCAGCTTGCTTTATAAAGCGCGTCCTGACGAGGTCAAACTGATTCTTATTGACCCGAAAAAAGTCGAACTCAATATTTATAACGGGATTCCGCATCTGCTCGTCCCTGTCGTTTTCGATCCGAAAAAGGCGGCAGGCTCTCTCCATTGGGCTGTAACGGAAATGGAACGCCGTTTTGAACTCATTGAAGCGCAGAATACGAGAAATATCGCGCAATACAATGCCGCGATTGCAGATGATCCGACGAAGGAATTTTTGCCGCAGATCGTCATCATTATCGATGAGCTTGCCGACCTGATGATGAGCGCGCCGGACGATGTGGAAGCATCGATCTGCCGTCTGGCACAGAAGGCGAGAGCGGCGGGTATGCATCTTGTGATTGGTACGCAAAGACCTTCCGTTGACGTTATCACGGGTCTTATCAAGGCGAATATTCCTTCGAGAATCGCATTTACCGTTGCTTCTCAGATTGACTCCCGTACCATCATCGATGCGCAGGGCGCGGAAAAACTGATCGGACGCGGTGATATGCTTTATGCCCCCGTTGGCGCTTCCAAACCGATTCGTGTACAAGGTTCTTTCGTTTCCGAAACGGAAATTGAAGAAATCGTTGGTTTTATCAAGGCGCAATCGCAGGGCGCGGCGTATTCCGATGAAGTTATGGCGCAGATCAATAGAGCCGCGGAATCCTGCGGACAGAAAAAGGGTAAGGGCGGCGGTGCTGTTTCCATTTCCGATGGCGGCGCGGATGATTCCGATCCGATGCTTGATAGCGCGATCGAGCTTGCTGTGGAATCCGGGAAGATCTCGACTTCTTTGATCCAGAGAAGACTTCAGCTCGGTTACGGCAGAGCCGCAAAGATCATTGATATGATGGAACAACGTGGTATCGTCAGTCCGCCCGATGGTCAGCGTCCGCGTTCGGTGCTCATTACGCGCGAACAATATCTTGAAATGAAGATGCGCGAGGATGACAACACTTCGGGCACAAATGAGACGTTTTGACATATGATAGAGTAACAGTATCAGAAAGGTGAATATAAATTATGGGAAAACTTATCGTTATCGAAGGGCTTGACGGCTCTGGGAAAACGACACAGACCGCGATCGTTGCGGAAGAACTCCGCAGACAGGGGAAAGATGTGAAGGTCATATCCTTCCCCGATTATAAAAGTCCGTCCGCGTCGCTGGTCAATATGTATCTGCAAGGGGATTTCGGTGAAAGACCCTCGGAAGTGAATGCGTATGCCGCTTCTTCGTTCTATGCGGTAGACCGTTACGCTTCCTATAACAAGGAATGGAAAGAATTTTATGAACGCACAGACAGCATCGTGCTGGCAACGCGTTATACGACCTCCAACGAGATCTATCAGCTCGCAAAGATCAAGCGGGACGATTGGGATGATTTTATCGATTGGGCGGAAGATTTTGAATATGGAAAGCTGGGACTTCCTCAGCCCGATGCCGTATTTTATCTCGATATGAAATATGAGATCGCGAAAAAGCTCATTGATAGCAGAAGCGCAGAAACGGGACAGGCAAAAGATATTCATGAGTTGGATGATATCTATATGCAGCAATGTCATAAGGCGGCGGCGTACGCGCTCGGTCGTTTGGGTTGGAAAAATATCGTTTGTTACAGTGATAAAGCACCGCTTACTCCCGAGGAGATCACGGAAACTATCCTTACGGAATTGGTGACGCTGCTGGATATGTCGTAACGGAAAGGATTTTGAAATATTTATGAAAAAGGTTATTTTGTTTTTTGCAAACGGAACAGAAGAAGTGGAAGCACTGACGGCAGTCGATCTTCTTCGCCGCGCGGGTGCGGAAGTGACCGTGGCGGGTGTCGGCGGTCCCACTGTGACAGGTTCGCACGGTATCCGCATTACCGCGGATACCAAGGCGGAGGATATCGTTTCGTTTGATTTTGATATGGTTGTGATCCCCGGCGGACTTCCTGGCACGACACATCTGGATGAAAATGCCATCGTGGACAAGACTCTCTGTGAAGTACATAAAAACGGAGGTTTTCTTGCGGCAATCTGCGCCGCCCCGCTCGTTCTTGGTAAACGGGGTTATCTCGAAAACAAAGAAGCGATCTGTTATCCAGGTTTTGAAGGTTATCTTGCCGGCGCACGAATCTCCGAAAAGCGCGTTTGTATCGATGGCAATGTCATTACAGGCGCGGGTGCCGGTGTTGCAACGGATTTCGCTCTTGCTCTGATCGAAGTTCTTTATGACTGTGAAAAATCCGCAGAGATCCGTCGTGCCATTCTTGCCGACTGATCCTTTGCGGTGAAAGGAGCAGCACTGTGTACGAAATCAGAAAACATAAGAGCGATATCAGAAAACAGTATTTAGAACGCCGTACCGCTCTTTCCGCTGAGGCACGAGCAGCACGGGATGAAAAGATTCGCAAAAATATTCTCGCGAGCGCGGCTTATCGTTACGCGGACGTGCTATTGCTGTATTATCCCATCAAAGCGGAAGTCAATGTGCTTCCGATCATGGAGGCGGCATTGGCATCGGGTAAAAAAGTCGCTTTTCCCAGATGCCATGCGGAAGACCATTCCATGACGTTCCATTATATCTCCTGCGCGGCGGATTTTGAAGAAGGTTCGTTTGGTATCAAGGAGCCGCTTGCAACGCTTCCCATTTTCGAGTCTGCGGATGTCAAGGACAAAAACGCACTTTGCATCGTTCCCGCGGTGGTATATGACCGCAGAGGTTACCGCGTTGGTTACGGCGGCGGTTATTACGATCGTTTCTTCGGCAAATTCAGACCCGCTTCGATCGGTGTCGTTTATGAAGAATTTATCCTCCGTAACGTCCCGCACGGCAGATTTGATATCTCCGTTGACGTTGTCGTGAGTGAAAGAGGCATTTATGCTTGCAAATAATATCAGGCGCAATCCTTTCGCGGTTGCGCCCGCGCTGGCACTTTTTCTCTTGATTCCGTTCGGCGTGATCGGAAGACTCCCGATCCGCTCGCTCGGAACGGTCGGTGCGCCGCTTCTGATGCTCGTTTTAACGATAGTTATTTTTTGTTTGCCAACGATCTTCTTTTTTTATCTGAAAGGCAATACGCTTTTTCATTTCGGCTTCCGTAAAATGACGGGGGAAGGGCTTTCCGTTGCCGTTACAGCGGGAGTTCTTCTTTGCATATTGAGTATTCTTGTCAGCGGCGGACTTTTCGGCGATGCTTACGATTATAAGACCTATACGCTTTACGGTACGGCGCTTGACGGCATTAGCGATTCGGTCGGGGGCGGAATCTTGCTTTTCTTTGCCGCTGTTTTGTTTCCCGTCCTTCTGGAAGGGATCTTTTTCCGCGGTATTATGATGTATGAATACCGTCACGGCGGATTTTTGATAGCGGCAACTTGTTCTTCTTTGTTATATGCGATGACGGAAATGGATTTTTTTCGCTTTCCCGCACGGTTTCTGATCGGATTTTTGCTTTGTCTTGTCGTATTTTTGACGGGAAATATTCTTTATTCCATGCTTTCTCATGCGATTTATGCCGTTTTTTCGCTTTTTGCTGAGAAATATTTTATCTTTATTGCAAAAGAACCCGAAGCCAGAGCACTTTTCTTTTTTGTTTTTTCCGCGCTTTTTCTTTTCATGCTGTTCCTTCTGATACGTGCGGCGGAAAAAATGCTACGTGTGCGCGGGGAAGCAGAAGATGCCGTTCCCGTTCGGATGCCAAAAGGAAAAAGACCGCTCGTGCTTTATGATATCTTTTCCGCGCCTATGCTCTGGGCGGATATCTTTTGTTTTGCGCTTTTTGCGGTATTGAATATTTTTCTTTAAAAAGCAAGCTTGTTCACTATCGAACGAGTTTAGTATAAAAAATCAACTTTTACAAATACTGATACCATATGCTTGTATCATGATGAAAGGTTGATTTTTTTGAAATGAAACGTGTCTTTTTCCTATCGTTTTTCACGGCAGTTCTTTTATCTGCCGTTATTATATTCGTTGTCAACGATGCATTTGCTTTTGTCAGCAAAGAAAAATCGGAAACCGTTCTGATTCCCGAAGGCGCGGATACGGATACTGTCTCGGATATTCTGAAAGAAAAGGGACTCATCCGTTTTCCCGTTGCGTACCGCTTATATGCCGATCTGCGTTCTTTTGGTGAAGAATATCTCTCGGGTGAATTTCTGCTGACGGATGCGATGAGCTATGATGAACTCCGATATGCGCTTTCTCCCAAAAAAGGCGTTCGTCTGCAACAAAAAGTGACGATTCCCGAGGGTTTGACTACGGATGAGATCATTGAAATTTTCGTTTCCATGGGTATCGGTACGAAAGAAGGCTTTATCGACGTGATTCAGAACGGCGGTAATTTCGGTTATGATTTTCTGCATGATATTCCCGAAAATACCGAAAGAACGTACCGTCTGGACGGATATCTTTTTCCCGATACGTATTTCATCTATTCCGATTCTTCCGAAAAAGAAGTCATCGCCAAGCTCCTTTCGGGTTTTGATCAGAAATTTGACGGCGCACTCCGTGCGGAAGCCGCTATGAAAGGGTATACCGTGGATGAAGTTTTGAGGTTGGCATCGGTCGTGGAAAGAGAAGCGTTTTACCGCTCGGATATGCCGAAGATCGCGTCCGTTTTTCTGAACCGCCTGAAAAGCAAACGCTATCCGTATCTTGAAAGCGATGCGACTGTGAAATATATCAAATTACTTTCGGGCAATACCGATGCGCCGACGGCAAATGATCTGGATACGCTCGAAAGTCCTTACAACACTTATAAAACCAAAGGCTTGCCGCCCGGTGCGATCTGTTCGCCCGGTTACGATGCGATCCTTTCCGTCATACGTCCCGCCGAAACGGATTATTTTTATTTCGTTTCCGCAAATGATAAGACGACCATTTTTTCCAAGACGTATGAGGAACATCTGCGCGCGGTGGCGGCTTTGAAACAATCCCCTTAATTGTTATTCCTAAAAATTTTATCCAAAATAAAGTCAGAGAAACCACAATGCGTTTCTTTTGGTCAAGCCTTCGTTGTTATAACGAAAAAGCAAAAAATCTGAACAAAATAAAGACAGAGAAACCACAATGCGTTTCTTTTGGCTAAGCCTTTTCTTTTCGTAAAGAAAAGGCGTGAAAGGTAATTGTATATGATTGAATTATTATCACCTGCGGGTAATTTTGAAAAAATGAAGACCGCGTTTTTGTATGGCGCGGATGCTGTATATCTTGCCGGAACAAGATTTGGTATGCGTGCGGCGGCGGATAATTTCACGCTTGAAGAACTGAATGAAGCTATCGGTTATGCCCATGCTATCGGCAAAAAAGTTTATATCACGCTCAATACCATGCCCCGTGAATATGAATATCCCGCTTTGAAAGAATTTCTCAAAGAAGTTGCCGTTCTTTCCAACGGTGCACCCGATGCGGCGATCGTTGCGGATATCGGTGTCATGACACTCGTTAAAGAGCTTCTTCCCAAAACGGAATTGCATATTTCCACACAATCGGGCATCGTCAGCTCTGCGGATGCGATCGCATGGCATAAATTCGGTGCGACACGCGTGGTACTTGCCCGTGAACTTTCCATGAAAGAAATCAAGGAAATTCGCAAGAATATCCCCGAAGAACTTGAGATCGAAGCCTTTATCCATGGCTCGATGTGTGTTTCTTTCTCGGGCAGATGTCTGCTTTCCAATGCGCTCGTCGGCAGAGATGCCAACCGCGGTGCTTGCGCACAGCCTTGCCGTTGGAATTATACCATCCGTGAAGAAAAACGTCCCGATATTCCGCTTCCGATCGAAGAACATCCCGACGGCACTTTTATCATGAGCTCCAAGGATATGTGCATGATCGAACACGTTCCCGAACTTGTGGAAAGCGGTATCACTTCTTTTAAGATCGAAGGCAGAATGAAGAGCGCATATTATGCCGCCGTTGTTACCAATGCATACCGTGCTTGCATCGATACGTATCTTGCCGACAAAGAAAACTATAAATTTGATCCTGTCTGGAACAGAGAACTCGATTCCGTCAGCCACAGAGAATATTGCACGGGTTATTATTACGATGCGCCTATGCAGAACGCGCAGATCTGCACACAGCCCGGTTATCTCCGTGAAAAATCCTATCTTGCCGTTTGTGCGGATTACGATGAAACAACCGGAATTGCCAAATTTATTCAGCGCAACAAATCCAAGGTCGGTGATGCGGTCGAAATGATTTCTCCCGGTAAGCCCGGACAATATTTCGTGATCCCTTCCATGACCAATGCGGCGGGCGAAAGCGTGGAATCCGCTCCCCATCCTTTTATGGAATTTTTCGTTCCCGTGCCTTTCCCCGTACATAAGGGCGATATCATGAGAGGCGCAAATTAAGCATACTGCCCTTTTTGCCGTCAAAAAAGGGCGAAAAAACCGCAAGGGACTCGTCCCTTGACCCGTTTATGTCGTGAAATTTGCAAACAGGCGAAAGAAAAGATATTTTCTACGCCATTTATTTGCAAAAAAATATTGCAAATACGGCTGAATCGTGATATACTAAAAGTGTAAAATTATAGTAAAGGAAAGGTGTTAACCAATGAACTACAATAAGAAAACAATTGAAGACGTTGAAGTTGCCGGCAAAAAAGTCCTCGTAAGATGTGACTTTAACGTACCGCTCAAAGACGGCGTGATCACAAGCGACAAGAGAATCGTTGAAGCTCTCCCCACCATCAAGTATCTCCTTGACAAAGGCGCAAAGGTTATCCTCTGCTCTCACATGGGCAAGCCTCACAACGTTCTTACAGAAGGCTTCGGTCTTACCAAGAAAGAAAAGAAGAAAGTGGAAGCTCTCCCTGTAGAAGAACAGGCTGCTGCAAAAGCTGAACTTCTTGCAAAAGCAGGTAAGGACAAGACCAAGCTCAGCTTGAAGCCCGTTGCTGACAGACTCAACGAATATTTGGACGGCAAAGTTGCTTTTGCTACCGATATCGTTGGCGAAGATGCAAAGGCTAAGATCGCTGCTATGAACGCAGGCGAAGCTGTTCTTCTCGAAAACGTTCGTTTCGACGCAAGAGAAGAAAAGAACAACCCCGAATTCGCGAAAGAACTCGCAGACCTCGCAGAAGTTTACGTAAACGATGCTTTCGGTACTGCTCACAGAGCACACGCTACCACAGCAGGCGTTGCTGATTATCTCCCTGCAGCTTGCGGTTACCTCATCCAGAAGGAAATCGGCGTTATGGGTAAGGCTCTTGAAAATCCCGCTCGTCCCTTCGTTGCAATCCTCGGCGGTGCTAAGGTTTCCGATAAGCTCAACGTAATCAACAACCTCATGGAAAAGGTTGATACCCTCATCATCGGCGGTGGTATGGCTTACACATTCCTCGCTGCTAAGGGTTACTCCATCGGTACTTCTCTCTTCGATGCTGAAAAGCTCGATTACTGCCGTGAAATGATGGCAAAAGCTGAAGAAAAGGGCGTACAGCTCCTTCTTCCCATCGATACCGTTATCGCTGCTGAATTCCCGAATCCCATTGACGGCGAAATCGCTGTTGAAACCGTTGCTTCCGATGCAATCCCCGCTGATAAGATGGGTCTTGATATCGGTGAAAAGACCAGAACTCTCTTTGCTGACGCTGTAAAGAGCGCAAAGACTGTCGTTTGGAACGGTCCTATGGGCGTATTTGAAAACCCCACTCTCGCAAAGGGTACTATCGCTGTTGCTGAAGCTCTCGCTGAATCCGAAGCCATCACCATCGTTGGCGGCGGTGACTCCGCGGCTGCTTGTGAACAGCTCGGCTTTGCTGACAGAATCACTCACATCTCCACAGGTGGCGGCGCTTCCCTCGAATTCCTCGAAGGTAAGGAACTCCCCGGTATTGCTTGCCTCCTCGACAAATAATTATTTCTGATTCATAGTAGGGGCGACCTTGTGTGGTCGCCCGTTACTCACCCCTGAAAATTTCGGGTGACCACATAGGGTCACCCCTACAAAAATACCGAAAACATATTAAAAATATTACAGAAAACGAGGTATCAGTACAATGAACAAGGCTAAAAGAGCTGCTGTTATTGCAGGCAACTGGAAAATGAATATGACTCCCTCCCAGACAACCGCTTTCATGAATGAACTTGCTCCCAAGGTTGCAGGTCTTGACGGTTGCAAAATCGTTCTCTGCGTTCCTTATGTAGACATCGCTGCTGCTGTTGAAGCAACAAAGGGAACAAACATCGAAATCGGTGCTGAAAACGTTCATATGGAAGCTAAGGGTGCTTACACAGGCGAAATCTCCGGCGCAATGCTCGCTGAATGCGGCGTAAAATACGTTATCGTTGGTCACAGCGAACGCCGTCAGTATTTCGGTGAAACTGACATTACCGTTAACGGCAGAACCAAAGCGGGTCTCGCAAACGGCCTCAAGGTAATCCTCTGCGTTGGTGAAACTCTCACAGAACGTGAACAGGGCGTGACTTATGAAACTGTTGCAAGACAGACCAAGATCGCTCTCCTCGGCGTTTCCGCTGAAGATCTCAAGAATGTTATCATCGCTTACGAACCCGTTTGGGCTATCGGCACAGGCGTTACCGCTACTTCCGCACAGGCTGAAGAAGTTTGCGCACAGATCCGCGGCGTGATCGCTGATCTCTACGGTGCTGAAGCTGCTGAAGCTATCACCATTCAGTACGGCGGTTCCATGAACGCTAAGAACGCTGCGGAACTTCTTTCTATGGAAAATATTGACGGCGGTCTTATTGGCGGTGCTTCTCTCAAGTCCGACGACTTCACCGTTATCGTTAAAGCTGCTCAGTAATCGTATTGGGCTTTGCCCATAACCACTCAAAGAAAGTTTTTTCAAAACTTTCTTTGAAAAACTTCAAAAATCTTTAAAGAAAATGCTGTAACCCGTTTGGGTTACAGCATTTTTATGTTAAATAAGGGCATATTCGCTGATACGGTCTTCGATCAGAAGATATTTTTTTCCGTTGACGGTAAGCGTCGGGTTGTTTTGAATGTGTTCAACGTATTCGCTCGTATACCATTCATCGATTTCCACGTCGGTTTTGGCTTGATACCAACGCATCAGAATGAGTCTGCCGTTTCGGTCGACAAAATTCTCCGTAAAGATACCGTTTTGCAAAAGAACGAACGAAATGGTTTCAAAAGTTTTTTCTCCGAGAGTCAGTTCATATGCACCCATCGTATAGCGGATTCCTTTTTGAGCAAGATGAATACCGTTTTTATCAATTTCTGCAGGATTTTCCTGGATCAAAAGAGGCATACCGTGAATTCGGTCGTTGCCGTTGACGAGAACATCAAAATCTTCCTCGAGGAAGGTGTGGATTTCTGTGGGAATATCGGCATCTTCTTTGTCATCGGTATAGCGAAGCATTGCGAGAGTGCGCAGATATTCATCCGTCAGTTGAGCAAACCAGATACATTCGTTTTTATAGAGCTTTCCTCTTTTTACGTTATACGTATCGCGGCATACCTGAACGCCCCATGCATCATGAATGTTTGCCTTTTTGGGAACGTAGGCGGTGGAAACAAGCGCAAGCTTTTTGTCGGGATAGCGATAAGTGCCTTCAGCATTTTTGTTGCCAATGCAGGGAATGATGAAATTATCGTCTTCAAATTTGACCTCGAAGAAAGGAAAGTTTGCTTTTTTGAGGGTGAGCGCGGGCATTTCTTTTGGGAAATTCAAAATCATATTGTCTTTTTTCATATTTGTACCTCTTTCATAAACAGATAAGATTTCAGGTGGACATTTTTCTTTAAAATATTTTTTTGCGTAAAACAATCTGCTTTTCACCGTGCCGATCGGAATCTGCATTTTTTGAGAAAGCATTGCTTGGCTTTCGCCTCCAATATAATACTGTAAGAGTAGCCGTGCCGCATCTTCGGGGATTTGCTTTAAAATATCGGAAACGATCTGCGTATTTTCATCATAATCAAGCACTTCGGTTTCCAAAGAATCTCCCAGTGTATCCAAGGAAATATCCTCACGGCGCATATGGTTGCGATACCAGATATTGCATTGATTTTTTGCGATGGATAATATCCAAGGCTTGAAAAGCGACTTGTCTTTTAAATATTTAAAGACCTTGTATGCGCCGAGATAGGTTTCTTGTATGACATCTTCGGCATCGTGTGCCCTTTGTATGCGGTAATGAATGTATCTTTCAACAATCACACGGACAGAGGAAAGTAAAGCTTCAAATTCTATTGTCTGCATATCTTTCCATTCCTTTCTTTTGGTTTTACGCTTTTGAAATCGATTTCATCTATAAGGTTGCTTTAAGAGGCAAAAAGGTTCAAATGATTTTGAATTTTTTTCTGACTAAAAATAAAGGAACTCCATCATAAAAACAACAGAGTCCCATTTTGAAATTTTTGAAAGATTTTTAAGAAAACTTTTTATAAAAAGTTTTCTTGAAGCGGGTTTGGGCGGCAGCCCTGATGAGCGCGCCCGAATACGTTCCGCCGTCGCGCTGTATATCAAGTTATAACAAGGCTAAGATACGGCGGCAATGGGAGGTAGGCACCGCCTACGCCATTTTGGACATTTCGCGCTGTGCCATGACGAGATTGTAATAGATGCCGTGCTTTTCGATGAGTTCGTCGTGCGTACCCATTTCCGCGATCGTGCCTTTGTCGATAACGACGAGTTTGGTCGCGTTGCGGAGCGTGGAAAGACGGTGCGCGATGGCGATGGTCGTGCGTTCGTGGGAAAGCTTGGCAAGAGAATCCTGAATCTGTTTTTCCGTTTCGGTATCGAGAGAAGCGGTTGCTTCATCGAGAATCAGGAGCTTCGGATTGTGGAGAAGCGCGCGCGCGATGGCGATTCTCTGGCGTTCACCGCCCGAAAGCGTGCCGCCTTTTTCACCAACATAGGTGTCGTAACCGTCCGTCAGTTTGATGATGAAGCTATGTGCGCCTGCGGCTTTGGCGGCGGCGATAACTTCTTCACGGGTGGCGTTTTTCTTTGCGTATGCGATATTGTCATAGATGGAGCCGTTGAAAAGGAATGTTTCCTGTAAAACGACACCGATCTGCGAACGGAGAGATTCCTGTGAGATATCACGGATATCAACACCGTCGATGGAGATTGAACCTTCATCGACTTCATACATACGCATGACGAGGTTGATGAGCGTGGATTTACCCGTACCCGATTTGCCGACAAGTCCGATGAATTCACCCGGTTTGATATCAAGATTGATATTGCGGAGAACGTCAACGGATTCATCATAACCGAAAGATACGTTTTTGATGGAAACTTCGCCTTTGATCTCGATATCTTTTGCATCTTTGGCATCGACGATATCCTCGGGTTCGTCAATGATCTCGAATACTTTGGTAACGGAGGTCATTGCCATCATGATCTGACGGGGGAAACCCGCAAGGAATTGGAGCGGTGTATAGAGCATACCCGCGTAGCTTGAGAACATTGCCATATCGGCAAGTTCCATCGTGCCGCCGATGATTGCGTTACCAACGTAGAACAGGATGAAAAATTCACCGAAGCTGATGAAGAATTGAAGAAGCGGATTGATCCATGCCCATTTGGTTTCGATCTTGAGCTGGGTCTCTTTTTCTGCTTTTGCATAGGCTTCAAAGCGTTGAGCTTCACGGTGTTCCGTACCGTAGGATTTGACGACACGGATACCGGAGAAGATATCGTGAAGGACGGCGTTGGATTGTGCGGAGCGTTCCCAGCTGCGGCGGAACAATTTACCCATGATACCGCGAAACAGAGAGAATGCAAGCGCGATCAGAGGTGTGGGCAAGATAATAAGCAATGCGAGTCGCCAATCATAGACGAAAAAGGCAATACCGACGACGAGGAACAGGAGGATCTGTTCCAGAAGACGCGGGATCTGATTGACGAGGAACATACGGATACGTGCCGTATCGGAAGAAACACGGTTCATGAGTTCGCCTGACGTGCGTTTGGAGATACGCGCGATGGAAAGACGCTGAATTTTTTCAAAGACGATACCGCGGAGATTATGTACAACTTTATTACCCGCGATCACGAGCGTCCAATTTCGGATGGAAGAAAGTCCGCGAGAAGCAAGCTGTGTGAGCAAGATCAGGGCAATAACACCGAGATAATCAAGTGCACGGATCGTTTCGGGGGTATCGCTCAAGATAAAATCGTTGGTCAGATATCTCGTGAGGATCGGCGTTACAAGACCCAAAAGGGAAATGAAAACGAAAAGTGCCATGGATGCGAAGATCAGCCATTTATAAGGTTTTGCCACGTCCCAAAGTCTTTTTGCCATACGTTTGGTATCGATACAATTCAGACAGGTTTCGGAGCCTTGGCGGTATGCTCTGCCGCATTTCGGGCAGACGTTATCCGCAGGAAAATATTTTTCAAAGGCATGAGAACCGTAAAGGATATAATGATTTGCCGCTTTGATCGCCGTTGCGATACGGTTTTTGAGAGCGGCATTTGCGCGGGAAATCAAGACGGTTTCGCCGTCTTTTCTGATACATTCCGCAAATACACAGCCGACACCCGAAAGAAAACGGAATTCTTTGATATTGGAAAGAGAATCGGAAAGGATCTCCGTATCGTTTTCATAGACGGTCAGGCGGTCATCGGTAATGATAACGAAACCGTCCTTCAAGCCTCTGGGTTCTTCTTTATCAAGATTATATTCCCAGACGGAAACGATTTTTTCATTCGTAAGCTGCGGCTGATATTTTTTGGCGCGGTCAAAGAGTTGTCCGGTGGTCGTTTTTGTCAACTTCATCACCCCTTATTATAGGTACAGTTCGATTTTCTTGTGGCTCTTGCGGTCGAGCGCATCGATATCTTCGATCGTGAAGCGGTTGCCGTCCACGTCAAAGAAGAAAAGTCTGTTTTCGCCTGCGCGGGAAATGCTCTTGAACGTATCCTGAAGCGTGAACGTCACTCTGCCTGCGGGTGTTTCCACATCCCAATAAGAAAAGCCGAAACGGTCTTTGACAGAATGGATTTTCAGAATTTTCGGAGAATAATATTTGCGTTCCAATTCACGCACGAGCATTTCTTTTTCTTCGCCTTCAAAAAGTGCGATATCTTTGATGAATGCAAGTTCCATACCGTCCGTATTCATAACGGAGATATAAGCAAAGGGAAATTCAAAGGGGAAATCACGGTGCAGAAGTACGCGAGCGGGTTCTGCATCCTTGGGGCAGCTCATATAAAGAAAACCGTTTTTCATCAGGAATTTTGCGTTTTCTTTTGTGATCTGTACGCTGTTTGGGTTTTCACGGGTGGGCTTTCTGCCGGGACCTCCGGGGCTGCCCGAGCCGCCGCCGTGTCTGCCTCCTTGCGGTCCGCCGGGACCGCCCATCATATTCATAGGTGCCATAATATGACCTTCCTTTCAGTTTTGTTGTGATACGGATTACTTCATCCGCCTTGCCTTGCGTTTTGATATGTTTTCTTTTGTTAAATCGTGTTCCGCCGTCGGTATGTGCTGGGAGTTAGCACAAATTGGAGATACGGCGGCAATTGGTTGCGGCGACACGCCGCCTACTCGGCGATGCCCGCGTTTTTGAGGGCTTCGATCTGGAGTCCATAAAGTCTGTGGTACACGCCTTCTGCTGCCATCAATTCTTCATGCGTGCCGCTTTCAACGACTTTACCGCCTTCGATAACGATCAGTTTATCGGCATCGCGGAGTGTGGAAAGACGGTGAGCAATCATGATGGTAGTCTTGCCCTTGACAAGTTCTGTCAAAGCTTCCTGAATCTTGCGTTCCGTTTCGGTATCCATTGCCGCGGTTGCTTCGTCAAGGATTAGGATTTTCGGATTGCGGAGGATCGCACGGGCGATCGAGATACGCTGGCGTTCACCGCCCGAAAGGCTCTTATAACCAAAGCCGATCTTGGTATCGTATGCATCGGGCATACGGATGATAAATTCATGTGCGCCCGCTGCTTTTGCCGCCGCGATGACCTCGTCATAGGTTGCATCGGGACGCGCGTAACGGATATTTTCGAGAATCGTTCCCATAAAGAGATACGTTTCCTGAGATACGACCGCGATGCTCTTATAGAGGTCTTCAAAGGCAAGTTTTTTGACGTTGTTACCGTCTATGTAAATCTTACCTTCTTCGGGGTCATAAAGACGAATGAGCAAGTTTGCGAGCGTACTCTTGCCCGCACCCGTATGACCAACGATACCGAGTGTCTGTCCCGGTTCGATATCAAAGGTGACGTGATCGATGACACGGCGGTTTTTGATATAAGAGAACGATACGTTATCAAAACGGATGTGTCCTTCAAAAGTATCGACGTGGATGGGATTGGGTGCTTCACAGATCTCGGATTGAGAGTCCATGATCTCAAAAAGTCTTTGCAATGCGTTGGAGCAGTCTGCCGTCATATCCGACATTTCGCTGAAGAACTGAAGCGGTGCATAGATCATGCCGATATAGGCAATGAAAAGCGTCAGATCGGCATAGGAAAGATGACCTTTGATAACGAGCCAACCGCCAAGACCGAGAGAGATCAGATTGCCCAAGGAATGAAGAAGAAAACCCGAGATCGGACTGACGAACGTATTGAAAGAGGCGCGTTTGGTGTCGGCATCCGCAAGCGCTGCGGAACGACCGCGGAAACGCTCGATCTCATCGTTTTCTTTGGAAAACGCTTTTACGACACGCATACCTGAAAGCTCATCGGAAAGGAAAGAATTGAGTTTGCGGTTTGCGGAGAAGCGTTTTGCGTGGAGCTTGCGGTTAATGCCATAACTGATTCTCATTGTAAGCAATGAGATCGGAATAACGAGCAGAGAACAAAGCGCGAGCAACGGATTGATGATGAAAAGCAGAATGACGAGCACCACTACTTTTGCGACGTTGATCAGAAAATGCGGAAGGATATTACAGAAAAAGTCATAGATGGTATTGGCATCGTTATTGACCTGTGTCATCAGACCGCCTGTTTGTCTGCTCGTGAAAAAGCCGAGAGAAAGACGTTCGATTGCGCCGAAGATCGTCTTTTTTAAGTCAAAGTTGACTTTGGCGGCAATGACGGACGTTGTATAGTTATTGATAATATTGGCTCCCATCGTCAGAATTTTGACACCGATGACCATGCCGAGTACGAGGAGGACTGCATGATAAAAGGGGCTTGTTTCATCCTGCAATACGTTCTCAATAAAGAAACCGGAGGAAAGATTTGCCGCCCAGATACTGAATGCCGTCATGGCGATGAGCGAAAAGAGCGAAAGAAGAAGATAGCCTTTATATTTTAAGAAAAATACGGCAATTCTACGGAAAAGTCTGCCTTTTTCCATACAGCGAGGACAGATTTTTCTGTTCTTTTCGGGATAACGGTGTCCGCATTTGGGACAACGATTTTCTTTCGGGTTGTCAGCAGGATCGAGTTCAAACATACCGTCACGGCGGATCGTTTCCAGATATTTTTTGAAAAGGATCATGGATGTGCGGCAGAAGTTTGTGAATGCCGTGATAAATAACGGTTCCGTTTTGTTCAGGGTCGCTGTAAAACGTCCTCCTGAAACAAGCTCTTCCACTTTGAAACGGGAAATGGAAGATAGCGGATATACCGTATAATCCGCTTCACACCATTCTTTTTTGGAATGATGTCCTTTGGTGTCGGTCTTTCTTGAAAAGACACCCGAAAGTTTAATCAGCTCTTTGCTTGTTGCCAAGAGATAAACGTCTTGCGGTTCGTGTTCACAGTTTCTGTCACAGTATGCCGCGAGAAGAATGTCTTCTTTCGGGATCCCTTTTTCCGACAGAGCTTCATAGATCTCTGACGGAATTTTGTCGATTTCAAACAAGATTTCTCAACCGTCCTTTCTGTAAATAAAATTGTTTTTGGCGAAAATACTAAAATATAATAAAAGTTTACCATTACTTAAAGTATATCATATTCAAAAAATGCTGTCAAGAAATCCACTCCACACTTTTAGGCAATGTTTCATTGACATCTACCTTTTCTTTACGGAAAGAAAAGGTAGACCCAAAAGAAACGCTCTGTGCTGCCTCTGACGCTATTTTGATGAGATTTGCTTCATGAAAAAGTGCCCGCGCCCCCTATGTTGCCTCTAAGTTTATTATGTTCGGATTACGAAAGCAATCAATTTTTGAAAAGATCTTGACAAAATTATTCTAATGTGTTAGAATATAAATGTACTAATGCATTAGAATGGAGGGAAACATATGAATATTCCGAAAATTTTTGAAAGTGAATACCGTTTTTGTCTGATTCTTTGGGAAAATGAACCGCTGACGAGCCGCGCGCTCTCCGCGCTTTGTAAAGAACGGCTTGGTTGGGCGAAGACCACGACATATACGGTCATCAAACGTCTTTCCGAACGCGGTGTTTTGAAAAATGAAAAGAACATCGTCACATCGCTCGTTTCCAAAGAGGATGTACAGGCGGCGGAGGTGGAAGAACTGATGGAAAAGAAATTTGAAGGTTCTGTCCCGGCATTTTTAGCGGCATTCGCAAAGAAAAAGGAACTCAAAGAAGATCAGATCGCGGAAATTTTGCGTATCATTGAGGAGGGGTGACTATTTTGTTGATGTTTCTAATAGAAAATGATGTATTTTTACATCTTTTCAACCTCTCGGTGACGGCAAGTTTTCTTGCTTTGGCGGTGATCTGTTTACGATTGCTTTTAAAAAAAGCACCGAAATGGATTTCATGCTTGCTTTGGGGATTGGTGGGATTACGGCTTATTTTTCCGTTTTCGATTGAAAGTATTTTCAGTTTGATTCCGAGTGCCCAAACCGTTTCCCCCGATATCGTTTATGAAGCAGAGCCGACGATCAGCAGCGGTATTACGGCGGTGGATGCGGTCGTCAATCCGATCATCATACAAACGTTTGCGCCGTCGACGGATATGGGGAATAGTGTCAATCCGATGCAAGTCGTGGTGTCGATTGCGACACTCATTTGGTTTTTGGGTGTGATTGCCATGGTTTCCTATATGTTGATCGGCTATATCCGTCTGCGTTTTCGTTTGCGCACAGCGGTCAAAATGTGCGACAATATTTTTCAGAGCGAAAGGGTTTCTTCGCCGTTCATTTTCGGAACGGTCAGACCTCGTATCTATCTGCCTTTTTCGATGGATGAATCGGATATGGAATACGTGATCGCGCACGAAAAGGCACATCTTGCAAGGTTTGACCATCTGACAAAGATTTTTTCTTATCTTATTTTGTCGGTCTATTGGTTCAATCCTTTGCTTTGGTTGGCATATATCTTGCTTTGCCGCGATATTGAGCTTGCTTGTGATGAAAAAGTCGTGCGTGAAATGGAAACGGCTGAAAGAAAAGCATATTCTTTGACATTATTAAAATGTAGTATGCAAAAACATCAGCATCTTGCCTGTCCGCTTGCATTCGGAGAGGTCGGCGTGAAAGAAAGGGTGAAAAACGTGATGAATTATAAAAAGCCTGCGTTCTGGATTATTCTTCTGGCGGTTGTTGCCATTGTCGTCACGGCGGTCTGCTTTCTGACGGTGCCGGAGCCGAATGATAAAAAAGACAGTATTCAGATTTATCGTCCGGATGCTATTGTCGGATATGATGACTATGCCTTTGTTACCGACTCGAATCATCCGATTTCGGCAGAACACTATTATCTGATCGAAAATGTGAATCATAATTTTTTTAAACAGAAAAACATAGGTTCCGCTGCGGATTGGGTATCTGTCGGTTCTCTTGTTGAATGTAGGATGAATAAAAACAAGATGAAGGCATTGTTTACCGAAAAATTTTATTTTACAGGTGATGGTTTTCTTTCTGTTGAACCAGATTATTCTTTTAAAGGTACAACGTTTGATGAAACAAATGCTCATATTTATAATATAGATGGTGGAAGCTCTCTTGAAAAAAGTAATTCTTTTCAAAAATTGGTTGATGAAAATGAAACGGTTTATCGCATCGAAAACAACACGGAATGGCTTGGTTATCTTTTTTGTCAGGAAAACGGTGATGTTTATTGGGGATTCGGATATGAGGACGACGGTCTGATTCGTGTGCTTTGGAAGCTACAGGAAGTTTCGCAAGTTGAAACAAGTTCCGGATTCGGCTATTATCAAGCAATTGAAGACATCGGCTCGCATATGGCGTTTTCATGGTATGTCAGTGCAAGTGAAACGCCGAATTATTATATAGATGGAAACAACCGCCTTTTTGAACAGGAACGCGGTACAACGGAGTGGATGCTTCTCGGTACGTTGCAGGAAATCGAACTCTCGGAGGCACAAAAACAATTGGTTAAGCTCCTTGAAATTCCGTTTATGTTTGAGGATGAAAGAGGGACGGGAGGAGATAGCGAAACCCGAACTCTGATTCTCGAGAACATCGCGCATATGTGGACGCTGACGAAAGAATATGGCGAGGGTGCATGGTCATATATTTTCATCCAATTGGATGACGGAACAATGTTTCTCGGCAAGGGACATGACGGCATTTTGCGTTGGCTTTACCGTATGGAACGGGTTGAGACTTATGACCCGAAGCTCATACCGCAGGTGTCGGCGGCATCTATCGTTTCCACAAGAGCCTTGCGTTCGGATATGGACGTAAAAGCAACGATCGGTTATGACGACCGTTACGTGACGTTGATCGTTTCTTTTGAAATTCTTTCGGAAGACGTTTCCTTATATTATAATGGCAATTCTGTTCTCGGCAAAATCGTTTCGGAGGAGGTCTCTATCTATCAAGGAGATAGTGCCGTTTCGGGAGAGATTTCTATGAGGGGACACGATGAAAGGATCGATTGGGTAGACGGTGGCGCACCGTTCTTCCTAGGTCGCACTGCGGCATCCCGTACCTTTATTATCGACAGAGATCTGCTTGAAGATGGAAAATACCGTTTGCACGTTTTCTTTGCTTTGGAAAGCGGTGATCTCACCGTGGAAAATGCGCCTTGTGCGGAAGTCGTTTTTGAACTTCAGAATTTTGAATAATATGAAACCGTCATTTCGCGAGAAATGGCGGTTTTTGTGTTGAATCGATACAATTCTCATTATGCGAGAGAGATTTTCGGTCTTTGGGGTTGATTTTTTTCTCCTTTTGTGCGAGAATAGAAACAGAAAGCGCGCTTAATTTCAAACCTTCGCAAAATTTCGAGGAGCGTTCAAGGAAAAGTTTTTGCGGAGGGGCGGGAAGATGCTTTTTTTAAAAAGCATCTTCCCGAATCAATAAGGAGGATTTTATA
>JAFUQQ010000053.1 GCA_017472285.1 Clostridia bacterium | reverse complement strand
TTAACGTGAGTTCGATAAGAATTTTTGAAAAATTTACGTAGAAAAACAAACGAAAGAGTTCGCCAGAGCCCTCACCTTTGGGGAGGGTGTCAAGGCAATTTGCCTTGACGGGTGAGGTTCTTGAACATAATCAAAGCAAAAAAGGTGATAATGGTGACAAAACCTCATCCGTCGGCTTCGCCGCCACCTCTCCCAGAGTGAGAGGCTTTTAGAAACATTTCTTTTGTAAAGTTTTAGCGGAAACAAGGTACTACAAATAAAATCGTACTTATACAAATAGCCGAAAGAAAGGAGTTTTCCATGTCGACCTATCATGAATTGATCAAAAATTTTGAAAAGATCAGGGCATATATGCGTGAATTTTACGTATACGGCTTCAAAAGCCGTGACGATTATGACAAAAAAAGCGCGCGTTCTTATGATGATGAACGCAGACGGATGGAAAGCTGGCTTGGCGAACATATGCGTTTTATCCGTACACCCGAAGGAAAAAACGTCTTTATTTCCATCGATACCCGAAATATTTCTCATAATCCGCTTTATAAAGCATGGAAAACCAAAAGTTTTACGGATGGCGATATCACCTTGCATTTTATCCTTTTCGATATTCTCCATGCTCCCGATATGATTTTATCCCTTTCGGATATCATGACGCGCATGGATGAAGAATATCTTTCTGCATTTGACGAACCCATGATCTTTGATGAATCCACGGTACGCAAAAAACTAAAAGAATACATCTCTCTCGGTCTGATCTCCGCCAAAAAACAAGGAAAAACCGTTCTTTATCACAGAACTGCCGACACGGATATTTCCCATCTGACAAACGCTCTGGATTTTTATTCCGAAGCCGTTCCGTGCGGTGTGATCGGTTCTTTTTTATTGGATAAACTCGAACCGCACCGCAGTATATTTACGTTCAAACATCATTATATGACAAGTGCGATCGACAGCGAAGTGATCGCTTTGCTATTTACGGCAATGCGTGAAAAACGAATCATCAGCGCAATCGGTCACAGCCGCAGAAATCCGCCGCAATCACGCCGTCTGATACCGCTCCGTCTTTTTATCAGTGCGCAAAACGGCAGACAGCATCTGCTTGCTTATGATTCCGAAAGAAACCGTATCACTTCTCTGCGCGTGGATTATCTTTCGGATATCAAGCTTCTGGAACTCACACCCCGTTTTGATGAATTACGCGCACAGCTTTCGGAAATGCAAAAAAAGATGTGGGGCGTTTCGGTCGGCAATGATAAAAAACAGACCGAACACGTATCGTTTACCGTAAAGATCGAAAAAGGTGAAAATTATATCATCGGCAGATTGGAAAGGGAAAAACGAATCGGCACCGTTGAAAAAATCGATGAAAATACATACCGTTTCTCTGCCGAAGTTTACGATACGAATGAATTGATCCCGTGGATACGCACGTTTATCTGCCGTATTACCGACATTCAATGTTCCAATCGCGCCGTGGAACACCGTTTCCGACAAGATCTGAAACAGATGTATCATATGTACGGCATCGGAGAAAGAGAGGAAACCACATGATCTTCAGTGAACTTTATTCCGCTTATTATCAAAGCATCGCAAAAATCATCGATCATATCCTTGACGGAGAAACCGATGAAAAAGAGTTGCAGAAAATCGTAGATGCTTATGCATTCGGGGAAAGCACCATGACCGTCCTTCCCGCGCTCAAAAGCGGAAAATGGCAACTCATTTGCCCCAATATGAAAACACCGCTCTTACATAAACCATCAATACCCTTGACGAATTTGCAAAAGCGTTGGCTGAAAGCCGTGTCTCTCGACCCGCGCATCCGTCTTTTTGACGTGGATTTTCAAGCTCTCGATGACGTTGAACCCCTTTTTACTTCTGAAGATTACTATATATACGACCAATACAGCGACGGCGATCCCTATGAAGATAAAAGTTATATCCAAAGATTCCGTTTTCTTTTATCCGCAATCCGCGAGCAAATACCCATCAAAATCAACGTGAAAAACAAACACGGTCAAAACGTCTACGGAAGATGTATCCCCATCCGTCTGGAATATTCCGAAAAAGACGATAAATTTCGCCTTCTGACCAAAGGCTGCCGTTTTATGCGAACCGTCAATCTTTCCCGTATCGTTTCCTGTTCGCCTTTTGAATTCCCGTATGATATTTCTTCTCCTCCCGAACAAAAACCTTATGAAACCCTCACTTTAAAAATCACCAACGAACGCAATGCGCTCGAACGCGTGATGCTCCATTTTTCCCATTTTGAAAAACAAGCCGAAAAAACAGATGAAAAACATTATACCGTCCGTATCCGTTACGATATCAGCGATGAAACCGAACTTCTCATCCGTGTGCTTTCTTTCGGTCCGACCGTGCAAGTCATAGATTCTCCTCGTTTTATCAATCTCATCAAAAGCCGTTTGCGAAAACAACAACATTTATTGCCTTGAAGATTTCTTCCTGATATGGTTTTTGAATGAGTTAATAAAGTGTGAACAAGTGTTAAAATTTAGTGAAAAGCCTCTCACTTTGGGAGAGGTGGATTGCCGTAAGGCAAGACGGAGAGGGCTTGTTTAAGCAAAAATTAAACCCTCTCAGTCGCATTCTGCGCCAGCTCTCCCGGAGGGCGAGCCTTTAAAATTAGATTTGTTAACAAATTGTTTACTCATTCAAAAACCGTGTCTTCCTGAAAAATCCTCTTGAAAAACCGATCTGAACATGATATAATTAAATAATCATCAACATAAAAAGGTGCTTATTTTTATGAATCAAATCAAAAAACGGCTTCAAAGAGAATATGCGGAGATCCGTATTCTGATGCATTCCATTCCTGCGGCAGTCGTAACCCTGTTCGTGGTCAGCGTCATTTGTATGAATCTCCTTGCCAATAAAACCTTACTTCAACTCGATTGGATCGCTCTAGATGGCGGCATCCTGATCTCATGGCTTTCTTTTATGTGTATGGATATCATCACCAAACATTTCGGTCCGAAAGCTTCCAACCGTATTTCTTTACTTGCAGTCGGTATCAATCTCCTGACTTGCCTGATCTTTTTCGTCGCAAGCGCGATTCCCTCCAATGCGGATGATTACAGTGCATTTGACAGTATTTTCGGCGGAACGTGGTTCATTCTGATCGGCAGTACCATCGCATTCTTGATCTCTGCCATCATCAATAATTTCCTGAATTTCCTGATCGGACAAAGCTTCCGTCGCAATCCCGACGGCAAACTTGCTTATGCCGCACGCACCTATATCTCCACCTTTATCGGTCAATTTTTGGATAATTTCATCTTTTCCGTGATCGTTTTCGTCTTTTTTGCACCGATCTTCTGGGATGGATTTCATTGGACGATATTACAGTGCGCAACCTGTGCGCTGACAGGCGCATTCGCGGAACTGATTATGGAAATCATCTTCTCTCCGCTCGGCTATAAAATCTCTTTGCGATGGAAAAAAGAAAATGTCGGCAAAGAATATCTTGAATATATCAAAAGGAACTAACACTATGAACATTCTGATTACAGGAACATCCCAAGGCATCGGCAAAGCGATCGCCGAAAAATTTCTGAAAGAAAACCATACCGTCATCGGTATCGACCGTCAACCGCAAACCATCTTTCACCCCCTTTATACCCATTTCACCTGTGATGTGCGCGATAAGGACCGTTTACCCAAGCTTGAATCTGTCGATATCCTCATCAATAATGCCGGCACACAAAATGAAGCCGATATCGATATCAATCTGAAAGCCCTTATCCATATCACAGAAACCTATGGCATCCACGAAAACATCAAAGCCATTCTGAATATCGGTTCTGCAAGTGCGCATACGGGTGCGGAATTTCCCGAATATTGCGCGAGCAAAGGCGGTGTCCTTGCTTATACCAAAAATGTCGCCATCCGTATCGCAAAATACGGTGCCGTCTGCAACAGCCTCGACCCCGGCGGTGTTCTGACTCCTCTCAACGAATGTGTCATGAACGACCCTGTTCTCTGGTCCGCCATCATGGACGAAACCCCGCTCAAAAAATGGGCAACTCCCGAAGAAATCGCCGAATGGGCATATTTCCTGACCGTCATCAACACCTTCTGCACAGGACAATGCATCCTTGTGGACGGCGGCGAATCCATCAACTATCATTTCGTCTGGAAAGATTAAAAAGCGGGCAGTGCCCGCACCCAATTTCTCGCCTATCGAAGTTTTTCCGCGTCGGAATGAAGCGAAACGGCGAGGTCTATTTTGAACAATTTCTTATAGAATAAAAAAGCACTCATCACGAGTGCTTCTTTCTATAAGCGGCGACATCGCCGCCTCCCGTTCAAGCCCCTTTTTGAAAAAAGTGTCTTGAAAATCCCCAAAAAATTTCTTTGTGTCCCTTGACTTTATAAAAGTTCAGATTCCTTCACCACGTCCGCCCACCCTTATGAAAACCCCTTCATATTGGGGTTTGGGGATACGTTCCCAAGCGGGTTCGGGCGGCAGTCCGAGCGGGGTTTGGGGCAGCCGCCCCAATCACTTGCAGCCGCCGCAAGCGGCACAAGCGGAACCGGGCTTCAGATTTTTGACACTGGGAGCCGTCGCAAGACCGCCGAGAGCGGTTTCACGGAGCTGATAAGGGATGCTTCTGCCGACGTTGTACATAACAGCAACAACTTCATCGAAAGGAACGAGGGTTCTGCCATCGGTCGCGAGCGCGATTTCTGCCGCAACGATGGCATTGGCAGCCCCCATTGCGTTACGTTTCTGACAGGGAGATTCAACAAGACCGCCGATCGGGTCACAGACAAGACCAAGGATATTGCCAATCGCATCGCCTGCCGCGGCAAGACAAACGTCGGGTGTACCGCCAAAGAGTTCACAGATCATGGAAGCTGCCATAGCAGATGCTGCGCCGACTTCTGCCTGACAACCGCCTTCCGCACCCGAAAGAGTCGCGTTTCTGCCGATGATATAGCCGACAGCACCCGCATTAAAGAGTGCACGGACGAGAGCTTCATCATCAAATTCATAGATTTCTTCAAGAGCGACGAGGATACCGGGGAGGACACCGGAAGAACCCGCCGTGGGCGCGGCAACGATACGACCCATGGAAGCATTCCATTCAAGGACACCCATGGCATAAGCGGAGGCACGGGAGATCATCCCGCTCATCGCGCCTTTTTCCTTGATACGTCTTAACATATCTTTGCTTTCGCCGCCGATATAACCGCCGAGGAGCTTCATATCTTCTGTTTGCGAACGGGCAACGCTTTCTCTCATGACATTCAGGGTCTTGAGCATACGCGCTTTTGCTTCTTCGGGTGTGGTTTCAAATTTTTCGACCTCACGGGCAAGCATGACTTCAGAGATCGTTTTTCTGCGTTTTTTACAGATCTCAAGGAGTTCCGCAGCATTTGTAAAATCCATCTTTTTTGCCATTCTTTACGTCCTCCTTATTTGACTTTGATATAAACAGCGGAAACGATATTCGGCTGACGGAGAAGTGCTTCCATACCAACCTCAGGCAGATGACCGTCAATTTCCAGCACGGAGAATGCAGCTCCGCCTTTTTCCTTACTGAATACGCTCATGGAACTGATATTAACGTCAAATACTTCAAATACTTTGGTGATCGAAGCAAGAACACCGGGTCTGTCGATCTGCTGAATGATGACAGCATTGTTCTTGCCCGAGAATTTGATCTCACAACCGTTGATACGGGTAATTTCGATCTCACCGCCGCCGACAGATGCACCGCGCAAAGAGGATACCGTACCGTCTTCTTCCGTTACGATGATATCGACGGTATTCGGATGCATATTGGTGTCCGTTTCCATCTCCATTTCCATGAAAATGATCTCGATCCCCGCTTCTTTTGCAAGTTGGAAAGACTCGCGGATACGGTAATCATCCGTTTCAAAACCGAGGATACCGCCGACGAGCGCACGATCCGTACCGTGTCCCTTATAGGTTGTTGCGAAAGAACCGTATAATTGGAAATGCGCGCTTACGATCTTTGTTTTCGCAAGCATTCTCGCAACGCGGGCGATCTTCAGAGCACCTGCCGTATGCGAGCTGGAAGGTCCGATCATGATCGGACCGATGATATCAAATACGCTGAGTTCTCTCATAGATATTCCTTTCCGCTTTTCTTTACGAAAAGAAAAGCTTGGCAAAAGAAACGAACTGTGTCCCTCTTGCTTTATTTTTATGCAAATTTTAGATTCGTCTGCTGTTTTGTTATATTTACCGGGCTAAGAACAAAGGGCAGAAAATATTTTCTGCCCTGCAATTCCGATCAAGATACGTTTGCCTGTTTAGTGCTATCAGGGAAATAAGCCTTACGGATATTCGCTCCGACACCGCGGAATTTTTCAACGATATCAACGTAGCCGCGTTCGATCAGAGCGATCTCTTCAATTTCGGTTCTGCCATTGGTTGCCAATGCCGCAATGACCATAGCCGCGCCCGCGCGAAGATCGACAGCCTTTACGGTCGCGGGGGTAAATACGGTATTGCCTTCAAAAAATGCCGTCTTATCCTCGACTCTAATCCTTGCGCCCATACGCTGCAATTCATCGACATAGCGGAAGCGGTTGCTCCAGATCGTTTCGGAAAGTGTGCTTGCGCCGTTCGCAAGACAGAGCAGAACCGCCATTTGCGGATTCATATCCGTCGGAAAACCGGGATAAGGAAGTGTTTTGACATTGACGGGCTTCATAGTATCCGTATAAACGACGGAAACCGCTTCGTCATATTCTTCCACAGTAATTCCCATTTCGCGCATCTTTGCCGAGAGGGTCTCAAGGTGTTTGGGAATGACGTTATCTATGTAAAGATTTCCCTTTGTTGCGGCTGCCGCGACCATGAACGTACCCGCCTCGATCATATCGGGGATGATGGAATATTCACAACCGTGCAGACGTTCGACACCGTTGATCTTAATGATATTCGTACCTGCGCCGCGGATATCCGCACCACAAGCGTTGAGGAAGTTGGCAAGGTCAACGATATGCGGTTCTCTTGCCGCGTTTTCAATGATGGTAGAGCCTTTTGCGAGAACTGCCGCAATGATCGTATTGATCGTTGCGCCAACGGAACAGCAGTCGAAATAGATACTGTTTGCAAGAAGTCCGTCTTTCGCAACGGCTTCCAGACAGCCGCCGCCGACCGTTACTTCCGCACCGAGTGCTTCAAAAGCTTTCACGTGAAGGTCAATAGGACGTACACCGAAATCGCATCCGCCGGGAAGACCGACTTTTGCTCTTCCAAATCTGCCGAGCAATGCACCCGCGAGATAATACGAGGCGCGGATCTTGCGGACGAGTTCCATCGGGGGTTCTGCGTCCCTGATGCTTCTGGTATCGATCTCCACAGCATCCTTGGAGATCACGCGGATCCTTGCGCCGATGCTTTCAAGGATCTTGAGGCAATGGGTAACGTCGCTGATATTCGGCAGATTATCAATGACGCAGACATCGCCCGTGACTGCGCTTGCAAGGATCACTGCGACTGCGGCGTTTTTCATGCCGCTGATCTCGACCCTTCCGTGCAGCGGAAAACCGCCTTCCACTATAATTTTTTCCATAAAAATAAATACTCCCGTTCTTGCTGAAATTTCTGCGAACCGTGTTCGCCGGAAATGCCGCCGCGCGCGATGTCTTCCCTTATGACATCCGTTCCGCACGGGGATGGGCAGGGACATGAAAGGCGCTGCCCTCCATATCTTGCTGTCCTTTTTATATTTTCTTTATGATGAACGCGTCATCATTCAATTTCTCCAAATTTTTTAATTAAAGTATAGCATATTCTATTGAAAATTCCAATAATTTTGTAAAAAATTTTTTAAATTTTTTTCGTATCGGAAACAATCATGCATAAAGTTTTCCCGAAACGAAATTATAGACACGTTCTTCGCCGTTCAGATATGTGATCTTACAGAGCGGAATCAGATAAAAGGTATCATCCGAATCGAAATATAAGCCGTAAGAATACGAAATATCGGAAACGGTATAATCGGAAGTATTTTTGTCAAGAGAAGCGATATATGCTTTTTCCGCGAAAAGAATATTCAGAAGATCCGCATTTTCCGCGCTTTTTTTATCCTTGGGAAGCAAAATGGAAAATGTCCCGTCCGCGCAGGTCACGTTGCCATCGGAGATCAGAAGATAAAGCCCCGATTCCAAAGCCATGCCATCCACACTCTGTATGAGATGGACGATATAATTTCCACCCAAACGATAAACGTAACGACAGGAAATATCATAGGAATAATGCGCGAACGTATCAGAAATCAAAGCTTTGCTTTTCAGAAAATCGATGGCTGTCTGAAAGACGGAAGTCTTTTCCTCTCCGTCCGAAAGCGCGACCCAAAGCCCTTCTTCCAGAAGTACGGAAGGGAGCTTTATTCCTTCCGCGGAAATATATGTGAAAATAAAATCATTGCCGAAGAAAAATTCATCGGTTTCACCCACAAAACGCATCCCACCCGTATCTTCCTGTATCTGATAACCGCCGCGTTCCATGGCTTCCGTCACCTCGGAAAATAAAGTGGACGTAATCTTGCCCGTATAAACAGCGGGCATCTTCTTTTTCGCTTCCAGGAAAGAGCGATCAACGTGCAGATCACTTGCAGAAAAAACGGTGATCGCGGAATCGATCAGCGTATCGTCATAATAAGAAACGGAATATCTGCGTTCGATCACAAAAAAAGCAAAAACGATATCCATCACAAGAAGTGTGATGATCGCAAAGATCTTCAGATTTTTCCAGCTCATGACCGATCACTCCTTTTCCGTTTGCGGTATACTGAGGACATCAATACCGACGCGGGAACGCTCTTTAGAAAAATAATATCCGTAAAAGTATCGTTTCTGTTCATCCGCAACGTCAAGATGCGCGCGTAAGGTCAGAAGAAAATCGGGGGCTTCGCTGACAAGTGCGGTCATATGCACCGTCCAGAAACGGTATTCCGCGCTTTGCATCATATCCCCCGAAAACGTAAAGGACATGATTGTTTTTTCTCCGTTGAAATACAAAGGAAATCCCCCCGCGGCATAACCAAAACGGATCGTCAGGGCTTCTCCGTCATAATCGATCCCCGCGAGATAAAGCTTGCAGTTCGTTTTTGAATGTGCATCTTTCAATTGATGCGAAGCGATCAGAGCCGCGCCGAGATAATCAAAAAAAGCATATTCCTTTTCACCCGTATGCCAACCAAAAACTGTTTCCAAGGAGATTCCTTGCGGACCGTGTGAAGAATAATGCAACGTACCGCCCGGCGCAACGCTGACGGTCTGCCCTTCATCAAAATAAAAAATAACGCCGTTTTCATCCGTATAGGAGGTCGTTTGTTCGGGATTCATATAAAAATTTTCAAGGATGGGATTCATATCCGTACCGCTTGCGATACGGGATTCCGCGAAAACGACGGGCGCGCTGTGTGATATATTTCCTAAAGGAATGATGGTCGTATCTGTCACCTTTTCGGAAAAGTTTGTTTTTTGCAGAAAATCATCCTGCTTCAGAACGTATGCAAACTCATACGGCAAACAGTCCTCTGCTTCATTATATGTCAGATAAAAATTTGTGTGAAAAGCGATATCTGTCGGGGTTTTGGGCAGAAATTTCGTGGAATAACGGTAATAATTGCCTGCCCGATCTCTTGCAACGGCATAAAAGGAATATAATACGGTTTTTTCCGTTTCTCCCGTCAAGGTTTGTATCTCCGTTTGCCAGAGATATTCCTCGGGCACGATCAGAATTTCACTGATATATTCCCCCGATTCACCTGAAAAATCCGCTTCTTCCGTCAAAGAACAGATCACAGATGTCGGCAGATCACAAGCGTAAGACAGATAAATATAAGAGCCTTTCATCAAGGAATGAAAGAGTTTTTCCCCCGCATTGCGTGAAAGCTTTTCCATTTCGCCTTCTTTGCCGAACAATTTTTCAAAAAAAGGCAATACACTTTGATATACGTCCTCGTTTTCACCGCCAAGCGTATAAAACCCCACGTTATCACCCAATTTTTTCCATGAAAAACCGATAAATGCCGGAGAAACAAAATCACGATTCCAATAATCAAGATACTGATACCGTATCGATTCATTGCTGACCGCTTCCATATCCTGCGCGGAAAATTCAAATTCCTCGACACCGCTGAAGGACAAAATATAGATGACGCAAAGACAGATCAGCACGAGCAGAAGTATGCCGACAATCATACTTCTGAGATGTTCGCGCCATTTTTCAGATCGATTCATTTTCATCCTCTCCCCGCTTTTCTTTACGAAAAGAAAAGCTTGGCAAAAGAAACGCTCTGTGGTTCCTCTGCCTTTATTTCGTTCAGATTTTTGTAGGGGACGACATCCTCGACGTCCCTTATTCATAAGATAAGCGAAGCAAAAGAAACGACAGGCAGTGCCTGCACCCCTATGTGCTCTCTGCCTTCATTTCGTTCAAATTTTTTATTTGGTTGGGGAGCCCCTGCGTGGGCTCCCGCAGATTAGATTTTTTTACTTGATCTCCTCTTTGAGCAAGGACTCATAAGGGAGAAGTACGTGGACGTTCGTACCTTCTCCGGAAACGCTGTCCACATGGATATCACCGCCGTGTGCATCAATGATTTCTTTCGCAATGGCAAGACCGAGTCCCGTACCGCCCGCATCGGAGCTTCTCGCCTTTTCCACGCGATAAAAACGCTCGAAAAGACGCGGAATATCTTCTTCGGGAATCCCCATACCGTTATCAGAAACACAGATAGCAATACCTTCTTCCGATGCGTGTGCCTCCATCAGAATATGACCGCCGTTGGGGGTATATTTCATCGCGTTGGAAAGGATATTGATGAGAACCTGCTGTAATTTTTCTTTGTCACCTGTCAGTTCAGGCATGACAGGGGGATATTTTCTGGTAAAGGTGTGTTCACGGTTTTTCGCTTCCACGCTCATGACATCGTAAAGATGGTCAAGGAAAGTATTTGCAGAGAAGGTTTCGATTTTCCATGCGGTACGTTTGTTATCCAATCGGGAAAGCACGAGCAGATCGGAAACGATACGCGTCATACGGTCGCATTCTTCCACAGCCATATGCAGAAAGCTGTCCCGCATCTCCGCATCCAGCGTGGGATATTCCAGAACGGTTTCCACAGCACCTTTGATACCCGTCAAAGGCGTACGAAGCTCATGTGAAACGTCCGCAACAAATTCCCTGCGGGATTTATCAAGCTCATAGCGACTCGTATTGTCATGGATCACGCACATCGTACCCTTTTTTTCCTGATTGCGTTCGATATAACGAAATTCCGCGAACGTAATATCCAATGCTTTTTCACCGAAGATCACATCATGCACGGAGAAATTACGGTTTCCTTTTTGTTTTTCGGAGATCGTGTCATAATCCAATTCAAGCTGATCGATCATCTTTGCAAAATCAAGATGTTCACCCAAAACGGATGCGCCGTCGGGATTCAAACGGAAAAGCGAACAAGCCGTCTTATTGACGTGTATCAGTTTCCCGCTGTTATCAAAAGCAAGAACGCCGTCATTCAGATACATGAAAAGCGTTTCAAATTTCTGTCTTTCACCCGTAATCTCGTCGAGAGTATTTTTCAGAACGTCCCTCATATTATTGAAGGATTCCGTAAGGATACCGATTTCGTCATCAGAACGGATGGAGATTTCGTTTTCAAATTCACCGTGTGCGATCTTCTGCGCGCCTTCCGTCAAGCTCTGGATGGGTGCGGTGATCGCACGGGCAAGGAAGAATGAAAGCAAAACGGCAACAACAAGACCGATGAAAAAGGCTTGTACAATGATCTCAAAGATCATAACGGAAAAGGATTTTGCTTCCGTTTGTAAGTCTTTGATATAGATGATACAATCCGCTTCCGCACCCGAAAGAAAGATTGCGTAATCGATATAATCTGTCCAGAATTGTTTTTCCGTCCCCTGTTTTCCCGCCATAGCGGCGATCAGGTTCGGCGTTTTTTCAAGCTCCGCGCCAAGACGGGCATCCGAGCCGTCAAGATAGGAACCGTTTGCATCGAGAATATAATAGTTACGGGATTTATTGATACCGAGCTGGCTGGAATAAGAACGCAGAAGTTCTTTCTGTCGTTCCGTGGATTCATAAGTATCAAGTGCGGCAAGCAGATCGTTATAAAGTGCGCCTTCCGAATCAAAAACAGTATCCATCTGCTCCAGAAAATCATTATTATAAAAAGAATTGGCACTGCTAATCAGGATCGCGCCGATCGCAACCATTAACGTGATTGTAAAAATAACGAAGATCAGAATGATCTTATAATGCAGATTTTTATACATTGCGTCCTCTTTTCCGTTATTCTTTGGGAATATAATAACCTTTGGAACGCTTTGTGATGATGTATTCGGGTTCGGCGGGGGTATCTTCGATCTTTGCGCGCAGACGGGACATCGTTACGTCAACGGTACGCATACCACCGTAAAAACCTTCATAACCCCAAACCTTGACGAGAAGCTCTTCTCTTTCAAAAACTTCGCCCGCATGAGATGCAAGAAAATATAAAAGTTCATATTCTTTGTTGGAAAGTTCAATTTCTTTGCCGTTTTTGGTGACACGGAAATTTTTATTATCAATCTCCAACGCGCGAATCACAATCTTATCCTCGTCAGCCGCCACGGGCGTGACGTTTTCCACAACTTCACCCGAATAACGACGGATATTGGCTTTGATACGCGCAAGAAGCAATTTGACGGAAAAGGGTTTTGTGACGTAATCATCCGCGCCGATCTCCAGCCCCATGATCTTATCATCAAGTTCTTCCTTGGCTGTTACCATAATGATCGGAGTATCGAGTGTTTTTCTGACTTCACGGCAAACGGAAAAACCGTCCCGTTTCGGAAGCATCAGGTCAAGTAAGATCAAATCATAATCGCCGCGAAGTGCCATTTGCAGACCCATTTCGCCGTCTGCGGCAACGTCACAGGCATACCCTGCCATCATCAGATTGACTTGAATGACTTGAGAAATCTTTTTTTCATCCTCAACGATCAAAATTTTCTTCTTGCTGTCTGCCATAAATATAAGATCCTTTCTGAAAAAGTGATATTTTAAATATATAGATATTTTTTTATAACGGTTTTGCTTTTTAAGTCTGCACATAGCAGTAATCAGCGCGGGAAGGGAAACAAAAGAAATTTTCGCCAAAATAAAGTGTGCGTTATGCAAGCCTGTGCAGCGACTTCCGCCACGCGCCTACCATTCATCTTTAAAGTAGCGACTTTGCGAAAGCAAAGTCTAACTGTCAACATTTATGTTGACAGTGCGGATATGAAGCGTGGTGTATTGATGACAAATCTACACAAGCGATCAAACTGCAAGTTTGTTTGCTTCTTTTGCAACTTTTCTTTCAAATAAAGAAAAGTTGGAATTTCAAACAAAGAAAAAGGTTAATCCCCCAATAAATATGCAGCTACAAGATCAACGACAAGACCGTAACTCTTGACCCCGGCGGGTTGATTATGAGAAGTGATATAAGCGTTATTGACTGCCGTGGAAACAGTCGCAGCTACGTTTTCACGGTACTGATCGAAAAAGACGGAATATGCAGAATATTCATTTTTCAATTCCTGAGGCATCTGCGAACGGGCTTTATTATAAAGTTCGGGACTTGCGGAAGCAAGCTTTCCCATCAGATCGTTGAGAACGTCCGCATAACCGCAATAACGGATATAGGGGTCGTCACTGAGAGAACAAACGAGGAATGCCGTGAAATTGGCTTCATCTTCTTTGGTGATCCCCCTTTGATGTGCCATCTCATGCGCAGCGGAGCTGACTACGATGAAATCGGGATAATTGGTATTGACGTTGGCTTCACCCGTAAAGAAGGTATAAACACCCGAAATATGTGTATACGTCCAAGGTTCGCTGAGCATAACGGGTTTGGTATTGGAATACATCCTTTGGAATGAGGGATATTGAGCGCAAAGGGTGTCGTATGATTCATTCAGTTTCTTATTCAAATCTGCATAGGAAAAACGCATGGAAGAATAGGTGTTCTGAGGGTAATAAACGTGGGGAAGATCTTCTTTGATCTGATCGATCATAATGATTGCGGTATCATAAAGCTGTTCTGCGGAAAGATCATGCCGTTTGAAATCAACTTTTTCTTCCACGCCTTCGCTATAATAGCCTGCGTTATAACCGAAGAAAAGAACGGTAAAAACAAGGGAAAGCAGAGAAAGGAATCCTGTAAAATAACGGATACCGGCAGCAAGCGAGCGTTTCATACGTCTTGCCATAGCAAAACAGATGAGTCCCACGAGCAATGGGGATAAGATCAGAAGCGATTCAGCAAAAGAAAAAGGAATCCAATTCGTCAGCGTTGCCAGAACGGTACGAATCACAGCACCGATACTGTTATGGATCGCATTTGCAAGAGCCGGAAACGAAGGAAAAAGCGTATTCATCAGTAATGCACCGAGAAAGATCACGAATAAAATCAGCGACCACAACGGTACATAACGGGTCAGTTTTTTAAAAAATTGTTTCATATCGGAAATCTCCATCCAAATAAATATAGTATCTCTTATTTTATCATAACATAAAATATTATTTTTTTCAATAGTTTTATTTTCTAAGAGAATATCCTTACAAGGAAAAATTTCCCTTGCAAACGGTGTCTTTTTATGATATACTGATTATAATTTCAATATTCAGAAAAAATCGGAGATCAGTATGCACAAAAACCACAGAGATCGCGTCAAAAAACGGTTTATGGCAGAAGGACTTGACCGTTTTGAACCGCATAATGTTCTGGAACTTCTTTTATTTTATTCCATACCGCAAAAAGATACGAATGAATTGGCACATTCCCTGATTGAGCGTTTCGGTTCTCTTTCAGGTGTTTTTGATGCATCTGCGGAGGATTTAATGAGTGTAAAGGGTGTGAAGGAGCATACCGCGACGCTGATCAAAATGATTCCCGCGCTTTCTCGTCGGTATTATATCGAAAAGAATCAGAGCGGAGAAGCGCTTTCTGATATGGATAAGATCGGCAGATATCTTGTCAATTATTATATCGGCATCAATATTGAAACGGTCGTTCTGCTCTTGCTCGATAATAAATTCAATGTGATCGATATCGTGAAGATCCATGAAGGCTCGGTCAATTCTTCCGCCGTCACGATGCGAAAGCTCGTGGAAACGGCTCTTTTTAAGCGCGCTTCCATGGCGGTATTGGCACACAATCATCCGTCGGGGATGCCGATCCCGTCAAGTGACGATATCTTTACGACCAGAGAAGCCAAACGCGCTTTTGACCTTGTGGAGATCAACCTGCTCGGTCATATCATCGTTGCGGGTGATACTTACGTTGATATCTTCAATCCCAATAGCCCGATATCGACAAAAAATGAAAACGAAATATGAAAAATATATACGGAGGTTCATCAATATGAAAAAAGCACTTGCCTTCCTGCTCGCGCTTGCTATGTCTGCCGCAGTATTTGCATCCTGCGGAAAAGGTGCGGAAGATACGACCACCGCATCCACGGAAACGACTGTGCAAACGACGACGACGGAACAGACCACCACGGAAACAACCACGGCATCCGCGGAATCCACTTCCACGGAAACTTCGGCTTCTTCCACGGAAGAAACCACCGCGGAAAGCACATCCGCGATCGTTCCCGAAACCCCGAAAATCGAAGATTATGAGAAAAATCTCGTCATGTATCTCGATTTTGAAGAATGGGATAACGGAAAAGTCACCGACGTTTCGGGTAACGGTCATGATGCTTTGGCATTCGGCGAGGTTTCCAAAACGGAAAGCCATGACGCATCTTCCGCCGCAAAATTCGGTGCAAACGGTGATTATTTCGTTGTAAAAAACAGCGACGACTTGAATTTTACGGCAACCGACAGTTATACGCTCTCTCTCTGGTACTGTTTTGATGAAAACACGGTCTTCACGAAATGGCCTTGTGTCCTGAACAAAGGTCTGACCGATGATTCCAAAGATTGTTATGCCGTATTGATCTCCAGCAGTTCTTCCAATAAAGGCATCAATTTCAGCGTCAGCGCACAGCCGATCAAAGGCAACGTCAATATCAATGCATCTTCCGATATGACTTTGAATCAGTGGCATCATTTCGTTGCCGTACAGGATGCAGAAAAAGGTACGGTCACGACTTACGTTGACGGCAAACGCGGCGGTTATATTACATATCCTGCAGATGCAACGACACCGACCGATCTTTTCATCGGCGCAATGGGCGAAAAAGTCGGTCAACGTCAGTTCCTCGGTAAACTTGACGATATTAAAATTTACGATTGCGCGCTTTCGGAAGCTGTGATCCAAGGTTTCGTGGAAGAAGCGGAAACTTTGCTGATTGATATGGATTTTGAAGGTGAAACGGGCGGTATCCTGAACATTGGCAAAACACTGACTCTTTCCGCTGAACCCGACGGCTTCTATGCGGGCGAAGGCTTTACACTTTCCGTGAGATTCAAACGTAGCGGCACGGGCGTGATCGTGAAAAAAGATGCGGCAGATGGCACTTACGGTTTTTCCATCGATGAACAGAATCGTCTGATTATGCACGTCGGCGCGGGCAAATATTATGCCGATCAGGCAATCGATAACGCATGGCATTATGCCGTTATGATTCAGAATCCCGAAAGCAGAACGCTTCTTTTCTATCTGGACGGCGTATTGCAAGGCTCGACCAAACCCGCAAATCAGCTCGTTCCGTCCGCATCCCGTGATCTTGTTGGTACGGGTGATATCATTGTGAACGATGCACAAGGTCAAATCGAGATCGATGATCTGAAACTTTATAATTATGCGGTGAGCGAATCCGAAATTCTTGCAGGTTATCAGACTGCGGATGCCATGGGCAGAGAAATTTTCTCTTATGAAGATAGTACGACGGGTGAAAAACTCGATCTTCCTTACCGCGTATATCTGCCGAGCGATTACGATGAAGCAAGTGACAAACAGTATCCGATTCTTTTCTTCCTCCATGGTCATGGCGAAACGGGTATGGATAATACACAGAATGTCCGTGTCAACGGCGGTGAAAACAAACTCTTTAACGATTTGATCGCAAAAGATAACATCATTATCGTTGCACCGCAGGCAACTTGTGACGATGGCGGCAACCGTGAATGGTTCTCTTCTTCTCACGGTTGGAAAAACGGTTCCCGTGCAGAACTTCCCGAAACGCCGACTTTGGCAATGCGCGCGGCAATGGCACTTCTTGACGAATATCTCGCAAATGATAAAGTCGATACCAAACGTGTTTATGCCGGCGGTATTTCCATGGGCGGTTACGGTACATGGGAGCTTATCACAAGAAAATCCGACGTATTTGCGGCTGCAATTCCGCTTTGCGGCGCAGGTATTCCCTCCGAAGCGGCAAACCTCAAAGATATTGCGATCTGGGCTTTCCACGGCACGGCAGATTCTACGGTTCCCATGAGCGGTACTTCCGATATGGAAGCGGCAATCAAGGCGGCGGGCGGCACAAAGATGAAGGCAACGTATCTCCAGGGTGTCGGACATAGCTGTTGGGATAACGCTTACGCAACCGAAGGTCTTGTCGATTGGTTGCTCTCTCAAACAAAATAAAGCAAAACAAAAAGGAACGGCATAGGGTTGTACCCTAAAGGACAGTTTTACTACCGATAAAAAACAAAAACCGCAGATTGATTTTCTGCGGTTTTTGTGCTATAATAAATATTGAAATAAATTAGTTTCATTAGTTAAACAAAATCAAAATTCAAATAAAGCAGACAGATAAATAAGAATTTATCCTCCTGTTAGGATTTGAGTCGAATATATGAATGTTTATTATAAAGGGAGTCGCAAATGAAGAAAATTAATGTGTATATTAATTCGTATTTAGAATATATGAATAGCATTTTATTGACCAGTAGATATAATGAAATTACGGAGCTATATATTGGATATGGATTGATGACAAAAGAAGAAAATGAGTATACGACTCGTATAAAGCATTTTTTGGATAAATACCGTAATGACGATATTTATCAATATATTGAAAGTTTGGTTCCAAATGGTTTTACTTTTTCGCGCCCGGTAGAATTAATGTTGAGTCTTGGAAATAATACAGATTTTTCGATGCAATATACACCGTCAGAGATGTGTATTGAGTATTGCGGTGGAATTTTAAGAATTAAAGAATTGTTGAGGTTGTTGAAAGAACATGAAGCAAAAATTGGTTTTTTTGCTTTTTTCGAAGAAACGAAAAAATACTACAATCCAATAATTGAACAGGCGAAAGAAGTTGCCAATAAATACCCCTATATATCCATTTTAGAAGATGAATATGGAAAAGAGCAGAATTCTTATAATTATATTTTATCTTCTTTAATGATAGGCAATTACGGAATATCTTTTGGCGAAAAAGGAAAGACAAAACTTGATTTATTTTCTGTTTTTGCAACAGATGGATTCAGCATATCAGAGGCGGTGTTATTTCATGAATTTTCACATCCGTTTATCAATCCATTGACTGAAAAATACATAGATTTGGTCACTAAATATCAAAGTTCGTACGAGTTGTTAAAAAAATACAAATTACCGGGCTTTAAATCAGGATATGGTGATTGGTATGAGTGTGTTAATGAGCACCTTGTAAGAGCGATGGTTATTCACCTGTTACAAAAATGTAATCTTCAAGATATAGCAACTGAAATGTTAGATCATGACCTATGTAAGGGGTATAAGTATATCCCGTTAATACTTGAAAAATATAAATATTATGATGACCATCGTGATATTTATCCCGATTTTGAAACATTCTATCCTACATTGTTAGAAGTATTTTCTAATATTGTTTGAATTTTGAAATGAGATAATTAAATTTCAATTTGTCGAGAAATGCAGAAATTGGAAAAAGCCTCCCTTGTGTAAAGGGAGGTGGCACGCGATAGCGTGACGGAGGGATTGTAATGCAGAGAAAGCACAACAAAGACATAGTACCAACCGCAAGAATGCTGCGAAAGAATATGACCAAAGAAGAAAAACACCTTTGGTATGATTTTCTGCGCACCTATCCAATCCGATTTTCTCGTCAAAAGGTTCTCGGTAAGTATATCGCAGACTTTTACTGTGCAGAAGCAAAGCTTATTATCGAGCTTGACGGCTCGGGACATTACACCGAAGAAGGAAGGCAACACGATAAAGAAAGGACGGATTTCCTTGAAGAATACGGATTGACGGTTATCAGAATACCAAATACAGAAATAGATAAAAACTTTAGGGGTGTTTGCGAGTATATTGATCGCCTCGTAGAACAATCCCTCAGTCAGCTTCGCTGACAGCTCCCTTTACACAAGGGAGCCTTTTTTATGTTCATCTATGATTTGTCAATTTTACTGACAAGCACTGCATTTGTGTCCACAAACGTGAAATACGGCATACTTCTTTCAAAATATGCCGTATTTTTGAAAACTGTCCTTTAGAGTACCGCTCTATTGCCGTTCCTTTATTTTTGTATTTGATTGGTTCTTCCGAGAATATAATCTGCAGATACATTATAATAATCGCAAAGTGTCAAAAGATGATGGATAGGAAGTTCGTTTGCGCCGCGTTCATATCGGGCATACATTGTTTGCGAGGTATGCAAAATATCGGCAATCTCTTGCTGTGTTTTGTCGTGGTCTTCTCTTAAATCTCGTATAATCTTGATATATTTCATTCGTTTCACCCGAATGTTATTATATCAAGTAAATAAATTTACTATTGACTTTAGTAAACATTTGTATTATAATAAAAATATCATAATTTCATTGGAGGTAAACATATGAAAAAATTATTGGCACTAATTCTTGCATCGGCTCTTTCACTCGTCCTCATATCATGTACGGCAACAGGAGACACAACAAATGATAAATTGCCGAGCGAAAACAACGAAACGTCAGGCAACACGCAAGGAGAAATTACAATCTCCGAACAAGTGATCTTTGACAAAAACGGCATCAAGGTCACCGCAAAAGGCTTGAATAAAGACGGTTTTTGGGGACCCGAAATCAAATTATTGATTGAAAATAGTTCCTCGGAAAGTATTGGCATATCTGCGGAACACCTTTCGGTCAATGGAATGATGATGGATAATATTTTCTCCGAAGAGATCGCATCGGGCAAAAAAGCAAATAGCTCAATTTCTTTTTATACGAGCGCGTTGGAGGAAGCAGATATTACTATCATAAAAGATATTGAATTTATTCTTAATATTTATAATAGTCATACTTATGAAACCATCCTTCGATCCGACCCCATCTGTTTAACGACCTCAGCAGATACGTCTTTTGTGCAAACATTCGATAGTACGGGAACCGTTGCGTATGATGCCAACGATATAAAAGTCATTGTTAGAAAACTGAACAGTTCTGAAAGCTTTTGGGGTGCTGATGTTTATTTATACATCGAGAACAATAGCACAAAAAATATAATCATTCAAGCGAACGATGTTTCTATTAACGGATTCATGATTGAGCCTTATTTTTCCTGTGATATTATAGCAGGCAAGAAAGCATTGGATACCATCACCTTTATGGAAACAGACCTTGAAGAGAACAATATTATCGATATCACGGATATTGAACTCACCTTACGATTGATCGAAATGGACTCTTGGGAAACTTTAACGGAGAGTGATTCATTTTGAATCATAAAAAAGACATTTTTATCCTCGAACACATATCGGGATTTTTAAGGGCAATTTGCCCTTAAAGCAGGGTCTGGGGCGGCAACCCCGAAAGAAAAAAGGAACGGCAAAAGCCGTTCCTTTTCATTTTACTCGATATCGATTGTAACTTTTTTGCCCGTTCCGTTTGCGGCAGCTTTCATGAGCTGACGAATTGCTTTGGCAATCTTACCATGTTTACCGATGACCTTACCCATATCGGGAGCGGCAACGGAAAGCTTCAGGCTGATGCTGTTTTCGCTTTCTTCAGTGACGGTAACGACGACGTCTTCGGGACTGTCAACAATCGCTCTCGCAATGTTGGCGAGAGTACCCTTAAGATCTGTCATGCCCTCACCTGATTATTCAGTGATGCCGGCTTTTTTGAGCAAGCTCTTAACGGTTTCTGTGGGCTGAGCGCCGGTAGCAATCCATTTCTGAGCCTTTTCAGAATCGATCTTGATTTCAACAGGGTTGGTAAGGGGGTTGTAATAACCGATTTCTTCGATGAAACGACCATCACGGGGATAACGGGAATCTGCAACAACTACACGGTAAAAGGGAGCTTTTTTAGCACCGATTCTTTTGAGTCTGATTTTAACTGACATTTGAGTGTCCTCCAAATAAAATAAATTTTAGTATGATTTTTTTAATATAATTGGTTCAGGACGAAAAGTTCGTCTGAAACATTAACGATTGGTTAAAACGGCATTTTTCCGCCGAGTTTAGCGAGCTTTTTCGCGCCTTTCGGGCCTGCGAATTGCTTCATGAGTTTATTGGTCTGTTCAAATTGCTTGAGCAAACGGTTGACTTCTTCGATCGTCGTACCCGAACCTTTTGCGATACGCATCTTGCGGGAATAGTTGATCAGATCGGGCTTTTCGCGTTCTGCGGGAGTCATGGAAAGGATAATGGCTTCGGTTTTCTTAATGATATTTTCATCAAAATTTGCATCTTTCAGAGAAGATTGAGAAACACCGGGCATCATGCCGAGCAAGGATTCAAGAGAACCCATGTTTTTGAGCTGTGTCATCTGATCGAGATAATCGGTCAGAGTAAAGCGGGATTTGCGGAGCTTTTCTTCCAGTTCAGCCGCTTTTTTCATATCGAAATTCTGTTCCGCTTTTTCAATCAGGGAAAGAACGTCGCCCATGCCAAGGATTCTGGATGCCATACGGTCGGGATAGAAAGGTTCGATAGCATCCATTTTTTCGCCCGTACCGATGAATTTGATGGGCTTACCCGTTACGTATTTAACGGAAAGTGCCGCGCCGCCTCTGGTATCGCCATCAAGTTTTGTGACGATAACACCTGTGATATCAAGCTTTTCGTTGAAAGTGGAAGCAACGTTGACGGCATCCTGACCTGCCATGGCATCAATCGTCAGGAGGATTTCAATGGGTTCAACCTGTTCTTTGATTTCAACAAGTTCTTCCATCATGGCTTCGTCGATCTGCAAACGGCCCGCGGTATCGATAAATACCATATCATGACCGTTCTTTATCGCGTAAGCAAGACCGTTTTTCGCGATCTTGACGGGATTTTGTTTTTCTGTTTCCGCATAAACGGGAACACCGACTTTTTCACCGACAATCTGCAATTGTTTGATCGCGGCGGGACGGTAAACGTCACAAGCAACAAGTACAGGATTTTTGCCCTGTTTTTTCATCATTGCGGCAAGTTTACCGGTATGGGTGGTTTTACCGGCACCCTGAAGACCGACCATCATAATGACTGTCGGAGGTTTGGAATCGATCTGTAATTTCGCCTGTGTTCCGCCCATCAAAGCCGTCAATTCTTCATTAACGATCTTGATGACCTGTTGTGCGGGCATCAGGCTTTCAAGAACTTCAGAACCGACCGCGCGTTCGGTAACTTTACTGATAAATTCACGAACGACCTTGAAGTTTACGTCTGCTTCAAGGAGAGCAAGTTTGACCGCGCGCATTCCTTCTTTTACGTCTTTTTCGGTCAACGTTCCTTTGTTCTTGAATTTTTTAAAGGCGTTATTCAGTTTTTCTTGTAAGTTTTCAAACATAAATTTCCTCCGTTTCCGCGGTCATACCGCTTTTTTGAAGGTTGGGAATTATAGAGAGATGGAGCCGAAAAGCTCTGCAACGTGATCGAGATCTGCCGAGGCTTCGGGATATTTTGTTTTGAGTGAGTGGAGAAGCGTTTCGGCTTCTTCGGATTTTTGTTCCAGACGGGAAAGCTTATCGGCAAGTCCAAGCTTTCTTTCGTATCCTTGAAGCGTTTCTTCTGCGCGTTTGATGCTGTCGCGCACACCTTGTCTGGTGATTCCCGTGTTCTCTGCGATCTCCGCAAGAGAAAGGTCATCATTATAATAATAGTCAAACATTGTTTTCTGAGATTCTGTCAGAAGCTCGCCGTAAAAATCAAAAAGCATGATCAGCCGAAGGTCTTTGACAAACATTGTTTTACCTCCGTATTCCATAGTGCTGTAAAGTTCACAGCTTTACAGAGTATAGCATATAAATCCCACTTTGTCAAGATATTTTTCAGACTTTTCCTGACTTTTGCAAAAAAATCCGCTATTTTTTCAATTTTTTTGTTTTTTGCTCTTGACAAATGTGATTTTTTATGATATGCTTGAACGGTACCAAGCACGGCCCGGTGGTCAAGCGGCTAAGACACCGCCCTTTCACGGCGGTAACACGGGTTCGATTCCCGTCCGGGTCACCAATCAAAACAAATCCGAACGATTTCGTGACAAACGATGTGTTCGGATTTCTTTTTATGTTACATATCTATATTAAAAGTTTAGGTGCAGGCATCACGCCTACACCTTTTTCTTATTAAAATAATTGAAGTAGTCTTGATTCTTCCTGCACAAACCAATCTTTCGCGCGAAACATATCAAAATCTGAAATTTATCCGCAGATATTAAAAGTTAACGCACTCGTTCATTCGAGTGCGTTGATTTTTAATGTTCCTCGTGTTCCGCATCCTCTTTCGTCCGATGTACCGTGTCGAAAGGGTGTTGAGGCGGCGCATAGATCGAATAGAGTTTGAGCGGGCGATTTCCCACGTTGACGATGTTGTGCCATGTACCTGCAGGAATGAGTATCGCGTAGTTTCCGTCCACACATGCCTTTTCTTGCAAATTGTTACGGCAAGTACCCATATACACCTTCGCTCTGCCACTCTCTACACGGATAAATTGATCAACATCAGGGTGCACTTCCACGCCGATGTCGCCGCATACGGGAATGCTCATTAAGGTTAGTTGAAGTTCCTGCCCCGTCCAAAGAGTTGTTCGAAAATTCTTATTCATGCCCGTCGCGTGATTGATATTGAATATAAATGGTTCGCACCCATAGTCGCGAATTTGGGGATGCTCACCACAGTTGTGTTTTCGCATAAGTGTACCTCCTTTTTTGCGTTCGATATCAGTATATGCAAAAATCACTCACTTGGATATAGAGTTAAACTGTCATCTTCCTTGCGGTAAATGCCAAGAAAAATATCCTTTATATCTTTGTAGCCTTGTGCTTTTACCTGCTTTGTCAGCCAATTTTCGTCGCGTCCCATACGGGAAAGGTTTTCACCCATCATGCGCCCGTCCATAATGACCTCCACGCCGATGTACGTCGCCTTCGCCGTAATCTTTAAATCCTCAGGTGTTGCGGGGCGGTTTGCCGCCTTGGGCAGAATTGAAAGCTTTCCGTTGTGCTCAAAGACCGCTGTTTGTATCTCATCAAGGTCAAAATATCCCTGCTCTCGGCACAGAAGCATAAACTCGGATAAGTCAAGCTTCGACTGCTTCAAATTTTCACGGTAAATCTTGCCTTCGCTCATTAAGATCGTCGGCGTGCCATTGATATATTTTCGTGTACGCGGGAGCTTGTGTGCGAGCATATTCAAAATGAGCGATATCAAACCGTAAATCACAAGAGCAATCAACGGCTTATATGGTTCCTCCAATTCCGTAGCAAGCTCTGCCGCAATCGAGCCGATGGTGATTCCGCTGACATAGTCAAAAAAGTCAAGCTGTGCGACCTGCTTGTGTCCCATAATTTTTGTGATGATGAATAGCACCGTCACCGATAACAACGCTGTCAAAATAACTTTGATAATATCCATTTTTTCCTCCAACCGTTTCTTTTTAGTTTTTGATGGTTAAAGCAAAAATATGCAACCTTCATTTTAAATATCATGCCTGCACCTTTTCCTTTATCTTTCAATTCCTCTTCGCCTTCCATCTCTCAAAATAAATTCGGCAAAGAAAAGTGCGGAGGAAATCGTGCTAAAAGAATATATTTATGCGTAAAACAAACCGCCGAGAGTGACCATATGTTACATATGATCGTCCTCGGCGGTTATCTTATTTAAGGATTGATGTATTTTCCTTCAACGCTGAATACACCATCGGTCAAAGGCTTTTCATTATCGGGTTTACGCAGGATACCACGGCGAATCAGCTCGTCTGTAACATATCCAATGATCTGATGAAGGTAACAGCTAACCCACTGATTGATCTGATCGTGCAGGTGTTTCGGAACGAAGTTTTCAAAATTATTGCGCACAGTTACGATCCACTCCGCAAGGAGATCACCCATCTTTTCATCAGTCATCTCAAACAGTGAAACAAATTTTCCAAATTGCTCTGCGGTAAAGTGCGGGAAGTTTAAGCTAAAGCCTACCTCTGACTTTATAAGCAGATTTGTTTCGATAAGATGTGCGGCATCTTCTTCGGAAAGAGCTTCTTTGGACACAACACCGTTTACACTGTTCTGCGGTATGCCATTTGCACACATCCAGCGTATTCCTTTTTTATGATATATGCTATAATCAAAATATTTACTGATCCAATAGTAATAGATATGCGACGAGACTTTGTACGCACTACCACTATCGTCCCCTGCAACATTACATCCAGAATTGTACTCAGCGCAGTTTTCCGATTCATCGACTGTTTCTTCCACGATAAACCAACCGTAGCCACCGTCTTTTCTCGGAGGATACGGACCGTTTTCCAGCTTCAAACGATTGTTTTTCACATCACGGATTTTTTGTCTGAGCAGATACGGAATGATAATATATCCAAGTCTATCCATACCGAAATGATTGCCATAAAAATCAATCGTGCTGATTTTTGCCTCTGCTTCACTCAAAAGCAATTCCATTTTGTCCGCAAGCATATTGACCGCCGATAAAGAAACATCATCGGTCTGCTTTCTATCTTTCAAACGAAAGATAATAAAATTGGTTACATATTTGTTACCTACCTTACAGATAGCATCCCCATATTCAAGTCGGGGGAGTTCATCTTCTACGTACATTGTAGGAATACCCGTACTGATGCTGATCTCCTCTACTGTCAAAGGCTTTTCATAAGCTGCGAGACAAATAGCACGGGCAATCTGCCTGTGAAGATATGCATCGGAATTCATATTGCCGTTACAAGTTCTGGTATTCCAATTAATTCTCTGATATACCTTATCCATTTTATCTTCTCCTATCCTATCTTTGATTTTTTGGCGTCCTACATTTAGTCGCCATTTGATTGTGGTTTCGGGGAGAGAATATTTTTTTGCAAGACTTCTGATTGACAATTCGCCAATATAGTAATCCACAAAAATATTTTTGTACTCGGAAGATAACGTGTGCAAATAGCGAAACACCGTTTCATATTCATCCTGCGTGTTGTCCTCATCGACATCGGAATAATCGGCAATGCCAAAAAGTTCGTCTTCGCATGACAATACGATTTGATTTTTATTCCGATTGTCAATAAACCGGGCATAGCGGTTATGAGCAATACGCCAAATCCATGCATCAAGCGATTCGATTTGATATTTGTTCATTCCTTCAAGGACATGACAAATGATCTCACTTGCAAGATCCTCGGCATCGTAGCGGTTGGATAAACGCTTATAACAGAAACGAAATATCGGTTCGATGTACGGGATGATTTTGTTCTCGTCCAAGTTCTTCTCCTCCTTTCTTTTGGGATGCAATCATGATTACGCCCTTATAGTGCATCAAAATCAGTTTGGATAGGTTGATTTATAAAATTATATCATAAATTTATGAATTAGTCTATAACAAAGTCGCCGAGAGCGACCAATGGTTACTCTCGGCGGTATTCTTATTTCGTATAGTATTGCGCTTGAGCCGTCCAAAGTTCATAGTATTTGCCGTTTTCGTCGGTTAACAATTCTTCATGAGAACCGACCTGAACAATCTCGCCGTTATCAAATACTGCAATCTTGTCGCAGAAGCGACAGGAAGATAGACGGTGGCTGATATAAATAGCGGTCTTGTCACCAACGATCTCGTCAAACTTGGCGTAGATCTCTGCCTCGGCAATAGGATCGAGCGCAGCAGTAGGCTCATCAAGAATGATGAAAGGTGCATCTTTATAAAGCGCGCGGGCAAGTGCGATCTTCTGCGCTTCACCACCGGATACATTCACCCCTTTATTATCGAAATCCTTGTAGAGCGGCGTTTCCAGCCCCTTTGGCATATCATCATATCTTTCTCCAAAGCCGACTTCGCGCAGGCACCTTTCCGCTTTTTCTGCATCCCACGTAGCAGCAGACGATACGTTATTGCCAAGTGGGAGAGCCAAGAGCGAATAATCTTGGAATACTACCGAGAAAAGATCGAGATACTGACGATAATCATATTTTCGTATGTTGAAATCGTTCATATAGATCTCTCCATCAGTCGGGTCATAAAGACGGCACATCAGCTTGATAAATGTGGTCTTGCCTGAGCCGTTCATTCCGACCACAGCAAGCCGTTCACCCACATTAAAGGTCAGATTGACATTCTTCAAAGCATAGTTCTCACTTCCCGCATATTTAAAACTGACATTACGAAATTCAATATCATATTTTTTGTCACTTCGCTTTTCCACGGCAAGAGAACCTTGATACATATCGTTGGGTATGTCGAAATACTCTAAATATAGCTTGAGGAATTGCTCGTTCTCCTTGAAAGAACGGAACAACGTATCAAACAGCAATGCAATATCTCCCATAAAGCGCCCAAGATATCCTGTGTATTTAATCACGTTACCTACAGGAAACGCTCCCATGGCACAGTAAAAACAAACCAAAAGATAATTGAAAAGCGCGCTTGTCCAAGATAGGATAAGGGTCAAGACACCCATTTTGAAAGAATAGTGATTTGCTTTTGAAAAGATCGCCAAGTGCTCTCGGTTTAACTTATCCTCCAATTTCCGAATCATATCTGCCTGACGATATATTCTGCCATCCAACCCATAATATCCGGTTCCCCTTGATATTCTGTTTTCTTTTAGCATCATATCGTGGACGATGCCCCAATATTTTGCATTTTTGCCGCCGACTTTCAGTCCCCACAGATAATTCAACACGGCAAAAGAGACCATGCCGAGAGCCAAGACAAGCCCAACCCAATAGAACCCTACCTCTATGATCTTGATGAGCATTTCAATAAAAAAGATCAACGAAAATACAACCTTAACGGCACTCGACATCAGCCGATTAACTGACTCGCGCATATGTTTGATCCCATATCCGTTAGTCCAAGAATTTTCCTCTATCTTTCTCCGTAGTGTTCGAACCTCGGGGTCTTCTAACTTATCGTAATCAAGAGAAAGTGTTTTTCGGTTGAAGGCCAAGGATTCATTGGTGTTCAGTTTTTCAAACTGAAGGCTTACAGCGTTACTAAGAAGTGTACCGACAATGTGAATAAAGAGATTTCCGAAAAGAGTAATTGCTATAAGCGTAAATATCGCTTGCTTACCTCTGCCCTCATAAAGAGCAGTTACGATCTCGGCAGACATCCAGAGATTAAAATACGGAGAGCTCGAACTGAAAACGATCTGCAAAAAGGACATCGGAAAATACTTTTTATTAAAGGAGTGATAGAGCCTCAAAGTTTTTATTGTTACATTATCTTTACGCATGGATATCACCCTCCTTATAGTATTTTGCTTGTACCCCGAACATATAGGCGTACTGTCCGTTCTCTTTCATCAGTTCTTCGTGCGTTCCGCTTTCCTTGATAACACCATCCTCCAGCAAAACGATACGATCACAAAAGCGCGTGCTTGCAAAACGATGTGAAATGTAAACGGAGGTTTTTCCGCGTGTCAAATCTCTGTATTGCAAATAAAGCTTATTTTCAGCGATAGGATCAAGTGCCGCCGTTGGCTCGTCAAGAATGAGTATATTGCCATTTTTATAAATGGCACGCGCCAAGACAAGCTTTTGCATCTCACCACCCGAAAGATCAACGCCATCATCGTAGATGCCTTTCATCAAATGGGTATCGATACCATTTTCAAGGCTTTCGATCTTCTCCCAAATCCCTGCGAGCTTCATGGCGGTCATAGCATCCTCTCTCGCAGTGGGACGGTCAAGGTCTGCACTTGCCACATATTCCAACATGGTGAAGCAGATTGGATCGATCTCTTGGAATACGGCAGAGATCATCGAATAATATTCTTCAATATTGTATTCATCAATATGCTTACCACCCACCAAAATTTCTCCTTTGGTAGGTCTGTAAAATCCGCAAATGAGCTTCACAAGCGTCGTCTTACCTGCACCGTTAATGCCGACAAGGGCAAGGCTCTCACCTGCTTGCATCGTGAGATTGATTCCTTTTAATGTAAAATCTTCTGCACCATCATATTTGTACCACACGTCACGCAATTCGATTGTAACCGCACCCGTGGGTATCTCGCAGCCTTTACCGTGGTTAAATTTATTCGGATAATCGAAAAACTCGCGGTAGTATGCGATCTTGTCTGCTCTTACACTTAGCTTCGCTACATCACCGACAATTCCATGCAGGAATCCCGCAACGCTGCCAACGATCCCAAAATAGAACACGAAATCACCAGCGGAAAGATCTCCCGCAAGGAGCATACCGATCAGCACAGCGTAGGCAACGCCATTCTGCACCAAGGTCATCAGTCCTGCGAGAATGGATGCCCAAAGACCACGCAGACGGCAGCGTTTGTTCCACATCATGATATAGGTACAGTAATCATTCATCATTTTGTTCAGCCAATCTGCAAGTCCGTAAAGCTTTATGTCTTTCGCTACTTGCAATTTTTCGGAAAGTCTTTTCAGATAGTCTGCTTTTCTGCTTTCCTTTTCCCACTTGTGTTTGTTTTTTTCGTAATATTTGTTTTGCCACAGCGTAGTGAAGTATGAAAGAATCGATACCGCAATAACAACTATAAATACGATAGGATTGATAAATGCAAGCAAGGAAGCATACGTAACAATGCCTAAAAGATGAATAAGCGCACCGGAAAGATCTGTCCATATAAATTCCAATGCACAATTACCGCGACAGGCATCACCCCAAGCATAGTTATTGATCTTTTTGTAATCTTGTTTTTCGGTATTCTCAAAATCCGTTTTGTAATCTTGATAACGCATTTCAGTTTGATAGACAACCGTTGGATAATACCGTCGAGACCCGCAACGAGCTCCAATATAGCTATTCAAAATACCAAGAGTCAGATTTGCCGTAATGAAAAAGGCAACGATCCACGCAAGGTCGGAAAATGGCTTTCCTGCTCCAATACTATCAATAAGATATTTTGAAAAATACGAACTGACAAGGGGCGAGATCACCGCTATCGGCACTGATGCGAAGATAAAGAAAACAAAGCTTTTATCAAGCCTCCATAAATTTTTGATCGCCCAAATGAGACAGCCGATCTTTGAATACTTCGGCTTTGCTTTTGGAGTTTTTGTTTTAGAACTCATATTGACCTCCTCTTTACTTTGGATGTCTGCATTATATCATAAGGAAATTCAAAAAAGTGCAATCTGTTGTCAAATGTCGAAAATTTGATGTGGATTGCACTTTTGTTCTATTTATTGAGGCAAAAGAACTTCGGTAGAAAAGGCACCGTCCTCACTGGCACGAGTCAAGTATCCGCCGTATTTCTTTACGATAGCATCAATACGGGCAAGACCAAAGCCGTGTCCTTCCCCTTTTGTTGTCTTAAAGCTATGCTTCTTCTGCCCGATGGCGGTGTTCGTGAGCGAAAGATAAAGATAGTTCCCTTTCATCTCCATATAAATACGAATCAAGCGTTCTTCTTCCGGGAGAGTTGAACACGCTTCAATAGCGTTATCAAGCAAATTGCCGATCACGATACAGAGATCAAGCTCCGAAACTGTAAGCAATACAGGAATACGCGCCTCTGCCTTTACTTTTATGTTCTTTGCGGCCGCGATAGAGAGCTTGCTGTTCAGTATTGCATCTGCCATTCGATTTCCCGTTTTTATCACGGTTTCAACGTGTGTCAGATCATCGTCCAGCATATCAAGATAGCGGTCGATCTCCTCATATTCACCGTTTTGCGCGTGGACCTTCATCGCTTGAATGTGGTGTCTATAATCGTGTCGCCATCCGCGCATTTTGGCATACATATTTTCCACCTCGGCGTAGTGCTTTTTTAATATCTCACTCTCCGCGGCAGCAACCTTTTTCGCAATTAGTTTATCAAACAACATAATTTTCATTCCTTACAGATATTTAATTAAAGCGGCATGTACCTCATCGTACATTCCTCGGCTGATGGGAACAAGATCCCCATTCAGCATTGTAATATCGGTGCGACTAATCTTTTTAACATATTTTAATCCGACAATATAGGAACGATGCACCTTAATAAAGGTTTCGTCAAGTTGCTCGGCAAATTTCGCCAGAGAAATACGAGAACGGTAGACACCTGATACGGTATGCACCGCCATGTGAACATTTTGGGACTCAACATAACAGATGTCCGCAAGAGAAACCTTCACATCGCCATCGGAAGACGTGAGAAGCACAGAGCGTTGCCGATAAGTAAGGTTTCCTACTGCTCGATCAAGTACGGGCAACAGTTTTCTTTCATCTGCGGGTTTAATGAGATAGTGGAGCGCCGAAACGTCAAAGCCATCACTAAAATATTCATAATATCCCGTGATGAACACGATTTGTATGGTGCTGTTTTCTTTACGAACCGTTTTCGCAAGCTCCACGCCGTTCATCTCGGGCATTTCAATATCAAGAAGCAAGATGTCAAAATCTTTTTCCTCGGAATAATCGAAAAGGAAAGATTTTGCAGAAGTATAAGTTTTGATCTCCGCCACATGTCGATTTTTATCCGCCCAAGCAGAAACTACGCCCGATAAATATTCAATTTGATTTTGTTCATCATCACAGATTGCAATTTTTAGTTTCATTTTCCTTCTCCGCCTGTGTGTTTTTATCATCAGTATAACACACAAAGACACGCCTTTCAAGAATCAACAGAAGAAAATTATTGATTGCTTTTTGCACTCTATCGTTTTGTACGATGACAGGCTTGTGATTTCGTTCAATTACCGTGAACATCCCAAGACAATTTCGAACGATTTCGTGACAAACGATGTGTTCGGATTTATTTTTTATGTTGCATATCCATATTAAAAGTTTAGGTGCAGGCATCACACCTGCACCTTTTCTTTGCTTTTTCTATTCCTTCTCCGCGCAAGTATGCAAGGTTGAATCGAATACAACCAATGCGCCATTGAAACAATATCATGCCTATGATATAATAATGGTGCTTCGAAGTTAATTGAAAGAAAGGAGATAATTATGTTTTATTTATCTGAAAATCTAAAGAAATACCGTATTATGAAAAATCTTACACAAGAAGATGTTGCAGAGTATTTAGGTATTACCCCTCAAAGCATTTCAAAATGGGAGCGCGGTGAATGTTATCCCGATATAACCTTTCTGCCCGCATTGGCAAACATATTTGAAACAAGCATCGATCTGCTAATAGGCATGGATACGATACGAGCACAAGAAACACGCTATAATATTCACAAAAAAGCTTCTGAGTTTCAACGTGACGGCGATTACGTTTCAGCAGAAAAGGTATATAGGGACGCGCTGCTGATATATCCAAATAAACCCGAAATGATTTTGGGACTTGCAGGAGTATTAGCTTTGCAGAACAAATCAGAGGAAGCAATTGCATTAATGGAACGCGGTTTACCTTTATCTATAAATGAGAAACAAAAAGCAACGATGCGTGCTACACTTTGTTTTTTGTATTTGAAATGTGGAAAAATCGACAAAGCAAATACACTTGCATCTGAACTTCCACATACAAGAGAAAGCCGAGAAGCAGTTCAACCTTTCATTCAAAAGGGGCTTGATGAATCTGAAATAAACGCCCACATACGAAATATTCTTCTTGGTGATGAAAAAAGTATTTGATCATTGCCCCTCAACTACAAGCAGAAAAATATTCCCATCGGCAAGTACGGCATGATGCTTCATGAATTCTTGGAAAAACACCGCCGAGGGCAACCCAACAGGTTACCCTCGGCGATATTTTTACTTAATTACATTTTCGGGTTCTTCTATAACCAATACCATTGGAATTGCTTTTTGCTGACTATCAAGAACAAAATCTCCATCAGAAATTGCTCTTTTAACAATAGCCATCGGAAAGGCATAAAACACATATTTTCTGAACTCCGCGATCCGTCCTTCAAGATGAGAAGGAATTTCCAATTTTAACTGAGGGAAAAGATTTCTTAAAGGCTCCTCAATGAAATCTCCTAATTTCACCATATAAGATGCACTGATCTTGAACAATTCAGAAAATTCCTTTTTACTAAGTACCGGAATTGCTACTTGGGGTTTATCGTTTTTATAGCGAAGAACGCCGCAAGATGCAAGGTGAGGAATGTCCTCCAAATATCTCAAGTTAAATCCCGTATATTTGAACGGAATGCCCTTATAAAGAATATACAGCAGCTTACTCAAATTGTCATCGTGGATTTCCACGGGACCGTGCTCATACTTACTCAAATCGGGTTGCGTGTCGTAAACATGAAGCTCTACCAATTTACTGCTAAAGAAATTATCCCAATGCGTGACTCGTTCTCCGCCGTAAAAATATTCAGAAGCGAGATAGTTCTTCCAATCAAAATTCATATCATACCGTGTTCCTTGCGCGACCCATCTTCCTCCATCCGGTCTTTCGGGATAAATTTCGTTTGCATCTACAATTCTCTTGATAGCTTGATATGATCCCCTTGAAAGAACATCTATCATCGCGTAGTATTTCAGATCAATTTGCTCGCTGTCAGACAACCGTTCAAACCAACTCAAAGAATTGATATCCGAAAACAACTCGGCAAGTAAATTCCATATCGCTTGATACTGCTGATTTGCAAAATCAAGTTGAATATCAAGTTTAGACAATCTTTCGGCAGGTGTGGAAATCAAAAAATCGGTAAAAACCTTTTTCCCGTTTCGTATCATCAGTTCGCACTTGATAAGATCTTCAATCGCATTTTCAACGTAAGGTGTTGGAATACCGAGTGCTTTTGCAATTTCTATTGCCGTTACGGGTTGCTTGTATGCAATAATCAAAATGTTTTGTTTCATTAGATCCTCGCTCACAAGCGACCACGGTTCCTCATGAAATCCGGGTTTGCCGGCGCAACTCACTTCAAGTCGTTCAGGGATATAACTTTGCTTTTCATACTGTTCCATTGAATCAAATCCTTTCCGCATCTGATCTCTGCCCGAAGATAGCCGCGATAGCACTGTACCTTTCGGCAAATTTAATTCATCGGCAATATCCTGCACTTTCTTTCCCTCAAGGTAATGCATCACGATCACTTCTCTCTGTAATTTCGCCAAATAAGCAACTTCTCGTCTGACCTCTTCAAGCGTTGGACGATCAACCATATCGTCTTCACAGATGTCTTCAATATCCGGAATCACATCAACGCTTACAAGCGGTAACCTATATTTTTTGCGTAATTCCTCGTTCCATTTATTTGAGAGAACTGAAGTGAGCCAATATTTCATATTGGAAATCGTTCCACCATGATTTATAAATTGAAACGCGGCAAGAAGTGTTTCTTGTGTCAGATCCTCGGCATCGTTCACATCACCACACTTTTTCAGGGCAAGAGCAAACAGATACTCTACATATTTTGTTAATTCGTTTTTCATTTTAAAACCTCTTTGAAAGCTTTCGCCTATAAGTCGTAAAATTCGAATTTGATTCGATGGATTATGAAAATTTTTTATAATTATATCAAAAATCAGAGAATTAATCTACCGCAACAATAAAACTCCTTTCTCTTTTTATTGAGGAAATTTTGTGCTTTTATACTTGACATTGACCTTGCGTCAAGTGTTATAATAAAATTAACATAGCAAGGGAAGGGGGAAGAAATGATGCAAGAAGAAAAACTCTATGATATTACGGAAGTTTGCGCCATGTTGATATGTGCAAAAGCAATCATTTATGGAGATACTGTTTTCCTTGATAAAATTGCGGTTGATAAGCAATATCCGAATAAAATTTATCAATATATAAAATATACGAAAATTGGATTAAGAATAACCTTTGTCTTTTATGATCGAAAGATCGATGATCTTTGGTTTCATTATTATAATATGAAAGCGAGATAAGATATGAAAAAATTTATCATTTTTGTATGGATAACGATTCTTATGTTTTCTTTGAGTTCCTGTACGGTCAATTGGGGTGGTGAACAATATCAAGTGCCTTGGCAAATGATTATTTTTCCGATGATTTTCATTTTAACCGTCATTTTTTTGGTCGTTTGGATTGCCGTGGGAAAACATATTGCAAAAGAAACTTATGTCTGTCAAAACTGCAATCAAAAATTTCATCCGAAATGGCAAAGTGCAGGTTTTTCCGTTCATATGGGTAATGACAGAATTTTAAAATGTCCGCATTGCAGAACAAAAGGTTTTTGCCCTCCGTCACATGATTCTAAAGAATAATAAAAACTCTTCTCCGCTCGGAGAAGAGTTTCAGTTTGTCGATAAAGTCGGTTTGAAATTTGGGTTTCGGTATTTTGCACAAAAGCAAACATTTTATAAAGCCTCTCACTCTGGGAGAGGTGGCACGCAAGGCGTGACGGAGAGGGCTTTTTTGTGCTGGATCAACCCTCTCACCCGACTTTCGTCGGGAGCTCTCCCAAAGGGCGAGCCTTTATGCTACTTGTCTTTTTGAGTTTTTGTGCAACTTTTATTTTCATCTTTTCTACATAAGTTTTTCGA
>JAFUQQ010000052.1 GCA_017472285.1 Clostridia bacterium | reverse complement strand
GATCATCGATTTCACACTGCAAGTCATCCCTCTGACATTGAGAATCAGCAACTTCAACCTTCAAATCATCGATTTCACTCTGCAAAGCAACCGTTTTTTCTTTTTCATTTGCCAATTTCGTCTTTGCTGTTTCAAGCTCTGTCGAAAGCATTTCCGCCTTTGCCTGTCCGTCTGCAAGTGCCTGTTTTGTATCTGCGCATACCGTTTCGCTGTCGGCAAGCGCCGCTTTGACTTCATCGATTTCCGCGGTCAATTCTTCCGTTTTTGCCTGTTCATATTCAAGAGCTTTTTCCAAAGTATACTTTTCAAGCTGAAGCGCATTATTCACTACAATCAGTTCTGCATTTTTTTCTTTTTCCGTAGCATAAGCCACATCCAAAGATGCTACTTTTTCCTTCAAATCCTTGATTTTGTCATTCAACTGTTTGTTTTCATCTTCCAAATCTTCGATTTCATCTTCAAGATCATCTACCTGATCCTCTAATTCACCGATTGTCGCAATATGTTCAAGGATCGTTTTCTGCAACAGATCTGCTTTTTCAACCCACGTATTTTTTTCTTTTTCCAAAAGAGCGGCTTTTTCCTGTTCTTCGGAAAGTGCCTTTTTGGTATTTTCATTATCGGTCTGTGCCTGTGCAAGCGATACCGTCAATGCGTCGCGTTCTGTCTGAGTAGCGGACACATTCTTCTTTTGTTCCTCAAGTTCTTTTTCAAGCGCGGAGATCTGTTCATAGAGAGAATCCGTTTTTGCGTTCCAGACTTCCGTTCTTTTCTTTTCCGTTGCAATGATCTCTTTGGATGTGGAAATGATGAGATCCATTGCTTCCAACTGAACCTTGAGCGCATCGTTTTCAGCGGAAAGCGTCTTGTTATCGCGAATCTTGGAAGAAATGGCTTCTTTGGAATTTGCGAGAGAATTTTCAACCGTAGAGAGTTTGGAAAGCAATTCTTCCCTTTCTCTTTGCAAGGAATTTGCGCGTTTCTGTTCTCTGACGAGAGAAACCTTTGCTTTTGCAAGGGATTCTTTGGTCAGCTCAAAATCCGAAAGTTTTTCCATTTCTTTTGCAAATCCTTCTTTTTCTGCAAGCAGAGCTTTTGTTTTTTCCTGTTCTGCCGTCAGAAGCGCCGTAATCTCATTCAATTTGGAAAGCGTTTCAAAATATTGACAAGCAAGCTCATCGCGGAGTTGTTCATTTTTTTTGGATTCTTCCTGCTCATTCTGAAGCTGTTTTTGATACTGTGCGCGCTCCGTTTCCCATTCATCGTTTTGTTTTGCGATATCCTTTGCCATTTTGGATATGTAGGCATGGACTTCATTTCTGTTATAACCGCCAAACGCGCTTTTAAAACCGTAATTTTTCTGATTTGCCATAGATATGTTTGCTCCTTCATTAAAGTCTTATTTATATCATACCACATATTTTTATTTTTTTCAATAAAAAAATAGCAACTTTCCTGACTTTTATCCAATCATTGTTAAAATATTTTGCATAATGAACGCAAAAACCTTAAAATTCTTTTAATTTACACCGCTCGGATTGCAATCCCAAGCCGACTATGATATAATAATGATAATCAAAATAAAAAGAAAGGTATGCCATATGAAACTTTCCTCCTTCATTCATTTTGCTTCATTCGGAATCCGAACCATCCTTTTTCATAAAAAAGAAGCGATTCTCGGCACGGTTATCGTAACAGACAAATGCAATCTCTCCTGCAAGCATTGTTCCGTCAATAATATCACAGCCATTGTCCATCCTTATGAAAAGATCAAAAAAGAGATGGAAACGCTTTACAACATGGGTGTTCGCATCCTCTTTTTCTGTGGCGGTGAAACATTTTTATGGAAAGACGGAGAAAAAACATTGCGTGATCTTGTCATAGAAGCCAAAGCAATGGGATTTCTGATCGTCAACGTCGTCACAAACGGCACCTTCCCGATCGATCTTCCGGAAGCCGATCTGATCCTACTTAGCTTGGATGGCGACCGCACGCGCCATAATATAATCCGTGGAAATACCTATGACACCATCATGAAAAATATCGAAAACGCAACTTCGGACAACATCTGTTTCTATATGGCAATCAACAAAATCAATCAAAAAGCCATTCCGCTCGTTTGTATGACTGCAAAGAATATGAAAAACGTCCGCGCCGTTTCATTCAATTTCCATACGCCTTATCCCGATACGAAAGAACTTGCGCTTACCAAAGAAGAAAAAGCGCGTTGCTGCCATATTATTTCCCGTATGATCGACAAGGGCGCGCCTGTTTTCAATCTGAAAAGCGCGTTTCCGTATCTGATACATAATCAATTTCCGACACCTTGCCATCAATGTGTCGTCATCGAAAACGGAAAGATCAGCACTTGCGGACGTTGTATCGACGTACCGGGGCTTTGTGAAGAATGCGGTTATTTCTTCGTCGCTGAATATACCTTGCTCTTCCGCGGGCATCCCGGCATCATTCTTGAAATGCTAAAAACCTATTTGAAATATATATAATCAGGTGAATTATGAGTTTTATCACGAATATCACGCGGACGTGGCTGACCAGAACGCCAAAGCCGTTTCTCTTTACCAATGAATACGATCAGATGCTCCCGTTCACCGAGCTTGAAAACCTCGGACTTTACGTACACATTCCCTTCTGTAAAAGTATCTGCAAATTCTGTCCGTACTGCAAAGAAATCTATACGAAAGAAAAATGCGATACCTATATCGATGCACTTTTGAACGAAATTCAAATTGTCGGCAGTAGGTTGAAATACAAAAAACGGGTAACGAGTCTTTATTTCGGAGGCGGCACTCCCGCGCTTGCGGCGGACAGACTCGGTGAGATCATTTCCGTTTTAAAGCGATATTTTATCATTACAGAAGGGATCGGTGCGGAGCTTCACCCTGAAAACGTAACCGTTTCGACTTTGCAGACGTTGAAAGATGCAGGAATCACGAAAATCAGCATCGGTATCCAATCATTTCAGCCGAAATATCAGAAAATCCTCGGACGAAAAACCGTTGATACGGAAAAAATCGCGCAAGTTTTGGAACAAATCCCTTTTGAAACGGTTTCCATGGATTTTATTTTTGCCTTGCCGCAACAAACCTTTGCCGATCTGAAAAATGATATCGATATCGCATTTTCTCATGGCGCAAATCATATCGCCGTTTATCCCTTTATTGATTTCACGTTTACGGAAAGCCGCGTGCCCGCTATGGCAAAAAAAGAAAAACGCTCCTTGCTTGATTCAATCACTGAATATTGTTCAAAAAAGGGATATCACCGTGATTCCATCTGGACATTTTCGAATACCAAAGGCGCAAAATATTCCTCCATGACGAGAGATCATTTCCTCGGGTTCGGCTGTTCCGCAACGACACTTTTAAAAGACAGCTTCAAGATCAATACATTTTCTGTCGAAGAATATTGCAAACGCATCGAGAGCAGAAAGCTTCCGACTTCTCTGACGATCCGTTTCACAAAATATCAACGCATGGTCTATTATCTTTTCTGGACGGCATATAGTACCAAAGTGGATTCCCGCGATTTTGAACGGTTTTTCGATATACCGCTGCAAAAAGCATACGGTTTTGAGCTTTTGATAGCCAAAATGCTCGGATTTATCACGGAAAAAGACGGTGTTTATACCATGACGAAAAAGGGTGCTTTCTATTATCATTATTACGAAAATTTTTATACGCTTGCGTATATCGACAAAATGTGGAGCGTCATGCGCAAAGAAGCCTTTCCTAAAGAAATACAATTATAATTTGAACGATATTCAAAAACCGTTCCGTATATACGGAACGGTTTTTGATCTTATGGGAAATGATTCAAGCCGCCTGTCCGCCTTCCCATAATTTATGTTTATATTTTTTCTTCTTCATTTTCCGCAAGCGTTTATAAATACAGGTGATCTCATCACGACTCAATTTTTTATCATGATGGGCATCGATATAATGTGCGAGATCTTCCAGATTGATCACATTATCGATATTAATCTTTCTTGTATTGTTTTTAACGAAAACGATAACGGAATAATACGGATAAATATCGCCCAAAATCTTTTTCAAGCGTTTCGTATGAGAAGCGTTCTGCTTGACGGGATTATAAAATTTGAATTTTTTTCCGTTGAGATACTGTGTCCAATGAAGTCCAGCATCCGAACCATAGATCGCACCTTTATAATTTTTCGTCTCGATCACAAATATTCCTGCTTCGTTGATTAAGATATGATCGATCTGACTCATTTCATCATTGGCTGTTTTGACAACGATATCATTGATGATCTTTTTATGAGAGGAATGTGTCTTTTCAAGAACTCGGAAAACCTCTGTTTCTCCTTTTTTGCCGATGACAATGGAATCTTCTTTTGTTTTTCTTTCGCTTTGTTTTTCCCTATCTTTCAATTTCAGAACGAGAACATGGCATATACGGATCAAAAAGAGAAAGAAGAAGAACATCATGCTCCAAAAAAGCAGTTCTGTTTTTATTTCCAAAAAAATACCCTTCAACATTTAGCATATATCTCCAAAATTCGACATTGATTTTTGTACTATTAGTATAACACAAATTTTGACAATATGCAAGAAAAAACAGCGCGATTTTCATCGCACTGTTTTTTCTTTTCATAAAATTTCACACAGATAAAGTTTTTGATTTTCCGTAAGAATCTTACTGCTACGGATCGTTTCGATGACCGCATCATTTCCATTGCGGCATTGATGCAGGATAGTATCTTTTTCGGAATGCGGAATTTCGATGCGTGTCAATAAGTCAAAGAAACGTTTTCTTTCCGCTCTTTCATCGGAAATGATTTCCGCCTCGACCGTGTAAGTAACACCGTAACGGACGGCAGGAATCGTTACGACCAGATAACCGTCTGTCTTAACCTGCGCATCGATACGAACACCGTCAGCATAAACGACCGCGTTACCTTTGCGGATATTACGGAATTCCAGACGCATTTTTCTTTCGGGAACACATTCTTTTCCTTTCGCAAGGATTGTGACCGTCTGTTTACCGTCTGTTTCCTCGGAAACGAATCTCGTATCCATTCTTCCCTGTTCGTCGTCTTCATGAAGCGTATATTCACCGTTGCCGTTGAACGCCATGACTTTGAGTATATCGGGAAGCTCCGTGCTGTTGGTATATTTTCTGCCGTCAAGCACGAAGAAACCGCCTTCTTTGGCAAGAACGGGAATCGAATCCATAAAACGAATCATATCGATTTCTTTACCGCCCTGATATTCGTTACCCGTGAAGATATCCGTCCATTTGCCTTCGGGAAGCCATACGCGTGTTTTTGCCATATGATGCTTATCGCCTTTTGTGACGACGGGCGCAACGAGAAGCTGACCGCCGAACATATACTGAGAAGTATATGCATAAGCCTTTTCTTCTTCGGGATATTCATAATACATCGGTTCCATCAGGGCAAGACCCTTTTCCGTTGTTTCCACGGACGCGGAATAGAGGAACGGAATCATCTGATGACGCAAACGCATAAATTCTTCCGCGATATAACCCGTACCGTTCATATAATAAGAAGGTTCTTTGGTCATATGCGGTGTGATGGTACAATGCAAACGGTTGATCGGGCTGAATACACCAAACTGAACGGAACGAACGTAAAGCTCATTGTCCTTGACACCCTGCTGATGTCCGCCGATATCATGGCTCCACCATGTGAAGCCGATATTGGAAGCATTCGTCGTGAAATACGGCAGATATGCAAGTGTTTTCCATGTAATATAAGTATCACCCGAAAAGCCGAGCGGATAACGGTGCGCGCCGATACCGGAATAACGGGAAAGAATCAGCGGGAATTGCTTGTCCTTGGCGTTATCCAAGGTATGATAATGATTGAGCACCCACATGATATCGATACCCAACGCCTTTGCGCGCGGACCTTGCTGCCAGTCGATCCACCAGAAATCGACACCGTCACGCTCATAAGGCTTATGCAAAAGCTTGAAATACGCATTGATGAAACGGTCAGAAGAGAAATCGGGACGGATACAGATCTCCGATTCGGGATCGATACCCATTTCCTTTGCCATTTCTTCATACATATCTTCAAAGAAACGGACACCCGTTGCGGGATGGAGATTCAAGGTCGTATGCAGATTTTTGTCATGCAATTTTTTCAGAAAACGCTTATAATCGGGGAAAAGATCGGTATTCCAGCTATAACCTGTCCAACCGGAAGAACCGCCGTATGGTTTATCAGTTCTTTCTTCCAAAGGCATTTTATCTTCGATGCCGGGCTTGTCTTTCAGATTTCGGGTATTCCAATGCCAGTCCATATCCACCGTTGCAACGGTGATCGGAATATCACGGTCTTCCATACGCTCCACGACGTTCATATATTCTTCTTCGGAGTAAGGATAATAACGGCTCCACCAGTTACCGAGCGCATAACGGGGGATCAAAGGCGTATTGCCGCAGATCATATAAAAAGCCTTCACAGCGGCTCTGTAATCATGACCGTAAGCAAAAACGTAAATATCCAAAGAATCGTTTCTTTCCTTGGTGATCAGACCGTCTTTTTTCAGAACAGAAGAATGGGTATAATCCAGAACGGCAACACCGCTTCTGGATACGACACCTTTTCCGAGCTTGATTTTGGTTCTTTCTCCGGTTTTGTAATCCACGTATTCATCGCCGTCGCAGTTGTCGAGCGTAGAGATCGTGCCGAGCAAATTACCATCATTGGTGATCGGAAGTCTTTCGCCGTCGATATCAACGTAGCTTCTAACGAAATTTTTCTTGACGACGAGCGTGACACGCTCCGTTTTGATACGGACTTCTTCCCCATCGTTATCCACGTCAAATGCAACGGGATGCATATCACGGAACCAGACCGCTTCCGTTGCTTCATCGCAAAATTCGCGTTTTTCATCGATCTCGATACGGAAAAGCCTGTCCGCAAGAACGCTGACACGGATATCACCGATCAGAACGATATTTTCGGGACGAACCGCAGGTCTTGTCTTTGCAATCAAATGAGAATCCAACATATATTTGCAAGTCCTTTCTTGAAAGCCTTTTTTCTTTCATTATACCAACAATTTTCCGAAAAAGCAATGGTTTTTGCAGGAATATACGCTTTTATTTTCTCTTAAAAAAGACGCGGATGATCTTTTGAAAAAAGGTTTCTTTGCTTTCTGTATCTTGGGAAAAATTCAAATAATGTATGCAATCCAATTCTGTAATTTTCCCCATTTCAAGATAGATAGCGAGTGCTTTTTCCAAGGACCCAGGCAACGGCATATTCATATCATCCACGCTTGAGCAAGCATACCAATAACAATCCGAAAGGGATTCCCAAAACGACCAAGGTTTTTCATGGCGATTTTCATCGTCCGGCAGAAACGAATAAAACGCCGCGATACAATCCCCCGCCATCATAGAACCGTTTTCATACCGCTCTTTCACATAAAGACGAAAATGATCCGCGACTATTTGCATATTAAGTTTTTTGTCAATGGTATAATCATATAGACAATCGATCGTTTTATCAAGAGTATCACAAAACGAAAGCGACAAAACGATATCGCTGAGCGGGTCTTCTTTTTCAAGATATGTATTCAGCCAATCGTCATAAACATCCGTGTGCCCCGTCCGCAAAAGGATCATATGAAAATAAGCTTCTTCGGGAGTCATAACCATTCCTCCAGTAGTGCGCTTGTATTTTCCTCGGAATATTCGATTTCGGAGGAATAAAGTCTGCAAATTTCGACAAGAGCATTCATATCCAAAGTGCCGTACGTTTTTTGCCATACCGCACAAAGCATACGGATAAACCAAACACTGAGCACCGCAAAGGATGCGATTTTTTCCGCATCTGTTTCCATATCGGAAAGGTGACGGTAGATAAAATATACGAGAAGTTGTTCAAAGGGGATTTCATCCTCAAATGTGAGCGGTTCTCCGTCAAAAGTCTTTGCCTTTTCCAGAAGTTCGCTCCATGAATCGTCCATACGATCCAATGAAAAATAAATATCGACCCATTCCCGAAAACTTCTTTTCGGAATTTGAGTTCCGAAAAGCGAAAGAATATCTTTCATTCGTTCGTCAAGTGTTTTTTCTCTGTTTTGCGCGATAGAAAAGAGTTTGGAACGAAGAATTGCAAATAAGATATCATCATCGGACGGCATTTCATCTCCGCCGTCATCATCCAGAACGATCAGTTCCGTTTTTTTCTGATGCGAAAGGATGATACGTCCCGCTTCTTCACAGCAAAGTCCAAGTCCGATCTCGGTTCGATCGGAATAAAACGAACAGAAACGGGGGTGGTCGGTACAAATTTGTGAGAGTGCATCTTCTCCGAGATTCAGAATGATATCACAAAGTCCTTTTTCATTCAGAAAAGGACAGCGTTCATCTTCGCAAAGATGAAAACAAGCCGTACCGTCCATTTCATCGATTCCCTCACGCAAGCGTTTGCCGAAATCGCCCTGTACGTTTTTATATGTTTCAAGCGTTTCTGCATCGATATCGATCTCCCAACCGATACAACAACTATGTTTACATTTGTCTGCGATACAGGAAAACAAAGGGTAATAATCGGGCGCGATCAATTTCATATGTAAAAACTTCCTTTCATGGTAAAATCACTTTCCAAGTGGATTCCAATTTTTCTATTGTCCATGCGGCATTCGCAGGACTCGTTGACGGCAGACAGACCGCTTCTCTTTGGTTATATTTCCGATATAATTTATCCGCAGTTTTTCCGTTCGTATAGATCGAACGGATATCTGCTTTTTCAAAAATACGGGAAAGATCGTTAGGGATAGCATTGCGAATTGTACTGTCCGCCGAATTTTCAATCTCACAGGAAGCGATCACATCCCAAAGCGCGATGCCGTGACGCAGCAAAAACGATTTTTTATCTTCAATCGTCTGTGGAATATCTGTCTGAAACAGACGTGCCATCAGTTTCCAAAAACGATTTTGCGGATGACTGTAGTAAAACCCATCCGCGCGCGAACGCACGGATGGTAAGCTCCCGAGGATCAGTATTTTTGAATTTCGATCAAATATAGGTTCAAAAGGGTGTGTGACAAGCATTTTCAAATCCTTTCATTCCGATGCTTTGAAATTATAGATCGGTTTCATACGGAACATAATCTCAGCCGTCGGCTCGATATGCATAATAATTTCCTCGATATTTTTATATGCCATCGGGGATTCATCAAGCGTATCGGGAGAAATACAGGTGGTATAAATTCCCGCCATCTCTTTTTCATATTCCGCCATTGTCAACTGTTCGCGGGCGGTTCTGCGGGACATCAGTCTGCCGGCTCCGTGCGGTGCGGAACAATTCCAATCGGGATTTCCCTTGCCAACGCAAAGCAAGCTACCGTCACGCATATTGATCGGAATCAGGAGTTTTTCGCCCGCTTTTGCAGAAACCGCACCTTTTCGAAGAATCATTTCCTGTACGTCAATATAATTATGAATGGTATGGAACGCATCCAGCACCGTAAGACCTGTCAAGGAAAGAATGATTTCCGCCATTTTCTCACGGTTTCTCAGAGCGAATTTCTGACAGATATCCACGTCATGCATATAATCATCCATGTACGTTCCGTAAAGATAACAAAGCGCGGGCGGAAGCGACGGTTCTTTTGCATACCATTCCGCTTCCATTTTCTTTAATGTTTTCTGAATCTCACTTCTTCTTCCGTCTGCTTTATACGTGCGGATGATTTCTTCTCTTTTCCGAAAATATTCTTCTTTGCCGCAATTGAGGTCGACGGCAATTCCCTGATAATGCTCCGCGACCTGTTTTCCGAGATTTCTACTACCCGAATGAATGACGAGATATTTTGTGCCGTCTTCTGCTTCATCAATTTCAATGAAATGATTACCGCCGCCGAGCGTACCGAGGCTTCTTTCCAAACGTCTTGTATCTTTAAGTTCACGGTAACATTTAAGTACCGTCAGATCAAAATGTTCTTTTCGTCCTTCCCAAACGTTCATACCGCAAGGAATCGTGTGCACCGCTTCATCAAACGACTTCATATCGATATCGATTTTGCCAAGATTCAGCGTATACATCCCACATCCGATATCAACGCCGACCAAAGAAGGCGCGATTTTATCGGAAACCGTCATCGTCGTCCCGATCGTGCAACCCATTCCCGCATGAACATCGGGCATGATTCTGATTTTTGCGTTCGCATAAGCAGGGATATCACAGACCGAAGTGATCTGTTCGCGCGCTGCATCCTCCAAAATATCCGTATAACATTTTGCGGTATTATATTTTCCTTTGATTTCGATCATATGATTTCTCCTTTCTTGTTTTTACAAGCATAGTATACCATATAGAACCGTATTTATCACGGAAAAAAAGCTGCGAATTGTGATTCATTCACAGCTTTTAGCTTATTTGAGCGCATTTTCCAGAATATCAGCGATCTTTTTACAAGCAAAACCGTCCCCGTAAGGATTGACCGTTTCCGCCATGCGCCGATATTCACTATCATCATCCAACAATTTTTTGAAATGTGTATAAATTATATTTTCTTCCGTGCCGACGAGCTTCAGCGTTCCCGCCGCCACACCTTCGGGACGTTCCGTGGTATCACGCATCACAAGCACGGGCTTCCCAAGCGAAGGAGCTTCTTCCTGAATCCCACCCGAATCGGTCAGAATCAGAAAACTGCGCGCCATAATATTGTGGCAATCTATCACATCCAAAGGTTCGATCATATGCAGATTCGGACAATCTCCGAGCGTTTCTGCCGCGATCCCCCGCACAAGTGGATTTTTATGAATGGGATATAGTGCTTTTACATCGGAATATTCCGAAAGTACGCGCCGTATCGCGCGGAACATCTGACGCATCGGTTCTCCGAGATTTTCTCGCCTGTGCGCCGTCAGAAGAATCAGTCGGCTACCTTCTGCCCAATCCAATTCCTCATGATGAAAATCAGAACGAACCGTCGTTTTCAAAGCATCGATCACGGTATTTCCCGTTACAAAGATGGTTTCTTCTTTTTTTCCTTCACGCAAAAGATGGTCTTTTGCCGCTTCTGTCGGCGCGAAATGATAATCCGCGATTGAAGAAATCGCCTGTCTGTTAAATTCTTCGGGATAAGGACTGTTTTTCTGATAGGTACGCAAACCCGCTTCGATATGACCTACGGGAATCTTCATATAATAACAGGCAAGTGCCGCAGAAAAAGCGGTCGTCGTATCGCCATGAACCAAAACGATATCGGGAGATTCTCTTTCAAAAATCTTTTGAATATCGTTCAAAATATCCGTTGTCAAAGAAAAAAGCGTTTGTTTTTCTTTCATCACGGAAAGATCATATTGGGGTTTTACATCAAATACATTCAAAACCGTGTCCAACATTTCCCGATGCTGTCCCGTGACACAAACGGACACCTGTATTCCCAAACGATTTTTCAGTTCATTGACAAGCGGACACATCTTGATCGCTTCCGGTCTTGTTCCGAAAACGAGCATGATCTTTTTCATTGGCAACTCCTCCGTTTCTATAATTGAATATTGTTCAAAAATCAGAAAAGTATCTTCAAGCGTATCGCAAGCGCACCATACGCATAAACATCAGAATCCGAATAATAGGAACGCATATAATTTCCGATCTCCATAACATCTTCGGGGATACCGAGGATGTCATTATCAAAATTCCATGAAAGCAGATCGAAATTCGGATATACGTGCAGACCGATCGCAACGGCACGGATGGTTTCTCCGCTGTTTTCTTCCGTAAAAATAATTTCATCTCCGACGTGAATCTTCTGTCTTTTTTCATCCAAAAGACGAAGCTCCACTCGTTTTTTTCCTTTACTGATCTGCATAAACGGTTCTTTTCTGAGTTTCATCGTATGTGTTCGTGTCAAAAGTTCATCTTCGATGACAAGAACGTTGACTTTTCCGCTCTGAACAGTCAGCGCATCGATCGCCGTTACTCCGTTTCCATAAAAAATGCCGAAATCATCCCGATCGCGCTCAGGATCAAATTGACAACCGTAACGAGAAGAACGGTGTCCGCAAACGATCGTTTTGCCTGCAAGCATCGCACCTCCGGCATACATCCGTGTCCATGACATCGAGCGTCCTCGTATCCAATGGTCAGGCGTGGCATGGCGGAAATCTTCGGAAATACGATACTCCGCGCCCATACAGATCGTTGGAAGCCAACCGTGCGTAAACACGTAATGTTCCGTTTCAAAATAATCATACATTTCCATTATGTGAGTTTTCAATGCGGCAAGGGTATCTTCCTTACCTGTGAAATCAAGTCTGCCGCTTCCCCTGCCGATCTGGGTGCCAAAAAAATCCTTCACGGTACGGTCAATTCCGTTATATACGTCATTGGCATCGATGCGCGCGCGGCACAGAACGGATAACAACATATCCTCATGATTTCCCCTGATCAGAATTTTATTTTGAATACTGTTCAAATATTCAAAAACGCGCAGATTTTCATTCCCTCTGTCAAAACAATCGCCGCAAACGATCAGAAGATGCCCCTCGTCATCGGGAATAAATCCCGCTTCATCCAATGCCATTTTCAGTTCCGTATCATGTCCATGGATATCCGATACGGCAAAAATCTTCTTTTTCATCCAACTCACTCCTTTATTATATCTATTATAAGCATTTCAAAATATTCTGTCAATAGAAAAAAGTTGGAAAGCATCGACAAAAAAACGTCTTTTTCTCTTTACAACTTCCGCGCATGGTGATATAATAAGGAAATCAAATCGAATTTTATCCGAAAATCGGAGGTATTATTTTGTATCAGATCGTTAGCAAGCGTTTCTTGAATGAAGCGCAAAACACCATTGAGATGGTTGTGAAAGCACCTCTCGTCGCAAAAAAATGTCTTGCGGGACAATTCATCATTTTCCGTGTCGATGAATATGGCGAACGCGTACCGCTGACCATCGCGGATTATGACAGAGAAAAAGAAACCGTTACCATCATGTTTCAACCCGTTGGTAACTCAACCAAAATGCTCGCTGAACTGAATGTGGGTGATTATATCATGGACTTTGCAGGTCCTCTCGGCAAGCCTTCCGAAACCAAAGGTTTTAAACGAGTTGCCGTTGTCGGCGGCGGTGTCGGCTGTGCCATTGCCTATCCCGTTGCAAAAGCAATTCATCAAACGGGTGCGGAAGTGGATATCATTGCAGGTTTCCGCAACCGTGAAATCGTGATGCTGGAAGATGAAATGCGTGCAAGCTGTACCAATCTCTATATCACAACGGATGACGGTTCTTACGGCGAAAAAGGCTTCACCACCAATAAATTGGAAGCTCTTATCCAATCGGGCGTACAATATGACGAAGTCGTTGCCATCGGTCCCGCGCCGATGATGAAATTCGTCTGTGCCGTCACCAAGCCTTATGGCATCAAGACGATCGTTTCGCTCAACCCCATCATGATCGACGGCACGGGGATGTGCGGCGGCTGCCGTGTCAGTGTCGGCGGAAAAACGAAATTCGCTTGTGTCGACGGACCCGAATTTGACGGTCATGAAGTGGATTGGGATGAACTCATCAAGAGAAACGGCTTCTATAAAACAGAAGAAAAAAATCATACTTGCCGTATGACAGGAGGTGTGCGCCATGGCTAATATGAACCCGAAAAAAACACCTGTGCCTGAACAGGACCCCAAAATCAGAGCCACGAATTTTGAAGAAGTCACCCTCGGTTATACCGAAGAAATGGCGATCGAAGAAGCAAAGCGTTGTCTGAACTGCAAAAATCCGCTTTGCAGAAACGGCTGTCCCGTCAGCGTCCGTATCCCCGAATTCATTGCCAAGGTTGCCGAAGGTGATTTTGAAACAGCTTATGAGATCATCACCTCCACCAACCTCCTCCCCGCCGTTTGCGGCAGAGTATGTCCGCAGGAAAAACAGTGCGAAAGTAAATGTATCCGCGGTATCAAGGGCGAATCCGTTGGTATCGGTGCGCTCGAACGTTTCGTTGCCGATTATCACCGCACACATAAAAAGGAAAACGCCTCCCTTCCCGTTTCCAACGGTCATAAAGTTGCCGTCGTCGGTTCGGGTCCCGCAGGACTTACCTGTGCGGGTAGTCTTGCCAAAGAGGGTTATGACGTGACCGTATATGAAGCATTTCATAAAGCAGGCGGCGTTCTTGTTTACGGTATTCCCGAATTCCGTCTTCCCAAAAAGATCGTACACGAAGAAATCGATCATCTCACCGCACTCGGTGTAAAGATCGTCACCAACGCCATCGTCGGCAGATCGTTCTCGATCGATGAACTTTTTGAAGACGGTTTTGAAGCCGTATTCATCGGAAGCGGCGCGGGACTTCCCCAATTCATGAATATCCCCGGCGAAAACCTTCTCGGTGTATATTCCGCAAACGAATATCTCACAAGAATCAACCTGATGAAAGCGTATCTTGACGAATACGATACGCCCATCAAGCATTTCAAGAATATCGCCGTTGTCGGCGGCGGTAACGTCGCAATGGATGCAGCACGTTGTGCAAAACGTATGGGCGCGGAAAACGTCTATATCGTATATCGACGCGGTATGGATGAGCTTCCCGCAAGACGTGAAGAAGTTCATCATGCAATGGATGAAGGCATTGAATTCCGTCTTCTTAATAATCCCAAACAGATCCTCGGCGATGAAAACGGTTACGTCCGCGCGATCGAATGTGTGGAAATGGAGCTTGGCGAGCCTGATGCATCGGGTCGTCGCCGCCCTGTTGAGAAAAAAGGTTCGGAATTTACCATTGACGTGGATTCCGTCATCATCTCCATCGGTACTATGCCCAATCCGCTCATCAAATCCACAACGGATGGACTTGAAACCACACCGAAAGGCTGTATCGTTGCCGATGAAGTCGGTAAAACTTCCCGTGATGGTGTATTTGCGGGCGGTGATGCCGTAACGGGTGCCGCAACCGTTATTCTCGCAATGGAAGCGGGTAAAAAAGCCGCAGCAGCCATCGATGCATATATCAAAAACAAATAAAATCCCAAAAGAGCCTGTTCCTCGGAACAGACTCTTTTCATATTTAACTTGCGTTTTCCTCCAGAATCTTCTGAATTTCCATAAATTCCGCATCCTCGCGGAGGAAATCGTAGACTTTACTTTTCAGCCCTTTCAGACGCAGAGTGCAAGTATTTCCCGTATAATTTTTCGTGCCGCTATAAGAAATCGTAAGTTTATTGAAAAGCAGCGAGGTATGCTGCTGTCCATCGTTTTCCTTGCGATCAAACATCAGCGCAAAACGGACGGCTTCGCGCAAAGCATCGAGTGCTCCCTCTCGGTTTCCCGTTTTGGCATACAAATAGGCAAGTGCGCCATAGTGATTGCTGATATGCACCGCTTCAAAACCGTAATCACCGTCAGGATAAACGATATTATAGATGGCAAACATCGTATGATAGATCTTGATTCTTTCTTCATCCGTATATTGCTGTGCAAGAACAAATGCCTTCAAATTCAACTCATGAGTCAAGGTATGAAGAAAGTTTTGTTTAGATTCCACTCCTTCGTCCCCATCCATAATATTGGAAAGCAACATTTCTCTGCAAGTCCAAAAGCTTCCCATCATCCACGCATATTTTTTGGGTTTTTCTTTATCACCAAGCTCATCATACGCATACACAAGCATTTGAATCACACCGTTTCGTGTATCCTGATCAGTTGCGATCTCCAAAAGTTCTTCGCCGAGTGCGACCATTTTCTCGCCATATGCACGTTTTTTCTTGGTATCAACCATAAAAACATTCCATAAAGCTCTGCTATACTGATAAATAACCTGTACTTCATTCGGATATTCTGCATATGCCGCCTCCCAAAGCGCGTGATTTGCCATAACGTCGCCCTTTGCCTTATACGCGTAGCTTTCATCTTCCCAAGCCTTGATCTGTTCCTTGATGCGTTCCTTTTCGATGCCGAGCAGATCGTCGATCGTAACGTCAAAATAAAGCGCGATACGCGGAAGAAGCATAATATCGGGATACCCCTCGTTTCTCTCCCATTTGCTGACCGCTTGCGGCGAGATCTGCAAATGGCGCGCAAGCTGTTCTTGCGTGATATTCTTTTTGGCTCTCAATTCCTTGAGTTTCTGACTGAATTTGAATTCCATAAGAATGCCTCCTTTTCGTTTTTGGTAAGCGCTTATCCTGTCTTTATTCTATCATGAACAGACTGCAAAATCAAGAACCGCAAAGTTGTATTTCGGTTGCAAAAATAAACCATCCGTTTATAAACATCAAAAAAATCCTGTTCCGAAGAACAGGATTTTTTGTAGTACCCTTATTTCTGATCTGTATTTGATCTTGCAAGCATACTCGAAAGCACAGCCAGCGAGGATGCCATATTTTCGTTTTTGAGGATGATCTTTTCGGGCAGATCGAGATGTGTCGGTGCAAAATTCCAGATCGCTTGAATACCTGCGTCCACAAGCGCGTCAGCCGCCCCTTGTGCAAATTGCGCCGGTACGGTAATGATTCCAATATGCACCCGTTCCTTTTCGCAAAAGGCGTTGAGCATAGTCATTCCGTAGATCGGCTTACCGCCCTCCTCTGTTCCGATCAGGTCGGAAGAAATGTCAAAGGCGGCAACGATATTCAGACCGTAGCGGGAAAATCCGTCGTAGCCGATCAATGCACGACCGAGCTTCCCTGCTCCGATGATAATAGCGTTATTGGTATGATTGTAACCGAGATATTTTTCGATCTGCGCGGCAAGCTCTTCCACATTATATCCGATCTTCGGCTTACCCGAAGAACAAACGGAAGCCAAATCTTTACGAACCTGAACTTCACCGAATCCGAGTGCCGAAGCAATGGTAGTCGCGGAAATAAATTCGCTTTTGCCTGCGATATTTTTCAAATAATCAAGATAAATCGGTAATCTTTGAACGGTTGCGAGAGAGATATCAGCCATAAGCCCTCCCCCATTATTTTTCAGATTACTTTCAGATGGATAAAACCATCTGAAAGCAATTTTCTGTGGGTATTGCCCACTTATTTAGCAACAGCAGCCTTGAGAGCTTCGAGCTGTGCTCTGAGTTCTGCGGGAAGCTTATCACCGAACTTCTTGTAATGTTCTTCGATTTCAGCAGCTTCTTTTGCCCAAACGTCAGCATCAACAGCGAGGATGCTCTTGAGGGTTTCGATATCGAAGTCGAGGTCTGTAAGGTCGATGTCTTCTGCGTTGGGAACGTAACCGATAGCGGTTTCAACAGCGTCAGCAGTACCGTTGCAACGGTCAACGATCCAGTTAAGAACTCTCATGTTGTCACCGAAGCCGGGCCAGAGGAAGTTGCCTTCGTCGTCTGTACGGAACCAGTTAACGTTGAAGATCTTAGGAGCTTTGTCGCCGAGCTTCTTGCCCATTTCGAGCCAGTGTGCGAAGTAGTCACCCATGTGATAGCCGCAGAAAGGAAGCATAGCCATCGGGTCACGACGAACGACACCAACTGCACCGGCAGCAGCAGCGGTTGTTTCGGAAGCCATAGCGGAGCCAACGAATACACCGTTTTCCCAGTTCTTGGACTGGTAAACGAGAGGAGTGCATTTAGCACGGCGACCGCCGAAGATGATCGCAGAGATCGGAACGCCTGCGCCCTTATCAAATTCGGGAGAAATGCAGGGGCAGTTTACAGCAGGAGCTGTGAAACGGGAGTTCGGATGAGCAGCGTAAGTGGTCTTGTCTGCTTTTACGAACATAGAAGGATTCCAAGGATTGCCCTTCCATTCGGTTGCGTTTTCGGGAGGATTCTTGTCAAGACCTTCCCACCAAACAGTGTTGTCATCATTGTTGATCGCTACGTTTGTGAAGATGGTGTTCTTCTTTGTGGAAGCGAGCGCGTTGAAGTTGGATTTTTCGTTTGTACCGGGAGCTACGCCGAAGAAGCCGTTTTCAGGGTTGATCGCGTAGAGTCTGCCGTCAGCACCGATGCGCATCCAAGCAATGTCGTCACCAACAGTCCAGATCTTGTAGCCTTTTTCAAGGAGGTAAGCGGGAGGAATCATCATAGCGAGGTTGGTCTTACCGCAAGCAGAGGGGAATGCCGCTGCAACGTAAGTAACTTCACCCTTGGGATTTTCAAGACCGAGAATGAGCATATGTTCTGCCATCCAGCCTTCTTTCCAACCCTGGTAGGAAGCGATACGGAGAGCAAAGCATTTCTTACCGAGAAGAACGTTGCCGCCGTAAGCGGAGTTAACGGAAATGATGGTGTTGTCTTCGGGGAACTGGCAGATGTATCTCTTTTCGGGATCAACATCGCATTTTGCGTGAAGACCGCGAACCCAGTCATTGGAATCGCCGAGAACGTCGAGAACAGCGGTACCAACGCGAGTCATGATAGCCATGTTAAGAACAACGTAGATGGAGTCGGTAACTTCGATACCAGCTTTTGCGAGAGGAGAACCGATGGGACCCATGGAGAACGGGATGATATACATGGTTCTGCCCTTGTATGTGCCGCGAGCGATGTCATAGAGCTTTGCATACATTTCCTGAGGATCGCACCAGTTGTTTGTAGGACCTGCGTTTTCTTTTTCTCTGGAGCAGATGAAGGTTCTGTCTTCAACGCGGGCAACGTCGTTGGGTTTTGTTCTGTGGTAGTAGCAGCCGGGGAGTTTTTCTTCGTTGAGCTTGATCATTTCGCCTGTTGCGCAAGCTTCAGCGCGGAGAGCTTCGAGCTGTTCTTCGGAACCGTCGATAACAACTACGTTATCGGGAGTGAGGAGTGCTTTCATGTCTTCGATCCAAGCGAGAACGGTGGGGTTCTTTGTGAATTTGTTCATAAGTCAACAATTCCTTTCAATAATTTTTTATAAAATGCGTATTACGCAAAATTATTTCGCTTCAAATTTAGGATTACCGTGTGTATACGTGGGAAGGAGTTTGGGAGAAACGGTGTCGCCTACGATACCGGCAGCTTCACATTCAGCGGCAAATGCATCAACGTGAGCAAGGGTGAGCTTACCTACGTTTACGGATTTTGCCTTTTCAGCGGCAGCTTTACCTGCGTCACGACCGAATACGATGATATCAAGGAGGGAGTTACCCATCAGACGATTACGTCCGTGGATACCGCCGACAACTTCGCCTGCGGCAAAAAGGTTTTCAACCTTGGTCATGCAGTCCGCGTCGATATCAAGACCGCCGTTCTGATAGTGGAGAGTCGGATAAATGAGGATCGGTTCCTTACGGATATCGATGCCGTATTTACCGAACATACGGAGCATCGCGGGGATTCTCTTTTCGATCGTGCCTTCACCGTTTTTAAGTTCGATCATAGGCGTATCAAGCCAGATACCCTGACCGTCGGAGGTTTCAATGCCCTTGCCTCTTTCCTGACATTCACGGATAATGGAAGCCGCGGAAACGTCACGGGTTTCGAGGGGGTGCATGAATACTTCGCCGTCGGAGTTGACGAGTTTTGCACCGATGGAACGAACCTTTTCGGTTACGAGCGCACCGAAGATCTGTTCAGGATAAGCCGCTCCTGTGGGGTGATACTGGAGAGTATCAGCGTAAAGAAGCTTTGCGCCGGCTCTGTAACCGAGAACAAGACCGTCTGCGGTTGCGCCGTAGTGGTTGGAGGTCGGGAAGCCCTGATAGTGAAGTCTGCCCGCACCGCCTGTTGCGAGGATAACGGTTTTAGCTTTTGCAATGAGAAGCTCATTCGTTTCCATGTTCATGAGGACAGCACCTGCGCAGTTGCCGTTTTCGTCAAGAATGAGTTCAACAGCCGCTGTGAAGTCGATAACGGGAATACCGCGGTTGAGCACTTCATCACGGAGCGTTCTCATGATTTCCGCGCCGGAATAGTCTTTTGCCGCGTGCATTCTCTTTCTGGAGGTACCGCCGCCGTGTGTGGTGACCATCGTACCGTCGGGCATCTTATCGAATTCAACACCAAGGTCGTTGAGCCACTGGATCGCTTCGGGAGCTTCGGTTACGAGCTTATAAAGAAGTTCCGGTTTTGCCGCAAAGTGACCACCACCAAATGCGTCGAGGTAGTGAATCGCGGGAGAGTCGTTGGGCTTATCAGCCGCCTGGATACCGCCTTCTGCCATCATCGTGTTGGCATCACCGATACGGAGCTTGGTCACGATCATGGTCTTTGCGCCTGCTTCGTCAGCTTCGATCGCTGCGGATGCACCCGCGCCGCCGCCGCCGATGATAAGAACGTCAGTTTCATAATCCGCTTTGGAAAGATCGATATCTGCTGGGTTGATACGGCTCTTTGCTTCGAGAAGCGCGCGGAGTTCTGTGGGGACCTTCTCGCCCTTATTGCCGCCGACGGAAAGGATCGCGAATTCATCCTGCTTATAGTCGGGATGGAATTTCGCAAGGAGTGCTTCCTTTTCTTCTGCGGTCATTCTGCGAGGTTCAAGCGCCGCATTTGCCTCACGGTTTGCGGCAACTTTTTTCATGGATTCCAGCATTTGTTCAGTGTACATTGTGATCGAACCTCCTTACTTCTCAATTTCTCTATTGTTATAGAGTTCTTTCATTTCGGAGATCGGTTTGCCCATCAGACCTTCGAGGAGCTCTTCAAACGTGCCGTTCTTGATCTCACGAACGCGGTCTTCCAGGTGTTCCGACTTGGGAGCGAGGTATTTACCGTTGAGTCTTCTTGCGAGAAGAGCTACCTGCGGATGAGAGATACCCGCGGGACAACGGGAGGAGCATACGCCGCACATCACGCAGTCGAAGGATTCTTCAGCACAAGCCTCATAATCGCCTCTCTGTGCATATGCGATATACTGCATAACGTTCAGACCCTGTGTGCAAGCTTTGGTACAAGCGTTGCAACCAATACAGCTATAAATTTCGGGATAGAGCTGCATCATGATCTGTTCTGTGGGTTTGATTTTTTCCATGTCGTAAATCTTCTTTTCGAGGGGGAAGAAAGGAAGGGTTGCGACATACATATTATCTTCTACTTTGGTCTGGCAAGCGAGGCAAGCCTTGAGTTCGCTTTCGCCCTTGATTCTGTAAATCGTAGCGCAAGCGCCGCAGAAACCGTTACGGCATCCGCAGCCGCGGACGAGCTGATAGCCCGCGTATTCCATCGCACCCATGATGGTGAGATTGGACGGCACCTCATATTTTTTGCCCATGAGAAAGACATTAACCATATTTTCCATTTTCAATCAATCCTCCGTTCAAAATCAATATTCATCGGGAAGCTCGGAAAGTTCGTCCATTCTGAATACAGGACCGTCTTTGCAAACGTACTTGGAGCCGACGTTACATCTGCCGCATTTACCGACACCGCACTTCATCTTGAGTTCGAGCGTGGTATAGATCTGCTGTTCGCTGAAGCCGATCTCTTTCAGACCTGCGAGCGTGAACTTAATCATGATGGGGGGACCGCAAAGGATCGCGATCTTATCGGTATCAAAACCAAGCTCTTTGACGTAGTTCGGAACGAAACCAACGTGTCCGTCCCAGTTTTCTTGTTCGCGGTCGATGGTCAGGTGAACGTGAACGTCCTTTTCGTCGGGGCTCATCCATTCGTTGATGATCTCATCATAGAATGCAAGGTCTTCTTTGGAACGGGAACCGTAAACGATATCGATCTTGCCGTAGCGATCTCTGTGATGACGGCAGTAGTTGATGACGGAACGAACGGGCGCAAGACCTACACCGCCTGCGATGATGAGAAGGTCGTGACCTGCGAAAGCATCGTCAACGGGGAATGCATTGCCGTAAGGACCGCGCACGGTGATTTCCTGACCCGCTTCGATCATATGAAGCCAGTTCGTCAGACAGCCGCATTTTTTGATTTCAAATTCGATATAATCTTCGTTTGTGGGAGAAGACGTGATAGAAAACATTGCTTCGCCGACACCGGGAATGGAAACCATCGCACACTGACCGGGCATATGCTGGATCGGCTTTTTGCCGTCTCTGCCGACAACGCGGAAGTTTTTGATATCGGGCGTATCCTGTTTTACTTCGGTAACAACACCGACGATCGGAATAAGAGTTTCAAGATTCATATTCATTTTGCTTCCTCCTCACCGAGTGTTTTCATAACTTTAACGATATTCATGGAGATGGGACATTTTTCCACGCATCTGCCGCAACCGACACAAGCGAATACTTCGTCATGGTTTTCGGGATAGTAAACGAGCTTATGCATAAATCTCTGGCGGAAGCGTTCTTTCTGGGAAAGACGGGGGTTGCCGTGCGCCATCTTTGTGAAATCGGAGTACATACAGCTATCCCAGCAACGGAAACGATTGATGCCGTGACCGGTGTCGAAATCGCGGATGTCATAGCACTGACAGGTCGGGCAAACGAAAGTACAGGTACCGCAACCAAGACAAGCTTCGGAAAGCTCAGCCCACTTGGGAGAGCCAAAGTACTGTTCTGTTTTACCGCCGCCAAATGCGTCTTTTTTGAGATTTGCGAAAGGAAGCTTGCCAAGAATTTCTTTGGTAGCCACCTTCTGCGCGTCAACGTCTGCGCCATCGGTTTCTTCAAGGAGCGAAGAAACGAGCGCGATGTATTTTTCGCCCTTTTCGGTGTTTGCCTTGAAATATACGGAATCATCCGTCATCCAAGCGGAAACGTCGCCTGCGGGTTCTGTGGGATCGATGTCAAAGGTCGTGCAGAAGCAGGATTCGGAAGGACGGGAGCAAGCGAGAGTCACGATGGTACCGTGCTCGCGGCGATTTTTATAATAAGTATCGACAGGATCGACGAGGAATACGCTGTCAAGAATTTCAAAACTCTTCGCATCGCAAGCGCGAACGCCGAAGATCACGAAATCTTCACATTCTTCACGGGGGTCGATGATATCGATCTTCTTGCCGCTGATTTTGAAGTTTACGAGAGCTTCTGTCTGCGGGAAGAAGAAATCCTTTGCGCTTCTGGATGTTTTGAGCTTTTCGGACATTTTCATGCCTTCGTTCCATTTTTTGAACTGCGCAATACCGGAAGTCGCATCGGTGGGGATATAAAGCGTTTCTTTTTCAGCGGTCAGCGCAAAAAGCTGATCGAGTTTTTCACGAGGAATTCTATACATGATTATTTTCCTCCTTTCGCAACAACATCAGGCTCAACGTCTTCTTTTGTGAAGTTAACGAGAGGCGCTCTCTGACCAACTTCTTCACCTGCCTGATATTCACCGTAATAACCGTTGATATCGCTGATGAATTTGCGGTTGAGGAGATGGAGCGGGATGTGCTGAGGACATACTCTGGAGCATTCGCCGCAGTCCGTACATCTGCCGGCAACGTGGAACGCGCGGATGATGTGGAACATATTTTCTTCAAAGGAATCGGCTGCTGCTTTCTGTGCGATACCGGATTCGGGGTTATCGAATACACAGCTTTCGCAAGTGCAAGCGGGACAAGCGTTACGGCAAGCGTTACAACGGATACAGCGGGAAAGTTCGCCTCTCCAGAATTCAAAACGCTGATCGGGAGTCATTGCTTCAAGTTCTTTGACCTGATCGAAACGGTCTGTTTCCATGACTTCGCCTTCTTCACCGATGAGCTCGTCGTAGATGGTGTGATATTTGCTCTTGCAAGCAAGGCATCTTTCAGCCATCACGTCAATTTTAACGTATGTTTTATCACCGTAAAGTGTGTGAACTTTTACGTCAGCGCCTTCGGACGTAACGGAAAGGATACCCGTCATACCGTCAGCTTTGATCTTTTCGATATCGATCTTGCCGAAGCAAGGAATACCGATGATATAGAGGGCATCTCTGTTCACTCTATGTTCGGTAACCATCTGCGTCATGCTGTATGTATCACAGGGTTTAAGGAATACCAAAGTTTTGGTATCGTTTTTCTGATGCTGGAACGTAAATTTGGAAAGGTTAGGACCGCAGAAATCATCGTAAACGAAATCACGGTCAATAGCTTCCGCAGTTTCAAAAACCGCAGGAGTGATATCGTAATCAAATTCGTTTTTCTTCCAGCCGATCACTCTGGTGACTTCACCGGAGGCGAGGAGCTCTTTCGCTCTTTTTTTCATTACTTCTTGCATCTGAGGTCCTCCAATCTCTTGTTTTCACCGAGTTCGGTCACGGTCTTAACAAAGTCGTTCATTACAGCCGCAAATTTTGCGCCTTCAGCCGCAGAAACCCATTCAACGCGGGTACGTTCCTTTTCGATGCCGAGATAATCGAGCATGGAGAAAAGCATGGTCATTCTGCGTCTTGCATAGTAGTTACCCGTTGTATAATGGCAGTCGCCTGGATGGCAACCGCAAAGGATAACGCCGTCCGCACCTCTCTGGAACGCGCGAAGGATGAACATCGGATTCACGCGGCAGGAGCAAGGAACACGGATGATCTTTACGTCGGCAGGATAGTTCAGACGGTTGGTTCCGGCAAGGTCAGCGCCCGCATAGGAGCACCAGTTGCAGCAGAACGCAACAATTTTGGGTTTAAATTCATTCATCGACATATTGCATCTACCTCCGCCATAATCTGTTTATTGGAGAAACCGGAAAGGTCCATAGCACCGGAAGGACAAGCAACCGTACAAGCACCGCAACCCTGACAAACAGCGGGATTTACGGATGCAACACGGCGAACTTTTGTCGTTCTATCGGGCATACGGAATTCTTTATCAACATAGGAAATCGCACCGTAAGGACATACTCTTTCACAAGAAGAACAGCCGTTACAGAGATTTTCATCGGAATGCGCCGTACAAGGATTGCTCTTGAGCGCGGGTTTCGCAAGCAAGCCGATAACCTTTGCCGCAGCGGCACTCGCCTGTGCGACGGTTTCGGGGATATCCTTCGGACCCTGGCAAACACCGGAGAGGAAGATACCTGCTGTCGGGCTTTCAACGGGACGGAGCTTGGGATGTGCTTCTGTGAAGAAGTCATTGGTATCCATGCTTGCTGTAAGCATCGTAGCGAGAGGTCTTGCGGTCTTATCGGGTTCGATCGCAGCCGCGAGAACGACCATATCCGCTTCGATCTTGAGCTGTTCGTCGGTGAGAAGGTCAGAACCGCGAACGAGGAGTTTACCGTCGGGCTGAGGCATAACCTTACCGACCATACCCTTGATGTAGTGAACGCCGTAGTCTTCTACCGCGCGGCGATAGAATTCATCGAAGTTCTTACCGGGTGTACGAACGTCCATGTAGAATACGTAAACTTCGGTATCCGGATATTTATCGCGGATGAGCATTGCGTGTTTTGCCGTGTACATACAGCAGATCTTAGAGCAATATGGCTTACCGCAATCGGTGGTATCACGGGAACCTACGCACTGTACGAATACGATGGTGTGAGGATGTGTCTTATCGGAAGGACGAAGCAGTGTACCGCCGTTGGGACCTGCTGCGTTCATGAGTCTTTCGAGTTCAAGAGAGGTTACAACGTCAGGGCTTTCATTGTAAGCAAATTCAGAGTAATTGTCGAGCTTGATGGGGTTGAAGCCCGTTGCAACGACGATCGCGCCGTACTGCTGTTCAATGTACTGATCCTGCTGTTTGTAATCGATTGCACCTGCCGCGCAGACCTTGGAGCAAACACCGCATTTGCCGTTTTTCAGCATATTACAGTAGTCTGCATCGATGGTAGCGATCTTCGGAATCGCCTGTGCGAAAGGAATATAGATCGCGGAACGGTTGTCAAGACCAAGGTTGAAGAGGTTGGGGGTCTTCTTCATCGGACATTTTTCGGTACAGATACCGCAACCGGTACATTTCGTTTCATCAACGAAACGCGCTTTCTTCTTGATGGTTACGTTGAAATTACCAACGAAACCTTTTACGCTTTCAACTTCGCTATAAGCATAAATATGAATCTTTTCGTTCTGTGCGCAATCAACCATCTTAGGAGTGAGGATACAAGCCGCACAGTCGAGTGTCGGGAATGTTTTATCGATCTGAGCCATCTTACCGCCGATGGTGGGTTCTTTTTCAACGAGGTCTACTTCGTAGCCCGCGTCTGCGATATCGAGAGCCGTCTGAATACCTGCGATACCGCCGCCGATAACGAGCGCACGCTTCACAACGGGTGTTTCGCTTGCGGTAAGGGGTGTGTTGAGAGCAACCTTTGCGATTGCGGTACGACCGAGAACGATCGCCTTTTCGGTCGCAACCTTTACGTCCTTGTGAATCCAGGAGCACTGTTCGCGGATGTTCGCGATTTCAACCATGTAGGAGTTGAGACCTGCTGCAGCGGCAGTCTTGCGGAATGTCGCCTCGTGCATACGGGGCGAACAGGAACATACAACGATACCTGTGAGTCCGTAGTTCTTGATCGCATCTTTGATCAAATTCTGACCCGCTTCGGAACACATATACTGATATTCAGTGGAGAAAACGACACCGGGTTCTTTACCGAGTGCTTCGGCAACAGCCTTAACGTCTACGGTACCGGCAATATTCGTGCCGCAATGGCACACAAATACACCAATTTTTTGCATTTTGTTTCCCCTCCCTTATTTCTTATATTTGCGGAATGCGCTGACGAGGAGCTGACCCGGCGTATCGTCTTCGACCATACCGGGAATATTTTCCGCTTTGAGATGATTTTCGTCCTGACGGCGAACAGCCATAGCCAAAACCGCTTCCACGATCTTGGAAGGACCAACGTCGCGGGGACAGCGTTCCGAACAAACGGAACAGCCAAGACATTTGTAAATGGAAGGAGAATTCAGAAGTTTTTCGATCTGATCCTTCTCTACAAAATAAACGAATTGATGCGGATGATATTCCATTTCATCATAAGAGGGGCAAGCACCGGAGCATTTGCCACATCTCATACATTTGGTAACATCAGCGCCGCTGGAACGGATGATTTGTTCTTTTTCTTTACTTGTAAGCATATCTGCCTCCTTATTTCACGCCGAGCGCTTCGGCAAGAAGTTCCGTGAAATAGACAACCGGTACCGTGCTTTCCGCTTTGATGAGATTATAGCGGCAGAGCGGACAGGCTGTAATCATGCAATCCGCGCCGAAGCCTTCTGCGCTTTCATAGATGGCGGCGCTGTTTTTTCTTGCGGCTTCGCTGCTTTCGATGGCGATATAACCGCCGCAGCATTCGTTTCTCATCGGATAGATTACAGGCGTTGCGCCGAGCGCACGGATGAAATCTTCCATGATCTTCGGATTTTCGGGATTGTCAAACTGCAAAACCTTTCCGGGACGAAGAAGCAGACAGCCGTAATAAGCCGCAATCTTTCTGCCCGTCAGGGGATTGACAACTTTCTTTTTGAGTTCATCAAAACCAACTGTGTCGCGAAGGAGTTCAAAGAAATGGACAACTTCCGTATCCGAATCCTTTCTCGCGTCGCACTGCATATAGTTGCTGACCCTGAAAGCCATATCGTCATTGGTTTCGATCTCGTTTTTGGTTCTCTTGATTACGTTGTGGCAAGCCGAACAAAGCGTTACGAGCTTATTTCCCTGTTCCTTTGCGGAAATCAGCGCGCGGACGGAGGAAAGCTTGGTTGCGATCTCGTCCTTGGTGTTGTTGTAAACACCGCCGCAGCACTGCCAATCGGGAAGCTCCGCAAGCGTGATGCCGAGTGCTTCGGCACTGCGTCTTGCGTAAGCGTCAAGCTCTTTGGCTTTGGTTTTCAGCGTACAGCCGGGATAATAGCTGAAAGTCATTTGAAGCTCCTTTCTTATGCCATTTCTTCGGGATGGAATACCTCGTCAAATTTTTCTTCGGTGAGGAAACCGAGTTCAACACAAGCCTGTTTCAGCGAAATGTTGTCTTTATAAGCCTTCTTTGCTGTCTTTGCGGCGTTTTCATAACCGATATAGGGGTTGAGAGCCGTAACGAGCATCAAGGAGTTATGAAGATTGTGGTGCATCTTTTCCTTGTTTGCGCGGATACCGACAGCGCAGTTGTTATTGAAAGAAATAATGGATTCGGAAAGAAGTCTTGCAGACTGCAAGAAGTTATAGATGCAGACGGGCATGAATACGTTGAGTTCAAAGTTACCCTGAGAAGCTGCCATACCAACAGCAACGTCGTTACCCATGACCTGAACGGCAACCATCGTAACCGCTTCGCACTGCGTGGGGTTAACCTTACCGGGCATGATGGAAGAACCGGGTTCGTTTTCGGGAATAAAGATTTCGCCAAGACCGTCGCGGGGACCGGAAGCGAGCCATCTTACGTCGTTTGCGATCTTCATCATATCAGCCGCAAGTGCTTTGAGTGCGCCGTGCGCAAATACAAGCTCGTCCTTGGAGGTAAGAGCGTGGAATTTGTTTTCTGCCGTAACGAAAGGCTTGCCTGTGAGCTCGGAAACCGCTTCCGCAACTTTTACGTCAAAGCCCTTGGGTGCGTTAAGACCCGTACCGACAGCCGTACCGCCGAGCGCAAGCTCGCGGAGCGTAGGAAGTGCGATCTCGAGCATCTTCTTGTCTTTTTCGAGAGAAGAACGCCAGCCGCTGATTTCCTGAGAGAATTTGATGGGAGTTGCGTCCTGAAGGTGTGTTCTGCCGCTCTTGACGATGCCTTCGTTTTCTTCTTCAAGTCTTTTGAAGGTTGCGATCAGCATATCGAGCGCGGGGAAAAGTTTGTCTTCAATGGCGATCACAGCCGCGATGTGCATGGCTGTGGGGAATGTGTCATTGGAGGACTGGCTCATGTTGATGTCGTCGTTGGGATGGAGCGCCTTTTCCAATGTACCGTCCGCGAGTTCTGTACCGCGTCTTGCGATAACTTCGTTCGCGTTCATATTGGACTGTGTACCGGAGCCTGTCTGCCAAACAACGAGCGGAAAATGGTCATTGAGTTTGCCTGCAATCACTTCGTCGCAAGCCGCGGAAATAGCGGCGAGCTTCGCATCTGTCATACGTTCGGGCTTGAGCGCATGGTTTGCCATCGCGCAAGCTTTTTTCAGAATACCGAACGCATGGGTGATCTCGCGGGGCATGGTTTCAATGCCAACGCCGATCTTGAAATTCTCGTGGCTTCTTTCGGTCTGCGCGCCCCAAAGCTTGTCGGCCGGCACACGAACTTCGCCCATCGAGTCATGTTCCACACGATATTCCATAGTATTTTTCTCCGTTTCCGCCGTATGAAAATACAGCGATTTTTTAATATTTTAATTTTAATATTTAAATTGAATTTTGCTCAAAATAACGATGCCGATGAACTGAACTTCGTTCAAAATCAGAATGCAAGACCGGAAATGACAGTCTTGAGTGCGTCACCGCTGCGGCGGAGCGCTTCTTCTTCTTCTGGAGTCAGAGGAGTCGGAACTTTAGCGAAGATACCATCGCTGTTAAGCATGGTGGGATAACTAAGACACACGTCGCTGACACCGTGTTCACCGTGCATCATAACGGATACGGGCTGTACGCAACCAACGTTGTCAAGAATACATTCGCAGAGATGAGAAACTGCGAGAGAAACGGCATAGAATGTTGCGCCTTTTCTGGAGATAACGCGACCGCCGGATGTACGAACGTATTTTTCAATTGCAGCGCGGTCGATATCGGGAAGCATATTGCCGAACTTCTGACGCTGTTCTTCATAGATACGTTTGCCGGAACCGTTGAGCTGTACGAGAGACCAAGGTAAGAACATGGAGTCGCCGTGTTCACCAAGCATATACGCATTGATATAAGTGGAATCCACGTTATAATATTCCGCAAGTCTGGAACGCAGACGGAGCGAGTCAAGCATTGTACCCGAACCGAAAACGTGATTTTCGGGAATACCGGAATATTTTACGAACGTATAAGTAAGAATATCCACAGGGTTTGCTACAAGAATGTAGATCGCATCGGGCGCATATTTTGTAACGCGCGGAATGATGCTCTTGAGGATGTCAACGTTTACCTGAGCGAGTTCAAGACGTGTCTGACCTGCTTTTCTCGGAAGACCGGAGGTAATGATGACGATGTCGGAATCTTTTGCTTCCGCATAGCCGCCCGCATAAACGGAAGACGTTTTGCAGAACGGAAGTGCCTGTCTGATATCAAGAGCTTCGCCAAGAACTTTATTCTCATTGATATCGATCATAACGATTTCATCGGCGATGTTTTTAACAGCGAGTGTGTACGCAATTGTTGCGCCAACGCTGCCTGCGCCGATCACAGTAACCTTTTTGCCCATAAAGTATACCATCCTATTTTTCAAAATATTTGACCGTGTCCTTATTATTATGATGAAAAAGATCGGTCAGGTTTTAGTGATTAGTCCGCGCAATCCGTCTATTCGCAGAAAATACCGCAAATAAAAAACGAAAACCGCATCGGCAAACTCCCGGGCGAGAGTAAGCCATATTACTACGAGTTTATTGTACCATATAGAAAAGGATATGTAAAATATAAAATACGCATATCGATATTCTTTTATCGATATAAATTTATCGACAGAAGAAACAAATCGATCTCTATTTTTTTATCAATTTCAAACAAAGCAAAATCTTTTTTTTACAGCAATCCCAAACAATTCCAATTTCAGAAAATCATCAGAATATGTCGTATGCATTTTTTGGAATGACCATATTCCATTTTTAACATAAAGTTTTCAATCATATCCTTCGATATTTTTTCACGAAAAAGGTGGCCAAATACAAAAATTCCAATTCAACGAAGATCAAATTCGATCTCATTTTTGATCTCCGAAAGAACGTCAACGAATTTCCTGTCGGCACCGGTGAATTTATAGCCTTTCTGAAACACTAAAACGTCCTTGGAACGCTCATTGGGAATCTCACATTTTTGCTGTACCAGACCGTATTTTTCCAATTCTTCGCGAGGAGCGGGAGCAGAAAGCATATAAGCATTTGGCAACGTATTCAAAAATTCAATTGCCGTACATCTGTCATATACAAAAACAGCTTTATCTGTAGCAGGGGATTTGGCTTCCCTTCTAACTTCGCCGAAAGAAAGATACGGGATTGTTTCATCACCGTAAACGATCGGTATCATCTCGCAAAGTTCATGATATCCGAAATTTTTCCCATTGGAGCAATGCCGTTTTGCCGTTGTCACCATGCTGTCAAATTCCCAAAACGGAATAACGTCAAGCTCTTTATCCGCAATATAATCCAAAAAATATTTCTCATGAAGCAAGCGATAGCGCACCAATCCGATATTGAATGTTCCAATCGCAATACTGTTGATCAGCTGAACGGAAGCCGATTCCCTGATATTCATACGAACTTTGGCGGAAAAATCAAAGCCAGAAGCAAATTTCGCAACAGCTTTGGCAATATAAGAACTTCTGGAAAATGCAAAACTCAAGGTTTGCCCCGAAGCACTATCATCAGCAAGCGATTCCATTTTTTCAATTTGTGCTAAAATATTTTTGGCATAAACCAAAAAACGCGTACCTTTTACCGTTGGAATCACGCCTTTGGAAGTACGTTCAAAGATCATAAATCCCAAAGTTTCTTCCAATTCCATAATTGCTTTACTGAGATTTGGCTGTCCCATAAATAAATTTTCAGCCGCTTGCGTAATCGAACCTGTACGTTCAACTTCAACGGCATATTTAAAATGCAAGGTATTCAATCGCCCACGATCCCCTTTCAAAAGAATTGCTTTCTTTAATATTATAGCAAAAATCAGGAAAAAAATCAAGCATACAGAAAACTCTTTTTGAAGATTGTGCCAGTTTAAAATAATTTTCAAAAAAATCAAAAATACTCTTGACAAATCAGAAAATTTATGATATAGTATTACCCGTACCGATGAGTAATCACTCGGACATCATATTTTTTCATCCGGAGAAGTACTCAAGTTGGCCGAAGAGGCGCCCCTGCTAAGGGTGTAGGTCGGATATTAACCGGCGCGAGAGTTCAAATCTCTCCTTCTCCGCCAGTAAGAACCTAAATCGAACACTATGTGTTTGGTTTAGGTTTTTCTTTTTGTTTTGCCTTGTGGTGTAAGGCTTTTTGGGGCTTTGGAGTGCCGTTCTGCATTTGTTTCGGGTGTGGTACATAGTTCGCACAGTCCTATTCTTATATCGTCAAAAACGGCGTTTTATGCCGCGAAAGACTCTTGACACGAGTAGGAGCGTGGTAGGCTGTTTTGCCAAAGGCAAACGACAAGCCCCCTCGGGCTTGGGCGGTTGGCTTCTTTGCCTTGCACCCACGCTCCGAGGAGGCTCGTGTCAAGAGTACCGTGGAATAAATGCCGTTATTGTTTTTCAGATTATGATTTCTATTTCGATATTGTCGGCAGTTCCCGTAAAAACAGAAAAGCCCCGATTTTCATCGGGACTCGTTCTGGTTGGCTTGTTAAAATAGATTTCGATTTTATCATCGTAAAGGACTATATCCTTTACAAGATAGTTGACTAACATTTGCGCTTCAAGGGATAAAGCCGCCTTGTAGTATTCGCGGATTTCCTCGGCTGATACTCTTACCGCGTTTTTGCTTCGCTCTATAAGGATTTGACGCTCTAATTCTTCCTGTCTTGCTTCAAGCTCCTTTAGGCGTTTGGTGGTGGTGTTTGTGATTACGCCCTGCTCGATAGCCGTCATAATGTTTGCAAGCGAGGTCTCGATCTGCTTTTGCTCTCGCAACAGTACGTTAAGAATAGAGTTTTCTTTGATAAAGCGTTCTTGTTCTGCCAAAAGACCGCTTACAATATAGTCAAGCGTTTTCGGCTTGGAAAGCTCGTCAATGACGGTGGATAGGATAAGATTTTCAAGATAGTCCTTTCGTATCATAGACTTTTTACAGCCGTTATGATTTTTTCTACCAAAGCACTTGTAATAACGCTTTTTTGCTCCTGTTTTAGATGTGCCGCACTCTGCGCTGATGGGCTGTCCGCAATAGCCACATTTGAGCTTATGACGGAGTAAATAGACGACTTCAATACTGCGCTTGCCGTATTTATTGGCGTTTATCTTGCCTCTTACGCGCTCAAAGATTTCAAGCGGTACGATTTGCGGATACATATTTTCAAATACTTCGTCATTGTGGCGGTAGATACCCGAATATTTTTCGTTCTTCAAGATGTTATAAACGGTATTCCTTGCAAATGGCTTGCCACGATTGAAAATACCTCTTGCCGTCAGACTTGCAATAATGTCTTTCACGTATACACCGAGAGAATATTGCTCGAATATGTAGCGCACGACCTCGGCTCTTTCATCGTCGATTACGACCTTTTTGTTTTCGACTTTATAGCCGTAAATGAGAAAGCCACCTGTAAAGTTGCCTTTCTGTCTTGTTTCATTCATACCGCGCCTTACCTTTTGGGAAAGCTCTGCGGAGTAGTATTCTGCATAGCCTTCAAGCATTGACTCAAAGATAATGCCTTCGGGCGTATCGGGGATATGCTCTGTTGCGGATATGAGCTTTACGCCGTTGTCCTTCAGCGTTTTCTTATGAACGGCAGTTGCGTACTTATCTCTTGAAAAGCGGTCTAATTTATAGACAAGAACG
>JAFUQQ010000051.1 GCA_017472285.1 Clostridia bacterium | reverse complement strand
TCCGTGGTCATATCATAAAGAGCAGAGCCTTCTGTTGTATGCACAATCATATGCTTTCCGTTGGGATGCCATGTGAAATTATTGACCATGCAACCCGAGGGAAGTCCTGTTGGACTTTCAAGCAAGGTATACGGCTTGGGTTGTTCTCACGATCCTGAAGATGTATCGCCTTCGCCTTGATACGTACCCTCGACACCTGCAATTGTAACACCCTTTGCGATATTACTTGGTATCAATTTAGCAGGTCTTGTGATCGTAACTTTGGAGATTACTTTATCGTCCGCAGATGGGGCAATAACAAATATACCGTCATCGCTTTCAAAGTTCAGTTCATCCGTGCCACTAATGGAAATTTCCTCTGTATCACCGATAAACTCGCCCTCGATTTTTGCAATATTAATACCTTTTCGGATGTTTTCTTTTGTCAGATTATCGGGAGCAGAAATTTTCACTGATTGCATTAGCGTTCCATTTTCCGCATTTACTGTCATGTCTCCGCCCGAAAAATCGAGTGCGATCGGTACGTTTTCAACAGCTTCACCTTTCGAGAAAAGCTGTGTACCGCCGTCCGACGTATTCAGTTCTACCATTTCAACACCGCTGAATTTCTTTTCTTCATTGGTGAAGTATTTCAGAACGATCTCGTCACTACTTCCGCTTTCGTCTCCGCTTTCGTCTCCGCTTTCATCTCCGCTTTCATCTCCACCCTCGTTACCACTTTCGCCTTGATAAATCGCAAGAGTATGTGAAGCATCTGCTTCGGTCGTAAAGATTTGCGAATTGTTATACGTTTGGTTATATGTCAGTAAAAACGGCTCATTATTTCCGTTTTGTCCTACATATGCGCCGTTTCCGATCGCAATGATAGCCATACCTTGCATCTCAAAAGAAAATGCCGTACAAGGGAAAGTCTCGCCATCAAAGCAAACATCATATTGCACGCCGTCCTCAAAGACAAACTGCGGCGGTTCTACATAACCATTTGTGTAAGCACCCCAAGATGAATCAAAAGCAAACCCCGTAAGCTCCTGTTGTTCAAATATCGTTGTCGCCATCAAATCACCACCAATACTTTGCCGTTCTGCGTTGCGCTATACACAGTCGGGATTCTTAATATGTTTCCTCGTTGCGACGGAACTTCGATTGAAAAACCGTTTGCCGTTCCGATCATTTCAGAAGAATCAACCATCAACACGCTGTTAGGCTCTTGCGGTTTTCCGTTTGCCGTCCCTATGCTTTCGGTGTTGTCAGCAAAAATAATGCTTCTGATTTCTTCGGCGGTCGCATTCGCAACATTGATATTTACCGTGATATCGTGTATACGGTGTGGAGAAACTTCTTCCGCATACGCCCTTGCATCCGATATCATCTGCACGAGCATATCCAATAAGACGGATTCTACCTCTTGCGGTGCTGACGGTGCTTGACCGATCATTTCCGCATTGAGATTCAAAAGAACAGCATCCATCTCTTGCAATGTGGGTGATGCTGTGCCTATAAGTTCCGTGATATCATCCGCTCGTCTTCGATCAGCATAAGCAGAACCCAAACCTGCATCGGTAATGTATTCCACACCGAGCGTACCTGCACCACGGTCGGCATAAGCCGAGCGGAGTGCCGCCTTGCCTATCATTTCAGCGATTTCTTCACCACGGCTGAATACGATACCGAAAGAATGACCACCTGCACTGCCGATCATTCTGTTGATGGATTGCATCAGAATATCCTTGATAAGTTCCGCGCTCGGCGAAGCGATATTGATATTCTCCGCAATACCATTACCGCGACTGCGAACGGCTTTCACGCTTCTTCCGTTAGCATCGGATTCCATGATCGCCAAAAGGTCAAGCCTTTCATTTTCGGGTCCTTGCACCTTTCCGCTCGCTGTGAGTATCGACTCTCCCAAAATGTGCATCAAAATGTTATGAACCACACCGAGAATACCGCCCGCTGAACCGCTGAATTCTGCTGTCAAAGTCATCAATGCCGCTTCAATCTCTTGCACTTTTCCGCTTGCAAAACCGCTGGATTCTGCGTAAATCTCGCCGCGAGCAAATATGTAAATTCTCAAAACTTGCGCAATCAAAGCGCGGTATCGCATATAAAGCAAATCGTTCATAGCGTTACCTCGTTCTTTGCAAACACCCACACAGATCCATTCCACATTCCGATAAATTCATAGTATCGGTTAGCAAGGAATATCAAACCATCAAGCCCGATAAAATTACCGGTCGTTAAAACAACAGCGGGAGTGATCGCCCCTGTGCTGAACGAAAGATAAACCATATCGCCAATGGCGGCACTTTCCGGCAAGCCGACGGTGAGTTCCGTGATCTCGCCGAGGAAATACATCTTCCCCACTTTTAAAATACAATCATCGGGTAATATTTTCTCTGCTGTATAGGATTGAACAAGTTCAATAAGCGTCCTATCATTCTGAATCACGTATTTTTTTGTTCCAACAGTGAGTGTCATGCCGTAAAAATATTTCGTATTGGTGCTTCCGATCTCTCCCGCTGTCTGTGCCGCGGTGAAAGCATCCTCATAAGTATCAAAAACCGTTCTCGCATCGATGGGAAATGCCGATGTCGGATTAAAAGAGGTCGAAAAATTAAGTTTACCGAAATCATTCATTTTGAAAATCCCCCTTAAATCGTAACATTATAAGTATTTTCTGTATCGTTCGGTTCGGCAAAATCCAAAGAATAAACCTTATAGGAAATTCCCGTGTAACCATCCGCACCCTCGACAGAAACAGTCTGCAATGCAAAGGAAGACTTGATCTGGGCATTCAATCCGTTCACATCATTGATGGACGATACATCTCTCAAAGTCGCGGGATATGCGATCACCACACGAACAGCGCCAACGGGAACAGAAACGGAAAATGAAGAACCGTTCGCAAGCGCTTTTCCCGAAGCGTTAAGAGAACGAATGACGGAAGACGTGATCTCCGATTTTTCTGTCAGCGTTCCATAGAAAGAATTGCGGTATCCCGTCAAAGTTCCGTCTGCGGCATCCATTGCCGTCCCCGCCTGAATAGCAAGAGACGGAACAAGATCACCCGCGTTGTTTTTCGGCGCATTTCCGGCTGTGTAAGCAACGGAAGCTGATATTCCATAACTGATTCCATCCGAGACGAGAATAGCGGGGAAACTGCCCGTCTGGGCATTGATTTCATTGCCGAGCGTATCGGTCAGCTTATATGCATCGGCTTCCACACCCGTTTCGGAATCGAATTGATAAGAACCGGAATGGAAAGTAACCGATGCAGATGGCGTAACAGTCGTGCCAACCTCATACGATTTTAGTTCAGACGAAACACAAACGCAAGACGGTAAAACAACTTTCGGATCAATCGCTTTAAAATAAGCTTCCTTCAAGAGTTCAGAAAAACTCTTTCCTTCCGCCGGAACGACAGCCGAACCGCTTGCATCGGGTTCAAAATATCCAAACGGCGTTGTGATCTGAAAATCTTCCGAGAAAATGATATCCTCTGCAAAGGAAGCAGATTCATGAATCAGCATCCAAAAAGTTTCCCAGCCGTTCGTAACATTCGGCTGAATACCAATATTCGTTTCCTTTGCGATATAAACCGAGCCTTCAAACGTAACGATATTTAACTTTTGATAGGTAGCAGTTGCAGACCATTCACCTTTGGGGACTGGCGAAACCACACCCAAAACAGTTGATTCCATTTTTGAAAATCCCCCCTTAATTAAAATTTGCTTTTTGCCAGACAAAAGCATTGCGGAAATTATTGAAAATCACACCGACCCAAACGAAATCACCAACGGTGATTTCGGAAATGGCAGAAGAATACGGCAAATTCAGAACAGTTTTTTCACCGATCAGCGAAATACCGACAGTCGTTCCGTTCGGCACGGAAACAACGGAAGCTTTGTAAACACGGAAACAGGACCGTGTTTTATCGGCAACGATTTTCGAAATAATTTTTTCCAAAATCGGATAAAGATCGGAACTTTCCGAAAAAATATCATTGTTCAAGATGAAGCACCTCCCGAAGATGAAGTTGTGGAAATAATCGGGAAATCGTTGACAGAAGTGGCATTGACGGTCATTTCCCCCGTTTCACCGATTGGAAGAGAAATCGATTGGATGATATGGCGTTCGATCGGAGAACCTTTTTTGTCGGTTCGCTTCACGGAAACCAATCGATTTTCCATCAGATGAAACATTTGCGAAGAACGAATGGTAATGGATTTTTGTAATACGGTTTTGGTTTTCAGCAAGTATTTTGCAATATCTTCACACTGTGTCGGATTCCAGAATTCCGCGTTCGTTTCCTTGTATGTTTTTCTGCCGATCATATTGATATTCGTATCGCTTCTCGGATCAAAATTGGAAGCCCGTCCCCAAACAGAACCATCCTCCGCACCTTCCCCGATGATAATGATATCGTTATAGATTTCTGTATTTTTGATGGATTCCGAAAAGCCGAGAAACGTTGCATTTTCGGGTGAAAATGTCCATAAAATCGGTTTTTCCGAGTCTGAAAGAGCTTCTTGCGACGGCTCAATACGCAAAGCACCTGTTTGATCGTATCCAATCAGTCCCGCAACAAAAGTATTCATTTCCAGAATCGCATCGGCAAGCGTCCCGCTTTCGCTGTCAATGGTTACATCATAGGGAAATGCTGTCATTGGGACAGTAATACCGTTTGATGCCATATAAGTTTTTCCGTTATAAAAGGATGTGAAAACGGGATTGACCGCATCGATAATCCTCGTTGCATCCGTTTCGGTAACGTCAAGATCAAAACGGGAAAATTTCAGAATTTTCGAAATGGCTTTAAAAATATTGTCATCATAACGGTCTTTGGAAATTATAAGCGCAGCATCTGTTGTTCCAAAAAGCGTTCCATCGAGATAGCACCATTTGTCTGAAAGTTCAAAGGATGCCGTTCTGCTGTTGGGATCCAAAATATTTCCGGGATTTGTGATATAAAAAACCCCTTGCGGCAAATAGAAATCCGTCCCATCGGGAAGTACAAGTCCCATCGAAAGCCTGATCTGCTGACCGAACCAAAGATGATTCACTGCATAATCAAACGCACCGTCCAGATTGGAAAGCGTGATGGATGCGCTTCTTCTCTGCCCATTTTTGAGATTGACGGAAAGATTTCCGTCCTGAATAAATGCACGGGTATCGTAACGGGTGTTGTAACCGCGCTTGAAACGGTTATCAAGCGCAAATGCAACGGAACCATCGGGTTGTAAAAATTCAATGCGGGAACGCTTCTGAAAGGCTTTTTGCAGGGCAAAAAGATATTGCGTCCATCTGGTATTCATTTTCATCACAACCTTTCGGAAACGGACAGCGTACCGTCGGTCAAATCAAAATCAACTTTTGTAATGCCATCGGACGTTTCGGCAGTGAGCGTATTTCCGGTCATATCAAACGTCGTTCCCTCATAATTTTCAGGATATACGGCGGAAAGATTTCCCGTGTAAACGTCAGCATTCAGACGAACGCCAAATACCATATTGTTGTTCCATCCCTCGTCAAGCGGAGTCTGAATCAGCGCAATATCGGATGCATCCCCGACTTCCTCCCATGGTACGGATACAAGCACTTCCTGAACAGATGATTTCGTATTGACCGTCTGTGTGATCGGCGCGGAGATATGCACGTTGTAAAGATTGCCTTTCATGTCTTTGAGAAAGAAAGTATTCTTGCTTTTGGATGCTTCAAAAAGCGCATCCATCATCGCCGCGGAATCCGAATAAACCCCGTTTTTGAAATTGGAAAGCAAAGCCGTCAGCGTTCCGCTTTTTCCCATCTGACTTGACGGCTGACGCAAGCGATACGGCGTGAAATTCAAAAGAAAATTCGGAGAATTGTTATTGGAAACTGCACCCGCATCCACATTATTTCCGAATCGGAACGTTTTCAGAACGTGATACACATTTGGAATATCCGCATCTGGTGTTGCTTCAAAAAGGTAAAATGAACGGAACCGTCTGCAAACCGTATCGGATACAGAGGGCGCGGAATATGTTGCACCGGTAGTGATATAGAACATTTCGTATGAATACCGTTGTAAACTTAAAACGCCAAAATCCTTGATCTGTGTGATCATTGTCGGAACTTTGAAAATGGGAATCAGAGAATTTTCCCCTTCTTTCAAACGAAAGAGCGCATTTCGCATTGCTCCTGTCGAAAGTGTACCGCCTTGCAAGGTGTTTTCTCTGTAATCTGTATAGAAAAGCGTTTCGGAGTTCCACGAGGGTTTTTGCGGAGAAAAATGATAATCTCCCGAAGAAACATAGAGAAAATCATTCTGTTGTTCACCGCCAATGCCGAGAAACGATAGCGGCGACTGTTCGTATGAAACCGTCTGTGTGATCGTTTGGGAAAAACCGTTTTCATTGGAAAATCGGATATATATCTGATTTTGCGAGATGCCAATCAAAACGGTATCGGATAAAACTTCCGTTTGGAAAACGATCGTTGACAGGTTGCGTGAAAACAGCAATCCGGATTTTTGGTTGATGAGTGACATTTCTCCGGAATTGATGGAGAGGAGCGGATCCAGATAAGAATCGTTGAAAAGAAAAGCAATATCCCCACCGGAAAAGTTACCGCCGACAGCAATTCCGTTTGAAAACATATTCGGGGAAATTGTAAAGGAATCTCCGTCCGCTTTGGAACCGTTGTCTGTCAGCTCCTTATAAAAGACCATCTGTCCATCTGTGTAGTTGAAAAGATATCCGTAAGTATCGTTGGCAGCAATGACAAAATAACCGTTCCATTCCACGATATCATGGATTTCTTTTGCTTTTTCTTCGATTGCTGAAAGATAGGAATGCAAAGTATAATCCGTTCCGCTGCCTGTAAAAAGTGCTGCTCGTTCACCAAAAGCAATGATACCGATCGAAGTATTGATCGCTTTTACAATTTTAAAATGCGGATGTGTATGATCGATCAAAAGATTATATTCAAACGTGAATGTCGTATCATTTGTGGGACCATCGCTTGAAAATTCAACGGAATAATACGAAGCAAAGCCTTCGCTGTCTGTATCGGCAGAATATTCCCGAATTTCTCCGCTGATCAGAATGCCGCCTCCGTCATACTCGATATATTTGGGAATTTTATAGGATGCCGCATTTATTTTATTGATTAGCGAAAACGAAGTATTCGTTGATAAAAACCATCCGCACAAAAATCGATCTGCAAAATCACCGCCGATACAAAGATAGAGCACGGGCGCATCTTCAATATTGGTTTCTCCTTCAAAAATAAAAGCCGAGCAATAGATGGAGCCATTGATAGAAGCACTATTATTGGTAACGCTTCCCATATTATAAAAATAATCATTTTCATTTTTGTAAAGCGTATTAAAAGAATCTCCGCCAACAAACATAAATGTTTCTCTCGGCGAAAAGGAAACCGTATAAATTTTCGTATTTGTATTCAGAGAGAAAACCAAAGAACGATTTTTCGTCAGATCATAAACGGATAATGTAGTTTCGTTTCCGTTTTGAAATACTGCGGCAAGATAGGTTTCATTCGGAGAAACGACCATCAGTGTGCAAGGTAACGAAGACGGGAGGAAGTTTTCGGTCTGAATGGGCGTTTTGATGCCGGACGCACTGAAAACAACGGAATACGGTGCAGAAAAATTCATTTTTTCACCGTTAACTTCATCCCAGATCACAGTTGACTGTTCTTTTAAATATAATTTACCGTTTGCAATCGAACCGTAATCGTTTTCAGGCGAAGGGATACCGGGGATATCAACACCGCGCGCCCATGAAATCAAATTGTAGCCGTCTCCGCATTCCACAGAAATCCCCCCGACAGCTTCTGCTTCCTCATAATAAACGGTAAAATCGTGCCAATTGTCAGGTGTTATATAGCCATATTCTGTCTGCGCAATGACATTGACAGAATATGCATTCCCCGTCAAAAGACCGCTATAGGAATAAGAAAGATTTCCTGTATAAATTTCTCCCGTATCATCAAGAACCATGCGGTTCCCTTGCCCGTCAAGAGAAGCAAACTGCCAACGGACATAATTGATCGAATCGCCTTCTGCCTGTTTGTAAACCGCCGTAAACGTGATTTCCGCGGTATCGATCACCGTCGGAAAAGAATTGATCGTAACGGTTGCATTGGTTCTTGCGAAAAAAACGGATTCCGAATATTGAGAAACGGAATTTTTTCTGTTTTTTCCCCAATACTGTGTGATTTTGAGTTTATATTCGTTTCCATTGGAAATTCCGATGCTTTTCCATGTAAAGTTTTCTTTACCGATAGAATCGGGATAAACGAACGGAATGGGATTTCCTTTGTTGTCCGTTCCGTAAAATCCGTTTGGCATATCATCGGTAACGGCAGAAATGATTCCTGTGGAATAAAGGGATGTGGAAGCAGAATCATTATGAAAAATTTCGATTTGAAAAGCCGTCATCGGAGAATTTCCGTTCACGCGCCACGAAACAGAAAAATCATCCTCTGCCGCAACGATACCGCCTCCAAAACCCGCAAAGGTGGAAGGAAGGATATCGGAAGGCTGATAAAGCATATAGGTTCACCCCCTTTACTGCATGAGTGCCATGGTTTCAAAGATTTGTTTTAGCGTGTGCGTTTCAGCAACAGATGAAGAAATGGGAACGCCGTTAACAATATATTGACGGTCATGCCTGTCATAATTTGCGATATTACGAAATTCCGCGTGCTTTAAAGGATTCGGGCTGTATTCCAAAGGATTGCCTGAGATATGGGCAAGTTCAAGCGCATGATTGACCTGTTGCAAAAATTTTTCAAATTCTGCCACACGATCGGGTTTCAGAATCTTTTTCATCAGAGGCGGAGGAATCACGCCTTCATCCTCTTTTGTTGCCTTAATGCCGCCAATGCCGTGAAGAACACCGCCGTTGTCGTAAAGATGGAGATCACGAAGATCAAAGAACGTTCTTGCGTCCTTGCCCATTGTTTTTTGCAGTTCATCGGCAACTTCACATAAAAAAGAGGTATCCATTCCCATATTAAGATAACTTTGAAAAATCTCTCTGATCGCATCTCCATCCGGTTCTCTCTTCGAAAGCTCATATCCAACCTCCAAAAGAGCAGCTTTTTTGAAATTTTCTTCCAATCCTTTCCGAATCGGATTATCAGAATTTTGTTCCGTTTCCATATCAGCACTATTCTTGATATCAGTTTCCGTTACTTCTTCAAAAAAGACAGGAATTGCAACATACTTTCCCGTTTTTTTCGGTAATTGCTCTCGAGGTGCATTCGCATTATTTTGAGAATTCTGATTGGATTTTTGTTCTGGCTCCGCTACCAATTTGCTTCTAATAGCCAGTCCCGTTTGTTCTTCCAAAATGGAAATAAGATCATCTGCGAAATCACTTCCGTGTCCGAGACCGATATAGATTTGCAAAATCTCCAAAATATCCGCTATCGTCGCGGATTCCTCGCCGAGCTTTTCAATCACTTTGTCAAACGCTTCTTCTTTGAGATACGTCTGCAAATCTTGCTCTGCTTCTCGGATTGCTTCGTCATTCTCGCGCAAATAGTTCTGAAACGCCTTGACCGCTTCTTGTTGCTCAAGGATAGCATCTTGCAGATCAACTTTCGCATTATGCAGATCGATTTCCGCGTCATCCTTTTCACGTTTGGCTGCTTGCACATCCTTCAAAGAGATATCCCATTTAAAAAGTCCTGTTTTGTGGTCATAAGCTCGGACTTTAAAGGTCGTTTCCGCTTCTTCCAGCTTCTTTTTCTTTTCTGCAAGATTGGTTTCTGCTTCGGCAATTTTGAGTTGTGCTTCTTCGATCTTTTTGGTTTTTTCGGCTATCTCAGCACGTTTTTCGGCAGATACCGTCCGTGCTTCTTCAATCGCCTGCAAATGTTTGGCGTATTCCTCGCTTTCCTTTTGCAGATTGCGTTCTTTTTCCATAGCGGAAATAGTATTTTTTCTTGTTTCTTCAGAGGAAAAAGGGTCGTAGGGTGTGTTGGGGTCTTTAATTCCGTCCGGATTTTCAATACCAAGCCGCTCTTGAACATACGAATTGATGATAGGTTCATAAAACTCTCCCATTTCTACAAGACCGAGAGAACTTAAAAGCTGCTCGTTTACGTATTCAGCATCATCATATGTAGAAAACGAGCCTCCGCCACGCTTATAATCTGTAATATATTTATTAACTCTTATTTTTAAATAATTGCTTACAGATTCTTCCCTTGCTGCAAGAGCATCCGAAACTTTTCTGAAACCTTCGCTTTTTTCAAATTCTTCTTTATCTAAAATATTTTTCGTTTCATTATATATCCGATCTGCTTCTGCTTCCAGTTCTTCCAAAGCAGAACCGAGAATTTGATATTCATAAAGTTCTTGTGCAATGGTTTTGTTTTCTGAAAAACCGGAAAATTTAAAATAATCTCCGCTGGCGGAAGAAATCGTCCCAAATCCCGCTTTTTCCAAAGCGGAAACAACTTTTTCATCCTTGGTTTTAGAAAGAAGAATATTGTCACTGAATGTATTTTTTAAAAGCTCTGTTTCTGCGGCATTTGCTGCTTCACGTTCCTTACGTCGATAATTTTTAAGTTCGACTTCCGTTAAGTCATCAATTGCTTTTCGGTATTCATCAGTATCTTTTGTTAATGTATGTAAAATATTCGATTTCTGATTAAGAATATCAACAAGTTGTCCTTCAACCTTTTCAAGCTCTTTATTTGCTTCTTCGGTTGAAGACGTTTCGGAAGTCAATTTTTTATATTTATCATAGAGGCTTTCAAGCGTTCTCGCTTCTTCCTCATTACTTTTGTAGGATTCAATCGTTTGCTCGTTTGCAAGCTTTTCTTCTTCTCTTTTTTGCTTGATTGCGTTAGCAACCATACTGATTGCAGAAGCAGAAAGAAGCAAGACTGTAATAACAGCAGAAACCGCTGAAGCATTTGCTTTCTGTGCCGCAGTATTGGCATTGGTAGCGGCGGTATTAGCCTGCTTTGCTGCTGCTTCCAACTCATCTGTTGCGGCTCCTGTAGCTTTTGCAGCATTCAAAGCATCTTGTGCTTTTTTCGACAGTTCTTGCGCCAATAAATTTTCTTCATTGACTTTCTTCAAATTTTGGATCGAAAGAAGGAATTTTTTAAAAGGATTTTCTGTTTCTCCCAATTTTGAAGAAAATAAAAGAAACTTTTCAATTCCTTTTTTGCCCCAAATTGCATTTGCCGCTGTACCGGAAAGCAAAAGCACTGTATGTAACCCTCCGATTTTATCAGTAAAATCAAGAATTTCGATACCGATATCGGCAAGATCTTTTTTGAATCCCAGAAAACCTTGCTCATCGTTGAGCATGGCTTGCCACTTTGACTGTAAGGTTGTAATTTTTCCCGTATAGCTTTCGAGATATGCTTCATTTTCTTTTGCTGAATAACCGGCAGACTCCTCAATATCCGCCAAAATATTATCAACGTTTTCAAGTTCCTGCATCAGCGCAATGAAATAGTTTTTACGGTAAACGCCCGCTGTATCGTAAACACCCGTCAGATCCTCATAAATATCGGTAAGCTCTGCGCCGATCTCATTTTCCATACCGCTTTCATTGGTATATTTTTCAAGAAGGTCCAGATGCTCCGTTGTCAAGGATTGCATTTCCTCAGAAAGCGTTTGCCATACTTTAAGAATGGAAACAGAGCCCAAACGGTATTCTTTTACGATCTGATTCAAATCCTCAGACATTCCCGCAAAAAGATCAAGTGCTTCCGTTTTGGTCGTGTAAGCAATGAGCGATTTCATCGCATTACCGATCTGCTGACCGCTCGCCGCCGTTGCTTTGGAAAGCGAAGCAAGAATCGCTGTGGTTTCCTTCAGATCCATCTTTGCGGCTTTTGCGTAAGAACCCGTTTTCTGCAAACCGGCAAGCAGTTCTTCTGTTGTAACAGGCATCTTGTCGGCGGTCATATTCAGAATGTCAATTACATTGATTAACTCATTTACCGGTCTTTCAAATTGAGCCAAAACTGAAATCAGCCCTTCGGAAGATTGCTCCGCCGTCAGCTCCGCCACGTTCAGCGCAAGCACCGCCGCTTCCGTTGCCTGTATCGTTTCGGCAAAATCATAACCGCCCTGTGCAAAATTCTGCGCAATTTCAGAAACGTCCTCAAAGTTTCTGGAATATTCCGCACCAATGTCATAAAGACGGTCGGCAAGTTCTGCATTGGTCTTTCCCGTTTCGGGAAGGACTCTTGCGATGGCAATGACCTTATCTTCCGTTGAAACAAGTGTTTCATTCAGATCATCAAATGCATTCCTCAAAAGTCTGATGCCCGTTTCAACGAGTGTTGCAGATTTTTGCCATGTCAGAAGTGTCTGCCCATTGGTTTCAATGGAATCCGTATATCGATCGGTTGTTGCTTTCACCGTCGCAATATCGCTGGAAAGACTTTGATATTCTTTTTGCAAAGCATTTAAAGCCTTTTTCTGCTCATCCGTCGGTGCCTGATTGCCGATTTCGGTATGCAGACTCTGAATACGTTTGAGCAAAGCACTTGCCTTTGCGGAAATCTCCGTAAAGGTTCCCGAAGGGTAAGAAGACGAAAGATTTTTCAGAGAAGCGGCAAGATTTGCGATATTGGTCCGAAGCGTATCCACAGAGGGAGCAGAAATCTTTTGCTCTTTTTGTAATTTTTCCGTCCGCACCTTCGCGGTATTCAATTCATTGTTTAACCGTCTATATTGCCGATCCAGCTCTGCAATTCGTTTGGTCTGATCGTCAGTCGGGTTTCCGTCGCCGATTGCAAAATCAAGGGAACGGATTTCATTGAAAGCGGCATTTGCCGATTCCGTAATATCATCAAAGGTTCCTTCGGGATATTTGTCTTTGAGGGAATTTATTTTTTCGATCAAACCCGAATACTGATTGGAAACGTTTAAAATATCAACCTTTTCCAGCTTTTCTGACGTAGCAACAATAGTATTGACAGCGGCTTTCAGCGTATCATAATAATCTTCAAGGAAACGGAGTTCCCCCTTGTCGTTGTCGGAAAGGACGGAAGGCATATTCATAATGTTTTCCAAAGCATCTTTGATATCTTCGGCGGCATCCGCAAAAAGCCCGCTCGGATATTGGGAAGATAAATCTTTTACCCTTTTTAAAAGCTGCGCGTATTTTGATTGCAGCTTATCAATGTCCGGGATATATTCTTTGGGTGCTTTTTGTAATTTGTCGGAATTTGCGCGAACCGTTTCAATCGTTGACGAAAGATTTTCAAATTGATGTCCAAGCTCTATCAGCAGCCGTTTCTGTTCTTCATCGGGTTCGGTGTCACCGACTACGTTTTTCAGTGCAGTCACGCTGTCAAGCGCATTCTGTACCTCTTTTGAAAAGCCGTCAAATTTTTCCTCACCGTATTGCTCGGAATATGATTTGAGCGTGGTTCTCAATTTTGCATAATTTTTTTGCAACGTGTTAATGCGGGGAACCCGTTCGCTCTCAACCTTTTCCAAACGCTCCGTTTGTGCCCTGAGTGTTGCGAAATCTGCCGCTAAAGCCTTGATCTGATTGGATAATTCCGCATAAGCTTCCGTTTCTTCTTTGCTCAATTCTCCGCCTTGATGCAGTTTTTCCGTCATTGCAATGATGGCAGATAATGCCTGTTCCGTTTGTTCCCTTACGTTCTGAAAGGTGTCCGCGGGAAATTTATCGGCATTGGTTTTAATGGTATTCAAAAGGTTTGCATAAGATTTTCGTAAATTTTCAATACCTGACGTATTGATTTTAGTAATCGGTTGAAATGCTTCGGATAAAACCTTTTTCAGATTTTCCGATTCTTTTTTCACACCGGAATCATCCATCAGAATTTTCAGCGTAATCTGAGCCAAATGTCATCAACTCCTTTTTTCAAGATCGGTTTAAAATGGGAGATCGTCATCATAATCGATGGCGGACGAAGGATGGGAACGGGAATATTCTTCATAATAGTCATCCAATAAAGATGCAGAAGTTTTCAGATCGTATTCCTCTCCCGTAGGCAAAACATCACCGCCGGGAGATTTTTCGACCTTAAAGGGCTTCATTGCGTTTATAAAGGATTGAATGATCGCACAATCCAATTGTTCTTTGGCGAACTGATCCCAAAAAGGTCTTGGCTTTTTGCCGATCGGTGTTCCTTCCTGAATCGAATCAATAAGATCGTCCCCGTCTCTGTCATGCCAATACGATTTTTTGTGTTCGCCTGTCGGTTCGTAAACAAATGACAAAACAGGCAGATTGTTTTCATCATGAGAAACGGATACCGTCATATTGCGTCTGTCGCCGAGAGGTGTTCCGAATGCGGGAAAATCCGTTCTTCTCTTGTATTTTCCTGCCGTATCCCGAATATACCAATCATTCTGTATATGGTCCTGTAAATTCGATACCATTTCGCCCCCGATCTGATGAAAAGCTATTTGCGCCTGATTTTTGATGGCATCCAGATTTTTTTGGATTTCTTCGTCAATCCGTTGCAAACCCTCTATTTGAATCAGTAACATAAAAACACCGCCTATCTTTTTCGGTTTTCCAGCAAGCGATTTCGGATACCGCCCATCGCCAAAGGTACTTTTCGGATACCGTCCGTTCCTTTGTCAATCACGTCACTCCACGATGATTTTTTCTTGTATTTCTTTTTGATTTTTTCTCCCTCAAGTATCTGCGCCATACGGAGCGCATATTTCAGCGCAGACCAGATATCGCGCTGAATGGATTTGCTTTTTCGTTCTTCCTTGAGTGTAAGACCGCTGACTTTCGTCTTGAGATTCGCAATCTGGGCGCAAAGTTCCTCACTTTTTTTGTAAGGAGAAATGATCGCCGCATTGGATTTTTCGGTTTTGATTCCGTGTTTGCGTTTATAAGCTTCCATACCGTCCAGAATCGACCCCGTGAGCAATTCCACGTTCCCCTGCTCAAATTCCACTTGCGCATAGCGGATCATCGAAGCATCCTCATCGGTTGCCCCGCGCGTTCCGGCTTTCAGGGGATAAATGACGGGAAGCGCGCCCTCCTGTTCGATTTCGGAATAACGAACGTGCCCGATACAGCAAAGCGGCGGTGTTCCGTCTGTCGTTGGCTTCATCAGTTCTTCCACGATTTCAGAACCGTAAGCCTGGGCATCGATCACAAGATAAGTCGTTTCCCCTCCGGAAAGACAATACCGCATCCAGAGTGATTTCAGTTTTTGCGCCTGCAAATAAGCAGTTTTGGGAGGGTCGTAAGCATCGATGTAAACGGCTTGTTTCCGATACTTGTCTCTTTTTGAAATTCCTTCAAATTCCGTCAGTTTCAGAACAACGTCTGAACATTTGGCATTTTTCTTTCCCTCAGCGTAGGAAACGTCGTGAGATACGATATAAATTGCGTTCCGATCGCCGCAATGATGTGACTCCATACAGAGAAGCTTTTTGGATTTTGCCAGAACTTCATCGGAAATCAGCGGATTTTCGGAAGTTCCCGTGTATCTGGCGCACATTTCCCTTAACCAATCGAGCGGAGTCAGTTTCGATTTTTGGTCTTTGATATAATTGATGTCACGAATTTGGCAAATGAGAGCCGTGATCCACGACATATCGACCACGTACCCCTCATATTTTTCACCGTAAAGCATGTCTTTCAGAGCAGCATTTCGGTGTTCTGTGTAAGCACGGTTTTGTTTGGAAGAAGCGTTGGTAATGTGCGCGTGTTTGAGCTGCGGATGCGTGCGGTCGGGTTTTTGGTTCACTTTTCTGACAAGTCGGCAAGTCGGCAAAATATCCTTTTCATATTTTGCCATGTCAAATCCGTCCTCACCCTCTTGACCGATCTCCTCGGCAATCGTCTGCGAACAGTTTGAGCCGCGGGGCGAATACATCGTAAACTCCGAACCGTAAACGGTTTCGATGCGGAACATATCGTCACGCTCGTTTCTGAGATGCCACATTGCCGCAAGCGGCGGATAATCCTTTTCGATCTGATGAAAAGCTTGCCTTGCAAGGTTTGCCGCCTGTTTTTGACTGGGAGCGGTATATTTGATGATCTCTCCGGGATAAAGCACCCCCTCAATCATTTTCGTCAGAAGCATAATATAGGTTTTCGTCAGCCCTCGCACACCCGTGATGAATGTGTTTCGGTATCGGACGAGAATACGCATCATCAGCCTTTGCGGAAGCTCCAAACCGTATTCCGCCTTTTCCGAACGAAACATATCGGCAAAATAATCGGGATAGAAACGAAAAAAACTGATCAGAAAAGCCATGCTCTCCGTATCCACTTCTTCATAGTCAAACGCCTTTTCTTTTTCCTTTGTTACCCAACGGCCGAGCTTTTGAGAAAAACGCTTGCCTTCTCCCGCGTATCCTGTTGGCATATCATCACCGACCCTTCAAAAATTGTTTAAAACGGATAAATTTTATCGTAAAATGCATCTGCTTTTGCTGGATACAGATCTTTTTTTTGAATTTCAGGCGCATGTTCACCAAGCTGTATTTCCGCAAGCGCATCCGTGATAAAGAAACCCTCGGCAGAAACGTCCATAGACATCAAGCCTTCCTGATTTTTGTAACAGTAAACGGGTCCCCAAAAGAATATCCTTTGAAAATTGCGCAATTTTTTCGCAAGTGCGAAAAGCGTTCGGTTGATCTCCGTTGCATAAATGGTTACGTTTACAAATTTTCTGACCGGTTCTGCATTCGCTTCCTTGTGGCTGCTCACACAAACGGAAAAACGGGCGTAAGAAATGCTCTTTCGCTTCGAATCTCCGACCAGAACGGGATTTCTTCCGTATGGCTGATAGACGTAACCGGAACCGACAGCATAACGATCTCCGAAATCATCCGTCCATTCGTGATACATCAGGAGTCAAAAAAACTGACCGGCGGATCATCAGCTTTCGCCGTCTTTTTTCCTTTCTTTTCGGGTGTTTTCACTTCTTCCTTTTCTGCATCGCTTTCCGATTCCATAACCATGACGGCATCCGATCCGTCAAAGAAATCATCCTCGGGAGCGGAAACGGAAAACGTATCGGAGATCGCATTTTCATTTTCGATTTCCGTTTCTTTTTCTTCGGCGGCGCGCATTTCAATGGATTTAGGACCGCGTTTCAGGCATTGCTTGAGAACGGTATTTTCCGCCATTTTGTCGAAAGTCTCATACCAGGGAGAAGAACACTTCTGCAATTCTTTCCAATCCTTGACTTCACCTTTGATATATCGTTCATAAAGCTTTCTGTCAAAAGCCTTGCTGTAACGGTCCGCCCAGGAGAGCACCTTTTCCTTCGGGAAATAAACGGAGTGGCAAAAGCCGTTCAGAAGTTCAAAATATGCAAGATATCCGATGATCGGCTTCTGTTCTCTTTCGTTTTCATCTTCGATGAATCTGAATTTCGGTTTACCGTTTCGGCTGTCGCGTCCGAGATATTCCCCTTCTCTGATCTCAACGGTGTCGATATCGGCATATTCGCCCGTACGCATGGCAAGCTGAATGCGTCCTGCAACACCAAGCTGGAATTGCGCCTGATAAACGTCGTTTTCGGGATGAGCAAAATCGGCTTTTCCCACACGGTAAGGAATAATCCAATATTCACCGAGCGCAGGGGAAGGGGAAAGTTCAAGGGCTTCACCTTGCAAAGCGGAAGAAATAATCGATTTGGCATCGCATCTCTGAAGCGTAGGGTTGGCAGAAACAGCGGAAACGACTGCCGTTACAAATCTTGCCCTGCGCTTCGGATCCTGAATCGAGCTTGCAAGCAATTTTTTATATCCATCCGTTTCGAGCGCTTGCGAAAAAGTGAGTTTCGTATTTTTGGTTTGCGTGGGGGCAAGAGAATTTGAAATCTGAGCCATATAATTGTTATCCTCCTTTTATAAAACGTATTGAGTGTATTTCTGTATTTTTTGACAACCGAGAGGCGATAAACATTCGCGCTCTCAGTTGTGCAGGATCATATTTTAATCCGAAACGGAAACGGCACAAACCGCTTTCAGAGTCGTTCCGTCGGTTTTGGTAAGCGTCACACCAATCTGCGTTTCCCCATTGCCGACAGCAGTAATCAGACCGGCAGTGTCAACAGTCGCAACGGCATCGCTTTCGGACTGATAAGTCATATCGGTATAATCAGGCTGTGCGAGGTGGTTTCCGCGCATCAAATATTTCACGGGAATCTGCGCTTTTTCCCCTTTTGAAAGAGCAACGCCGCCGCCCATCACAACAAGACCTTCCACAGAAGCCGTAGAGCCGCCGCAAGGTACGTAAACGTAATATGCCATCGCTTTTGCAGCACTGAGGCAATCACCGCAAACCATGGGAGCATCATCGGTTGTGGTCGCCATCCAGGAACCGTCCGTGGTCGCGTTTGCGGTCTGGTTTGCATCCACACCGGCATTTCCGGAAAGATACGCACGGGGAACGATTACGTAAAGCCATCCCTGGAACGTACCGCCGGAAACGGAATTGTTCTGTTTTGCATAGACACCGTATTTGATCTCGACGGAAACCATTTTCGGCTGGAAGTTTTCGGGAAGTGCAAGCACCTCTGCGGAAGCGTTTTCGGTGAAATAGATCACGTCGTACTGTGTGCCGACAACGGCAGTAAAATCGGAAACGGTTTTGGTTGCAAGATCGATTCCGTAATTGGTACCCATATAGGAGGAAGCGCCGTGTTCACGGATATAGCACCAGCCGAGCGTATCAGAAGCGGGCTGCGCCTGATGTTTTGCGGGTGTTTTGGAAACGATAAGTTTTGCGGCGTTTGCGGTAATGGTTTCGCAAACGGGAGTAGCACCGCCGTACTGTACGGAACCGCCGACGATCAGCGCGCGTGTGGCAAGCGAAAATGCCTGAGAAGTATATGTACCTGTGATTCTGGTGGTATCAGCGATTACGCCCGCCAGCGCATTTCCGAAACCGCCCGCAATTTCCTGAAGATTGACGGAGGTTGTAAAGGCGGCATCGGAAGCGACGTTGTCAAATCCAACGATGTTTCCGGTCGCGGGATCATAAACACGCTGTTCCGCAACGCCTTTGACAAAAAGATTGGGATCGCCAAGTCGAATAGCATTCATAGAAAAATCTCCTTTATATTAGAATTTGATATTTAATTGCCGTCGAGCTTCTTTGTGATCTCAGCGGTCGCAACGGTACCAAGACCGCCATCTTCGAGATCGAAGCACCAGGACGGTGCTGGATTTCCGTTTTTAAATTTGATAAATCCGGAAAGCTCCGCTCCCGTATAGAGCGAATAGCGTTTATCACGGTCTATCGCATTTCTTCTTCGCTCAAATTCATGAACGGTAAAATCAAGAATATCCGCTTCCCGCAAACGTGACTGAAACGCAACGGAAGCAATGAGATCGTCAAGAGAAACGCGAAGCCTTGAGGCTACTGCTTCCTTTTTTTGTTTCCATTTATAGGATTCCATGATCTCGGCATTATCGGATTCGTTCGGAAGCAAAATACCGTTTTGCTCGGCAATGATCTCACGAAACCGCGTAGAAAGCTGAAATGAGGAAAGCAAAACACCGCCAATGTCAAGTCCCTCAAAAACAGGTTCTTCATCTCGCATCCTTACACGGATTCCGTTTGCCATCTCCTCCGAAGAAATCCGCATGGAAAGCGCGTACATTTGTAATGCGCGCTCAAAAATCCCCGTTTGGTTTCCTGTGATGTGTGAAAAATCATAATCCATCCTGTAAAGTGCGGAAAGGTAATCCATCGAAGCATAGGCAGCAGGAAGAGAGGAAAGCCGCATCGAAAAAACGTCTTTGCAAGAAAGAAATTCCTCGTAATGCGTCATCAGAACGGGATAGAGCGTAATGCCGGAAACGGTAACGGGAAGTCCTCTGCGAATGGCAAGCGTTCGCTCGTTCATGATCCCACCTCACAAGATTTTGCTTTTTCGGTATTCTTCGGTTCTCCCGTGAGATAGCAATATTCCTGATGCTTGCAACAGAATTTTGCGCCATCTTGCGCATTTCGGGGAATACTCCCCCTTTCCAGCAATTCACATAGGAAAAACGGAAAATCCTTGTGTTTTTTTGCGTGAGGACAATGATAATTCACTAAAATCCCTCCAATCGAAGAGAAACAGAAACGCTTTTTCCGTTTGCACAAGCAGTCACGGTGAGCGGTGTTTCGCTTATCCTTTGGCAATAAACGGAAAGCATTTTGCCATCGTCGGAAACGGAAGCGGCATAACAGGATGCATCCGCTCCCGAAAATGAAAAAGAAATTGCCTCATGGGTTTCTTTTCGGTTGGAATCGAAATACGCAGCCGTCAAAGAAACTTTTTTGTAAAGCGAAACGGCATCGGGAATAAAGCCCAAAAACGAAACGCTGTCGGGAGAAGGTTCGCCCTGCACCGTTTTCCCGTTTGCGTTTGAAACGTCCGCCAGAAAACGATTTTCGGTATCGTCGAAAGCCGTTGTTTCTTCCAGCCTTGCGGTAAAGGTCAGAAGTTTTGCGGAATGGCGCTCAAAGGTAAATTCACGGGAAAAATCGGAAATACCCGTCAAAAAGTAAACCTTATCGCCAAGCACGATGCGCTTATTACGGAAAAGCCTTTCCGTGTTCCGGTTTTTTTGGCAAGCGATCTCAAAATAACCGTTTGGTAACATAAGATTTTGCGGAGAAGTGTTACCGTTTTCTTTCATCGATTGATTTCTGATGATGATCGGCTCGGCAATGAGATTTCCGTCTTCATCGTAATCGTTGTAAGCCGTGTTACAGCGTTCGCAAATCCCCTCACACATCGGCGAGGAAATATTTCGGGGATTGGTTACGAGAAAAACGCTTCCCATACAATTGATTTTCGCACCGAGAGCAATATAGGAAAAATCGGGAATCAGAAATTCCTTGATATCGTCTGCTATTCTGCTTGCAGAGCGTTCAAGATCGGCAAGACGGATTTTGGTATTGGTATAAGCAAAAAAATCATCTGTGAGTCCCTGCACGGAAGCGGAAAAGAAATCGGAAGAAAGATGCGCGCGTTTTTGCACGAACGTTCGATTACGGTCGGCAAGATATCTTTTTTGCCTGTCCGCAAAAGCCGCAGGTGCATTCGAGGAAAACGAATTTCGATCAAGAAAAGGAATATTTTTATCAATCGGCATCTGTCATCGCCCCCATTCTGAAAAGATCGCACCCGATGGAAAAATCGGTCTGCGGTGCCGCTCTTTTCTCTTTTGCGTCTTGAAAACCGTTTTGATACGCCTTTTGTAAAAGCGCGGAAAGCTCGTCTTCCGTAATGAGAATTTGTCCGTTATCGAGAAGTATCACAAAACCACCTCACACCATACGGATTTTCCCATTGGAAGAAAAAAAAGGCATATTATGGAAATCTTCAAAATCAGGAGTCTTGACGGTCGCAATTTCAAGCGCAAGCGTGAGTTCCCGTCCGATATTGGTATTCCCGTCAAAAACGGCACGGCTTCCGCAATCGGGATGTTTGGATCTTGAAAAATAGAACGTGCCGATTCCCGCCATATTCACACCGTGAAATGATTCGATAATCGCCTGTTCGATGGCAAAAAGACGGCTGTAATCATCGCTTTTGGTGTTGAGTTCGTATCGGTAATGGGTCCAAAGATAAAATACGACAGAGAGTGAAATTTTCATCTCATCCGAAGAAGGAACGGTGCGTCCCATGTAGACCATAATTCTCGTCTGCGCGGTGTTTTGCGCCTGTTTGACGTAGATTTGAGGAATCAGACGATATCCCTTTTCGGTCGGCGGTTCTTCGGGAGATTCGGGATTGAAAAGCACGGACATTTTTTCGGAGATCGTCGGAAGCGGATATTTGAGCGGATGTTCGCCGTCATAATAAAGATATTTCCAAAGGCGGCATCTGGGATATCGGTTGTCATCCGGGGGAATATAATCGCCTTTGGGCGCATCGAGAAGAAAATCACAGATTTTTCTCGGAATATCAACCGAATCGGAGAGATCATAGTAAGAAGACTGCACGCGGGTATAAGGATACCAGGGGGATTTTGTATCAGGCATTTGCCTCACCGTCCTCAAAAGCGTTTTTCAATTGTTCAAAAAACACGTTCATGCCTTCCGTGTTCGGTTCTGCGGAAAAAGACGAAACCACGCGGGAAAGCAGATCGTTTTCAAGGAGCTTTCGGTTTTTGATGGCGGTTTCCGTCATGCTCTGAAGCTCACGGAAGTCGGCAAGGATATTAAATGCTTTTTCCCCATAAAGCTTATGGTGTTTCCACTTTTCAAGCTGACCGAGCGGATTGCCGCCGGCATAGAAATTCTGTTCTTCCGTATCGTATTTTTTAAAATGGATACCGAAATATTCGGAAATGAAGATCTGTGTGAGATACATCTTCTTTTTCAGCGCATTTTCGGTTTTGAGATACGGAATGTTCAGAAGCTTCTTTTCGATGATCTTTTCTGCGATATCAGCAGGAGCTTCCAGAACCTCAAGCGCGATCTTTTTGGCAATCGCCCATTTGGTTTCTGCGGGAATATATCCCACAGCGTTTTTCATGTGTTCTTCCGTGATTTTAAAGGTTTTCATATTTTCCCTCTTTTCTTTTTTCGTATTTTGGAAAATCAGCGTATCGCCGCCGAAAAAAATTAAAATTTCACCCGTTTTGCATCGGGAACGTATTTTTTAATGTAAAGATTCTGCTCAAAGCGCCGCATTTCGCCGTAAAGCTTTTTCATCAGCATTTCCAGCCGTTCGGTATCGGCCCTCATTTTGTTTGCGCGGTTTTGTTCGGAAAAGGAACGGTCTTCGACCTTGGAAACCATCGAAAGCCAATCGGTATTGAATCTGTCCTGCCAGACAACCTGAAAACACATTCCGATAATGTTCATCATATCGGGCGAAAGCGTATTTACAAAATAGCCGTCCTTATAAAAATCAAATTCAAAAACCGTTCCCGCTGCGATAGGATTTTCCGCAGAAGCCGAAAGCATGACCGTTCCCGTTTCGGAAACATATTCACAACTGACAGGCATAAGGAAAATGTTTCCGTCTTTGTCCGTGTTTCGTATAGCAGCGGAGCAAAGATCAAAATCGCAAAAATCCGTACCGAGCGGAACGGAAAAAGGATTCTCCGTATCAGAAACCGCCATATACCGCGTGAAATTGCTGATCGGCTCGCTGATATTTGGCTTTTCGGCAGAACCGAAAAGAAATTCCGTCATATTTTCGGGAATATTAAAAAGAGAAAGCGCGGGTAGCAGATAGTTCCACATTCTGCTGAAATACAGCGCAGGATTGGTCACGGCGAGATCGGAAAGATTGCAGTCGTCAACGTAGACTGCGCAGTATTTTTTGAGCAAATCGGAAATCGAAGTCATCTCAGCACTCCTCTCTCTTGTGATCGGGAAGCTCCATCAGAAGTTCCATACGCTTTTCGGCAACGTCGTTTCCGCCAAGACCGCTGTACGCTTCATATTCCTTTTGCAAGGAATATTTTTCGTGTGCGGGGCAATATTCGCGGTCAAGCCATTTGTCGCATTGGGTAATGATATTTTCACGAAGCAAGCATTGAATCCCTTTTTCCATCAGGCGATAACGCTTATCGCGCTTTTTCTTTTCGGAAAGAAGCGCCCCGAGCAAAGAGATCACACCGCCGCAGATGAAAGGAATGAGCCACGAAAGAAAAATTTTCAAAAATTCCAAATCCCATCACCCTTTGCCGAGAAGCACCTTTTCTTCAATCTTCTGCGTCAGCCACTCGTCAAGATCGCCGTAAACACCGATGATGATAGAAACCGCATCTTCTGTCAGAAGCTTTTTTGCCGTATCAAAAGATTTCTCAAAGGCCGCTCGTTTTGCCTCATCATCAAACCGCCCTTCCGCTTTCAGCGAAGAAACGAATGTCTGCGTCGTCGCGCTGACAACACTCGTCAGCATATTTTCCACGCTGGACAGCGTGTCCTTTACCTTGTCATTCTCCGTCCTGTTTTTCAGATATCCGATCGCCGCCTTGCAAAGAAGTCCGAAAAGAGGAAGAATCAGAAAGGTCATAAGGATTTCTAAAAATTGAAAAAGAATATCGTTGTTCATAAAAATCTCCTTTCTGGATACGTTCCGGTTTTTCTGCAAAGAGAAAAACCGAAACCAACCAAAAATCAGGCAGCAGGGGGATAAACGGAAGAAATCAAACCGATCTTGTCACCGAATACGGAAACAACATCAAACATCGCGCTGACGTTAAGATCGATGGTGAAATCCGCCGTTTCGGAAGGCGACATGGTGAGCGTGATCGGATTTCCTTCAGCATAGCATCCGTGAATGGGAGCGCGACCGCCTTTTGCCGCGATGTAGATATTATTACCGAACGGAATTTCGGTAACGGTCGTGTTCTGTGTGCCGGGAACGATCGCGGGCATCACTTCGACAAGAGAAACCGCACCCGCGCGAGGCAGATAGCCGTTCATGAACCACTGTTCGCCAAGCCCGTACTGCATACCCATGATTGCGCCGCCGTTTCCGTCCACGGGAACAACAGCGGAAAGCGCGGTCGCAAGACCGTAAGCGATCAGATCTTCACGGCGCACACCGTTGACTGCGGCAACCTTGTTGGTAATCGTCAGCCAGTTCTGCGTGGTGTAAGTATTTGCCTGCAAAGCTTCGGGAATATAGGTGTTACCGCTTGCAGCCTTTGTCAAAGCGGAAATGAAACGCGCGTAAATCTTGTTCCACATACCGTTCATGATGGCGGCATAATATCTGCCGGCTTCACCGTTAACGATATCCTGATACCATTTGATCGTCGCGTTGCAAGAATACATCTTGGGTGTCATGGTGATGGTCTTGCCGTGAAGATAGTTTTTAGTCGTGCTTCTGCCGCTGCCAAATGCGCTGTCTTCAAAAAGGAAAACGTCATTGGACTGAACATCGATTTCAACCGTGCCGCCGAGCGGACATTCCGACCAATGCATAAGCCCTGTCGCGGAAACGTCATCAAAAACACGGAAGAAAACGGGATCGATGATATCCCGGTCGATAGCCGCCATCGTGCGGAGAAAAACGGGGTCGGTTGCAAGACCGACATCGCGTTTTGCTTCGGCAACAGTCGCGGGAGCATCTTTGCCAACTGCTTTGTATGCCTGCGCCGCGCAGAAAAGGAATTTTTTGTCGCTGTGCGCTTTGGAATAGGTCGCGTAGTCAATACCCATATCGGAAAGACGGGAATTATATTTTTCAAGATTCATCTTGCGGGCATTGAGAAGACTGCCGATGTATTCACAAACAACAAGACGGCCGCTGGCAACAATGCTCTTACGGGAAATATCCTTACCGTTGACACGGATCTTGGAATCAAACGTGCCGTTTGCGTCAAAGACCTCACGAGGAATGGAATTCAGTTTCAAGCTCATTCTTTTTTACCTCCTTTAAGCCGCTTCTGCGGTTCGTTTTGCAATGAGAACGTATTTCGTTCCCCAATTCGTTGATCCTTCGGTCACGGGCGCGCTGCGGAGAATTTCAAAATAAACGCCGCTTCCGGCAGCAGGGGCGGATGTGCTTGCCACGAGAAGACCGTTCTGAACGGTTGCGTATTTGTAAGTGGAATCGGTGGGTACGGTAGAGAAATTTCCGTTTCCGAATGCATACTGCTCGCCGATGATGATCTCACAGAAATCACCTCTTTCGCCTGCGGGCAGACCGAGTCCGAGGGTATCAAAACCAATGTTCCAGATGTTTTTTCCGTTTGTGGAAATCGCTTTGGAAACGTCGTAATTGTTGAGGGCATAAATGCCGGTATGATCGCCGTAAACGCCGCCTGCATTTCCGTCCGCGCAAGCGTTCATATACCAAGAGTTACCGTTCAGAATGGGATTTCCGTTTGCGGTAATGCCTTCATAGCCTTCCAAAGGAAGAAGACCGTTTCTTACGGCGAGAAAACCCGCAGAGCAGTCTGCTTCGGCAAAGTTTTCTCCCGTACCGGTACCGAATTTACCGGGAATATGCTGTGTCTGATTGTGTACGCTGTTGGATACAGCGAGCTCAAACATCGTGTTTTTCAAAAAAGCCATCGTAATAACCTTCCTTTCGTTTATTGTCAGTCAAGAATCGCCGTGAGCGTGTGAAGAACGCCTTTGCTTTCGTCTTCATCGTCTTTGGCATCGTTCCAGGCGAAATGTTTTTTCGCCGCGTTTGCCTTTTTGCCGTTGTTTGCGATGACGCGGTCCATACAAAGCGCATCAAGCTCACGGCAAGCACGGGCATCGCCGCAAAATTCGCCGTTTTCCTCCATATCGGAGAATGCCACCACTCTTTCATCGGTCAGAATGGAATTGCAAACAGTTTCCTCGATTTTTTCATCAAGGTTTTCATTGATCGCTTTGAGTCGATTGGCAACGGCATCTTTCACAAGCTTCCTGCGTCTTGCTTTTTCTGCGGTCTGCATGGCAAGCAAAGCGGATTCTGTTTTTTCCTTTGCGGATTTTTCCGCTTCCAAGTCAGAGGTGAGCGTTTCGATTTTGTGATTCAAGGTTTCCGTCAGTGTATCCACGGGAATCGAAATGGAATTTTCGCCTTCTCCGAGTGTCAAGGAAGCATTGACTTCCACTTTTGCGCCGATAATCACTTCTCCGTCCTGCTTTCTGGCAGAGGAAAGATAGAGAGAACCGTTATCGGCAAGCAAAGCGATCTTTTCACCTTCGACGGAAAGAACTTTGTAACCGCCGAAGTGCTTCTGAAGTTCTTTGATCTTCATTGTTTGTACTCCTTTTGATTTATTTTTCATTTTCGCTTCATTGGCGGAAGCAACTCTGAGTGCCATCGATCTCAGAGAATCCGCGCCGATAGCGGAAAGAACTTTGATATTTGCGTTTTTGACCGCGGGAGCAACACCGTCCCCCAGAATCGTTGTACCGAGGATCTGATAGCGGTCATAGATCTCGGTCATCCCTTCCATGTGGTATTCATCGATGAGCGTTTCAATGGAAACCGCCATTTTTCCGCGTTCGAGCTTTTCTGTAAGCTCACGCGCGTACCATTTCCAGATGTATCCTTTGCCGACGATCCATGTTTTTCCGTCTTTTTTCTCGAGACGGATATCTTCTTCGCCGTCAAAATATCCAACGATGCGTTCCGCCGTTTCGGAAAGAAAGGAAGCGGAAACAGAACCGTCTTTTTCGATCACCTGTTCAAAATTGTGTCCGTCACCGATCTTTCCATCGACATAGGCAACAAGAATCGGCGTTCCGGCAAAAAGTGCGCGGTGTTCGGAAAGCCTTGTATACCGTCCGCTGTTTTCATTCACAGCATCGTTGAGAAGCCAAAGCTCCACAGCTCTTTTCCAACCGTTTTCGGTTTGGAGCAAGCGCAATTCTCCTTTGGAAGATATCATTTTTTCAATTTGGGTTTTCATAGGCGATATACCCCCTTTCCGTTTCATAAAAAGCAACACCCACGGCAATCGCCGCCCAAACGTCACCGGAAACACCGTAAAAAGCATCGGGACATTTTTTGGTACCTTTTCCGTTTTTGAGATCAAATTTTGCGTAACGGTCGATGAGCGCCTGTCTGATATTGGCATCTTTGGCTTTCATATCCCCGCAAAGACAGATTTTTTCGTCTTTGCGGTAAATATAATGGAGATTTCCCAGAAGTTCACGAAATCTGCCGATCCAGACACAGGTATCGAATACGTTGCGTCCGACCGCCATCCCGTAAGAAGCGATCATCTCACAAGCAACGAAATCACAATTTTCTTTCAGCCTCGGAAGCAAGGACCGAAGTTCTGTATTTTCCTCTTTTCCAAACGAAATCAGTTTGAAATCGGGCATTTGCAAAAGCGCGTAACCGCTTTTTATATCGCCGGGATCAATCGCAAGAATTTTCATATATCCACCTCACTGTAACCCGCATCCATGCTTTTTTCCTTCGCCTCGGAAAGATCGTCCGATTTCGGTCTGCCGCCCGTCTTTGCACTCTGCGTATATGCCGTTTCGGGAATTTCAAAAATAGAAGTCATTTTCCATGCTTTCACCATACGCAAAGAAGAAAGTTTATCCAGAATACTTTCGCCGTCCAGTGCCGCTTCCGTCAGATATCCTGTCAGATCACCCCTTGAAATCTGCTTCTCTGCATTTTCACGAAGCCCCTTTTCATTAAAGATCGTTCCAAACATATGAAAGGAAAAATCATATCTGAGAGAAAGCGAGCGGTAAAAGCTGTTCATCATCCGCTCAAATTGCGCATAGATCGTAGCGGAAGAAAAACGGCTTTCGATCTTCATCGAAGCGTCAACTTGTGCCGCCTTGACATCCTCCGCAACGGGAAGCAAGGAGGAAAGTCCCGCTTTTTCCATACCGTAACGGTTAAAAGATTCCGAAATTTCGTTGGCATTCGCGGATTCGGAAAAATCATGGCTTTTGATGTTTTCCACAGGAGCTGTAAAGAAAGCCGTGCCGCCCGTGTTGGAAGATGCCATCATTTGCGCAAAAAGCGATTCAAAAAGAAATCTTCCGCCTTGAGAAAGCTTGTAAGTATCTTCCGTTCTGCTTCCGTCATCGTCAAAATAAGGAATTTCACCCGTAAAAATCTTGATGAGAGGATTCAGAATCAAAGAAAGCTGTGCCGCCTCATAATCGCTTTGTTGGGCATAAGTCAGCATCAGTCCCGCAAGCGGGCTTGCCACGGCAGGCGTAGTATCGTCGATTTCAAAGGTCCAAACGCTGTCAATGGGGAGCGAAATGTAATAAAACCACCGTCCGTTCTGCATAAACATTCTGGGATTCCCTTGCATTCCCTTTCGGTAATTTTCGGGGAAAACATCAAAATTTTCCTCCTTGGAAGCATAAACGAATTTATCTTTTTTCTTTTTTCGGAAAATTTTTGAAAAATCATCGATATAGGGCAAAAACAGATCCCCAAATTGTGTCACGTCCGTTCCCGGCTGTAAAAAATACATCATATCAAAAGAAACGGTATAACCGCTTACGTTGTTATATCCGACGATATGACAAAAGTCGGACGGAAGTTGCTGCATAAATGCATAAGAAACGCTGCCATGAATCTTGTCCACCTCCGCACGAAGCGTGTAAAACACTTTGCCAAGCGTGATTGCCTCACCTGTGATTTTATGCGCACAAATATCGGGACGGAGCGTTTTTGAAAATTTATCAAGAAGCGTGAATTCTCTTAAAAATTCTTTGCTCTCGGCATCTTCCGCCGAAAGATAAAGCGGTTTTGTAAGATACCGATACGTCGGAATATCCTGATACGTCTTTGCGATCTTGAAAAAAGGATATGCCGTCCATTTGAGTGTCTGTGCCGTCTGCCGAAGCGGTTTTTCACTGACGTAAGGATTGCGTAAGAATTCTCCGATATCTTCTTTCGTGTAATCAAAGGGGAGAGAAGAAATCCCCTTGATTCTTCGGTTTTGAATCTGCGGCATATTGGCAAACGTCTGCCCCATAGCGCCGAACGCTTGATAAACCGCTTCGGCAGGCATGGAAGAAATGCGGTTTGCCATCTCGTTATATCTTTGTATCAACGGAGCATACGAGTTCGTTTTCTTTTCGTTTTTCTCCATCACATCCTCCTTTCTTTTTTGGTTCCAATTCATTTAGAGCTGTTTCCAGAGTATCAAGGAAAACCTCCGCATATTCCGTCAATTCCTTTTCATTGTTTTTTACAAATTCCGCATTGATTTTCAGCTTGCAGGCAAAAAGCCATTCCCGCTCCGATTTCGTCAGAAAAGAAAGATGCGAATCGGGGACAAAAATAAAATCGCGGGGAGGATCATTTTCCGTCAGAATCAAAAGTTCTTTTGCTTCGGCATCATAAAAGGAATAACGGATATCTTCGGGCAATTTCTGATATCTCCCAACGTAAAGAGTGTATGTTTTCATTGTTTTTCTTTCGTTTGATAGTCTACCTTCGTAAGTCCCGCAAAGCGTTTATTTGTTTTTTCTTCCTCGGTTTCATTTTCTTCAAATTCTCCGAAAAAGTCTTTTGGCATCAGTTCTTCGGGAAGCTCGGTTTCGATCATCAGATCGGCATTGGCGCGCATCGTGTTGTAAATATCTTCAATTACGTGATCCAGTACGTCAACGGAATAAGCATATTTTTTCTTTTTGATAAACTTTTCAAAAAGTACCTTTTGCACACCGTCCAATGTTAAAAGTTTTCCGTCTTCCATAAAGCCCATATCTTCCAGAGCCTTGACCTGTGCATCAAAGCGAAAAGCTTCCATCGGTTTTTCATCTTTTTTGCGCATCTGCTCGGCGGCAAGAACAGCATCCACCATGGATTGAACGTCTTTTGCGGTTTTTGCATCTCCGTTCTGAAACAGATGTGAGATCACAAGATTCCATTTGCAGACTTTGATAATGGTATCATCCATCTGAGGCGTGATCGTCTGTCCCTTATAGGAAGCAAGTCGGTTTTCATACATTCTGTCAAGCTCGTCATAGACGGCAGAAGTAACGGAAAACCCGCGCCAGAGATTTTCCGTTCCCCATCGCTCGCGTTGTTGCTCGGTGCCTTGCAGATTGCCGATTCTTTCACGTTCAAAGAGTACGTATTTTGCAAAATCTTTTTCTGAAAAATTTCTGCCGAAAATACGAAGAAGATCGGAAATACCGTTGTGAAATCCGCGTATACCTTCTTCCGTCTGATATTTTTGTGAATCCATCAACAAATGGATATAGTAATGCCAGCGGCTTTTTTCGCCGCAATTTTTCAAAAAATCATCATTGCCAAAATGATCCGGGAGCAGAAGCGGTTCGAGTGGCACGTCAAATTTCAGGCAAGTATAAAAAAGACCGAGATGTATGCCGTTGGCGGCGGCAAACTGACGGAAATATTTGGCTTCACATTCAAGGCAAAAAGGAGCGATTCCGTTTTCAATTGTTTTTTCATTGACTTCACGGCTGTTTTCGCTTGTCAGCTTTGCACCGCAGGATGCACAAAAGAAATCAGTCTTTTTTGAAGTCATCGCCCATCGCCTCGATTACGGGAATGAAAAAACCGTCTTTTTTTGTTTTTTTGGAAATCGATTGCAATTTTTTCACACGTTCGGGTGTAATGCGGTTGTCATGATTTTCAAAATATGCGTTCATGATTTTTCCGGCAACCATTTTTTGATGTTCGGGACAAAGCAGCGAGAAAATTTCCGTAATCTGTTTATCGGAATAAGAAAGAATCTTGTCAAATTGCTCTCTTGTTAAAACTTCCCCATCTGCATAAAGCAAACCGTAGCGTTCTCTTTCACGGTCATCCAAACCGGAGAGAACCAAAATTTGTCTGCTTTCCAGCATTTTGGTAAGACGGATATCCATATTCTGCAAGAAATCCCGTTTGGGAATGTCACGGGTATCTCCCGATTTATAAAACTGACCGAGTTTCCCCATCGTCACAACCGTACCTTCGGCAATATTACCGAGATACATCAGCGTGACGTATTCTTCCACACGAACCGTATTGTTGTTTTTCTGTACGTTAGCAAGCGCAGCAGCAACCGCATCCGCAATCATTTTCTGAACTTCCGATCTGGAATACGTTCCTTCGTTTTCCGTTTCTTTCTTTTTTGTGTGATTTTTATTTTCTTCCATCGTTTTTCCTCTTTTCTTATTTTTTTGAATATCGCAGACAATACAAAAAGCCGAATTGGTTTATCCAACCAATTCGGCTTCCTTTCGGGCATAACGACAGCACCCCTCGCATCATTCATTTTCGAGAGGAAATTGATTGGGCAGGCACGAGGCGGAGAACAAAGCTCCAAGGTGTGTCGATTTTGTTATTCGGTTTTGATATGGTTATCATAGCATAAAAACGCAAGAATGTCAACAGTTGACCATTCAATATCACATTTTTTACATTTTTACACAAAATTACAAGGTTTTACATAATGAGATTTTACAGAAAAATCCCCAGCACATTTTGGGATATGCTGGGGTAATTTCTCATATTCTACTCTTTAGAGTTTTATATTGCTATCACCCTTTGTTTTTTTGATATCTTTTTCGTATTGATATACCATTACGTTTAAAACAATGGCTACAAACAGATGAATACCTCCTATCGTTAAGATAATAGATGACCACAGCTGCTTGGTCGCATCATATAAAACGATTTCATTACCGTCAGAATCGGTCTTATACAATTTTGCATACCGTTGAGCAGTCAAGAGATTAAAAACCCCTGCACGATTTTCAATCGTATAGGTATTGCCATCAAAAGTAATCGATCGAATATCCTGCCAATCGCTTATAAAAGCGGAACTTTTCCAAGACTGAGGCTCATGTTTTATCATATCAATAAATTCGCCGTCAAGAGAAAACTCTATAAATATATCGCTTCTATTACTATACAATAAGATGTTTTCTTTATTCCACCCAACACAATAGGAGCCTTCTCTATCAAAGGTAAATGATTGTATCGGATTTCCGCTACTGTCAAGAACCAAAATCTGATCTCCTTCAAGTGCCAAAACAATCAATCCTGATTCTGATACATCGAAATTTATGATCGGAGAAGGATGCTCAATGGCAGATCTTGTACCAAGTTTTCTGATTTTGCTATCTCTCCAAATCCGTTGCTGTTGATCATCAGTAAGTTCAACAGTATCAAAAGAATCGAAAAAATCACTTGCATATATCTTGATTGTAAATATGGCAAAGATAAGAATGCAAAGAATCGTCACGGTTTTCCATTTTGTCATAAAAACATTCCTTTCAAAAATACAATGTACAGTTTACCGAAACTTACTTTCCATTATATATATCATCCCAAATCTTAAATATGTTAAAACTAACCAATGTTTTCGTTGTACCATGAGAAAAGTGTGCTTCTGCGCTAGGTTTTGGTGAATATCCTATACCTCTCACCGAAGTTAGTCCCCAATAATAAGTATCTGCTTCTTCATCGGGTATAATATTAACATCGGTTCCGGCATTGAGTGCAAGCGGACCTTTGATAGGGACAGAAATTGTGGTTCCAAAGGCAGAGCCTTGATCTTCAAGTTTAGTGATATCAGGTGCATTTGTAATCGTTTGATATACTCCGCCATTAACAGCAGCATCCGAACTGGTTGTCACTTCTAAAGATACACTACCTTGAATAGCAACATTACCTTTTGCATCAAATGACAAACCGATTTGACCATTAATACCAATGTGACTCCAAGAAGCACTTCCACATAACCCTACTGAATATGTCCCATCTATAGGCTCTTCTATAAATTCAGGAATTGTAGGCTCAGTGGCATAACCATAATTAGTAACGCTATTATTGGCACTACCATCGCCACCACCGCACAATCCATAGGACAGAACATCATTTCCTCCGCCAAGCAAGTCCGGAATATCGCCAAAACAGGAAGCAACTGCATATCCTGTCGGGTCAATGAAATTGACAGGATTTCCACCGCAATACGAATACCAATTATATCCATCTCTAATCGGGTCTTCTTGCGTGAAACGAGCTTGCTCAGCATTGTAATACCTTGCACGGAGATAAATAGTTTTGGTTTCTTTGTCGTAATACTCTCCACAATACCTAAACGGGTTGTCATCCAAAGTAGCTTCAT
>JAFUQQ010000050.1 GCA_017472285.1 Clostridia bacterium | reverse complement strand
TACGGAAAAAACAAATAAATTCTCACCAATTTTTTCAAAAAACTAATTGAAAGCCTCTCACTTCGGGTAGCGAAGCGGCGTGAGGGTCTTGAATGACAGCCTAAATGGCTGTCAGACCCCGAGCGTGACCGAACCGCAGTAAGACGGTGGCACGGCTTATAGCCGTGACGGAGAGGGCATTTTCAGCATATATTACCGCCCTCTCACCCGACTTTCATCGGGAGCTCTCCCAAAGGGCGAGCCTTTATAATAGGTATCTTTTTGAGTTTTTTGTGCAACTTTTTATTTCTGCTTTTTCTACATACCTTTTTCGACAGGCTGAGGGGAGGTGCTTTTTTAAAAGCACCTCCCCTTGTCATATTTTAAGCATCGTAACCGTTAGGATTTTTGCTCTGCCAGTTCCAGCTGTCGCGGCACATATCGACGAGAGTTTTATTTGCCTTCCAGCCGAGAAGTTCACGGGATTTGGTCGCGTCTGCATAACATTCTGCGATATCACCGGGGCGGCGGTCAACGATCTTATAAGGAACCTTAACGCCGTTTGCTTCTTCAAACGCCTTGACCATATCAAGAACGCTGTAACCGATGCTTGTACCGAGGTTGAATACTTCTATACCCTTATGAGCGGCAGCATAGTTGAGCGCACAAGCATGACCGTTTGCAAGGTCAACAACATGGATATAGTCACGGACACCCGTGCCGTCTTTGGTATCGTAATCGTTACCGAAAACGGAAAGACATTCGCGTTTGCCGATCGCAACCTGAGAAATGAAAGGCATCAGATTGTTCGGAATACCCTGAGGATCTTCACCGATCAGACCGGATTCATGTGCGCCGACGGGATTGAAATAACGGAGAAGAACAACGGAAAGTTCTTTATCGGCGAATGCCGCACCGTCAAGGATCACTTCGATCATATATTTTGTCCAACCGTAAGGATTGGTGCATCTGCCGACAACAGCGGTTTCTTTGATTGGCACTTCGTCGGGTGCGCCGTAAACGGTTGCGGAGGAGCTGAAGATGAGGTTATGGCAATCATATTCCTTCATCACTTCGAGAAGTGTGAGGGTGGTATCAAGGTTATTTCTGTAATATGCGATGGGTTTTGCAACGGATTCACCAACGGCTTTATAGCCTGCGAAATGGATAACTGCTTCGGGTTTTTCCGCTTCAAAAAGGGCGCGGAGTTTTTCTTTGTCTGCGATATCGAGTTCATAGAAAGGGAAGTCCTTGCCGATAATGGTTCTGACACGGTTGATGGCTTCGGGTTTGCTATTGGAAAAGTCATCTGCGATCACGATATCATGACCGAGTTTTGCGATTTCGATTGCGGTATGGGAGCCGATATAGCCCGCACCGCCTGCGAGTAATACTTTCATGGGGTTGTCCTCCTTTTATTGTTTTTATACATAAATATTATATCTTAAAAACGATAATAATGTCAACTGTTTGCCGATATTATCTTGCAATTTTTTCGATTTGTGATATCATATAAATAGTAATAAAATTTATAAGGAGGACTTATCATATGATTTCATTTGACAGATTCAAGGACGGTAAACGCTATGCTTTGACGTTCAGCTACGACGACGGTTGCGCACAGGACAGAAGACTCGTTGAGCTTTTCAACAAATACGGCATGAAGTGTACATTCAACTTCTATTCCAAATATCTTTGCAATCCCGAATCCCGCGGTATTCATCCCGAAGAAGTGCGTCCGCTTTTTGTGGATCACGGTCATGAGATCGCGTGCCATGCCCATTCCCATCCGCATCTCGAGAGAATGCTCATCAAAGATCAGTATGACGAGCTGATAATAGACAGGATCAATCTGGAAAAAGCATCGGGTACGATCATCCGCGGCCTTGCTTATCCGTTCGGTACTTACAATAACGATACCTTTACCGCTATGGATACCGCTTCCATCGTATACGGCAGAACCGTCAAGGCGACCAATGCGTTCACACTTCCCGAAAACTTCAAGGAATGGCATCCCACAACGCATCATAATGAATGTGAAACTGCTGTTCGCCGTTTTATCTATAACGTGGAAAAAGCACCATGGCGTGCGGGCGGCGTTCTTTATATCTGGGGTCACGCTTATGAATTTGATAACGAAAAATCCCCTGTGCAGTGGGAAAAATTCGAGGAAATTCTCTCCGAGCTCCAGAAACGTACTTATGATATCTGGTGTGCCACCAATATCGAGATCTATGATTACGTCAATGCACAGAAACAGATCCGTCGTTCCGCAGACGGTAAGACGTTCTATAATCCCACGGATATCGACGTTTGGGTGGCAAAAGATGACGAGCCTATCTGCATCGGCGCGGGTAAGACCGTTGTGATCGATTAAGCGGGCAACGCCCGCAGGAAATTGCTCGCCTATCGCAGTTTTTACATCCCGAAATATAACGAAACGGCGAGGTCGATTTTGAAGCAATTTCCTGTGGAAAAATCTGAACAGAATGAAGACAGAGGCGGCATAGGGGTGCAGGCACTGCCTGCCGTTTCTTTCGCCAAGCCTTTCTTTTCGTAAAGAAAGGCGGGAGAACGGAGGGTTGAATATGATTTATACAGATAAGACGAGAAAAGCACTTTCTATTTGTTACGATGCCCATAAGGGTGCGGTTGATAAAAGCGGTGTGCCTTATGTTTTTCATCCGTTTCATCTTGCGGAACAGATGAAAGATGAGGTAATGACCATCGTTGCACTTTTGCATGACGTGATCGAAGATACGGATTATACCGAGGAAATGTTGCGGGAAGCGGGTTTTGGTGAAAAAGTTCTTGAAGCACTCCGTTTGCTTACACGTTCCGAAGACGTGGTAACGGAAGCCGATTATATGGCATACGTTGCGAAAATACGGGAAAATCCCGTGGCGCGTGCCGTAAAGATTGCCGATCTTGAGCATAACAGCGATCTATCTCGCTTTTCCGTTGTGACGCAAAAGGAGATCAAGCGCGCCGCAAAATATCAGAAAGCATTGATGCTTCTGAAATAACAAGGAGATGATAAAAATGGGATACATCAGCAGACAGGAATATGAACAGCAGATCGCCTCGACACGTGACGAACGCATGGAATGGTGGCGAGAAGCCCGTTTCGGTATGTTCATTCATTACGGACTTTATTCCGAGCTTGGAACAGGCGAATGGTCACAGGCAAATCAGAATTATACTGTGGCAGAATATGAAAAGCTCGCCAAAACTTTCGCGCCGAAAAAGGATTGCGCGAGAGAATGGTGCGCGCTTGCCAAGCGTATGGGCGCAAAATATGCCGTTTTGACGACACGCCACCACGAAGGTTTTTCTCTTTGGAATTCCAAGGTCAATCCCTATAATTCCTATAACTATTGCGGCCGCGATATCGTGCGTGAATTTGTGGATGCCTGCCGTGAATACGACTTGAAAATTGGACTTTATTCTTCGCTGATGGATTGGCATCATCCAGATTCATGGCGTTGCGCTCACGATCCCGAAGCAAGAGAACGTTTTTTGCAATATATTGAAGACCTCAATACCGAGCTTCTGACGAATTACGGCAAGATCGATATTCTCTGGTATGATGTTTCCTGTCCGATGGAAAGCGTTGAAGGCTGGAACTCCGTTGCAAGAAACAATAGACTCCGTGCGCTTCAGCCTCATATCATTATCAATAACCGTTCCGTTCTCGATGAAGATTTCGGTACACCCGAAGGAAAAATCGTTGCCGAAGGACGTGATTGGGAAAGCTGTATGACATTGACCGATCTTGCATGGGGTTACGTGGATGCCAAGCAGGCTGCTCCTTTTATGCTGTCCCCCAAAGCCATCGTGCGTAAACTGCATCTTTGTACTTGCGGCGGCGGTAATTTCCTGCTCAACGTTGGTCCGATGCCTGACGGTTCCATCGATAAATATACGGATGAAACCCTCAGCAAAGTCGGCGATTGGCTTGCGGTCAACGGCGCGGCAACGTATGGCAAGAAATTCCGTACAGGTCCCGTTTATAGCGCAAATACTTTGACTGCCGTTTCCGCGGATATCGATTGCAAGACATTCTATCTCTGGAATTGGGTATGGCCGAAAAACGGGGAACTCATGTTTGGCGGTTATATGGATGCGCCCAAACGCATTTCTTTCCTCGCAACAGGTGAAGAAATCGAATTTACACATGACGGACACCGTATCTTCCTGAAAAATCTGCCCAAAGAAATTCCCGATAAACTTCTTGGCGTTACGGTACTCAAAATGGAATTTGATGAAAAACCCCGCCATATTTTCCGCAGTTATTATCCGCAGATGTCACGAGGAACCGATCTTTCCGAGGGAAATCACGTTTGGTAAAGCATTCTGATTTTACAAATAAAATAAAAAATCCGAAAAATTTTTTATTTTTTTAAAATATACTATTGCTTTTTTTCATTTTGTTCGGTATAATGATGGCGGTCGCTTAAAAAACGACTCTCGGCATCTATCATTACTTTACCATTGATAACGGTTTTTTATTGTAATATAGTCTGAAACAGAAAACATCGCTTGTGGGCGGTGTTTTTTGTTTTATAAAGAAAGGACACAAACTTTGAAAAAACCAAAGTTTGTGTCCTTTTGCTGTTCAAAAATCAAGGATTGCAAATACCGCAAGCATCATAGCCTTGCGAGATCACGGAATCTCTGGTTCCGTGATATTCTTTTCTGTTTTTATCACTGATCTTTTTTGCTGAATGACAGCTTGGATAATGAAATTTCATGCTGTTTGTATTTAATATGTAATCGCTTTTGATTTCGGAGGAGATTTCTGTTGTGGTTTCAGTCGTTTCTGCGACCGTTGTCGTATTTGATGTTTCTTCGCTATCAATACAGGCATTTTCGCCGCAAGCGCAGATAGAAACACAGAGAGCAAATGCAAGAAGTATACTGATAAGTTTTTTCATAATATCCTCCTGAATTTTGATCAAATAAAAAGTGCGCCTTCAACAGAAGAACGCACCGAAAAATGCGAACTTCCATTGTTGCCACACAATTCTCAACAAAATCAGGATATGCCTTTCTTACGTCAAGCGGAAATCGCATTTTTGCCAAAATCCATTATTGACGTAAAAAGCATGGTTAAAAAACCCTCTATAAAAAGAGAGCTATCCCAGTGAAAATTTGTTGATTCAATTGTGTGGCACATTTATTATAGCACAAATATATGGATTTTACAAGAACTTTTGCAAAAAAATCCCACCTAATCGGATATTTCCGAAAAGGTGAGAAATTGGGAGCGGAAACTCGCCGCTTTTTCATATTATAGGAAATTGCTCAAAATCGCCCTCGCCGTTTGACCGCGGTTGGATGCGGAAAAACTTTCAAAAGGCGAGCAACTTCTAGCGGGCGTTGCCCGCTTTTTCATTCAACAGTAAATTCTCCATCGATACAAGTTACAAGCACTTCTGCCGAAATCCAACGGTCATTTTTTTGAATCATATCCCATTGTGCAACCGTACCGTTAAAAACAATATGATTCAAGGAATTACAAAACAAAAATGGCGAGCCGTCTAAAACAGAAAGCGTTGACGGCAGAACGATTTCCTTTAATGATTCACAATGAAAAAAGGCGCGGTCACCGATATGAATAACACCTTCCGGAATTTGCAGAAATGAAAGCGACTGACAACCGTTAAAAAGATACCCCTCAATACTCGTAAGTCCCTCGGGAAGTTTTACGCTTTTTAAATTCTCACAATCACTGAATGCACCCCAGCCAATTTTTTGCACGGAATTAGGAATGATGATGCCGGTTAACATATCATTTTTCGCAAAGGCGTGTTCATATATTTCTGTTACAGGCAAGCCGTTATGCACCGCTGATACTTCAATATCCTGATAAATACACTCACCAATTCCCGATACAGCATAATAACCGTCATTATGATGATATGACAAGCCTTCCCCGCGGGCTCTTTCTTCACAACGAATACAACTTCCGCTTTCATTATAAAGATGCGGAACCGGCTCGCCATATTGATGCCCGCAAATATCACAGCGCGGAATACGTTTACAGATCGGAGTCTGTGTAAAATGTTCATCCTGATCGACTGCATCACAGCCTTCATCCCAACAGGTACGCCAATGAATCTCATCATCATAATAAAATTTAGTCCATCGATGCTTGGGTGCATTTGACTGCACATTTTGAGAACCGCTGCAAGCGCAAAAAATAAATATCAAAATCCCTAATACAAAGGCACATATTATTTTTTTCAAAACAAAATCCTCACTTTTTTTTGATAATTTTATCACAAAATGAGATAAAAGTCAATATCTCATTTTGTGATTTGTATAATAATATTAAATGATATTATGATAATGTGAGGAATTGATATGCGACTCAGAGATCTACGTGAAGATTCCGATTTAACACAATCTGCTTTGGCGAATTATCTGCATATTCGGCAAAATACGTATTCTCAATATGAAAATGGTCAAAGACAGATTCCCATCGATCTTTTGATTGCCCTTGCCGATTATTACGGTACTTCCCTTGATTATATCGTGGGCTTGACTGACAGGAAAACACCTTATCCAAAAAAATAAAAGACACAAACCTTGAAAAATCAAAGTTTGTGTCTTTTTATTTGCCTTTATTCAGTTCCGCCGTCGCGCCGAACTTCAAATTTTATCAAAATTCAGATACGGCGGCACATGGGTGCAGGCACAGCCTGCTTATTTGGAAGCTTCTTCGATAGCAACTGCAACTGCAACAGTCATACCAACCATGGGGTTGTTACCTGCGCCGATGAGACCCATCATTTCAACGTGAGCAGGAACGGAGGAAGAACCAGCGAACTGCGCGTCGGAGTGCATACGGCCCATCGTGTCGGTCATACCGTAAGAGGAAGGACCGGCAGCCATGTTATCGGGGTGAAGGGTACGACCTGTACCGCCGCCGGAAGCAACGGAGAAGTAGCTTACGCCGTTTTCAATCGCCCATTTTTTGTAAGTACCTGCAACGGGGTGCTGGAATCTTGTGGGGTTGGTGGAGTTACCTGTGATGGAAACGCCAACGTTTTCGAGCTTCATGATCGCAACGCCTTCAGGAACGTTATCGGAACCATAGCACTTAACGTCTGCACGAGGACCGTCGGAGTAAGGAGTTTCCTTAACAACGGTAACTTCTTCTGTATTGTTATCAAAAGCAGTCTGAACATATGTGAAGCCGTTGATTCTGGAAATAATCATAGCAGCATCTTTGCCAAGACCGTTGAGGATAACGCGAAGGGGTTTCACACGAACTTTGTTTGCATTGAGAGCGATCTTGATCGCGCCTTCAGCAGCAGCGAAGGATTCGTGACCTGCGAGGAAGCAGAAGCATTCTGTTTCTTCGGAGAGGAGCATCTTACCGAGGTTACCGTGTCCGAGACCTACTTTGCGGTTTTCAGCAACGGAGCCGGGGATACAGAAAGCCTGAAGACCGATACCGATAGCGGCAGCAGCGTCAGCAGCTTTGGTGCAGCCTTTTTTGATTGCGATAGCAGCGCCTACAGTGTAAGCCCACTTTGCGTTTTCAAATGCGATAGGCTGAGTTTCTTCGACGATCTTATAGGGATCGATACCCTTTGCATCACAAATTTCTTTGCATTCGTCGATGGAAGAAATGCCATATTCAGCGAGAACAGCGAGGATTTTCGCCTCACGTCTTTCATAACCTTCAAATTTTGCCATGTTTTGTTACCTCCTTACTGCTTTCTGGGATCGATATAACGAACAGCATCCGCAAATCTGCCGTATGTACCTTTGGATTTTTCGTATGCTTCGTTGGGTTCCATGCCTTTTTTGATGAAGTCGGTCATCTTGCCGAGGGATACGAATTCGTAACCGATAACCTGATCGTCTTTATCGAGAGCCATTCTTGTGCAGTAGCCTTCGGTCATTTCGAGGTAACGAACGCCTTTTGCCTTTGTGCCGTACATGGTACCAACCATGGAACGTGCGCCTTTACCGAGGTCTTCCATGCCTGCGCCGATAACAAGACCGCCTTCAGAGAAAGCAGACTGTGTACGACCGTAAACGATCTGGAGGAAGAGTTCTCTCATCGCTGTGTTGATCGCGTCGCAAACAAGGTCAGTATTGAGAGCTTCGAGGATGGTCTTGCCGGGGAGGATTTCCGCTGCCATAGCTGCGGAGTGAGTCATACCGGAGCAACCGATGGTTTCAACGAGAGCTTCTTCGATGATACCGTCTTTTACGTTAAGGGAAAGTTTGCAAGCGCCCTGCTGGGGTGCGCACCAACCGATACCGTGTGTGTAACCGGAAATGTCTGTGATCTGTTTTGCCTGAACCCATTTGCCTTCTTCGGGAAGCGGAGCGGGACCGTGGTTAGGACCTTTTGCTACGCAGCACATGGATTCGACTTCATGGGAATATACGAGTTCTGCCATGGGTGTGTTCTCCTTTATATTATAAAAATTTTTCTGCTTTATTTTCAGGCTCCCTTGTGTAAAGGGAGCTGTCGCAGAATGCGACTGAGGGATTGTTTCAGGGAAAAACATTTTTGACAATCCCTCCGACACGGTAAACCGTGCCACCTCCCTTTACACAAGGGAGGCTTTTTCGGTAAAGTGCTTACTTTACGATAGAGCCGTAAACAACGCCGGAAGCACCTGCCGCATTGGATTCATCGGTATCGATGTGCATAGCGGGAGCGAATTTGTCGGAAACACGAACAACAACGCCGTCAAAAATAAGAGGACGAGCGGTATCGAGTTTGACTTTGACAACGTCCTTATCTGCAACGCCGAGATCAGCGGCAGCTTCGGGAGTCAGGTGGATATGTCTCTGCGCTGCGATCACGCCTTCAGCGAGTTCAACAGTGCCGCAAGGACCAACGAGTGTACATGCGCCGGAACCTGCGATATCGCCGGATTCACGGATGGGGGCTTTTACGCCGATGCTTCTTGCATCTGTAAGAGAAACTTCAACCTGAGAAGCTTTTCTTGCAGGACCGAGAACGGACATTTTGAGTTCGCCTTTTTCGCCTTTAACGGTTACCTTTTCTTCGCAAGCATACTGACCGGGCTGGCTGAGTGCCTTCTTAACGGTGAGCTGGTGACCGGCACCGAAAAGAATTTCAATGTGTTCATCCGAAAGATGAATATGTCTTGCGGATGTTTCAACGAGGATTTTGTTTTCCATAATCTGAGTTCTCCTTTCGACAGAAAAACTGTCTTATTGGTTTTGATCTTTATTTTCTGAAATCAAAACTTCTATCAATACTATTATAAATGATTTTTTTCTTTTTGTAAATGATTAGAACGCAATTTTTATGTAAAAAATATGAGATATTGCAAATTTTCCGAAAAAGGAGATGTTATTTTGGATATATTTTCCATCAAAAAAGAAGAAAACACGGGTACTTCTTCCAAAAATGAAGCTGTCAGCGAAAGTACAGCCACAACACTTTCGGGGAAAGACGGTATCACGCTCTCTTGTCTGACTGTGATCGGACAGATCGAAGGGCATTATCTGCTTTCTGAAAATCAGAAGACCACGAAATACGAACACGTTTTACCTTTGCTTGCGGCTGTGGAAGAAAATCCCGAAGTGGATGGACTTCTCGTGCTCATTAATACCGTAGGCGGCGACGTGGAAGCGGGACTTGCCATCGCAGAAATGCTCGCAAGTATGCAAACGCCGACGGCTTCCGTTGTGATCGGCGGAGGACATTCCATCGGGATTCCCATCGCCGTTTCCTGTTCCCGTTCGTTCATCGTGCCGAGTGCGACCATGACCATCCATCCCGTTCGCACAAACGGGACGATTCTCGGGGTTCCGCAAGCATTTGCGGGACTTGAAAAAATGCAGAGCCGTATTACCCGTTTCATTACCGCTCATTCTCATATCACCGAAGAAAATCTTCATCGATTAATCTTCCGTACGGACGAGATGGCAACGGACGTAGGTTCGATCATTGATGGGAAAGAAGCCGTCGCGCTTGGACTGATCGATGAGATCGGCGGACTTGCAGGCGCAATGGCATGGCTTCGTTCCCAAAAACAAAGGAAATCCGTCTGCGGAAAGGAGAATGAACATCAATGAATCTTCCTTTCAGAAAATTTTTTCTTTTCGGGAACTGCTTTTGCCGGAGCAAAGCCGCTTCCGTCGGTATCAAAATGCTTTTGGGCGGCATTGCTTATGGTCTTTTAGAGGTGATGTGGCGCGGTTATACACATCCGAGTATGGTGATCGCGGGAGGAATCTGTTTTGCCATGATGCTTGCAATCGACCGTTATCTGACGGCAATTCCTCTTATTTTAAGAAGTGCGCTTTGCGCGCTTGGTATTACGGCGGTGGAATTTGGTGTCGGGATGCTTGTCAATCATCTCTGGCATATGGACGTATGGGACTATTCGGAAGAATGGATGCATCTTTTCGGTCAGATCTGTCCTCTTTATTCATGTCTATGGTTTTTCATCAGTCTGAATATCCTGTTTCTCCTCGCTGTCGGCAGATATATCGAAAGCTTTTTGCCGAGAGAATCGGCAGTCCGATAAGTTGGGGTCACCCCCAAACCCTGCAAGGACGCTGTCCTTGACCTGCCAAGGGGCTTACCTCTTGGAACCCGTTTGTGTGGGACAGCCGTTTATTGTGTGCGTGGTTTTGGCAATACACTCCGTCAAAAGGGTATGTAGAAAAGGCGAGAATAAAAGTTACACAGTCAGGTAGGGGAGGGGCTTGCTCCTCCCACCAATAGACAACACAGCATTCTTTTGTTTTGTTTAATTTTATTACAAATATAGGAACAGATGTATACGAAATTTCTGTTTTTACACGGGAGGAGCAAGCCCCTCCCCTACCATATATAAAAATATTTGTATAAAATGCCGAAGCCAAATTTTGAAACCGATTTTATCGACAAACTGAGAGAGCAGACTTGGGTCTGCTCTCTTGTAGGTATATACGGATTTAGTTGTTTTTGAGCCTTTGAATAAACTCCGCAATTTCGCCCGCAACGTCAGCGATCTCTTTTTCAAATTCTTTTGCCGTCATGCGAAGAATTCCCGAAACGACTGCGGAATTTTGCAGAAGTCTGTCACCCGTCACGACACGGATATTATAATTCGGACCCAATTCATTCATCATGATTTCAATAAAAGTATCTGCCGTCTGGTCTTCTTTCGTATAGACTACGCGGTAGCCGTTTCGCATAAAATCCGAACCGATTCCGTCTTTGACCAAATACGCATCAAACACCAAAGTCAATTCCGTTTTTGTATATGCTGCATAATTATCAAGAATATCCATCAGGGCATCTCTGGCATCTTCCAGACTGTGACTTGCGAGTTTTTTGAGAGAATCCCATGAATAGATCACGTTGTAACCATCGATGATAATCATGTGTTTTTGCGGAAGCTGTGTTTTTTGTTTCGGTAATTTTTTTGCTTTGCCATGATCGATGATCTTCGGTTCACGGTATTGCTTGCGGCGGATCGGTCCGAATTCACGCGTCATGATCGCTTCCACTTCTTCTTCGCTGAGTTGATATCGCGCGGCAAGTCCCGTCATTTTCGGTATCACGGAAACGGGTGCTTCCGCAAGTCTTGCTCCCGCATCCAGATGTTTATAGGAGTCCACTTCATTCCACGGCACGACAAATCCCGCGCCGTGCGCACAAAATACGGAATGAGGCGGATTTTCAAGATCACCTTCGGCATCATAACCGACAGCCGCCACGATCTCCTCGGTATTATGGCAGATTTCATAACCGTCCGAAACGAGAGAAAGTCTGCCTCGTCCTCTTGTATAAGCAATGACTTCCGCAGTATAATCATGCAGACAGGAAACGGGTGCGCGTCCGTTGATGACCGTTGTTTCTTCATCCGCGTCCTCGAGTGAAAATTCTGCAGAACGCATTTGCAGATCGGACATTGCTTTGCCGACGCTGATACTTGGCACTTCCAAACGGAAATGGTAATACGGCTCGAGTAAGATACATCCCGCTTTCATCAATCCATGCCGTACCGCACGGAAGGTCGCTTCGCGGAAATCGCCTCCCTCCGTATGTTTCAGATGCGCTTTTCCCGCAACCAAAGTGATCTTCGTATCCGTCAGCAATGCGCCTGTCAGCACGCCTCGGTGCGCTTTTTCATAAAGATGAGAAAGGATCAGTCTTTGCCAATTGATATCTAAGGTATTTTCGGGAACATCCGTATCAAAAATAAGCCCTGTTCCTCTCGGTTGCGGTTCCATCAGGAGCTGAACTTCTGCATAATGACGCAGTGGCTCAAAATGTCCGACACCGATCGTCTTTTCCGCAATCTTTTCTTTATATAATATCTTCCCCATATCAAATTCGCAGAAGATACCGAAACGCTCGGATATCAGCCGTTTCAGAAGATCGATTTGGATATCACCCATCAGACGCGCCTCGATCTGACGCAATTCTTCATTCCAATATAAATGTAGGGAAGGGTCTTCTTCTTCCAATTCCTTGAGCTTCGGAAAATATAAAACGGGATCACATTCATGCGGAAGCAGAATCCGATATGATAAAACAGGCTCAAGAATTGGTTTGCAGGTATCACTTTCCATGCCGAGTCCCTGTCCCGCATAGGTTGCGGAAAGTCCGAGTACCGCGCAGACCTCGCCGGCCGAAACGGTTTCCGCTTGCTCAAATTTCTCGCCCGAATATAAACGGATTCGGCTAACCTTTTCTGTGTATTTTTTGCCGTCCGACGAAAAGTAGATCAGCTCGTCACGCGCGGAAAGCGTACCGCCCGTTATCTTCATATACGTCATGCGTTCCCCTTGCAAGCGGGATATCTTATAGACCTTCGCACCGAAATCTTCTCCGTAAATTCTTGCTTGCGTATACATATCGATCGTATCCAAGAAAAAGTCAATGCCTTGCATCCGAAGTGCCGAGCCGAAAAGACAAGGAAAGAGCTTCCGCTCGCTGATCTTTTCCGCAATATCTTCGGTTTCGATCGGTATTTCCGCAAAAAAACTTTCTAAAAAGGCTTCATCGATCTCCGCAAGTCTTTCATCCAAGTTCGTTTTGCCGTCACATTCATAAAACGCGACACAATGCGGAGAAAGCGATTTTTTGATTTCTGCGATCATATCCTCTTTCCGTTTGACCGCAATATCGCTTTTATTCACAAAAATAAAAGTCGGCACCTGATAAAACGCAAGCAATTGCCAGAGTGTGCGCGTATGATTCTGTACGCCGTCCGATGCGCTGATGACAAGCACCGCATAATCAAGCAAAGAGAGTGTCCGTTCCGTTTCCGCGGAAAAATCCACGTGTCCCGGTGTATCCAAGAGAATAAAATCCGTATTTTCTGCCGAAAATCTTGCTTGTTTGGAAAAAATAGTGATACCTCTTTCACGCTCCAATGCGTTGGTATCCAGATACGTATTTTTATGGTCAACACGTCCCAGCTCCCTGATCTTGCCCGAAAGAAAAAGTAGCGCTTCCGAAAGCGTCGTTTTGCCTGCGTCAACGTGCGCTAAAATGCCAATGGTAATTTTCTTTTTCATGCATACCGCCTTTTTTGAATGTGTATTATATACAATTATAACATAAATCATAAAAGTTTGCAAGATACCCTGTGATTTTGACAAAACAGCAAAAACGGTCAGTTCTGTTTTTCAAAATTTTTTTAAAAATTTTCGTTTTGTTGAAAAATCAACAGAAATATTCCAAAAAATATGATATACTAATACCATCAAAGAAAAACAAATCACTCTTATGGAGGAATCAATATGAAAATTACAAATGATATCAGATACATCGGTGTGAACGACCGAAAAGTTGACCTTTTTGAAGGTCAGTATAAAGTACCGAACGGCATGGCTTATAACTCCTATGCCATCATCGATGAAAAAATTGCCATCATGGATACCGTTGACGCAGGATTTACGGCAGAATGGCTCGCAAACATCGAAAACACTCTCGCAGGCAGAACGCCTGATTATCTCGTCGTTCAGCATATGGAACCCGATCATTCCGCAAATATCGTAAACTTCATGAACGCATATCCCGAAGCGGTGATCGTTTCTTCCGCAAAAGCGTTCACGATGATGAAAAACTTCTTCGGTACGGATTTCGCTGAAAGACAGATCGTTGTCGGTGAAGGTTCTACTCTCACTCTCGGCAAACATACGCTCACATTCGTAACCGCTCCCATGGTACATTGGCCCGAAGTCATCGTAACTTACGACAGCCTTGATAAAGTCCTTTTCTCCGCTGACGGCTTCGGTAAATTCGGCGCATACGACGCTGACGAACCTTGGGCTGACGAAGCAAGACGTTATTATATTGGTATCGTCGGCAAATACGGCGCACAGGTACAGGCTCTCCTCAAAAAAGCGGCAGGTCTTGATATTGCCATCATCTGCCCCCTCCACGGCCCCGTCCTCACGGAAAACCTCGGCTATTACATCGACCTTTACGACAAATGGTCGAGCTATACACCCGAAGAAGAAGGCATCCTTCTCGCTTATACTTCCGTTTACGGCAACACCAAAAAAGCAGTTCTCGCTCTCGCAGAACAACTGAAAGCAAACGGTGAAAACGTCATCGTCAAAGACCTCGCCAGAACCGATATGGCAGAGGCGGTTGCAGACGCATTCCGTTACAGCAAGCTCGTTCTCGCAACGACGACTTATAACGGCGATATCTTCCCCTTCATGCGTGAATTTATCGATCACCTCGTTGAAAGAAGCTTCCAGAACCGTACCGTTGCTTTCATCGAAAACGGAAGCTGGGCACCCCTCGCGGCAAAGATCATGAAGACCAAACTCGAAAAATGCAAAAACCTCACATATCTGAACACAAGCGTCAAGATCCTTTCCGCTTTGAACGAACAGAGCGAAAAACAGCTCTCCGATATGGCAAATGAGCTTTCCGGCATCTGCGCTGACGGTACTTGCGAAGATGCTCCCGCAAACACAAAGAAATTCACCTGCAAAGTTTGCGGTTACGTTTACGAAGGCGAATCCCTTCCCGATGATTACAGATGCCCCATCTGCGGCGTGAAAAAGAATATGTTCGTTGAACAGTAAAAAAATATAATCAAGGAGAATTTATCATGGAACAGAAATTTTATATTTGTGAACATTGCAAAAAGATCGTTGCGATCGTCAAAGACAGCCCCGTACCGCTGATGTGCTGCGGTCAGAAAATGAAAGAGATCATCCCCGGTACGACAGATGCTTCTCTTGAAAAGCATATCCCCGTTTATACCGTTGAAAATAATATCGTAACCGTTACGGTCGGCTCTGTGGAACACCCGATGATTCCCGAACATTATATCGAATGGGTATCTCTCCAGACCAAAGCCGGCAATCAGAGAAAAGCATTGCATCCCGGTGAAAAACCCGTCGTTCAGTTTGCGCTGACTCCCGGCGATGAAGTCGAAGCCGTTTACGCATACTGCAATCTCCATAGCCTTTGGAAAGCTTAAGCCATCAACCGAAAGCAACTTTCCATAGTGAAAAACACAACTCCCCTCACCCATAACAGATGAGGGGAGTTTCCCCATTATAAAAGAAAAGCCACACATAATCGGGTTCCAAGGGGGAATCCCTCTTGGCGAGTTTCAAGGGCAGCGTCCCAACTACACACGAAAGGAGATCATGTTATGAAAATAGTCATCATAGGCGGTGTCGCAGGCGGTGCTACGGCGGCAGCGAGAATCAGAAGACTTGATGAAAAAGCGGAGATCGTTATTTTTGAGAGGAGTGGATATATTTCGTATGCGAATTGCGGACTTCCGTACTATATCGGCGGTGTGATTGAAGATAAGGAAGACTTGACTTTGCAGACACCCGAAAGTTTCGGAAGGCGTTTCCGCGTGGATGCGCGAGTGCGCCATGAGGTGACGGATATCTCTCCCGAAAGAAAGAGCGTGACCGTCAGAAATTTGCAAACGGGAGAGGTGTTCAGCGAAAGTTACGATAAGCTGTTGCTTTCTCCGGGGGCGGGACCTGTGATTCCCGATTATGCGGAGGGGAAAGAGGAATATTTCTTTACGCTTCGCACGGTGGAAGATACGTTCCGCATCCGTGAATATATGGAAGAACGTCAACCGAAAAATGCGGTGATTATCGGCGGCGGTTTTATCGGACTTGAACTTGCGGAAAATCTGCGGATGCAAGGGGTCGACGTTACGATTTTGCAAAGAAGCCGTCAGCTTTTAAATATTCTGGACAGCGATATGGCATCGTTTCTTCATGCGAAATGCCGCGCGAACGGTGTGCAGGTCGTTTTCGGTGTGAATGTGACCGATATTCAAAAAAATACCGTTTATACCGATCGGATGTCGCCGATCAAAACGGATATGATGATTCTTGCGATCGGTGTTACGCCCGAAAATACGCTTGCGAAAAAAGCGGGACTTGCGCTTGGTAGCAAAGGCGCGATCGCTGTCAATGATAAAATGGAAACCTCTGTTTCCGATATTTATGCCGTTGGCGATGCTGTCGAAATCAGGCATTTTATCACGAAAAACAAAGCAGTCATCACACTTGCGGGTCCCGCAAACAAACAGGGACGGATTGCGGCGGATAATATCTGCGGTCTTGAAAATCATTACAGAGGATCACTTGGTTCATCCGTCATCAAAATTTTTGATATGACCGTCGCCACAACGGGTCTGAACGAAAAAGCCGCAAGAGCGGCAGGGCTTGATTATGAAAAGATCGTGCTTTCGCCGTCGTCACACGCGGGATATTATCCCGATGCCAAAGTGATGACGATGAAAATTTTTTATGAGAAGAAAACGCTTCGTTTGCTCGGCGCGCAGATCGTTGGTTCTGATGGCGTGGATAAACGCATCGACGTATTGGCAACGGCGATTTTTGCGGGACTTTCTGCCGATGCATTGCAGGATCTTGATCTTGCTTATGCACCGCCTTATTCTTCTGCAAAAGATCCTGTCAATATGGCAGGTTTTATCATTGACAATATTGAAAACGGCATCATGAAACAATTTCATTATGAAGATATCGAAATGCTCCGTAAGCGAAACGACGTGACGCTTCTCGATACGCGCACGGTGGGAGAATATACACGCGGTCATGCGGAAGGATTTATCCACATTCCTGTGGACAATCTGCGCGAACGGTTGCATGAACTTGATCCGCAGAAGCCTGTTTACGTCATGTGTCAGAGTGGACTTCGCAGTTATATTGCAACTCGAATTTTAACACAAAACGGTTTTGATGCATATAATTTTTCAGGCGGATACCGTTTTTATCAGAGTATCACCTCCGACAAGGCGGCTTCTGAGAAGGCATTTCCTTGCGGTATGGAAAAATAAGGAGTTGATTTTATGGAACTTGTATTGCTTACAGCTCTTGGTGTCGGCGGCGCAACGGTTATCGGCGCTGTCATCGGTTTTCTTTTCAAAAAAATTTCACATAAATTTTCGGATATTGTCCTTTCGTTTGCGGCGGGGGTCATGCTTGCGGCCGCAGTATTGGGACTCATTCTGCCGTCACTTGATTACGGTGGAAAATTCGGACTTGTGATTACGATTCTCGGTATTTTTGCGGGTGCTTTATGTTTGAATCTGGTCGATAAACTCGTTCCGCATCTGCATAAAATGATCGGCGCGGAACAGGAAGAACATCATAACGGCAATCTCAGCAAAGTTTTACTTTTTGTGACGGCAATTGCGATACATAATCTGCCCGAAGGGATTGCGGCGGGAGTCGGTTTCGGTGCGGGAGATACGTCACAGGCACTGATCATTGCGGGCGGTATCGCGCTTCAGAATATCCCAGAAGGCATGGTCATTATCGGTCCGATGCTTGCGGCGGGGGTCAAACCCGGAAAAACCTTTATTTGTGCCATGATTACAGGTCTTGTGGAAGTTGCGGGGACGCTGATCGGTTATTTTGCGGTCAGTCTGGCATCGGCAATTCTGCCTTTTGCTTTGGCTTTCGCGGGCGGTACGATGCTTTACGTTATCAGTGATGAAATGATTCCCGAAACGCACGCACACGGAAGCGAACGGGGGGCGACTTATGCACTTCTCGTCGGTTTTTGTCTGATGCTCGCAACGGATGTTCTGCTCGGATAAAAAGAGAGGATTTTATTATCCGAACCGTAGGGGAGGGGTTTCCCCAATGTCAAAAACTTATGACATTTATTGGAATATTATTATGATTTTAAGCGTGCAAATTCATAAACAAAGCCTCTCACTTTGGGAGAGGTGGCACGCGTGCGTGACGGAGATGGCAAATTTTCTGACCAAATTACGAAAAAAATTCAATATTGAGCCGCTAAAACCCTCTCACCGCTACGCGGAGCTCTCCCGGAGGGCGAGCCTCTAGGAGAAAACCATTCCTTAAGTTTTTGACATTGGGTTTCCCCTCCCGCAAAGGTTTGTTTTGAACGAAAGACGGGAGGCGAAATGCCTCCCCCACAATAAATTTCGCAGAGGGCTTGTTTTCTCTGCGATTTTTTGTTATAATGGGCATAAAAATTCAAAAACGGAGGTTTTTATGAAGCGTTTTTATTATGATTCCTTACATATCTATGAAACGTCTTTGCGCAGTGAGATGAGAAATCTGATCCGTGATCCGAACGATCCGTATTATGCAAGATTTCTTTATGAAACGGGACTTCCCGAGCCGGGATGTGTTTTCGGACTTGTGGAACGTGCGGTATTGCTTTATCTTTGCCCGGACAGTATCTATTATCAGAAATCCGAGGTTCTGGAATATATCCGTCTGATCTGTATCAGCGGAGAAGAAGGGATTCATGAGGACGGTACGAATGATCTGCTCGTTTCCAATTACCGCCAGCCCGAATATTTCGGTATTCCCGGTATCTGCAATGCCTACCGTATGATGAATGCTATCCCGCAAAAAACAGAGGAAGAAGCGAAACTTACCGAAATGATCTATCATCTGATGGAACGTATCTCGGGCGGTCTGTTGGCAAGCGGTTTCCATACGCCGAATCACCGTTGGGTTCATACGGCAGCACTTTATTGGATGTATAATACCTTGCGTGAAAAAGATGAGCGCTTTTTGAGCCTTGCCCGGAAATATCTTGCGGAAAAGATCGATATCGATGAAAACGGGGAATTTTCCGAACGCTCGGCGGGGATGTACAGTGCGGTTTCCGACCGTGCACTTTGTGATATTGCCATTGAAGCCGATATGCCTGAACTTTTCGCACTTGTCAAACGCAATCTCCGTCTGGTTTACCGTTTTATTGAAAAAGGAAGTCTGATCTTTACGCAGAATTCCCGCAGAAAAGACAAAGGGGAAGTCGGAAGCGATACACTTTTTGATTTTGACCGTTATACTGATATCTGTCTGACAGCTTATGCCAATACGCATGATGCTGAATTTTTACAGATATTGAAATCCGCAATGGATAAACGCATCGGCAATGAACCGATCTATTCTCCGTTTCGTATCTATATGCGTTATCCCGAATTGAAAGATCTTTGCGTGGATTTTTCGGTACTTCTTCCGATCGAAGAAGAATTTCATATGTTTTTACCCAAATCGGGTATTGTCCGTGCCAAAGAAAAGGGAATCGTTTATTCTATTCTCGCCCGTAATCCCGATTTTTTGCATATCACCGTCGGTTCGATCAGTATCAGCGCGCGTATTTGTTCTTCTTTTTTTGCGAAAGCACAATTTTTACCCGATGAGATCGAACAGATCGGCGAAAAATCTTATCGTATGACGTTCCATACGTGGGCAGATTATAAACTCCCCTTTGATAATCCTCCCGCAGGTTCTGAAAATTATTGGACGATGGATTATAAGAGCCGTCAAAGTATCAGTCGTTGCGATTACGGGTATACCGTGGATTTTATTTTTACGGAAAACGGTCTGAAATTGCATATGCAGACACATGATACGGAAAAAGTACCGTTCAAATTGGAAATTGCCGTAACGCCCGGAGTTCATGTCCGTGCGGGAACAGCAATGACGATCGGTAACGCGGGAGAATTTCTTTGCGCGACCGATGGGGACGTGGCTTTTAGCAATTTTGAAGGTGATTCTCTTACCGTTTGTGATGTTTTTGCCAAACATTTTTATCATAAAAATATGCGAGGAAGTTTACCTTCTCCGCAAAATAAATATCTCCTTTATCTAACGGATTTCGCACCCGTTGACAGAACGGTTTCTTTCGTTTGCGAAAAAGACCGCCCGTTTGATTATTTTACGAAAAATAATCCGTTTTAAAATTAAGAAGGAACGGCAAATGCCGTTCCTTCAGTTTGTCGATAAAGTCCAAATAAAATTTTGGCTTCGGCATTTTGCATAAAAAAACAATTTTTATGCAAGGAAAATGATTTTAAAAAGCCCTCACCTTTGGGGAGGGTGTCAAGGCAAATTTGCCTTGACGGGTGAGGCTCTTGAACGAAATGGAAGCAAAAAATGCAATATAGGCGATAAAACCTCATCCGTCAGCTTCGCTGCCACCTTCCCCAAAGGTGAAGGCTTTAGATATCAATATCAATATCAAAAAAATGTTCTTGAAAATATACGGCTTCAAGGATTTCTTTTTCTGTAAAGTTTGCATTTTCGTGTGCAACGACCCATTTATTTTCGACATCATTTTTCCGATGGATGATCGCGATTACCTTACCCGTAAAGGATTTTAAGGGGGTGTCCACGCCTAAAATATAAGCATCCTGTTCTTCTCCGTCGGGAGCGATGATATCGGAGATATAACCGTAATTGATAGGATAAACGATATTTTTATGATGAGGATGCACGCTTCCGAGCGGTCTGTCCACAATCACCGTAACTGTTTTGCCGAGCATACAAAAATCCTTTCAAAATAACCCTTATCTCGCAGGAGAAGGTTTTTAAAGGCGGAATCCTTTCGGGAGGAGATCACCGAGAGTCATTTCGGTATAATGCGTATCCGTGCCACCGCAAAGGATGATAAGGGATTCATCACAAAATTCATAAAGAACCTGACGGCAAACACCGCAAGGTGTGGTTTCGCTGTCTTCGGGACCGACAACAGCAATGGCAATAAATTCACGCGCACCTTCGGAAACTGCTTTTGCCACGGCACAACGCTCCGCGCAAAGCGAGGGAGAATAAGCGGAATTTTCAATATTACAACCTGTATAGATCGTGCCATCCGCAGAAAGCAATGCCGCACCGACTTTAAATTGGGAATAGGGAGAATAAGAAAATTCCCTTGCTTTCATTGCCGCGCGGAGAAGTGTTTTTCTATCGAAATCAGCCATCACAGGACCTCATTTCTAAAGCTTTTGCCGTTTAAATCATAAGGAATCTCAAAAATATCCGCAATGGTTGCCGCGATATCGGAGAAAGAACCGCGTGTACCGAGATTCAGAGGCTTGACAGCCTTGCCGTACATCAGAAGCGGCACGTTTTCTCTTGTGTGATCCGTACCGAGATAAGAAGGATCGCAACCGTGATCTGCCGTGATCATCAGGATATCATCGTCATTCATATTTTCGATAAAACTGCCGAGCCAACGATCAAGTGCCATAACCGCTTCCGCATAACCAATGGCATTGCGGCGATGACCGTAGACCGTGTCAAAATCAACGAAATTCACAAAACAAAGCCCAGTGAAATCTTTGTTGAGAAGATGGCTTGCGGTTTCCATGCCTTCTTCATTACTGCTTGTGCCATGTGCTTCGGAAACACCGACACCTGCAAAAATATCATTGATCTTACCAACCGCAATCGTTGCAAGACCGTTTTTCTGCAAAAGATCGAGAATCGTTGTTTTGGGCGGTGTTGCGGAATAATCATGTCTGCCCGCGATACGTTTGTAAGGATATTCTCCGTTAAAAGGACGTGCAATGACTCTGCCTACGCAATGTTCGCCCGAAAGCACTTCACGTGCAATCTTACAGCAACGGTAAAGTTCTTCCATTGACATCACGTCCATATGTGCCGCGATCTGCATCACGCTGTCAACGGAAGTATAAACGATCAGTCCGCCTGTTTTCAAATGTTCTTCACCGTATTTTTTAATGACTTCCGTACCCGAATAAGGCTTATTGCAAAGTACCTTTCTTCCGGTTCTTTTTTCGATTTCATTGACGATTTCCGCAGGAAAACCGTCAGGATATGTCGGAAGCGGTTCATCCGCGTAAATTCCTGCAATTTCCCAATGTCCAATGGTGCTGTCCTTACCTTCCGACATTTCTTCAAGCCGTCCGTATGCGCCGATCGGCGTACCGTCTGCCATACGTTTGTCAACGCCGTCAATATGAAAAAGTCCGAGACGGGTCAGATTCGGTATGGAAAAATCTTCCGTCTGTATCAGAGAACGGAGGGTATCGCTGCCCTCATCTCCGAACCTTGCGGCATCCTTTGCGCCGCCGATGCCGAAGCTATCCATGACCATTAAAAATATACGTTTGGTTTTCATATCATTTTTCCTTTTTTCTCACTCATAATAATCGAATTTATTTGTATTATATCATTATATTGTATATTTTGCAACCGAATTTTTATCTTTTTCAGGGAACTTTCAAGATTAAAATTGACAATATACCCATTTTCGATGTATAATAGTAGCGGGCAGTGCCCGCAGACAATTGCCGCCGTATCGCAATTTTGCGCGATGTTGACGTATATATCGACGGCGGAAACAAAACAGAATCATTACCAAAATAAAAATTACAGGGATACAAAATTATGACCATACTCAGCGTAAGCGATATCCGTTTGGAATACGGAACGGATATCATTTTACAAAAAATAAATTTTTCCATCAATGAGGGTGACAGGCTCGGCATCGTCGGTGTCAACGGTGCTGGTAAATCCACGCTTTTGCGTATCATTGCAGGTACGACCGAACCGAGCGGCGGTAACATCTATATCGCAAAAGGCAAAACAGTCGGTATGCTCGAACAGAACGCAATGTTGGAAAGCGATAAGACCCTTACGGAAGAAATGGCAAACGCATTTTCCGAATGTCAGCGCATCGAAAAACGCCTTGCAGAATTGCAGGAAGAAATCGAAGCAAAAGCCCATGCGCCTCATGACGAAAATTATGAAAGACTCATTTCTGATTTCACAAGACTGACGGAAAAATTCCGTGAGATCGGCGGTTATGAATATAAATCGCGCATCCGTTCGATGCTTGCCCGCTTCGGTTTTCCCGAAAGTGAACAGAATAAAACCATCGATACCCTGAGCGGCGGCGAGCGAACCCGTCTTGCGCTCGTGCGACTTTTGCTCGTCGAACCCGATATCCTCATCCTTGACGAACCGACCAACCATCTCGATACGGATACGCTCTATTGGCTCGAGGAACATCTGCGCGCCTATCCGAAAACTTTGCTTCTCGTTTCCCACGACCGTTATTTCCTTGACCGCACGGCAACGAAGATTCTTGATATCGAAAATACGAAAGCTTCTCTTTATACAGGCAATTACAGCGCGTTTGCAACGCAGAAATTAGAAGCGCGCAAGCGTCAGCAGAAGATGTACGACCTTCAGCAAAAAGAGATCGCACGTATCGAAGGCATTATTCAGACACAGATCCATTTCGGTCAGGAGCATAACTATATCACGATCGCCAGCAAGAAAAAACAGATCGAACATATGGAAAAGGTGGACGCGCCCGAAAATGCGCCCGGACATATCCGTCTTGCCTTTGCGGAAGCGGCGGAAAGCGGTAACGACGTTCTCGAAGCGGACGGGCTTGCCAAATCCTTCGGAGAACGAAAACTCTTTTCCGATATTTCCTTCATGGTAAAAAAACGCGACCACGTCATCATCATGGGGCCGAACGGTTGCGGAAAATCCACGCTGATTAAAATTTTAGGCGGTTTTATCGATGCGGATTGCGGTGCGATTGAATACGGTACGGGTGTGATCGCGGGTTATTACGATCAGGAACAAAAAACGCTGGATGAAGATAAGACCGTTTTAGAGGAGCTTTGCGACGCATACGAAAAGCTCACGATCACGCAGATCCGTACAGCTCTTGCAGGTTTTCTCTTTTTTGCGGAAGATATGGAAAAGAAAGTTTCCGTACTTTCGGGCGGTGAAAAAGCGCGACTTATGCTTTGCAAAATGATCCTTTCCAAAGTCAATCTGCTGATCCTCGACGAACCGACCAACCACCTCGATATCGCTTCCCGTGAAGCACTGGAAAATGCATTGCTTTCCTTTGGCGGTACGATCATTGCCGTTTCTCACGACCGTTATTTCATGAAAAAACTTGCTACCCGTATTTTTGACCTTTCGGGCGGTTTTTATGACTATCACGGTACGTTTGACGAATATCTGGAATTTAAGGAAAACCGTAAACTTGCGGCAGAAACCGTTATCAAAACCGAAGTCAAAGCTTCCGACGGCAAGCTGAAATATAACGAAGCCAAAAAACTTGCCGCCGATATCCGTAAAGCAGAAAAACGGCTCGAAAAAGGCGAAGCTGAAATTGAAGCTCTGGAAGAAGAAAAAGCAGAGCTGGAAGAAGAAATGAATACCTCCGCCGCGACGGATTACGTCCGTCTTTCCGAAATTTCGGCAAGGCTTGCCGAAATCGATGAACGCATCGATGACATTTTTCTCGATATGGAAGATGCGGAAAGCTTTTTGAAGGAAAATAAAATATAAAATTACCAAAAGATACACAAGCGATCCGCTTGACTGATGGTGCAGATGTTACGGTTCAGACTTTCAAGTCTGCATATGGTAGTATTCATCGCGGGAAGGGAAAGAAAATAAATCTTCGCCAAAATAAAGTGCGCGTTCTTTCGGCTTTTACAGCATTTACCGCCATGCGCCTATCAGGCGGAAAGTAGCCTGATATGAAGCATGGTGTAGTCATAACAACTCAGCACAAGCGATCGAACTGCAAGTTCTTTTGCTTCTTTTGCTCCACTTTTCTTTCAAACAAAGAAAAGTGGAAAACCTCATAAGCACTCAAACTGCAAGTTTGGTTGATTCTTTCAGACAAAGAAAAAGTTGAATTTAAAAATAAAGGAAAACCACTATGAATAAAAGAAAAATAGCCGTCATCGGCGGCGGCGCGGCAGGAATGCTTGCCGCAGGCTATGCCGCATATCTCGGTGCAGACGTAACACTCTTTGAGCGAAACACCTTGCTCGGCAAAAAATTGGGTATCACCGGCAAAGGCAGATGTAACGTCACCAATAATTGCACCCCTGAAGAATTTATCAAAAACGTAACCGCAAACGGAAAATTCCTTTATTCCGCTATCAACCGTTTCACTCCCGAAGATACGATGGAATTTTTTGAAAGTCTTGGCGTACCGCTGAAGACCGAACGCGGAAACCGTGTCTATCCCGAATCCGATCATGCTGTGGATATCGTTCTTGCACTCAAGAATTACTGCTTGAAAAACGGTGTGCATATCTTAACGGAACGTGTGACGGATTTTATCAAAAAGGCTGATGAAGAAGGTGCGCTTGACGGTGTTGTGACGGAAAAAAGAAAACATACGGGTTTTGATGCCGTCATTCTTTGTACAGGCGGTCTTTCTTATCCCGTGACAGGCTCAACGGGTGACGGTTATCGCCTTGCGGAATCCGTGGGACATACGATCAAAACGCCGACACCTTCCCTTGTCGGACTCACTTCGGACGATGAAATCTGTTCCGCAACGATGGGACTTTCTCTCAAAAATATTGCCATCGCCGTTACTGATACAAAAAAGAAAAATAAGGTTATTTATAAAGATTTCGGTGAGATGCTTTTCTGTCATTTCGGCATCAGCGGGCCCGTCATTCTTTCCGCATCCGCGCATCTGCGCCCGATGGAAAAAGACCGTTATACCGTTGCTATCGACCTGAAGCCCGCTTTGGATGCACAGACACTTGACCGACGTTTGCTTTCGGATTTTGATAAATTCAAGAACCGTAATTTTGCGAATGCGTTTGATGAATTGCTTCCGAGCAAGCTACGTGAACCCTTTATCAAACTTTGCGGTATCGCACCCGATAAAAAGATCAATGCCATCACGGCGGAAGAACGCAAACGCATCGGTACGCTCTTAAAAAATCTTCCCGTTACCGTTACGGGTTTCCGTCCGATCACGGAAGCGATTGTGACGAGCGGTGGTATTTCCATCAAAGAGATCGAACCGCATACGATGGGCTCCAAGCTTTGTCCTAATTTGTATTTTGCGGGTGAAGTCATGGATCTTGATGCGTATACGGGCGGTTTCAATCTCCAGATCGCTTTTGCCACCGCACACGCAGCGGCGGAAGCGGCAGTTTGGCAATAAGTGGGCAGTATCCACACATAAATTTGTCTATCATAGTTTGCAAAAATATAAAAATTTTTTGAAAGGAATCCTTATTTATGATCAATATTGCACTTGACGGTCCTTCCGGCGCGGGAAAAAGTACCCTTGCCAAAGCCCTTGCCGCAAAGCTCGGTTATATTTATACCGATACGGGCGCAATGTACAGAACCATCGGTCTTGCCGTAAAAAGAGCGGATATTTCGCTTGAATACAAAGACGCGATTATTGCGCTTTTGCCCGCGATCAAAATCTCCCTGCGTTTTGAAAACGGTGAGCAGAAAATCTATCTCGGAGAAGAAGATGTGGGCGGTCTGATCCGTACCAATGAAATTTCCTCTTATGCCTCCAAGGTTTCCGCGATTCCCGAAGTTCGCACACATTTGCTCGATCTCCAGCGCGATATCGCCGCGAAAAACAATGTCATTATGGACGGTCGCGATATCGGTACGGTTATTCTGCCGAATGCAGACGTGAAATTTTTCGTAACGGTTTCCGATAAGGAACGTGCGCGCCGCCGTTATAAAGAGCTCATCGCAAAAGGGGAAAATACGACCGAAGAAGAAGTTTATGAAATGATGAAAGCACGTGATCTTCAGGACAGCACCCGTGCCGTTGCGCCTGCGATTCCCGCCGCGGATGCGATTTCCCTTGATAATTCGGGGGATTTTGATGAAGTTATCGCAAAAGCCCTTTCCATCATTGAAGAAAAGACAAAAGGTTAAGAAAGGATACCGTCATGACGAAATTATACCGTTTTTTACAGTGCGTTTTCAAACCGATCTATAAACTCTTGTTCGGACTGAAAGCCGAAGGACTTGAAAACGAGCCCAAAGAGGGTGCTTGTATCATCTGCGCCAACCATATCAGTATGCATGATATTTTCTTTATCGGTGTCAACCTCAAACGTCAGATTTATTTCTTTGCGAAAAAAGAGCTTTTTAAAAATCCGATTCTCGCAAAAATCCTCCGTGCGTTTGGCACGATTTCCGTCAGTCGCGGCATGGCAGACTTGAAAGCCATTACCTCCACCATTGAAGTTTTGAAAGATGGTAAGTACGTCGGTCTTTTCCCGCAGGGAACACGTATTCCCGATAAAGAACCTTCTCCTGATGATGCCAAAGGCGGTGTGGGACTTTTTGCATACAGAGCAAAATGTAGCGTACTTCCCGTACATATCCAGACGAAAAATTACCGCGTCCGTCTTTTCAGAAAAGTCAAAATCATCGTTGGCAAACCCATTCCTTATGAAGAACTCGGTTTTGAAAAGGGCAATATGGCGGAATATAACGCCGCTTCCAAGCTGATTTTTGAACGCATCTGCGAGCTTGGCAAAGAGGAGCAGAAATAATGGAAATCATAACAGCAAAATATGCGGGATTCTGTTTCGGTGTGAAACGGGCGGTGGATGCCGTTTTTGATCTGGTCGGAAAAAAGACGGGTTCGCATATCTATACCGTTGGTTCGCTCATCCATAATCCCAATACCAATGAAAAGCTTGCGGAAAACGGTGTCGGTATCATCCGTGAAGATGCGATCGATGAAGATCTTGCGGCGGCAGCTCCCCATTCGATCTTCGTTGTGCGTACTCACGGCGTACCTTTTTCCGTATTGGAAAAGCTCCGTGCTTTCACGGCAAAAAATCCTGAGTCCTCCATTTTGGATATGACTTGTCCTTTCGTTGCAAAAATTTATAAGATCATGAAGGAAAATACTTCTGAAAATACGTTTACGATTTTGATCGGTAATGAAACACATCCTGAAGTGATTGGCATCGCAAGCTATATCAAGGGCGATTTTCGTATTTTTTCAGACTTTGAAACGCTTGAAAACGCCTTTGAGAAAAATCTTATACAAACAATTGATAATAAAACGATCATTTTAGCTTCCCAAACAACACACAATTTGGAAGATTATAAAAAATGCAAAAAATTTATTGAAAAACTATGTACAAACGCAAGTTTTTTTGATACAATATGTAATGTTACGGAAACGCGGCAAAGGGAAGTTGAAAAACTCTCCCGCGAGTGTAACGCGATGCTCGTCATCGGCGGACGCGAAAGTTCAAATACGAAGAAGCTTTACGACATCAGCAAGGGAAATTGTCCCGAAACGCATTTTATCGAAACCGCCCGCGATATTCCGTTATATATTAAGAAGATGACCGGCAAGATCGGCATCGCAGCCGGAGCGTCCACGCCCGGCTACATAATTGAGGAGGTACAAAACACCATGAGCGAACAGGAAAATTTCGCACAACTTTTTGAAGAATCGGAATCTTTCAAGAAAACTTTAAATACAGGAGACACCGTTAAAGGCACCGTTACATCGGTTACCACCACCGAAGTTCACGTAGACATCGGCACAAAGGCAACCGGCGTGCTTACACTTGAAAACGTAACCGACGATCCCCAGGCAAAACTCGAAGACCTTTTCAAGGTCGGCGACCCCGTTGAAGCAGTAGCCGTTCGCGTAAGCGATATCGAAGGCATCGCTGTTCTTTCCACAAAGAAGATCGACGCTAAGAACAACTGGACAAAGGTTGTTGAAGCAAAAGACAACGGCACCGTTATCGAAGGCAAGATCACTGAAGCTGTTAAGGGCGGCGTTATCGCATACGCACTCTCTCAGAAGATCTTCATTCCCGCATCCCAGACGGGCATTCCCAAGGATGGCGATCTCCAGACCATCGTTGGCACAAAGCAGAAATTCAAAGTGATCGAAGTTAAGGAAGACAGAAAACGCGCTATCGGTTCCATCCGCGTTGTTGCAAGAGAAGAAAAGAACGCTCTTATCGAAAAATTCTGGTCTGAAATCGAAGTCGGCAAGACTTACACAGGCAAGGTAAAGAGCCTCACTTCCTTCGGCGCATTCGTTGACCTCGGCGGCGTTGACGGTATGGTTCATATCTCTGAACTCTCTTGGCTCAAGAACGTTCAGCCCAAGGATGTTGTTTCCATCGGCGATACTCTCGAAGTATTCGTTAAGGAATTTGACCGCGAAAAGAACAGAATCTCTCTCGGTCACAAGACAGACGCTACAAACCCCTGGACTCTCTTTACCACACAGTATGCGGTTGATTCCGTTGCTTCCGTAAAGATCGTTTCCCTTATGCCTTTCGGTGCATTTGCACAGATTCTTCCCGGCGTTGACGGTCTTATCCACATCTCTCAGATCGCTGATAAGAAGCTCGGCAGCCCCGCAGAAGTTCTCGAAAAGGGTCAGGTTGTTGACGCAAAGATCACTGCTATTGATGAAGAAAACCACAAAGTTAGCCTTTCTATCCGCGCACTTCTCACCGCAGAAGCTGACGCTGAAGTTGCTGAATAATCATCAAAATCAAAAAGTGATGCAGATTTTTCTGCATCACTTTTTTCGTTTTCGGTGAGATATTTCGGGGGGGGGTTTTCGACTAATAATTAGATGAAATAGAATACTTAAAGTTTTTATAAAAATTTATATAAAAATGAAGAAAAAATCTATATTGGGATAGCTTTATAATTTAAATGCTTAAAATAAATATACAACCATAGTTTTAATGAAAGGGATTTTTATTATTATGAAAAAACTGTTATCTGTTTTCTTATCAATCGTATTTATCCTCTCTTGTTTAACCAACATCTTTACAGCATCAGCATCTTTCAGCGAAAATTTTTGTCTTACACTTACAAGTGACGAAGATGTCGATTTGTCTAATATTGAAATTTCTATATATAAACAAACCAATATCGTTAATCACACCCAAAATTTAACTACATTTGATAAAGAATATTTTTCATCGGCAGTTTCTAATGCTAACGGAGAAATTTCTTTTGAAAAACCCCAAGCTCCTTTTGTTATTGAATTTAATATGGAAACCTTACCGTCCGGTACGGGTATCAAAAAACAAACTCTCACATATGCTGAAAGTATAAATTCCGATAATATTACAATTTATACGATTTCAAATGTTGAAGCCGTTTTTGTTTATAATGAATTAAACTTCCATTTTAAAAACAGCGATAATGAAAATGTATTGGCAATTTACGAAATCGTATCTCATGATATTGATGAACGATTGATGACAACAACAATGGGCTCGAATACAATTTCTTGTGCGTTACAACACTATGGTCAGGTCGATGTCAATGGCACCTCGTTTGCTTATACAATCAGCCAAGAATATTTGGATATGACAGAGATTGAGCATACGGAACTGCTTTATAATCACGGTTTAATTACGGAAGAACAACGACTTGCAAATATTTGCGCCGTTCTTCAAAAGGAAAATGGAAATCAATATATTACAACTGGATTGTTAGAAATTTTGAAATCATATAAGGAAAATACATCATCATCTGCATTGCAGAAGATGGCAAGTGATACATTATATGAAATCGAAGAAAGTAATATAGATGACCCCTCTACATTAACTTATGTAAGCAGAACATTTTATTGTGATCATACCAATTGTCTTGAAAATGGTGTGCATAAAATCAGGGTATATTATTCTACTTCTACATGTTATTCCTCAACAGCAAGAACCATTGGAAATAAGGCATTGGAGGTTCTTGAATACTTTGTTAACCAATTGGGTTTTAAATGTCCTATCCCCCTCGATTCGACTCCTGGGATAACAGACAGTGATAATAGTTTTGTTATTTTAGTGACACAATCAATTGGCTTAGGAAGAACAATATATGACACAAATTCCGATGGTAGCATAGGGGCTTATATCTGTATAAATGGAAATGCTAGCACTAAATATGATACTATTTTAGCTCATGAATTTCAACATGCGATACAATATCAATATGAACTATATGGTAGAACTGATGACTTGTGGTGGAAAGAATCTTGTGCCAATTTAGCATCCATGACATATTCTAAAAATGTCCTAAATGATTTGTCCAATCGATACGGTGAATATAAAGGCGGCGTACAAGATTATTTGGCGAATCCTCAATATAGTTTGACATTGGATGATGCTGAAATCTCAGTTCGAGAATATTCGGTTCTTTTTCCGCTTAAATTATCTCAAGCATATAATGGTATTGATACAATCAAAGAAATTTACGAAGAAATTTATGCTATTAGAAGCATCTCAACATTAAAGAATGATGAGCAGATATTTGATGCCATTGATAATGTTTTAATAGCAGAAGGCAATAATTTAAGATATGAATTAGAAAGTTTCGGTAAGTTTAATTATAATTATGCAAGTAGTTATAATTGGTTAAATGCAGCAAATTGGTCAGATGTTCAGATATCCAATACTCAATTAACACAATCTGTTAGTTATTCACCTACGATTGAGAATGTTGGCTATGGATATTATGAATTATCTGCCGCACCTCAAACAATAAATATTTCGTTAGAAGCTGTATGTAATAACCCGACAGAAACTACGTGTTGGGTTATTGAAGGCTTTAATAATAGAAATATTGCAAAAGCAACAAAAATTAGGTTTACTGATTATCATTTGAATATGACCTACTCTTTCAGCAATGCGCTTACAGAAGATATATATTTAATTATTGAAAACACATCAATTACCGATAATTTAAGAATCTATATTACGATAAATTAAAATATGAGATTTGGGAGGCAAACTATGAAAAAATTTTTATGCTTATTTCTCCTGCTTTCGCTCATTCTGCTGACAGCCTGCACGAACAATATTGCAGATGATACCACAGTTTCCGAACCCACGGAAACGACAGAAAAATCCTCTTATCCCGTTGATGTTTATTATACAGAATCCGGTTCCGCACGCCCGATTCAATCTGAAAGCCCCGAATTACAAGAAAAAATTGATGCAAATCAAGCAGAATTTCCGTATATTCCAAATAAAGTCGTTGTGGAGATTGGCGGAAAACGAGATGTTCCGTATGTTCAGGCAACAAGTCCGATGGGATATTACAAAAATGAAAATAGCGTGCCAACGGCAGATCCTCCTTATAATGGAATCATCATGATTAAACCTGAATTTCTTTTGGAACATTGCGAACGTATGCCCGTATATCAAGTGAAAAACGGAGATGCTTTTATAAAATACATCAACGAAAAGCCTTTTCGTGATTCTCCTATTTTCGTTTTTGATTTTGATGCGGATGCAGAAATGCTCGATTACCGAATATTTTCCACGATAGATGCGCTTTGCGAAGAATTGGGAAGCGGAATATATTATGCCTTTGTTGACGGTACTTGCTATGGAGATAATATAATGAAAAACAGCAATTTCATTATGCAAGAATCCACAAGTATCAGGGCTTATTTCATTCTTGAAATCGAATAAAACTTTTAAAGTGATGCAGATTTTTTGCATCACTTTTTTCGCCCAATATCGGAACAAAACACAAACACAAAAGATTTTTGAAGGATTTTCAAGGGAACTTTTTGCAAAAAGTTCCCTTGAATGTGGTTTGGGGGTGAAACCCCAATCACACAACCGAAAGTTCCGCAGTTTTCAGCGCCCCAAGATGACCGCCGACCATGATATCAAAGATGCCCGCCTCAAGCACCGTTTTCTCATCAATATTCACAAGAGAGAACGCATCAACCGCAAGAGGAAGCTCCACGCGAACGGTTTCACCTGCTCTGATAAACACTTTCCTGAATCCGCAAAGCTGACGTGTGGGAGTCAGAACGGAGCTGAAACGGTCGTTATAATACATCTGCACGGTTTCATAGCCGTCCATATCGCCCGTATTGGTCACGTCCACGGAAACCGTCAGCATATCGCCCGATCTTGCTGTATCAGAAGAAAGCGTAATATCGGAATATTCGTAATTCGTAAAGGAAAGTCCGTAACCGAAATCGTAAAGACTGCCTTCCGCAACGTCCATGTATTTGCCGCCATGCCAACCGTTATATTGATTATAATAACAGGGAATCTGTGCGGAAGCACGCGGGAACGAGATCGGAAGTTTGCCCGAAGGATTGAATCTGCCCGCGATGAGCTCTGCCGCGCAAAGACCGCCGAGATCACCGCCGTTGAACATTTCAATGACGGCATCGCTGTTCTTTGCAGCTTCACCGATGCAAAGCGGTTTGCCGTTCACAAGCACTGTAATGACGGGTTTGCCCGTCTTTTTCAGACGGCGCATGAGTTCGTTTTGCGCGCCCGAAAGCTCGAGATTGGCTCTGTCTTTGCCTTCGCCGTTTTGAGCAAGACAGTCACCGATGACCGCGATCACGATATCCGCGCTTTCTGCAAGTGCCTCAGCTTCCGTAAGCATGGATTTTTCCGTTTCACCCATAATGTTACAGCCCTTTGCATATACGACTTCGCTATCCGCAAAAACGGTCTTGATACCCCGGAGAATCGTATAATAATCACTTTTCGGTTTGCAATCCTCGGGAGAAGCATTGGGATGTGAGAAGAAGGTCCAGTCGCCGTATTGCGCGCGGATATTATCCGCATTCGGACCGATCACGGCGATCTTTTTCGGCGTTTCCTTCAAGGGCAGGATGCCGTTATTTTCAAGCAAGACAAGACTTTCCCGTGTCAATTTATGGTTAACGGCAATATGTTCCGCCGAGCCGATGACCGAACGGGGAAGTCGTTTTTTGTTTTCATCGAAAAGACCGAGCGCAAATTTCACGCGAAGGATTCTGCGCACGGCATCATCGATATATTCCATTGGAATTTTGCCCTCTTTCACCTGACGGATGGCAGAATCATAGAATTGGAAGGAGTTCATGCTCATATCATTGCCCGCTTCGATCGCAAGACGGACACCATCCCCATAACTTTCCACAGCCATCTGCTTGGTACGGAGCGAACCTACGTTATACCAATCCGTTACGACAAAGCCTTCAAAACCGAGTTCTTCTTTCAGCACTTCGCGCAAAAGCTTGCGATGTACCGTCAGCGGTGTTCCCGAAATTGAACCGTAAGCCGTCATGACCGTCGATGCACCCGCTTCGACCGCACGCTTGAAAGGCGGCAAAAAGACTTCTCTGATTTTTCGCATGGATGCTTCGGTATCATAGGAATCGCGTCCGCCCGTGGCTTCGCCATAGCCGAGATAATGCTTGACACAAGCCGCAACAAGCCCATCTTCTTCATACCCTTCAACGATCGCCGCACCGAGTTCTCCGACAAGATAACTGTCTTCACCAAAGGTTTCATCCACTCTGCCCCAGCGCGTATCTCTGCCGATGCAAAGCACGGGAGAAAATACCCAATCGAGTCCGTCCGCATTGACTTCTCTTGCCGTGACTTTACCCATTTCTTTAATCAGTTCGGGATTCCACGAGCAAGCCACCGCAAGCTGAGAGGGAAAAATGACCGCGCCATTGAGAAGCGAATGTCCGTGGATCGCATCGATGCCGAAAATGGGCGGGATCTTCATGCGTGTTTCTGCCGCTTCCGCACGGATCTTATCCGCTTCATCGCTTAAAACGTGCAGAAATGAACCGCCGCCAAGCTTACGGAAGCGTTCAAAGACTTCGGGTCGAAAGCTTTCAAGGCTCACCTGCTGCATCTGACCAATCTTTTCTTCCACCGTCATTTCCGCAAGCATTTCCGTGATTTTGTTTTCAGTTTCTTTTAATATCTTCATCGTATCATAAAACTCCTTTCGAGAATCTGATGTAGTGGTTACACATATTTTATCACAGCCTTTTTGATTTTGCAATAATGAGTTTTCCGACATCCCTGTGGAAAACCCGTTTTTCCGTTTCCCACACGGATATTTTTCCTCTTGATTTCCCCAAACCACTCCAAATTTTTTCCACAAGTTATACACAAAAATTCATGTGTTTTTCACCAAAAAAGTCTTGCTTTTTCACTATATATCCTATATAATGTTAATAATGACGGGCAAATATGGGAAATTACAGAGGTTTTCCACACTTTCCACTTGGTTTTCCACATTACACACACAGGTTTCCACATATCCACCCCGTTATCCACTATACATAGAAAGAATGAAACTTATGGAACATACATTTTCTCACGTTTCCGTGCTTCTCAACGAGTGTATTGAAGCATTGAATATCGATCCCAACGGCATTTACGTCGACTGCACTCTGGGCGGCGGCGGGCATTCCCTTGAGATCGTCAAACGCTTGGAGGGCGGCAAGCTCATCTGCATCGATCAGGATATCTGCGCCATCGAAGCCGCAAGCGAACGCCTGAAAGAATATAAAGATAAAATCATTTTCGTTAAAAATAATTTCTCGAATTTTTCGGGTATTTTAGCGGAACTCGGCATTGAAAAAGTGGACGGCGCATTGCTGGACCTCGGTGTTTCTTCCTATCAGCTTGACACCCCCGAACGCGGTTTTTCATATAATACGGAAGCACCGCTTGATATGCGTATGAACGAAACCGCCGCTCTTTCCGCTTACGACGTTGTCAATACGTACAGCGAAGACGATCTGCGCCGCATCATTTTTACTTACGGCGAAGATAACAACGCGGGTAGAATTGCTTCCGCTATCGTCAAAGCGCGCGCGGAAAAACCCATTGGAACCACAACGGAGCTTGTCGATATCATCAAAAGCGTGACACCGAAAAAAATGCTTGCTGTCGGTCATCATCCCGCAAAAAAAGCATTTCAGGCTATCCGTATCGAAGTCAATTCTGAACTTTCTATCATTGAACCGACGCTCAAAGCCATTGCTTACCATCTGAATCCCAAGGGCAGAATCGCCGTGATTACCTTCCATTCTCTTGAGGACCGCGCGGCAAAACACACCTTTGCCGATTTGGCAACAGGTTGTACCTGTCCTCCTTCTTATCCCGTTTGTGTCTGTGGTAAGAAACCCACGGTGAAGCTCATCAATAAAAAACCCATCCTTCCGAGTGCGGAAGAATTGGAATACAATCACCGTTCACACAGCGCAAAACTCCGTATCGTTGAAAAAATGCCATCGGAGGCTTAAAAAGAATGAAAAAACCGAAAATCGACCGCGAAAAGCTCCGGATCTTTATTCTGGATATCTTTCACGGAGGCAGAGAATATCAGACGACAGCCGATTATAAAAGAACACCCTTTCCGCTGAAAGCCGTTGCGCTTTTTGCCTGTGCGACTGTGCTGATTCTGACACTGATCTTTTCCATTATTAAAATCACCGATATCTCCGCGGAGATCGCATCTTTGAGAAGACAGACTGTTTCTCTTTCTGCCAAAAAGATGAGTCTTGAAAACGAGCTTGATCATCGCTATTCGTTTGCGGAGATCATTGAAGAAGCCGAAGCACTCGGTTTTGCTGAAAACGGCGGCAGAGTGGTCTATATCGAAACCACAAACAGCGAAGACGCGCCCGAAGAAACGGAAAACACCGAGGAAGAAACGGCAGAAGAAGATACTTCCGACGAAGAATAAGCATAAAATCCGAAAAAATACGATATACATGAAAGTAAGCATCTGAAGAGAGGACTTATCGGAAAACGGTATTCCTCTCTTTAAATGCCTATAAAATCCCCAAACGCATAAACGAAAGGAAAAAAATATGTCCGAAAATCCTACCCATCCCCCGCGAAAACCCTCATCGATCGTCGGCAGACCTTCTGCCGAAACCAAATTCCGCGCGTTTATCGTTTTTGCCGTCTGTACCGCGCTGACGCTCGTTGTTGTCGGCAGACTTCTTTATTTGCAGATCATCCGCCACGATTATTATAAAAAACTCGTTCTGGAACAAATGCTTTATGAAACGGAGATCACAGCGGCGCGCGGTATGATTACGGACAGAAACGGCGTTACCCTTGCCGCAAATGTCACGACGGAACGTGTTTTCGTCGATCCCAATAATATCTCAAAAGCGGACGATCCCGAAAAAGTCCGCCAAATGATCTCTGAAGTTCTTTCCGAAGTCTTGGAAGTCGATTATGATTTCGTTTATACGGAAACAGGGAAGTCCAAATATCGCGACCGTACCATCAAAAAGAACGTAGATAAAGAGATCACGGATAAGATCCGCGCCTTTATGGTCGAAAATGAAGACCTCGTCCTTTCGGAAAAAGACGATGATCTTGACCTTTCCCAGATGATCTATTTCGCGGAAAGTACCACGCGCGTATATCCTTTCGGTACGCTCGCTTCTCACGTCATCGGTTTCTGCGGCAATGACGGCGGTCTTTACGGTCTGGAATATCAGTATAACGACGCGCTTTCCGGTACTTCCGGTAAGATCATGGCTGCCAAAAACGGCAAACAAGGTCCGATGCCTTATAATTATGAAACCTATATCGATGCGGAAAACGGTGCGAATCTCGTCACGACCCTCGATTATAAAATCCAGAGCTATCTCGAAAAATATTTGGAAGAAGCCGCTGTGGAATCGGGTGCAAAATCTCGTGCGTGCGGTATCGTCATGAATCCCAAGACGGGTGAGGTCTATGCGATGGCGACCTATCCTCCTTACGATCTCAATAACCCCCGTACACTCCCCGATTATTATGATGACGTTCTTGCCGATTATGCCAAGCTTTACGGTGCAGACTCCGAAGAATACAGCAAATTCCAAGCCGAATTGCTCTTTCAGACCTGGAACAACAAATGTCTGACGGATACATATGAACCCGGTTCCACATCCAAAATCTTCACGACTTCCATTGCCCTTGAAGAAAATCTCGTTACCATGACGGAAACCTTTACCTGTACCGGCTCGTATATGGTCAAAGGCTGGAGCCGTCCCATCAAATGTCATAATACGCGCGGTCACGGCGTTCTCAATTTCGCAGGCTCGCTTCAGCAATCCTGTAACCCTTGGATGATGCGTCTTGCCGAACGTATCGGTATCTCCACATTCGGCGATTATTTCACAGCTTTCGGTCTTGACAGCAAAACCGGTATCGATCTGCCCGGCGAAGCCGATTCCATTTATACCCCCGCGGAAAAAATGTCGGGTGTCGACCTTGCCGTATATTCTTTCGGTCAGCGTTATAACGTAACCGCGATCCAGCAGATCACGGCTGTTGCATCCGTTGCGAACGGCGGTACGCTCGTCGTTCCTCATGTCGTCAAAGAGATCGTGGATGATGACGGTAACGTGCTGGCATCCTTCGGCACGACGGCTGTTCGTCAGGTCATCAGCGAAGAAACCGCAGACACCATCAATCAGATTCTCGCAGACGGTGTTTCGGGTGACGGTGGCGCGAAAAACGCGTACGTCAAGGGATATTCCGTCGCGGCAAAAACAGGTACTTCCGAAAAAGGTACGAATGGTGCGCGCATCGCCTCCACCGTTGCTTTTGCGCCCGCAGACGATCCCGAAGTTATCTGTATCCTCATCGTTGACGAACCGACCATCGGCTCTCGTTACGGTAGTACCGTTGCCGCACCTTACGTTTCCAAAATTCTCACAGATGTTCTCCCTTATCTCGGTATCGAACCCGAATATACGGACAAAGAACTCGCAAAAATGGAGATCAATCTGCCCAATTATCGCGGAATGTCCCTCGATGAAGCCATCATGCGCCTCAGCGAAGCGGGACTTTCCTATGAAATCGTAGGCTCAGGCACGAGCGTTATCGATCAGACTCCGCCCGCCAAGAGTACGCTTTCCAAAGATAACGGCATCGTTATCCTTTATACAAGCGAAACCGCCACCGAAAAAACAGCCGTCGTTCCGAGCGTTCTCGGTATGACTGCCGCCGAAGCCAATAAAGCCCTCGCAAATGCAGGCTTCAACATCCATCTGGACGGTATTTTAGGCGGCACGGGTGCCGTTGCGATCGAACAATCCATCCAGGGCGGAGAAACCGCCGCCAAGGGCACGGTCATCACCGTCGAATTCCGCCATACCAACTTCACTGACTAAGGGAGACGGCGGGGAGGGACTTTTTAAAAAAAGTCCCTCCCCGAAACCCCACCCCCAAAACTTTTCTCTGTGGCGGATCAGGGTTTATTGCGGTGCGTACCGTAATAAAAACAGAGAATTATAAAAATCTCACCAAAATAAAGTCAGAGGAACCACAGAGCGTTTCTTTTGGCTCCATCCTTTTCTTTTCGTAAAGAAAAGGTGGAGGGATGTAGAAAGAATAAAATAATATCTGCACCCGGAGGAATTATGTACCTTTCCCATATTATAAGAAATGAAGAAATTTTATCTCTGCAAAAACCGAGCGACAGGGAGATCGGAAAACCGCATACGGATTCCCGAAAGATCGGAGAAAAAGACGTTTTCTTTTGTGAGGACGGTTTTCATGAAAGCGGTTTTGCTTATGCCGTGCGTGCGGCGGAACAGGGAGCGTCCTGTATCGTTACCCACAGAGGCGGTGCGCGCCGTATCGGAATACTTCCCATTCCTGTTTTAGAGGTGGAAAACGTCCGAAAAAGTTATGCGCTCGCATGGAGCCGATATGAAAACTGCCCCGAAAACGATCTGCGCTTGCTCGCCGTGACGGGAACGAACGGAAAAACTTCCGTTTCGTCGTTTCTTCATGCGCTTTTGCAAGCATCGGAATGTCCTTCGGGACTCATCGGCACGGTGGAATATTCCAACGGTAAGGAATCAAAGCCTTCCGATTATACGACACCTCCGCCCGACGTGCTGTATCCCCTTCTTTCCGATATCAGAAGATCGGGATGCCAATATGCCGTTATGGAAGCCTCGTCCCATGCCATCGCGCAAAGCCGCTTATATGGACTACCCTTTGAAACGGCGATCTTTACGGGACTTTCCCGCGATCATCTGGATTATCATAAAACGTGGGAAAGCTATCGGGATACAAAAGCCTCTCTTTTCAAAGAGGCAAAGAATGCCCTCATCAATATCGATGATGCCTCAGCTGGATATATGGCATTTGCCGCCGCGGGAAATGTCTATTATTTCGGACAAAAACCCGAAGCGGATTTCTATATCAAAGACCCCGTTTGCGATATGAACGGCATCCGCTATACGCTCCATACCGATGGCAAAGACCTGAAAATTTCCATTCCCATCATCGGCAATTTCCATATTTATAATACGGCGGCGGCAATCGCGGCGGCATATCTTGCGGGAATCTCCGCAGAAACGCTGACCGAAGCGACATCACGCCTGAAAGCACCGACGGGAAGACTTGAAAAATTAAAAACCGATACCAATTTTTCGGTTTATATCGATTACGCCCATACCCCCGATGCGCTTGTCAAAGCCTTGCTCTCCTTGCGTCCTTTCACGAAAAAACTGACTGTGCTGTTCGGTGCAGGCGGTGAACGCGACCAAGGAAAACGCGCGGAAATGGGGGCTGCCGCGGAAGCATTTGCGGATTTCGTTATTTTGACGAGTGATAATCCGCGTGGTGAAGATCCTTGTGCCATCCTTGACGATATCGAACGCGGTATGAAACGTAAGAACCGCATCCGCATCGAAGACCGCACGGAAGCAATTGCTTATGCCTTGCAAAACGCAAAAGCGGGCGAAATTATTCTGCTTGCGGGTAAAGGACATGAAAATTATACCATCGGAAAAAACGGCAAGACTGCTTTTTCCGAACGTGACATCGTTTACAGAATTTTAAATCAATAATAGAAAAGGAAATGACAATGTATTTCAGCTTGAATGAAAGCGGTATTACCGCCGATATGCTTCTTGATTTCACAAAAGGCACCCCCGTCAATATGCCGCAAACACCCATTACCGCGTACGGGATCTCCATCGATTCCCGTACGGCAAAAAAGGGCGATGCTTTCCTCGCTTTACGTGGAGAAAATTTTGACGGACATAAATTTATTGCCGCCGCCGAAAAAGCGGGATGTGTGCTTGCCATCGCGGAATACGTTCCCGAAGGCTGTACGCTCCCTTGCATCCTCGTGGATAATACCAAAGATGCACTCGGTTATATCGCAAGAGATTATAAGAGAATGTTCCGCACGATCTCCGTTGCCGTTACGGGAAGCGTTGGAAAAACCACGACCAAACAGTTTATTTATGCCGTTCTCGATACAAAATATAAAACAAACGTGACCAAAGGCAATTTTAATAATGAGATCGGTCTGCCTCTGACATTGTTCGGACTCAATGCATCTCATGAAGCACAGCTTTTAGAAATGGGTATGAACCATAAAGGTGAGATTGCGTATCTTTCCCGTCTTGCCGAACCGAATATTGCCGTTATCACGAATATCGGAAGCGCACATCTGGAAAATTTAGGTTCGCGCGAAGGCATCCGCGATGCAAAAATGGAAATTACGGAAGGTATGTCACGCGGCGGTATCCTGATCCTGAATGCCGATGAACCTTTGCTTGCGGACGTGAAAGCCGAGGGTATTTCCAAGATATATATCGGTATCGAAAATGAAAATTCGCTCTATCACGCGAAAAATATTCGTATTTTTGACGATCATATGCTTTTTGATATCCGTTTGCATGACGGAACGGTCATGGCGGATGTGCGCGTGAACGTCATCGGCAGACATAATATCTATAACGCGCTGACCGCATCCGTTTGCGGTATTCTCCTCGGTATTCCCGAAAAAAAGATACGCGCGGGACTTCTGAATTTCACTCCCGCCGATATGCGTCAATCCATCACGGAAAAAGACGGCATCACGATCATTGAGGACTGCTATAATGCCAGCCCCGAATCCATGCGCGCGGGTCTTGACGTGCTTTGCCATACGGCAAAAACCAAAAATCTCCGTCCCGTTGCCGTGCTTGGCGATATGCGTGAGCTTGGCGAAGCATCGGCCGCCGCACATTATGGTGTCGGCGAACGTGTTGCCAAAGCCGATATCGCGCATCTCATCACTTTTGGCAAAGATGCCGCGCTGATCGCAAAAGGCGCGATTACAAGCGGTATGAGCAAAGAACATATCACCGTGATCGAAGATACGGAGGATGCCGAAAAAGCCGCTCAGACCGTCAAAAACATGATTAAAACAGGCGATGCCGTGCTTTTCAAGGCAAGTCGTGCCGTTGCCATCGAAAGAATTATCCGATTGATTTGAAATCATAAAATCCCCGTCACAGAAAACAACTGAAAGGAATATTCCCATGCTTTTAAATTTTATTCTCGCCGTACTGATCTCTTTTGCCATTACCACGTTTCTCGGCAAGATCGTGATTCCCATTCTCATGCGCCTCAAGCTCAATCAGCCTATTTATGAAATCGGTCCCCGTTGGCATAAATCCAAAGCGGGTACACCAACCATGGGCGGTATCTTCTTTATTGCCGCGATGTTACTGACCGTTGCGATTCTCTCGTTCTTCGCTTTTGATAAAGCTTCCCTGATCCCCCTTTGGCTGACGTTCGGTATGGCTTTGCTTTGTGCCGCTGTCGGTTTTATCGATGACTACGCAAAACTCGTTAAAAAACAGAATGAAGGTCTGAAAGCGTATCAGAAATTCCTTCTTCAACTCGTCGTCGCAACGGCATATATCTCCGTTATGTGCGCTCTCGGTTATATGGATACCGTTATTCCGATTCCTTTCACGGAAATTGAATTTGATCTCGGTATCGCTTTCTATCCTCTTGCAGTTATTTTGCTCGTCGGTATGGATAACAGCGTCAATCTCACGGATGGCATCGACGGACTTTGTGCTTCCGTAACCGCTGTCGTTGCCGCATTTTTCGCGCTTCTCGGTCTGCCCGTGATCGGACTTCTTCACGGTGAAGCCGTTACGTATTTCTCCGGCATCCTTTTCGGCGCGATGATCGGTTTCCTCGTTTATAACTGGAATCCCGCCCGCGTTTTCATGGGTGATACAGGCTCGCTTTTCCTCGGCGGTATGGTAACGGGACTTGCTTTCCTTTGCGATCAGCCGATTCTGATCCTGATTGTCGGTTTGATCTACGTCGTTGAAACCGTTTCCGTTATTTTGCAGGTCGGTTCATTTAAACTCTTTCATAAGCGTATCTTCAAGATGGCTCCTATCCATCATCATTTCGAAAAATGCGGCTGGAAAGAACGCAAAATCGTTATCGTTGCTTCTTCCATTACAGCCGTCCTTGCCGCAGTTTGCTATATCCTTTCCCTTTGATCTTCTTAAAAATTTCCAAAGAAAAGAGATGATTCCATGCCAAGTCCCGCCAAAACGCCAACGGCGCACCCCCCGAAACCCACCCCCCGAACGACAAATATTTTCAAGGAAATGATCTCTACCTTGCTTGCGCCCGACCGTCAGACGATCTACCGTGTACGCGGCGGCATTGACAGACCTTTTCTGATCATTGTCGTACTCCTCGTTTGTTACGGTTCGATCATGGTCGCTTCGTCAAGCTACGTTTTTGCCAAATCCAAAATGGGCGACAGCTTTTATTTCATTGAAAAACAGCTCATTTGGGCGGCGGTTGGTATTGCCGCAATGGTCGTGATGTCATTCGTCGATTACGGCTTTCTGAAAAAAGCAACACCTCTCATTTTCGTCATCAGTTACGTCTTGCTCTGGTGCGTATTTCTTCCCTTCATTGGCGTAGAATCTCACGGCGCACGCCGTTGGGTCAATCTGATTGTCATTCAGTTCCAGCCCTCCGACGTTATGAAATTCGCGCTCGTGCTGATGATGGCGCTATACATATCCAAATTCCAACATAAAGTAAAACAATTCAAATACGGCGTGCTTCTCCCCGCTTGTATCGTTGTCCTCGTTTGCGGTACGGTCGTTCTGGAAAAGCATATGTCTGCTACGATCATTCTTTTTGCGATCGGTGCTTGCATGATCTTCATGTCGGGTGCGAACGTCGGGCTCATCGTCGCTATTGCGGGTGTGTTCGGTGCGGCGGCTGTTCCGCTGATTTTGATTCTCGATTATACACGCGCCCGCGTGGATGCATGGCTGCATCCCGAGCTTTATCTTTCGGGCAAAGGCTATCAACCGTATGAAAGCTTGCTTGCCATCGGTTCGGGCGGTATTTTCGGTGTCGGACTCGGTAACAGCTATCAGAAGCATCTGCATCTTCCCGAACCGCAGAATGACTTCATTTTCGCAATCATCTGCGAAGAACTTGGGCTCATCGGCGCGCTGACCCTGATCGCCCTTTTCGTCCTTTTGATCTGGCGCGGTTTTTATATCGCAAGAAAAGCACCCGATGTCTTTTCTTCCATGGTCGTGCTCGGTCTGACAGCCAAGGTTGGTATCCAAGCCATTCTGAATATCGCCGTTGTCACTTCCACCATTCCCACGACGGGTATCGCTTTGCCGTTTTTCAGTTACGGCGGTACGGCACTCGTTATGCAGCTTGCGGAAATGGGTATCATCCTTTCTATCTCTCGTTTTTCCTCGGGGGAAAGACGGATCCCTTCCGCAGACAGTTCCGCAACACTCCGAAAGGTATCATAATGCCTACTGCCTTGTTTCATCTAAAAATTGACATTCTTGAAGGCTCGCCCTTTGGGAGAGCTGTCAGCGCAAGCTGACGGAGAGGGCTAAGATTGGAGCTTGAAATGCCCTCTCCGTCACGGCAAGCCGTGCCACCTCTCCCAGAGTGAGAGGCTTTAGAAATCATTTTTTCGTAAAGTTTGAGCGGAAACAAAGTACTACGAAAAACAAAATCTACTCAAAATAAAGAAAGAGGCATCACAGAGCGTTTCTTTTTGCGAGTTTCGAGCTTTTTCTTTTCGCAAAGAAAAAGCGCACAGAAGAAAGGATAAATTATTATGAAAATCATTCTTGCAGGCGGCGGTACGGCAGGGCATATCAATCCCGCTATCGCCATTGCCAATCATATCAAAGAAAAAGACCCCACCGCCGAGATCGCTTTCATCGGCACGAAAAAAGGTATGGAAAATAATCTCGTGGCAAAAGCGGGTTATCCTATCCATCATATCGAGATCCAAGGTCTGCGCCGCAGCCTTTCTCTCTCCAATATCAAAACCGCATATTATTATTTCACAGCTCCTTCCAAAGCAAAAAAACTCATCCGCAGTTTCAAACCCGATGTTGTGATCGGTACAGGCGGTTATCTTTCGTGGCCTTTGCTCAAGGCGGCATCCGACCTCGGTGTTCCGTCGGCTGTCCATGAATCCAACGCCATCCCCGGCAAAGCCGTCAAGATGGTCGAGAAGCTGGTCGACCGTATTTATATCAATTTTCCGACGACAGCAGAATATTTCACACAGAAAGACAAGATCCTTTGCGTCGGCAATCCTCTTATCAAAGCACCCGATACTAAAAATGACACCCATTTGTATGAAAAGCTTGCGATTCCGAACGGTACGAAAAAAGTATTGCTGACCTTCGGCGGAAGTCTTGGTGCGGAACGTGTCAATGAAGAAGTATTGAAGCTGATGCGCGATTATACCGCCAAGCATCCCGAAATCTTCCATATCCATGCGACAGGGAAGATCGAATATGAAGCAGCGATGGCAAAAGCCGAGGAATACGGACTTCTTGAATGTCCTAATATCCGCTTGCTTGAATTTATCTACGATATGCCGCTTTGGGAAAAAGCTGCGGATGCTGTGATCTGCCGCGCGGGTGCTATGACGATCGCGGAAATGGCACTTCTTAGAAAGCCTTGCATCATCATTCCTTCGCCCAACGTCGTCAACAATCATCAGTATGAAAACGCAAAACATCTTGCCGATGCAGGTGCCGCGATCATGCTGGAAGAAAAGGATATCGATACGGAAAAACTCACGAAAGCGGTTTCCGATATCCTTTTTGACCGAAAAACAGCTTCCTCTCTTACCAATGCGATCGGAACATTCGCAAAACCTAACGCCGCCGAAGAAATCTATGAAGATCTGTGTAAGCTCATATGAAACAGGAAAGACAAAAATATATGACTGTCAGCGCGGTTAAAAGCAGAAGATTTTTCACCGTTTTTATCATCGGTACACTTGCTTTGCTGATTACGGTGTGGTTCTCCGTTTTTTGCCGTGTCAAGACTGTGACCGTGGAAAACAATGAAAAAATATCCGATACCGTAATCCTTTCTCAACTCAATATCATGCCGTATCGCCATATCTATTCTTTCAGCGAAAAGAAGATGGAAGCCGATCTGCTTGCGCTCAGTCCCTATATCAAAAGCGCGCGTATGGAAAGAAATTTACCCTCAGAGCTCGTGATTGTTTTGGAAGAATATGCTGCGGATTATTATATCATTGAAAATGATCGTTGTTATCTGATTTCTGATACGCTTTTTGTTCTGGAAGAGATTCCTTTGACCGAGATCGGATGGCATGACGCGGCATATCTTGCTTTGCCCGAAATCAAAGAAGATAAATATTATTCCCTCAGCGTCGGTACGACCATCCGTTTTACCGATAAAACCGATGATGCCTATATCGCGTCCCTCCTGCAAAACGTCGCGGAAAGTCCGTTCGCTTCGCGCCTCACTTCTTTGACTTTGGATGAAAAAGCTAACATCACTGCGGATATTGAAGGCAAATATCATTTGAAGTTTGGGAACGCAAAAGAGTTTGAAAAGAAGCTCTCTCTCTGCGCCGCTTCCATCGATTATCTCTCCGAAAATATGGTCGGTGTGAAGGGTACTCTCCATGCATGGACAACAGAAAATATCACATTTGAGATCACCGGTGTTGCGGAAAATCCATAATTTCCATATTTTTCATTTTTTCGACAGTTTCCGCATCCTATGCCTTAAAATATTTTGATTTTTCAAAATATTTTTTTTAAAAACATATTGCAAAACAAGGAAAAAAAGATTACAATAGTATTGTATATTTTTATCAAACCATAAGGAGGAAAAATAAAAATGGACTTATTTGGATATACTTCTAATAATATCAATATGGATGCCCGTTATGATAGCGGCGTTAATATCAAAGTTATCGGCGTTGGCGGCGGCGGCGGCAATGCTGTCAACCGCATGGTCAACTCCAATATTCAGGGTGTCGAATTTATCACCATCAACTGCGACAGACAGGCTCTCATGGCTGCCAATACACAGAGCAAGCTGATCATCGGCGAAAGAATTACTCACGGTCACGGCGCGGGCTCCAATCCCGAAGTCGGCAAGATGGCCGCAGAAGAAAACATTGAGGATATCAAGCAGGTACTCAATGGCGCGCACATGGTATTCATCACGTCCGGTATGGGCGGCGGTACCGGTACAGGCGCGGCTCCCGTCGTTGCGAAGCTCGCAAAAGATATGGGTATCCTTACCATCGGTATCGTTACCAAACCCTTCGCTTTTGAAGGCAGAAAACGTATGATTCAGGCAGAGAAAGGTATTGCCGAACTCCGTCAGTACGTTGACTCTCTCATCGTTATTCCTAACGAAAGACTCAAACAGATCTCCGAAAATAAGATCACTTTCGTCAATGCATTCATCTATGCCGATGACGTTCTTCGTCACGGTGTACAGAGTATCTCTGACCTTATCAATGTTCACGGTATCGTCAACCTCGACTTTGCGGATATCTCTTCCGTTATGAAGGATGCCGGTTACGCACACATGGGTATCGGTGAAGGCAAAGGTAAGGATAAAGCAGAGGTTGCAGCAAGAATGGCTGTTACCAGCCCGCTTCTCGAATCCTCTATCGCGGGCGCAAAGGGTATCGTTATCAATATCACTGCTCCCGCTGATATCGACCTCGACGAAATGGAAACCACTTCCGCTATGATCGCTAACGAAGCACATCCCGAAGCAAACATCATCTGGGGTGTCGTTATCGATGAAAAGCTCGAAGATACCATCAAAGTCACCGTTATCGCAACCGGTTTCAATGACGAAAACGATGCGAAACCCGAGGAAACAGAAAAGAAAGATACTGTTAATAACAAAGATCAGGAATTCCAGCGTGTTCCCGATCGCCAGATCGAAGACATCACCGCAATCCTCAACCAGAGAAAAAGATATTGATACATATAAAAAAGGAAGCTATGAATAGCTTCCTTTTTTACGCATCTTTTTCATAAAAAAACGGTCGGATTCCGACCGTTTTTTGTTTCATGGGAAAATTTTACGCTTCTGCAGTTGTTTCTTCGTCACGAACGAAAAGATCGCCTTCGAGATCCATATCTTCGCCGCAGCAACCGCAGTCGCAGCAATCGTAGTCTTCTTCGCAATCAAGACAGCCGAAGGAGAGTTCTCCATCTTTTTTGCAATCGTAAAGGAGGTAACCGCCTGCCGCACCGCTGATGGCAGCGAGAGCAAGGAATGCGCCTGCGATGCTCTTCTTCTTCGCGAGAAGAATGATGAACATAACGATTGCACTGACAGCCTGAACGAGGAGAGAAATGCCCACGAAAAGTTTGGTTTTCTTAAACATAATAAAAATCCCCTTTCATATATTATTTTTTATGATTTTATCGTTTTTTATGCTTTGCTTTTCAGAAAAGCATTGATAAATCCATCGATTTCACCATCCATGACCGCATCGATATTACCGTCTTCATAACCGGTTCTGGTATCTTTTGCCAAGGTATAAGGCATAAATACGTAAGAACGGATCTGAGAACCCCATTCGATACGGGCTTTTTCACCGCGGATGTCTTCAATACGGTCAAGGTTTTCTCTTGCTTTGATCTCCGCGAGCTTACTTTTCAGCATACGGAGAGCCGTTTCTTTGTTCTGAAGCTGGCTTCTTTCGGTCTGACAGCCGACAACGATGCCTGTCGGTTTATGCACGATACGGATCGCAGAGTCGGTCTTATTGATATGCTGACCGCCCGCGCCGCTGGAACGGTGCGCCGTTACTTCGATATCTTCTTCACGGATCTCGATATCCATGCTGTCATCCAATTCGGGTGTCACTTCAACGGATGCGAACGAAGTCTGTCTTCTGCCCGAAGCATCAAACGGTGATACGCGGACAAGGCGGTGAACGCCGTGTTCACTCTTTAAAAAGCCGTATGCGTGAGGACCTTCGACGAGGATCGTTGCGCTCTTGAGTCCCGCTTCATCACCGTCAAGCCATTCGAGAAGCTTGACATTGAAGCCTTTGTTTTCTGCCCAACGGTTATACATACGGTAAAGCATGGAAGCCCAGTCCTGTGCTTCCGTACCGCCCGCACCGGGATGCAGGGAAACGATCGCGTTACAGGAATCGTATTCACCCGAAAGCAAGGTTTCAAGGCGCATACGTTCTTCGATCGCTGTAATATTGTCAAGCTCCGCCAAAACTTCTTCAACGACGCTTTCATCGTTTTCTTCGATAGCCATATCCGCAAGGGTGATCGCATCCTCAAGAGCGACTTTCAGGTGCTCGTATTCTTCAACGGTATCCTGAATCTGTTTGAGCTCTCTCTGAACCTTGGTTGCATTGGCTGCATCATCCCAGAAGTTCGGCATCATCGTTTTTTGTTCCAATTCTTCCGCTTGTTCGCGGATTTTTTCGATTTTTAAAGCGTTACCAAGCTCTGTGATATCGCTTCTCATTCCTTGAAGCGTTCTTTTCGCTTCTTCCAACTGAATAATCAATGTCTGTCCTCCGATTTCAACTTTAATTTATGAAATTTATCCTTTGTATCACATCGGAAAAATCTTTTTTTATTGCATAGGAAATTGCGCAAATCTGACCTCGCCGTTTTGCATTGTTCAGACACAAGCAAAGTTTGGATAGGCGAGCAACTTCCGGCGGGCGTTGCCCGCTTTTTCAATATATCCCTATTATATCAAAAACAGAGCGTTTTGTAAACTATTTTTTATAAAATCATTCAAATCATTCGCAAGCTTTATGATTTTTGCAGGGACTTTCAAACATTCCGCGCAGATCGGCAAAGAGCTTGCCTTCTTTTTCACGAAAACCGATGGCAATTGCCGCGCGGGTTTGATCTCCGTCAAAATATGCTTCGTGAATCCCGCAAAGATCGATGAAATTGAGTGCGGCACGTCCCATAATGATGAGTGCTTCCAGATCATCCGTGCCGACGGTATTGCAAAGATCGTACATATGACCGTATTCTTCGATGATGCGGAACTGACAAATGCCGACGGGGGCACCGTTATCATAAGCGGAATACGCGAGCGCATTCGGGTTATAGACCGCACCGCAAAGCTCACAAAGCGCTTTCTGCGCGTTTTTATCCTGAATAGGTTTGATCTCAAGCATTTTTCGTTTTTCCTTTCCGTATTTACTTCTTCAGCGATTCGACCTGTGCTTTTGTCAGATATCGCCATTCGCCAAGTGCAAGATTGCCGAGCTTGACTTCACCGATGGAAATACGTTTGAGTGTAATGATATGCAAAGAGAGCTGTTCGCACATCTTGCGGATCTGACGGTTTCTGCCTTCAAAAAGCTCCATCGCAAGCACAGTATATTCAGGCTTGCGCGTAACAACGGAAATTCCCGCAGGCTTTGTAGTATAACCGTCAATATTCATCGGCTTACCGAGTGCCGTGATCTTTTCCGCATCCACTTCACCGCGTATTTTGACGTGATAAATCTTCGGTTTATGATATTTCGGATGCATCAGACGGTTTGCAAGCTCGCCGTCGTTCGTAAAGAGCAAAAGTCCTTCGCTTTCCAGATCAAGACGGCCGATCGGATACACACGTGTGCCAACGTTTTCCACAAGCTCCGCTACGCAAGGTCTGCCTTTTTCATCGCTCATTGTCGTTACGTAGCCGACGGGTTTATTGAGCATCAGATACACTTTGCGTACCGCGCCGCCGATCCGTTTGCCCTTATATTCAACAACGTCCTTTTCGGGATCGATCTTCGTGCCGAGCTCCGCAGATACGCCGTTGACCTTTACTTTTCCTTTTTTGATTTCTTCTTCCGCTGCTCTGCGGGATAAAATTCCCTGTTCGGAAAGAAATTTTTGAAGACGCATTTCTTCCATTTGATAGATTCCTTTGTGTTTTAGTCATTGATCGGCAGAAACGGAAACAGTTTCTGCCAGAAGTTTTTTTCTTTCTTTTGTATCGGAACGGATTGTGCCGCATAAAGCAGGACTTCACCGAGCTTTTTTCCGTCCGCAAAAAATACGTTTTTGCCGATGATATCGCCTTTTTCAATTCCCGCATAGAGAAAACGCGGAAGTTCTGTGACTGTCGTGATCGTTCCGTGCGTTTCGGGTAACGTCAACGTCAGTCCGTCTTGATTGATGATATCAACAGAAGATACCGTGCCGCCGCAAACGTGAACGCTATATCGGAATTCCAAAGCCTCCGCGACCGTCACTTCCTCATAAAGAGAAAATCCAAAGTCAAGTAGTGCCCGATGGTCTGCCCAATCGTTGCCGTCATTGAGCGTTACACAAATCAGGCGTACACCGTCCCGTTCTGCCGCCGAAACGAGCGTTCTGCCACATTTTTTGGTGAATCCCGTCTTGACTCCGATGATATCTTCATATTCACGGAGCAAACGGTTATGGTTGATGAGCAAGCGTGTTGCCGTACCGTTATGCAAAGCGATCGCTTTTTTCTCCGTAGAAACGATCTCGGCAAATTTCTCGTTTTCCAAGGCTTCCGCCGCGATGAGAGCCAGCTCGTATGCCGTCGTATAATGCGTTTCTCCATCCAATCCGTGCGGATTTTCAAAATGTGTCGCTGTCAGCCCGAGTATATCCGCTCTTTCATTCATCATGTCGGCAAATTCTTCGATACCGCCCGCAATTTCATATGCGATTGCCGCCGCGGCATCATTTGCACTCTGTAACATCAATGCATAAAGAAGCGTTTCCATCGTGATCTTTTCATGTGGGGAAAGATAGACCGATGAACCCTCCACGCCGCACGCGCGCGGATCAACGGATACCACCGTTTCCAACGCCGCATTTTCAAGCGCGACAAGTGCCGTCATGATCTTCGTCGTGCTTGCCATTCCGCGTCTTGTATGCGCATCCTGTTCATATAAAATATGTCCCGTTTGGGCATCGATCACGACCGCGCTTCTTGCCGAAATCATTGGTGCGGCACTGAGCGAAAACGGAAAACCGGCGGCAAGCAAACAGACCGCCGTCAGAAAAATCACTGCTTTTTTCATAAGAATCCCTGCCTTTATCTGTAATAATCCATCATATGATAAAGGCAGATATTCTATGCCCAATGTCATTAAGATAAGCTATCCGCCCGCGTCATCCTCGAGGCGCAGACGCACGGGATTCTCTTCGTGTACATCCGTTTTTGAACGTCTGTACACTCCAGAATGACATCGTGAGCCTGCGCCGAAGGATCTCGGGCGAAACGCTTTCTCTCTTAACTAAATGACATTGATTCTATGCCGTATTTTTAAGCTTCTGCTTCCGCGTCTTCGTTGGTCACGATATCCAGATCCTGTTCAACGGGGGTTTTCTTCTTTTTCGCCGCAACAGCATCTTTGATCTTTGTGATCGCTTCGGGGGCTTTGTCAATAATGGTTTCGATCGCGGAACCAAGATCAACGGAAGGCTTGGGGGCTTTGCCCGTGGGATTTGCAATGTTGAGAAGTTCAACGGAACCGTCCGCGGAGATCACGAGGAAGGCGAGCGGAATGAGAGAAAGACCCGTACCACCGCCGCCGCTGAAATTCACTTTGCCGTCCTGTTCGGTCTTTTTGGAGAAATCGTTACCGCCGCCCGCGATACCGATGGATACCTTGGAAACGGGAATAACCGTTGTGCCCGAAGGTGTTGTGATGGGGTCGCCGAGAACGGTGTTGCCGTCCACAAGGCCGTGAAGACTTTCGAGCGCGGTATCTACCAGCTCATTGAGTTTGCTACTTTTCTGTGTGTTTTTCTGATTATCCATAACTGTATTCCTTTCCGGCATCAGCCGTTCTGATTTTTATTTTTTACCGACTTTTTTTCGGCGTTTTTTTGTGTATCCTCGGGTTTGTTACTCTTATCCGCTTTGTTTTCTGCGGAATCGCCTTTTTTCTCTTTCGGTTCGTCAAGACCGAGTTCTTTTCTGCGGGTCTTGTTTTCCATGGCACCTTTGACAAAACCGACACCTGCCGCGAGTACCATCGCAAGCACACCGCCGATCGAAAGAATAAATTCGATCTTTACGTTTGCTCTTGTCTTTTCCGCAAGAAAATCCGTATCGATGCGAAGGGAGGCGTTTCTTTTGATCTTGAAATTTTTCCAACGTTTGAGATCGTTGAAAAGTTTTTGTGAAAGCGCGTAGACCGCGCCATACATCACGGCTGTCTTTGCCGCATCATCGGAAGCAACGGTGATCTCATAATCATGAATACGAATCCTGAAATGCTTCGGGAATGAACGCAGAAATGCGCCGATGACCTTGAGGAGCAGTTTGACAAGACCGACGATATCGCGTTTTTTCTTTGGTTCTGCGGCTTTTTTTGCTTTCTTTTCCGCTTTTTTAGCGGCTTTTTTCTCTGCTTTTTCGAGATCTTTTCTTTCTTTTTTCGCTTTTTTCTTTGCTAATTTCTGCGCGTGTTTTTTCGGATCTTTCGGTGGCTTCGGTTTCTTTTTCGGTCGTTTCGGACGCGGAAAAAGCTTGATTTTGAAGCAAAGGATCCTGAGTGCCGCGCTGACTTCATCGGAAAGTCCGACGATGACGTGAATCGGTACGGCAAAGAGAATGAAAAAGAAAAGAAAGATTCCAAGCAATATCCAGAGTCCTGTCATGTGCTGTCACCGCCCGCAAGCGCGAGAGGAGGCAATTCCGAAATATCCGAAAGTCCGAATACTCTTAAAAAGACCTCTGTCGTGCCGTAAAGACGGGGTCTGCCCGGAACGTCCATTCTTCCTTTTTCTTCGATCAATCCGCGATCGAGAAGAACACTGACGGAATAAGAACTGTCCACACCGCGTACCTGTTCGATATAGGTACGTGTCACGGGTTGATTATATGCCACGATTGCAAGCGTTTCCAACGATGCTTTGGAAAGATTGCCGCCGTCCTTCACGCCGAGTGCCGACTTGATATAAGGCGCAAACACTTCTTTTGTCACAAGCTGACAAGCGTTACCGAGCTGTAAAAGCTGAATACCGCGCGGCAGCCCGCAGGATTCATATTCCGAAGCATATTCTTTGATGATCGCGCGCACTTCTTTTTCGCTGATACCGATCACTTCGGAGAGCTTCGCAAACGTGAGCGGCTGTCCCGAGGCAAATAGCACGGCTTCCATGATACGCTTGGCTTCTTCGGGCGTTATGATTTTTTCCTCATCCATACTGCGTTTCCTTTCTTATAGATTTTTTTGATAGACATTTATCATAAAGTATGTTTATATAACGGAATCGACTTCATCACTCTGTATATCTCCGTTAAATTCCAGAATGATATTGGAGTTTGTGATATCACCGACGGCTTTCATCATGGAAAGCTTACCGTCCTTGAGCAATTCGAGCGTCGCATAAAAGATCGCGATGATCTCCGAACGGCTCTGCGCTTCTTCAAAAAGATCCTCAAAATGCGCCGTTCCTCTCCTGTGCATGAAACGGAGAACGGCGCCGATCTTTTCCGAAACGGGCACGATCGGTCTTTTGATGATCGGATTGATATTATCGATCGGTTTGATCTGTTCTTCCTCATGCCGTTCCGCCATGCGGAGAAGCAAGCGTTCCAATGCTTTGGAAAGAATGTGAACGTCCATTTCCGTCAGGACGTTTTTATCAGGTTTGATCTCGTCCATATCTTTTTCAAATCTGCCCGCATAATTTTTTTCCTGATCGGAAAGCCATTTTGCCGCATCTTTGGCGGTTTTGTATTCCATCAGCACGCGGACGAGTTCTTTTCTGGGGTCTTCCTCCTGCTTGGGAAGAAGCATCTTGCTTTTAATCAGCATCAATTCGGATGCCATCGTGATAAATTCGCCCGCAAGCTCCATATCCATGCGTTGCGCCGTTTCCACGTATTCCATATACTGATCAAAAATCAGCGCGATCTGGATATCCTTGATATCCATTTTGTGTTTGGCGATCAGCGAGAGCAGAAGATCGAGCGGACCTTCATATACTTCCATTTTAAAAACGAGTTGTTCCAAATAAGCCTCCGATTTAATAAAATTGAAAGATCGGAATCAACTGTATGAGTGCATACAAGCCGTTTACGATACCGTCAACAAAAAACGAGAGAATACGATCGAATGCGCCGAGATAAAGAAGCACAAACATGGCGATCTGAATATAACGCTCGTAACGCATGATGCCGAAATAGAATTTCGGCGGCAGGAAAATGAATGCGATACGGGAACCGTCGAGCGGCGGGATCGGAATCAGGTTGAAAACGGCAAGACTTGCGTTGAGCAGCGTGAAATTGGTCAGAAAGATCATCCAAAGAGAATAAATATTCAAAACAGCCTCCGTCGGCGAAGTTGCAAACGTATAAAAGAGGAACGCCGAAAGATGCGTGATGACAACGCTGACAAGACACATCAGGAGATTGGAGATCGGTCCCGCCGCGGCAACGAGTGCCATATCCCTTCTCGGTTTTTTATAATATCTCGCATTGACGGGAACAGGCTTTGCCCAACCGAAATGAAAAAAAATCATGCAGATAAGACCGATGGGGTCGATATGTTTGATGGGATTGAGTGTGAGTCTGCCGAAATTGCGCGCCGTCGGGTCACCGAGCTTATAAGACATCCAGCCGTGCGCACATTCATGCACGGAAAGTGCAAGCAATACACCCGGAATGGTGAGCAGAATCGAGATCAGCCAATCTGTCGAAAAATTAAAATTGAACATGGATCAATCTTCCTTCCTATTTATTTCAAAGTCTCGGAAAGAATCGTAAGTAAGTCATTTCTGCCGACACCCGTCTGTGAGGAGAACAGGATCACGGGTACGGGCGCATCCGTATACGGCGGATTGAAAAGCGGATGGTTCACGAGGGCTTCGTAATTCGCTTTTCTTGTTGTTACGTTGAGTTTATCGGATTTTGTCGCAACCACGACGTAAGGTACTTTATTGGCATTGAGCCATTCGATCATCATATAATCGTCTTCCGTCGGTCCGACCTTGAGATCGATGAGCTGGAAGATCATCTGCATCGTCCCCGCTTCCAAGTAATCGTTGGTCAGACTTGCCCAGACACGTCGGCTGTCTGCGCTTCTGCGCGCGTAACCGTAACCGGGAAGGTCAACAAGATACAATTTCTTATCCACCTCATAAAAATTGATGGTGATCGTCTTACCCGGCTGCGCGCTCGTTCTGGCAAAACTTTTTCTGCCGAGAACGGTATTGATCAGCGAACTTTTGCCGACGTTGGAACGTCCCGAAAGAGCGATCTGTACTTTACCGTCGCGCGGAAATTGATCTTTTCTGCCCGCGGTCATTTTCAAAACAACATTCTGTGTATTCAACATAAATTATACCCTCTCAAAAGGATTTTTTTCAAGGATAACGGCAAGAACTTCTTCCGCTCTTGAAACGGGAATGATCTGTACGTTTTCTTTTACCTCATCCGCAAGCGATTCGATATCTTTTTCGTTATCTTTCGGAATCAGAATGGTGCGAACACCCGCAAGATATGCCGCCATCGTCTTTTCGCGAAGACCGCCGATCGCCATGACTTTACCGTGAAGCGAAATCTCACCCGTCATAGCCACATCCGCTCTTGCGGGAATCCCCGTGAGTTCACTCACGAGCGCGCTGACCATCGTGACACCCGCAGAAGGACCGTCCTTGGGCACTGCACCCTCCGGAACGTGAATATGAATATCCTTATTTTTATAGAAATCCGCGTCAATACCAAGTACGTCCGCTTTGCTTCTTATGTAGCTGATTGCCGCTTTTGCGGATTCTTTCATCACGTCGCCGAGAGAACCCGTTAGCTCCAGCTTGCCCGTGCCGGGAAGTGCCATCGCTTCGATCTGAAGAAGATCGCCGCCAAGCTCCGTCCACGCCATACCGTTGACGATGCCCACTTCATTCACATCGGAAATCTTCTCTTTCACGAGTTTCTGACTGCCGACGTAATCTGCAAGATTCTTCAACGTGATACGCACACTTTTCTTTTCTTCGCAAGCGATCTGTTTTGCAGCTTTACGACAGCATTTTTCAATGCAACGCTCGAGGCTTCTGACACCCGCTTCCCTTGTATAACAATCGATGAGTTCATAGACCGCTGCATCTTCCATACGGAACATACGGGCAAGAAGTCCATGTTTTTTCATTTGTTTGGGAATCAGATGTCTGCGTGCGATATCAAATTTTTCGGGGCGTGTATACGTATGAAGCTCAATGATCTCCATACGGTCGAGGAGAGGTCTCTGGATCGTATCCAAGCTGTTTGCTGTCGTGATGAACATACAACCCGAAAGATCGATCGGAAGCTCCACGAAATTATCGCGGAACGTCTTATTCTGTTCGCGGTCAAGCACTTCCAGCATTGCCGAAGCGGGATCGCCGCGCATATCATGCGCCATCTTATCGATTTCATCAAACAAAATCAAAGGATTATTCGCTTTTGCTTCGATCAGGGCATTGACGATTCTGCCGGGCATCGCGCCGATATACGTTTTTCTGTGTCCCCTGATTTCCGATTCATCATGTACACCGCCGAGAGAAACACGAACGAATTTACGGTTGGTCGCTCTTGCGATCGAAGATGCGATCGAGGTCTTACCCGTTCCGGGAGGGCCGACAAGACAGATGATCTGTCCGCGAAGGTCGGGACTCAGTTTCAATGCCGCCAGATATTCAATAATTCTTTCTTTTACTTTGGTCAGACCCTCATGATCGTCGTCAAGAATTTTCTGTACCGTAGCAATATCCAATCTTTCTTCTGTTTGGCTCAGATACGGAATCTCCAGACAAACTTCAATATAATTGCGAAGCACGGTATTTTCCGCAGAACCGAACGGAATACGCGACAAGCGTTTGATCTCTTTGGTGAGTGACTGTTTCACATTTTCGGGATAATTTCCTTTTTCCAAACGTTCCGCATATTCCCGCAGATCGTCATCATCGTATTCATCATCATCCGCACCAAGCTCTTCATGAATGAGTTTGAGCTGTTCGCGCAGATAATAATCTCTCTGATTCTTTTTCATGCGTTCATCCACTTCGCGCTTGATATGCATACGTTCCTGAAGGACGGCTTGCTCCGCATTCAGAAGATTAATCAGCTTCACACCGCGTTCCGTCGGAACGAATTCTTCCAAAACCGATTGTTTGTCTTCCGTATAAATGAGAAGGTTTGCCGCCGCGAAATCACAAGCCTGATTTAGATCGGAGAGGGAATCCATCAGCATCAGAAAATCTTTGGAGAATTTCGGTTCGAGCTTAACGATCGTGCGGATGATATCCTTGATCTCGCGGAGAATCGCACGAGAACGAACCTCTGTTTCCGTTTCCATTACCGTTTTTTCCATGACCTCCGCCATATTCAGCTTATCATCCGTAAAATTCGAAATGACCGCGCGGGAGATCGGTTCGATCACGACACGGAATACACCGCTCTGTGTCTTAATCATCTGTTTGATCCTTGCCGTAACACCGACAGGATATACGCCGCCTACGTCAGAGATATTTTCCATCGGATCTTTCTGACAAACGATGAAAACGGGGGAATTTTCTTTGATTGCATTTTCAAAAATACGTTTCGCGGGACCTTTGTCCATGTCAACCGTCAGCGGAACACCCGGAAACGCAACGAGATTACGCATGACCGCGCAAGGAAGCGTCAGTTTTTTAATCGATTCATTGATAGCCATTGTGTCTTTATTTTGTATCCTTTCGCTATATGATCCTGCTTTGCGGTATAAAACCGCAAAACCGTAATTATTCAAGTTATAAAAACCCTTATTTTAATATTATATCACAAATCATTTCCATTTTCCATACTTTTATCAAAAATAATCAACTTTTTACCAATATAATATGCTCTGCCGTAAAAAACGAACAGCCGAAGACACCTGTTCTTACAATACCTCATAATGTTGCCTCAGCAAAGACAGAGGCAACACAGAGCATTTCTTTTTGCGAGCTTTTTCTTTTTGCAAAGAAAAAGCGAAAACAGACACATCAAAAAATGATGCGCCTGTTTTGATAGCGTTATGGATTAGCCGGGGATTTCGGGCATATCGGAAATGCGTTTGATCAGTTCTTCCGTTACGAGAGGAGTGATGAAGGATGTACGAAGGACTTCTTCGCCGTAAAGTTCTTCCATCTTTTCGGGAGTATAGGTTTCGCCGTAAATTTCAGTATATTCTTCCGCAAAGAGTTTGAGATCTTTTTGATACATCTTTTCGGTGTATTCCATATCCAATTCTCTGAGGATTGCAACGGCGATCATGTAGTCGTAAGCGGCTTTTTTTGCGCCTTCTTCAACGTAAGTCACATCACTGCCGTCGGGATAGAGCATTTCCTTGACTTCTTTTTTGGTGTAAGAATAACCCTTGCTTGCGAGAGAGAGAACTTCTTCCGCAACGGCACGGTTTACGTAAGATTTGAAGATCTTTTCAAAATTCTTGACGAGTTTTTCGGGCAATTCGATCAGAGTGGACTGATCCTGAACGTAATCAACCATCGCATAATCAAGGTAGCTTTCCACACGGAATGCATATTTGAGTTCCCACATATCTGCGAAAGGTGTATTGTCTGTGATCAGAGCGGTATCGTTATAGATGTCTTTGATCTTGATTGCGAAAACAGCTTCCTTGCCCGCGAGATTTTCGTCTTCATAATCTTCGGGGAAGGTTACGGTGATATCGAATTTTTCATTCAATTTGTGACCGACGAGCTGTTCTTCAAAGCCGGGAATCAGACCGCCTTCGCCAACGACGATCACATAGCTCTTAACTGTGCCGCCGTCAAAGAGTGCGCCATCGATCGTACCTGTGAAGTCCATCGTGAGCGTGTCACCGAATTCAACGGTATCTTTGCTCTTGGAAACTGCCGCATAGAACGCAGCAAGTTTATCTGCAATATAGGAATCAGGATATACCGCGGGAACCGCTTTTTTCACGTTGACTGTAAATTTTACGGTTTTGCCTGCGAGGGAAGCATCTTCATAATCTTCGGAGATGACCATGGTGAAGGAGAAGTCTTCGCCGATCTTGACGGTTCTTGCCGTGTTGGAAGAGAGTTCAGCCTGATCGACGTTATAGCAGAGCGCGTAATCAAAATCGGAAGGATTGCGGTAAACGTCATAGCCCTTGACCATATCGCTGTCGGTATTATGTGTCCAAGCATCGATTGTTTCGCCGTCGAGCTGTGCCGTTACGAAGAAATCAATGGTATAACCTGTGGTGAGAGAGCAGGATGCGAGGTCCACGGAAAGAGTTTCGCGGTAAGCTTCATAAGCCGCGCACATATCCGCATAAGAAAATTCGGAAATATCGGAAAGTTCCACGTAAGCGGAAAGATCTGCGTTTTCCATATCAAATTTTCCGCAACCTGTGAAGATAGCGGCACACATCAGAAGAGAAAGCGCAAGACAAAGTAATTTTTTCATCGTTGTTTTCCTTTCTTGACGGCAAATGGGAAAATCCTCTGCCGTTTTTTGAAATTTATTTATTTTTTTAAGTTTACCGATATATTATATCACAAATTTCATATAATTTCAACCTTTTTTCCATCAAAATTCAAAGAAGAACGCATGATTCATAGAAATTTTATAAATTTTTCTTCAAAAGTGAGAGCGTGCGGTTCAGTTTGAGAATATCATGTGTACCGTCGGGAAACATGACGGGAGATTCCAGCGTGACGGTATCACAGGCGCAACGCGCCGCCGCGGTAAAGAACTTTTCAAAATCGATGAGACCTTCGCCGGGATGAAGGATGGGACGTGTCACACCCCACATACCTTCCGCGGTTTCGCCCGAATAATCACTGACGTGAATATGACCGATGCGGTTCTGCCAGAGAGGACTTTCGAAAAAAGTATCCGTTTCGCCCATAAAATCGGAATGACGCGTATCAAAAGTAAACCGCGAAGACAGATATTTTTCCGCGATCTCACAAACGAGCGCATACGGGGAAGTTTTGCAGGGAACACCCTCCACGAGTAATTCCACGCCGCGTTTTTCACAGATCTCATAAAGCGTTTCCAGAAGTAAAATTCCGCTTTCGACCTGTTCGGCGGAAAACCGTCCGTCCCAAAGATGAAAAACTGCCTTTTTCGCACCGACAGCGCGTCCCATATCCACGTTATCCGCAAATAAACGCAAGCCTTCGCGCCTGTCTTCTTCATCTCCAAGCCCGAGAAGCGCCGTGATATCCTTTTCAAAATGGATCGTCCGTATCGGAACGTCCGCGCGGTTCAATTCTTCCGCGATTTCGGGCAGTCTGCCGTAAAACGCTTTCAGCATCATCAGCTCAAAGCCGTCCGCTTCGATCTCATCCTTATATTTGATAATCAAACGGTGATCAAAACCGTTTGCTCTGCCGACGATCGTTCCCGTCGAGCATAATATTTGTTTTTCCATGACTTAATAATAGCGGATATCCGCAATGACCTTTCCGAGAATATAAACTTCTTTGGTAATGATCGGCTGCATATCACGGTTTTCGGGCTGAAGACGGAAAACACCGTTTTCACGGTAAAACGTCTTGACCGTTGCTTCATCTCCGATCATTACGACAGCAATATCACCGTTTTCCACGTAGCTCGTGCGATTGACGATGACGTAATCTCCGTTGAGGATCCCGGCTTCGATCATGCTTTCACCTTTGATGCGGAGTGCGAACAGTTCGCCGCGCATAACACCCCTTGGCGGACAAAATTCAATATAGCCTTCGCAATTTTCCTGTGCGAGAACGGGAAGCCCCGCCGCGACTTGTCCCACGATCGGAACGCTGACTGAATGTGATACGGTATTTTCCGTTTCCACGCGCAGCGTTCTACTCTTGCCCTGTGCTTTCTGGATATACCCTTTCGCTTCCAATTTATTGAGATATGAATGTACCGTCGCTGTGCTTTTGATACTGAGTGCCTCTTGAATATCACGGACGGATGGCGAATAGCCGTTGCGCTCCGTGGATTCGCAGATATAGCGATACATTTCGTTTTCTTTTTCGGTTAGACCTTGTTTCATATCGTCTGTTCCTTCCCAAATAAATTTTGCTTTTTTTCTTATTTTATCATACAATTCTTCAAAAATCAAACTTTTGTTTCGCATTTTAGAAAATATTTTCAGTTGATTTCCTATAATGCGGAGGCTTGCGATACCCGAAACCTCTGTTTCAAGGGCATGAAAAGCCTTCTCCCACTGGAGAAGGCTCAGCCTGTCAAAAAACCCCGTTTCGATTTTTGAAACGGGGTTTTTTGACAGGCTGAGACGCGGTTGCGTCTGTTTTTTTGTTAAATTATAAAAAAGCTATTGCAATTTCCGCCACGTTTCCATTATAATGAATATAATGAAAACGAAATCAGATATTGAGATATTCGCGGAGCATACTGCCAAGCAAATCATCGCGGTCGATCTTACGGATCAGACTTCTTGCGTTGCGATGGTTTGTGATATAAGTCGGGTCTTCGGAGAGGATATAACCAACGATCTGATTGATGGGGTTATAGCCTTTTTCAAGCAGGGCAGAGTACACCTCCTGTAAAATCATTCTGTTCTGTCTTTCTTTATCGCTTGCGAGCGAAAAAGTAACGGTTTGATCGTGCTGATGCGTAGGCATGATTCTGATCCTTTCTTTTCAACGGTCGGATGTGAAAACATTCCGCTTTTTCAATACATTTCTATTGTATACCCAAATCGTTAATTTTTCAACATTTTTTTATAAAGATGCTTAAAAATATTATAAAAAATTTTAAATTTATTTCCACAAAAAGGAGAATTGCAAAAATGGAAATCAAAAGAAAGAAAATTTCCAATGAGGATATCTTCGTTTCCGAACAGAAATTCGCGGAAGATATCAAAAATGTCTGTCAGAATAAGGAAGCGGACTTCCTTGCGCTCGGTTATGAGCTTGATCTGACGTTCAGTCAAAAGGACCATGAAGATCAAAGACAGAGCGATGTTTTTGAAACGGAAGGTGAGAAAAAATATGAATCGGGTTATATCAGCCGTGCTGTTATCAAAGTCAAACGCAAAAAGACCGAGGAAGAACTCGCGGAAGATCAGCGTCTAATCGAAGCCAACCGCGCAATGATCGATGCCGCGGAAACCGAAGAAGAAGCCGAACAGCTTGAAAACGATGAAAAATTCCGTGTTTCCGATGCGGAACTCAAACGCTCCGTTGCTTTCACGGAAGTTATGCTCGTCCGCGCTTATAAATCTTTCTGGACGGAATGGGTCTGCCTTGGCGATACGACAGCACAGCTTGAAGCCGATCTCAATGAATTTCTTGACGTTCTGACGCAAAGACAGGAAGAAAACGCTTGATCTTTGAGGATTTTTAAAGTCTTTCCCACATACCTTTTTTGATAGGCTGCACCGCATCCTTTTGGGTGCGGTGTTTTTTCGCACCGAAAGAAAATTCATAAAAATAATATTGTATAAAAAGAAAAGATGTGATATAATTTAAGAAATAATTTTAAAAGAAAAAAGGTTAAAATAATTATGATAAAAAACAATCTGACAGAAACCAATCTGAAAACATCCGATTTTGATTATTTTTTGCCCGAAAAACTGATCGCGCAACATCCGTCCGAAACACGTGACGGCGCAAGACTCATGGTGCTTGATAAAGAAACGGGTGAAATCGAACACCGTATATTCCGTGATATTACGGAATATCTCCGTCCGGGTGACGTGCTTGTTGTCAACGATTCCAAAGTGATTCCCGCTCGTATTTACGGCAAAAAGATTCGTGAAGACGGTACGGAAGGCGCAGACTGTGAATTTCTCCTGCTCCGCCAACGCTCGCTTGACCTTTGGGAAACCATCGTTCGTCCCGGAAAAAGACTCAAAGAAGGCGCAAGAGTGCGTTTTGGTAACGGACTTTTAGATGCCGTCATTTCCGACGTAACCGAAGACGGCAACCGTATCGTCCATTTTGAATACGATAAAACGAGAGGCAGAAATCTCTATTCCATCCTTGACGAGATCGGCAGAATGCCCTTGCCTCCTTATATTACCGAAGAACTCAAAAATAACAGTGATTATCAGACCGTTTATGCGCGGGAAGAAGGTTCTGCCGCTGCGCCCACGGCGGGGTTGCATTTCACGGAAGAACTTCTCGATAAAATTCGTGCAATGGGTATTGAAGTCGTTCCCGTTATGCTCCATGTCGGACTCGGTACGTTCCGTCCCGTCAAAGCAGATGCTATTACCGACCATGTCATGCACAGCGAATTTTTCACCGTGACCGAAGAAAGCGCCGAAAAGATCAACCGTGCGCGTGCAAACGGCGGTCGTATCATTGCCGTCGGCACAACTTCTTGCCGTACCCTTGAAAGTGCTTCTACCGATGACGGAATTGTACATCCCATGTGTGATGATACGGGTATTTTCATTTATCCCGGTTACCGTTTCAAAGCCGTGGATGCCCTTATCACCAATTTCCATCTGCCCCAGAGTACCCTCATCATGCTCGTTTCCGCGTTTTCCAACCGCGAGATTGTGATGAATGCATATGAAACCGCTGTCAAGGAAGAATATCGCTTCTTCTCCTTTGGCGATGCGATGTTTATTGCATAATCTTGCTTTTTGCAGATATTCGCGAAAATTCCCCCCGCTTTTATAAACTAAAATCAAAGGAGTTATGACTATGACTGATAATATCAACGAAATGCCCATGAATACCAATAACGATGAAGCTACGACAATAACTGAGGAGAAAAAGAAATCCTCCGTAGCAGATGTTTTACATAAGGTTTCTGATTTTGGGAAAAAAGTAGGTGAAAATACGCAAAAAAATGCAAAAGTCTTTTTGGAAAAAGCAAAAAATGACAATTATCTTCGCAGAATGAAAAAATACAACCCTCTTTTCCCCGATGTTTATCAAAGCGAAAATTTCAATCTCCCTAATATAATTATGATCGTAGACGAAGCCATACGTCGTGATATCGATGTTTGCGAAGGCGCAATCGGTTGGACGAGCAATAAAGGTCGCATGGAAGTATTACATCTTTATGACGATGCTGTTTCTCTGAAAAATATTACTTTTGTGCCCTCCGTTTCTTGTGATGCAATTTATTTTGTAGATAACTTCGATCCCAATCGTTATATCAATATCGATTCTATTTTTACTAAATCTCATGAAGAACGTCTTTCGGAATTGGAATATATCGCATATTCGTTGGGTGCAAGAAGTTGTTCTATTGAAATCATTGAAACTGATACGGAAAGTAAACTCGGACATAGTGCAATCAAATCAAGAAAAAGTGCCGATATAAAAAATATTTCGGTAACCTCCGATGAGAATTTTGAAAATGATTTTTCATTCATCAATTCTTCTCAAAGAAGCGGACATACAAAAACAAAATTTGCCGGAAGCGATAATCCTGTGCCTCCTACACTCAAATGGTTTGCACATGATGATAATATCAAAAAATTGATTGAAATGAGATGTTCCGATACCAATGCGATCAAATCTCGCCGACTCGAACTTGAGGGTTCTTCTTCTGCAACAATGTCCTATAAAACCGCTCTCGCTATTGATGCAACGGTTATGGATATCGGCATCAAAAAACAGGCAACTATGGAAAATCAAGCAAAAAAAGAAAATCACAGTAAGCTGATTTTTGAAATTGAATTTTAATCCATGAAGATGTTTGTATATCATTTGTGTTGACAAATGCATGGAAATCGGATATAATATAAGTGAAAGGTGGTGTTTATAAAATGGCACAAACAACTGTAAACATCCGAATGGATGAAGAAACCAAAAAAGCGTTTGATCTTTTTTGTCAAGAGATTGGTCTGTCCGTCAGTGCGGCGTTTAATATCTTTGCTAAAACTGTGGTCAGAGAACAACGTATTCCTTTTGAATTGACAACCGAAGTGCCCAATGCAGAAACCGTTGCCGCACTCAATGAATATTACGAAATGAAAGCCCACCCCGAAAGATATAAAAGGTATTCCGATTTTAAAGCCTTGATGGATGAGGTTTTAGATGAAACTTGATATTATTCCCTCCAATCAATTCAAAAAAGACTTGAAAATGATTGCTAAACGAGGATATAATCTGATGCTTCTGGATGATGTCGTTGAGAAATTGGCAAACCGTATTCCTTTAGAAGAAAAATACCGAGATCATTCTCTGACAGGGAATTATAAAGGTTTTCGGGAATGTCATATACAGCCCGATTGGTTGCTTGTATACAGAATTAACGAAGCCGAAGTCGTACTGATGCTTTCTCGTACAGGAACACACAGCGATCTATTCTGACATCTACCGATTGGCGGACCGCCAATCGGTAGAATCTTATATAGCATCACCATCGTAGATGTGATATTTATAAAATAACAGAAACAAGGCACTACGAAGAAATATTACCTCTTTACAAATAACTTCAATCAGAGAGCACACAGAAAAGTTTTTGCGGAGGGGTTTGGGGAGGTGCTTTTTTTAAAAAGCATCTTCCCGGAAACAAAAAAATACTGATATAAAAAGGAACTATTATGAAAAAAATTCCCGTTATTGCCATCGCAGGTCCGACCGCAAGCGGTAAAAGCTCGCTTGCGATGCAGCTTTGCAAAGATCTGAACGGCGAACTGATCTCCTGTGACTCCATGCAGATCTATCGCGGCATGGATATCGGCACAGCCAAACCAACAGAAAAAGACCGCGCGGAAGTCCCGCATCATCTGATCGATATCTGTGATCCCGACACGGATTTTTCCGCGGCGGCATTTGCGGAGCTTGCAAAAAAAGCCATTGAGGACGTATATTCCCGCGGAAAAATGCCGATCCTTTGCGGCGGTACGGGACTTTATCTGGATTCCGTACTTCGCGGCGTGGATTTCGGAGAAATGGAACCCGATCTTGCATACCGTACGGAACTTCTTGCATTTGCGGAAAAGGAAGGGGCGGAAGCACTTCATGCCCGACTCCGCGAGATCGATCCCGAAGCGGCGGAAGCCATTCATCCGAATAATATCAAACGTGTTGCACGCGCTTTGGAAATCTGCAAGCTTTCGGGTATGACCAAAACGGAATGGGATAAAAATGCCATCCGCGGCGAATCGCCTTATAATGCTTGTATCATTGCGCTCGATTATAAAAACCGTGACAATCTGTATGTCCGTATCCATATGCGTGTGGATGAAATGTTCCGTATGGGGCTGGAAGAAGAAGCAAGAACGCTTTTTGAAAAAGGATATCTTGCGTCCGAAACCACAGCGGGCGGTGCGATCGGTTATAAAGAACTGCTTGGTTATCTGAACGGAGAAATGACGAAAGCAGAAGCTGCAGATGCCATTAAAATTGCGACACGTCATTATGCAAAACGTCAGCTCACATGGCTTCGCCGCAATCCCGCTGTCCATTGGCTCTATCCCGATGATGACCGTTATGAAGACGACTATGGTTTCGTATCTGCCGCTCATGCGATCATTGATATCCATTTTATGATGAATCCTTGAAGGAGTACGCCATGATTAAAACAGGCGATATGAAAAAATATAAAAGAATCCTTGTCGTTGCGTTATGTATATTGGCGGCGGTTTATGCCATCTATCATATCGCAAGAGGAATGCGTCCCGATGCAGAATTTTATGCCGTGCGTCCGTATACTGCCCAAGACAGCCAGATTTTTACGGGATACATCTTCCGTGAAGAAACGGTACTGACTTCTTATTCGGGCGGTATGTGCAATTATCATTATTATGACGGGGAAAAAGTACCCGCAAACTGTTCCGTCGCAGACGTTTACCGTTACGGCAACGAAGCGGTTTCTTCACAGATTGCGGAGATCAAAAAGCAGATCGAAATTTTGCGCCGCAGTATGTCGCTTGGCAGATTGACCGAAGCGGAAGTGGAACAGAAGATTGAACTCGTTTCGTATGAGATCACGAAAAAACAAGCCGCAGGCGATACAGCCGCCGCAGATGCGCTCGGCGATGAACTGCTTGTCTTGATGGCTAAAAAAGATCTTCTGACTGCCGATAAAAATAATTACGATGCAGAGATTGCTTTGCTTGAAAATCGGAAAGCAACGCTTGCATCCTCGCTCGGTAATCCGACGGAAAGTGTCGTGACACAGACTTCTGGATATTTTTATTCGGAAACGGATGGTTATGAAACGATCTTTACATCTGATATCATTGAAACGCTGGATTTTGAAACTTTTGAAACCTTGATCCATAACGCTCCGCAGATCAATTCCAATGCGGTCGGTACGCTCGTGACCAGCACGGAATGGTATTATGCCGTCAAAACAACGGAAAAAGATGCGGAGGGTTTCCTGACAGGCACGCTTTACGACTGTCTTTTCCTTGATAACAGTTATACGGAAACCATTCCGATGAAGCTGATCTCCAAAGATATGGAAAACGGTTCGGCTCTCCTTATTTTCTATGCTTCCAGCTTGCCCCGTGATTTTGATATCACACGTACCCAACGTATTGAAGCCATCCGTCATGCTTATGACGGTTATCGTATCCCTTCGGAAACCGTTCGCGCGGAAAACGGTATTACTTACGTTTATGTCTTTGATAACGGTACGGCGGAAAAACGCGAAGTCAGCATCCTTTGGGAACAGAACGGTTATTATATTATCAGCAAAACCGTAGAAAGCGATTCCGAAATGCCCGATCTCAAGCTCAACGATCTCCTGATCGTCAATGATACGGAGCTTTATGAAGGGAAATTTATTGACTGATGGAATAAAAAAGTGGGCATTGCCCGCTTTCAGGCTGTCGAAAAAGCTATGTAGAAAAGTCGAAAATAAAAAGTTGCACAAATATTTCTTTTCACAAGGAGAAGATTTCTAAAGCCTTCACCTTTGGGGAAGGTGGCAGCGAAGCTGACGGATGAGGTTTTATCGCCTATATTGCATTTTTTGCTTCCATTTCGTTCAAGAGCCTCACCCGTCAAGGCAAATTTGCCTTGACACCCTCCCCAAAGGTCAATGTAGTCAACTTAAGTGTGTTACGGAAAAAACAAATAAATTCTCACCAATTTTTTCAAAAAACTAATTGAAAGCCTCTCACTTCGGGTAGCGAAGCGGCGTGAGGGTCTTGAATGACAGCCTAAATGGCTGTCAGACC
>JAFUQQ010000049.1 GCA_017472285.1 Clostridia bacterium | reverse complement strand
TCAGCATATATTACCGCCCTCTCACCCGACTTTCGTCGGGAGCTCTCCCAAAGGGCGAGCCTTTATAATAACTTGAGTTCGATAAGAATTTTTGAAAAATTTACGTAGAAAAACAAACGAAAGAGTTCGCCAGAGCCCTCACCTGTGGGGAGGGTGTCAAGGCAATTTGCCTTGACGGGTGAGGTTCTTGAACATAATCAAAGCAAAAAAGGTGATAATGGTGACAAAACCTCATCTGTCAGCTTCGCTGCCACCTTCCCCAAAGGTGAAGGCCTTGGCAAAATCTTCATTTTAGTTTTCTACATGAATTTTCATCGAACTCACATTATAATAGGTATCTTTTTGAGTTTTTTGTGCAACTTTTTATTTTCAATTTTTCTACATAGCTTTTTCGACAGGCTGAGGAACGGCAAAAGCCGTTCCTTTTCTTCTATTAGGTTACAGGTGTCAACTGTTCGATATCGGGATTTACGATATAGGGCTGAAGTTCCTCAAGAAGCGCATCGGAAACCAAATATTCCGCATTGGCATTACGCTGACAGTAAGCCAAGCCATGGAAATGATGGAGATCGTTTTCGAGTTCTTCGGAGAGTGTTTCCGTTTCGTCCAAAGGAATATAAAGACTGTCACGCTTTCCATTTTCCCACGTATCAAGTATAATCTGCGGGTTACCATTGTGATTTTGAACGAGGATACCGGTTACATGAAGCAGATCACGCTCGGAATAATCGCCGCCGAAATGTGCGCGGAGCGCCGCATCCAATTGGTCGTTTTCCATCGTAATGAGGTCATCGGAGAAATAATCCGCAGGATTCAGCTTCAGCTCGTACATTTCGTCATAGCTTGTCGTATCGGTTTCATTATGATATTTTGTGATTCGCAAAGGTTTCCTGTCGGGGTTATAATAAGTATAAATCGGCATATAGATCGAGAAGGTCTGTGTGGGAATTTGCTGTTGATTATAAAAATTATGCGTATTGATAAAGGTTTCATACTGATAATTTTCGATGAAACGGGGTGCAAGCTCTACCGTTGTATATCTGCCCTCGCCCGTGATCGTGATTTTCACAGCGTCAAGCTCGGGAATAAATTCTTCCGTAACGATGACCTTGGGCTGAATATCGTTATAATATTCCTGCCAAGCAAGCAGATAGGTTTCTTCATTTTCGCCAACGGGTTTGCAAGCCTCAATGACCTTTTCTGCCATCTCGCGCACATAGGTGCTGACGGTCAGTTCTCCCTCGTAATCGGGATATTTTTCTTCGAGCGCAAGCAGTTTTTCTGCGTATTCCGTCATGGTTTCGTGCATATCGGTGAGAGGAAGTCCCGCGCAGGTCGCAACGCCGCGGCGGATACCGAGATCGGATTCACGGAACCAATAATCAGTGAACATTTCGATCGTGATATAAGTCGGTTCAAAACCGCAGCTACTTAGCATTTCGACACCGTAACGAACCATATCTTCGTAAGGCGCGTTCCATTCGTCAATATCAATGCGTTCAAAAAAGTCGCAGCCAATAAAGGAATTTTTTTCGTATACGGCATTTTCCCGATGATATTTTGCGTTTGCAAGATAAGTCTGCGCGATACCCGTATAATAAGAAATTTCAGAAAGAATCTGCATATATTCGTATTCGTAAGTGCCTTCCATATAGCCGCGCTGTTCAATCAGCTCAGCAAGTTCTTCCGATTTGATTCCCTCATTCACGATGACGAAATCGACGTTGTCAACATTCGTGATCTCCGTCTGCAAAGGGGGATTGGGTTCCGACGTATCGGGCTGCTTTGTTTTCGGCATTGCGACAAAAATACCGACGGCAAATGCCGCACAAAGCGCAAAAGCAACGGCACGTTTGCCAAATGTTTTCCAAGAGAACGCTTTTTTCTCATCAAAAAGACTGGCAATGTGTTTTTCATATGCGGGAGAATAATAAAGTTCTTCCGCAGGTACGCTTTCCGTATGCTTCAGATTTTCTTTATCAAGCATACGAAACGCTTCGTTTAAATTTTTGTTTTTCATAAAAAATTCCTTTCCGTTATGCTTACGCATAACCTTTTTCTTTTAATTTTTGGCAAAGGATCGTCCGACCTCTTGCAAGACGGGTTTCAACGGTTTTTACGTTCAGCGAAAATAATTTTGCGATCTCACGCGTCGTGTGTCCTTGCAAATAATAAAGCCTTAAAACATCGGTATATTTTTCATCCATTTCTTTCATACAGGAAAATAAAACCTCTACGGATTCATTTTCACAAATTTCAGAAAAAACCGAATCGCTGACAGGATGATCCCAATCAGCAGTTTCAATCGGTTCATGCATTTCACTCGTTTTGCATCGCTTCCGAAAAAGATCGATCGCTTTGTATTTCACAACCGTTAAAAGAGTCGCTTTCAACGTATGGGGATCGTCTTCCGAAAGCATATGGATATTTTTGAAGATCGCTGTCCATGCTTCTTGCGCCGCATCTTCCGCATCGTAATGATCGTGAAGAAGTGAAAAAGCCTTTTCAAATATATCACGGTGATATTGCATATAGAGCCGTTTGCATTTTTCCCGCGAGCTTTCTTCGCCTAAAACCATAAAAAACATTTCACTCATCTCCTTTCGCATTTTTGGGCTTCTTCATAAAGATAATCGGAAAAGAAAAGGAAAAACCTTCATTTTTTAAAGAAAAAAACGGCATTTTTTCAATGCCGTTCTTTGTTTCTTTATCCGTCAAATTTAGGAATATCCGTTCTCTTTAAAATATAATCAATACTGACATTATAATAATCTGCAAGAATAATAAGTGTTTCCGTAGGTGGAATCCGTAATCCGTTTTCATATTTTGAAAGAAGTGCCTGTTCAATTCCCGTATCCATCTGTACCATAAGCTGTGTCTTTTTCTTTTGCAACCGCAATAATTTTAAATTATTTTCCATAAAAATCTCCGCAAATATCATTATTGATTCTATTTTATCATATTAGGACATATCGTCATATGACGTTCGGTCATATTCAATAATTAAATCAGCAAAAATTTATGAATTTAGACTCTTGCATTATATGACTATTTGTCATATAATATATTTAAAAATAATTTATTAAGGAGATTCTTATGAACAATTTTCTGAAAAATATTTGGAACGGTAATGAATGCCCTATTGAAACCCCTTTAGTAACAGACGAAATGCGCCATTTGGAACAAATCATAGAAAAACACAAATTAAAATTATCGGAAAATCTAAACGAATATCTGCAAGAAACACTGGAAAAATACGATCGATATCTCACAGAATTATTATGTATTTCCGAAGAAACCGCTTTTATCAAAGGTATCCGCTTTGCATCTCAATTTTTTATGGAGGCACTTTCAAATACATAAAGAAAACGGCATCCCATGATGCCGTTTTTATCTTACATATCGATCTCAATACCGACGGGACAATGATCGCTGCCCATGATCTCCGTCAGAATAAAACTGTCTTTTACTTTTTCAAAAATACGATTGGATACCACGAAATAATCGATACGCCAACCGACGTTCTTTTCTCTTGCTTTCATCATATAGCTCCACCACGAATATTCAACCTTATCGGGATAAAGCGCGCGGAACGTATCTTTGAAGCCCTCGTTCAGTAGTTCGGTAAATTTTCCTCTTTCTTCATCGGAAAAACCCGCGCTATGATGATTGGTCTTGGGATTTTTCAGGTCGATTTCCTCGTGCGCTACGTTTAAATCACCGCAATAAATCACAGGTTTCTTTGCATCCAAGCCTTTGATATAACCGCGGAGCGCATCTTCCCATTGCATACGGTAATCAAGCCTTGCAAGTTCTCTTTGTGCATTGGGGGTATAGACACAAAGCAAATAAAAATCTTCATATTCAAGCGTAATGGCGCGTCCTTCCGTATCATGTTCGGGAATTCCGATACCATATTGCACGGAAAGCGGTTCTTTTTTTGCAAAAATTGCTGTACCCGAATATCCCTTTTTCTCGGCACTATACCAATACTGATAATAGCCATCCGTTTCAAATTCCGCTTGTCCCGGCTGCATTTTCGTTTCCTGAATACAGAAAAAATCCGCATTCATATTATAGAAAAAATCTCCGAAACCTTTGCCAAGACACGCACGGAAACCATTTACATTCCATGATATCAATTTCATAGATAACCTCCTATATCATAAAAACCGTTTTCTTTCATCTTATCATATTTTTGATATACGGTCAAGAGATAAAATGATATCCATTTTGTATAAAACCCCTCTTTTTCAGCAATAATAAGCATATCCCAAAAAGAAACGAGGTAATCAAAAAAATGTCCCCAAAAGAATTGCTTTATATCGAAGACACACTCGATCATCTGACAGAACACAAAAAATGCTGTACGGATTTTGCTTCTCAGGTACAGGACACCTCTTTACGCACGCTTCTTCAGGACGTTTCCGCTAAGGAAACCAAGCTTTTCAATCAATTCTATTCCCTTTTGAACACATAAAAAGGAGGTCATAAACATGGATGATAAAACAATGATGGCATCCGTTCTTGGTAATGTCAAAGGTATGTGCGATCTCGCAATGCACGGTACGGTCGAATCCGCCACTCCCGCCGTTCATACGGCTTTCAAAAACGCGCTTGATGAAATGCTTTGCCTCCAGAATCAGATCTATTCTGAAATGAGCAAAAAAGGTTGGTATCCCGCCGAACAGGCAGAAGCTCAGAAGATCAGCGCCGCAAAACAGAAATTTTCGGGCACAACAGCATAATGGTCCCCCAATAAAACCAACAGAGCAGACTTCGGTCTGCTCTGTTGTGCAATTCATCCAAAAATCCGATTCATTTTTTGGTCAATAGATATAATGACAAAAATGAAAAAAAATGATAAAATAAAGATGTGGAAAACCCGACGGTCACCACAATCAAGTAGATACACTAAATTTGCTTAGTGAGCCATTCTGTTGCAGCAGACGGCTCACTTTTTCTTTCTGTCATATAAGCAAACAACGAGAGAAATGATGCTTGCCAATGTTCCGATCAGGGAACAAATTTCACAGATAAATGAAAAAAGCATATGTACCACCCCCTTTTCGAGAAAAATTCCCACGAGGGCTATACATTCGCCTCCATTCCGCGCTCACGGGATGCAGAAGCGACCGTCTTTATACCATTCGCCGCCGATCGAAAAATTTTAAAAATATCCGATTTCGACGGAGGTTTTCCACGGCTATTATTATAATAACAATATTTTGAAAAGTCAAGTATATCTACCGATAAACCAACAGAGCAGACTTCGGTCTGCTCTGTTGGTTTTATTGGAGGAATGAAATGAAGCAATATATCAATGTCCGTTCGCAATAAACGGGTTCCAAGGGGCTTTCCCCTTACAGATCGTTGATGTCGCCACTACCCATCGTGCGTCTCCATTTGCCTGCAAGAAGGACCATCGTACCTGCCGCAAGGGATTTCGGAACGTCAATGATGTTCTGATTGGAAGAACCTCGGAATAACAAGGAAGGATCTTTCAATTCTTCTTTGAATGTTCCGTCGACCAGAACGTCAAGATTGGAAAGGAGAGCGCGCGCCGTTTCGGGATTGCCGACCTTACCCACGAAAAGCTGATCTTCAAAACGGAAACCGGAATAACACCAGATCGTTTTTTGCGGATAGCGTTCACGAACCGCAGAAGTCAGTTTTATAAGAGCTTCCTGATTTTCAGGTTCAAAAGGTTCTCCGCCGAGGAGAGAAAGTCCCGCGATATAATCGGGTTTCAGTGCCGTCAGAATCTCTGCGATCGTTTCATCCGTGAACGGCTTTCCGTAAGAAAAATTCCATGTTTCAGGATTGAAGCAACCTTTGCAATGATGTCGGCATCCGCTGACAAAAAGCGACACGCGAACGCCGATACCGTTTGCGATATCATTTTTTCGTATCAGTGCGTAATTCATAATTTCATTTATCAAAGATGCAGAACGCGTTCTTTGATCTCCTGTGTTCTGCCCTGATTCCAATACTGCGTACCGATATAACCGCAAGTACGTCTTGCGACGTTCATTTTGCTCTGGTCGCGATTACCGCAATTCGGGCATTCCCAAATGAGCTTGCTGTCATCTTCTTTGATCTCGATCTCGCCGTCATAACCGCAGACCTGACAGTAGTCGCTCTTGGTATTGAGTTCCGCATACATGATATTATCATAGATAAACTTCATCACGGAAAGGACCGCTTCGATATTATTCTGCATATTCGGAACTTCCACGTAAGAGATCGCGCCGCCGGGAGAAAGTGCCTGGAATTTCGCTTCGAGAGCGAGCTTATCAAAAGCATCGATTTCTTCCGTAACATGAACGTGATAGCTATTGGTGATATAACTTCTATCCGTTACGTTCGGGATGATACCGAAGCGTTTCTGCAAGCATTTTGCGAATTTATAAGTAGTGCTTTCCAGCGGGGTGCCGTAAAGCGAATAGTCGATATTTTCTGCTTTTTTCCATTTTGCAGTGTATTCGTTGAGCTTGCGCATGATCTCAAGACCGAGCGATTCGCCTTCGGGTTCGGTGAGCTTTCTGCCAATCAGGCTGTATACACATTCCCAAAGACCCGCGTAACCGAGGGAGATCGTGGAATAACCGCCATGGAGATATTTATCGATGGTTTCCCCTTTCGCAAGGCGAAGAAGCGCGCCGTGCTGCCAGAGGATGGGAGCAGCATCGGAAAGCGTACCTGTGAGTCGGTCGTGACGGCATTGCAATGCTCTGTGACAAAGCTCCATGCGTTCGTCAAAAATTTCCCAGAAACGATCCATGTTTTTGTCGGCAGAAAGACCGATATCGACGAGGTTGATCGTAACGACACCTTGATTGAATCTGCCGTAATATTTCGGTTTGCCGTTTTCATCGATATAAGGTGTCAGGAAGCTACGGCAGCCCATACAGGTATAGCAATGACCTTCACCGTTTTTATCCACTTTATTCTGAAGCATGATCTTTTCGGAGATATAGTCGGGAACCATGCGTTTTGCGGTACATTTTGCCGCAAGCTTTGTCAGATAATAATATTGGCTGTCTTCATGAATATTCGCTTCTTCCAAAACGTAGATAAGCTTCGGGAATGCAGGCGTTACCCAAACGCCTTTTTCGTTTTTAACGCCTTTATAACGCTGTTTGAGCGTTTCTTCAATGATGAGCGCGAGGTCTGCGCGTTCCTGTTCGTTCTTTGCTTCGCCAAGATACATAAATACCGTAACGAAAGGTGCTTGACCGTTCGTCGTCATGAGCGTAACAACCTGATACTGAATCATCTGAATACCGCGTTCGATTTCTTCATGCAGACGTTTTTCGGCAATGGCATTGATCTTTTCTTCGGTGATACCGGGCAGATCAGAAAGTTCTTCGCGCACGAGTCTTCTGATCTTCTGACGGCTAACGTCAACGAAAGGAGCAAGATGTGTCAGGCTGATGCTCTGACCGCCGTACTGACAGGAAGCGACCTGTGCGATGATCTGCGTTGCGATATTGCAGGCTGTGGAAAAGCTGTGCGGCTTTTCAATCATCGTACCGCTGATAACAGTGCCGTTCTGAAGCATATCTTCCAGATTGACAAGGTCGCAGTTGTGCATATGCTGCGCGAAATAGTCTGCATCATGGAAATGGATGATGCCCTGTTCATGCGCCGAAACGATCTCTTTGGGAAGAAGGATGCGTTTTGTGATATCCTTGCTGACTTCGCCCGCCATATAGTCGCGCTGAACGCTGTTGACGGTCGGATTTTTATTGGAATTTTCCTGCTTGACCTCTTCGTTGTTACATTCGATGAGGCTCATGATCTGCTCATCGGTGGTATTGGATTTGCGGATGAGCGCACGGTTATAACGGTATGTGATATAACGTCTTGCCACGTCAAATGCGCGCTGATTCATGATCTGGTCTTCGACCATATCCTGAATTTCTTCCACGCTGAGCGCACGGTTCATATGCTCTGCCGCGCTTTCCACGTCTTCCGCGATTCTCTTGATCTGTACGGGAGTCATACGCGCGCTGGGAACGACACTGTCGTTTGCCTTGGTGATGGCAAGTATGATCTTCTGAGGGTCGAAAAGCATTTCCGAGCCGTTTCTTTTGATAATCTTCATCGGGATCCTCCTCTTTATCATAATGTTTCTTGCGCGGAACGCAAGCTTTCGTAATGTTGATCTATCGGCATAAATACGACCTCGCCGCAGACGTTCGGCGGGGTCGCTCGTGATTTGGTTCTGTGTTTACTATTATAACAATATCTTGTGCAAAAGTCAACAGTCTCAACAACATATTGTTATAGAAATTATGTATCATTTCAAAACAAAAAATATACGGCATATCATGAAAATTTCTATTGACAAATGTACTTTTGTATAAAAGGTATGCTTGATTTCCACAAATCTCCTGTTTAAAATTGGTATAAAGACATTTTTCTTTGGCGAAATACACAATATTCATGAAAGCCGATACCCCGCAAAAGTTCTTTTGCATCTTTGAAACCGTTCCCTATATATTGCGGCATATGTGCATCACTGCCCAAGGTAATCAGTTTGCCACCCATATCTTTATACATACGAAGAATCGTTTCATGCGGCATATAATCACCGTAAGCGTTACCGATTCCCGATGTATTGAGCTCCAAAGCAATTCCTTTTTGCTGAATCAGGGAAAGAACCTCCCCGATCTCCTTCTTAAAATATAATATATCCACGTTTCGTTTATATTTTCCATTGATATAACGCAAAGGACAAGTCAGATGTGTCAGAATATCAAAATCCGTTTTTTCAACCATTTCCGCCATCTTTCCGAAGTATTCTCCCAAAAATTCAAATATCTTTTCCATCGGCATCGCGGAAAAATCGATACGGGAATACGCATCCGTTATATCCTCATACAAGATACTGTGTACCGAACCGAGAATCACGTCAAAATCATGCGCTTGCAGTAAGCGTTCCGCCCGTTCGGGATAATCCAGATATTCCGCCATCTCCACACCCTTGAGAATTTCAAGACGTTCTCCGTATTTTTCCCTTACCGCATCGATATCGTTCATACAATTTGCAATCATATCATAAGTACGGTCTTTATCAAAAAACCACGTATCCGCATGGTCGCAGACAGCAACACCCGAAAGTCCTCTCGCAATCGCATTTTCACAGATCTCATCCAAAGTCTGCTTGCTGTCATGCGAATTTTTGCTGTGTATATGAAGATCAAACATAGTCGTTTCTCCTTATCCGTTATTTATCACGTAAATCATATCATATCACATTTTTTCAAAAAACGCAATCCACTTTGAGAATTTTTCATTCCTTGACAAATCATACGGAATATGTTATACTGCCATATAAATCAACTTTTACATAAAGGAATATTTCTATGGCGGCAATTCAATTATCCGATCATTTTACATATAAAAAATTACTCCGATTCGTTTTCCCATCGATCATTATGATGATCTTTACTTCGATCTACGGTGTTGTTGACGGCTTTTTCGTTTCCAATTATGTCGGAGAAGAAGCGTTTGAAGCAGTCAATTTCATTATGCCTTTCCTGATGCTTCCCGGTGCATTGGGTTTTATGTTCGGTACGGGCGGCAGTGCCATCATCGCACATAAGCTCGGTGAAGGTGACAAAGAGAGGGCAAACCGTTATTTTTCCCTGCTCGTTTACGTCGGATTGGGACTTGGTATCGTACTTGCGGCGGTCTGTATCGTTTTCTTACGTCCCATCGCAGTCTTTCTCGGCGCAGACGAAAGTATGCTTGATTATTGCGTGCGTTACGGTACGATCATTTTATGCGCGCTTCCCGCGCTTGTTCTGCAATTTATGTTCCAAAGCTTTTTCGTAACGGCAGAAAAACCGAAGCTCGGTCTTTTCGTTACGCTCGCGGCAGGTTTTACCAATATCATTCTTGATTTTTTTCTCGTCGGTGTTTTCCGTCTGAATATCGAAGGCGCGGCTGCCGCAACGGCATTGAGTCAGGCAGTCGGCGGTATCCTCCCTCTCTTTTATTTCTTCTCAAAAAACAAAAGCTTACTCCGTCTTGGCAAAACCCGCTGGGAAGGACGTGCGCTTTTGAACACTTGCATCAACGGCTCTTCCGAATTGATGACCAATCTTTCCATGTCGCTCGTCAATATGCTTTATAATTTCCAATTGATGAAATTTCTCGGCAACGACGGTATCGCAGCATACGGTACGATCATGTACGTCAATTTTATTTTCGTTTCGATCTTTATCGGTTTTGCCGTCGGCAGCGCGCCGATCATCAGTTTCCATTACGGCGCGGGCAATCACGCTGAACTGAAAAATATCCTGAAAAAAAGCATCGTTTTCAATGGCGTTTGTAGCATTGCCATGTTTTTGCTCGCATTGGCTTTGGCAAGACCTTTATCCACTCTTTTCGTCGGCTATAATCCCGAATTGCTCGAATTGACAATTCACGGCTTTTCACTTTATGCCATCGCATTTTTACTGATGGGCTTTAACATCTATGCATCCTCTTTCTTTACCGCACTCGGAAATGGTGTGATCTCCGCGGCGATCTCTTTTCTCCGCACGTTGCTTTTTCAGATCGCAGGGGTTCTGCTGTTGCCGATGATCTGGAAAGCCGACGGCATCTGGCTTTCCATTACCGTTGCGGAAGCGGCGGCGGTGATCCTGTCTTTCGTTTTCCTCATGAAAAACAGAAAACGCTATGGTTACTGACGAAGATACGGGAGATACAGCGGGATACGGCGGAGAGATGCTTGGTTTCAAGCACCTCCCCTGCCCCCCTCCGCAAAAAGCGCAAGTTGCCGCCTCCCTTAAAAAATAAAAATTTTATCAAAACAGCGAAAAGGCAGTACAGCGCATCCTTTTCAGATTCGGGAGGTGAACCCCTCCCCTACAAAACATATTCAAAAAATCTTATCAAAATAAAGGCAGAGAAACCACAGAGCGTTTCTTTTGGCTCCATCCTTTTCTTTTCGCAAAGAAAAGGTGGACGTTTCTTTTGCCAAGCTTTTCTTTTTGCAAAGAAAAGGCGGGAGGGATTATGTATTCACGAGTTTATGTGGAGATTACCGATATTTGTAACCGCAATTGCAGTTTTTGTCCCGGGACGAAACGTGCACCGCGCAGAATGAGTACCGAAGAATTTAAAATCATTGCGGAAAAATTAAAAAATATTACGAAATATTTATATTTTCATGTCATGGGTGAACCTCTGACACATCCCGATCTTGCGGAATTGATCAGAATTGCAAGGGAGAACGGTTATCGCCCCGCAATTACGACCAATGGTACGCTTCTTGCAAAACGCGGTCAGGAGATCGTGGAAGCGGGCATCTATAAAATCAATATCTCCGTTCATAGCTTTGAAGAAGGTAAGACGGAAGATTATATCCGTTATATCCAGAATTGCCTTGATTTTGCCGATTATGCAAGCAAAAACGGTGTGCTGACAGTGCTTCGCCTTTGGAATCTCGGTTATGATAAAGGCAGAAATATCGATACGCTTGCGATGTTGCGTGAAAAATTTCCACATGAATGGACACAAGGCACACGCGGCGCAAGGATTCGTGATAAATTGCATTTAGAATATGGCGAACGCTTTGAATGGCCCGATATGGAAGCGGAAGACCGCGGAAATTCCGTATATTGTTACGGACTCAAAGATCATTTCGGGATTCTTTGCGACGGACGTGTGATCCCATGCTGTCTGGACAGAGAAGGCGCAATCACACTCGGCAATATCTTTAATGATACGCAAACGGTGGAAGAAATGCTTTCTTCTCCCCGTGCGCTTGCAATGCGTGAGGGCTTCACCAAACGTCAGGCAACCGAAGAACTTTGCCGTAAATGCGGTTATGCAAGAAGATTCGGATAAGAAGGAGCAGACCTATGGTCTGCTCCTCAATCATTTACACAGCGGCTGAGAGATTGCATATAAACCGTCAGATAGCGGAAAAATTCGGCGGCACGCGGCGAGGTACAAGCGGTACGGTGTAAAGCGATCACGATTTCTCTTTTGCAAACGGGTTTGATGATCGGCAGGAGCGTCATACCCAATTCATCCGTTTTACCCCATGAGAATGCGGGCCAGAAGCCGATACCGACGCTTGCACCGATGATATTCCGTACAGCAAGTAAAGAATCGGATTCAAATGCCGTTTGCGGACGGAAACCCGCTTGGGCACAAAATTGATCACAGACGGCACGAAAAGCACGGGAACCTGCCAAATGGACAAAGCCTTCATTTTTGACGGTTTCCAATGCGATCTCGGAAAATGCCGCATATTTCGACGTATTGGGAACGGCAAGATAAATATTTTCTTCGATCACGGTACTTTCGGCAAACGATTGTTTTTCGGATGTATGGAGAGCGGCTGTCGTGACGGAAATATCACAATCGGAATTTTCTTCATTTTGTACGATATGAAAGATCGTATCCGGATATTCTTTTTTAAAATTGACAACGGCATCCGTAACGATGGTGGATGCAGAGAGTACGTTCAGTTTAACAGCATTCTGATTTTGTTCCCGTAGAGCTTCCAATTCTTTTGGGATATCTTCCAACTGGGGAAAAATATGATCCAATTTGTTTTTCAGATATTTTCCGTAAACAGTCAGCGCGATATTACGTCCTTTTTTATAAAAAAGCGGTACGCCGAGTTCCGTTTCCAATTGTTTGATCGTTTTGGTCAAAGCCGGTTGCGCGATACGGATCTCCTCTGCCGCTTTGGTCATATGCTCGTATTTGGCAACGATATAAAAATATTTCAGTTTCATCAGTTCCATATTGATTCATATCTCCAAGTTATTGATTTTGATTCAATTATATATTTTACAAAATGATTTGTCAATGGTATAATGAAAATATAAAATCAAAACTGAACCAAAAGGAGATTTTCATACGATGGTACAATTTTTTGAAAGCTTGATGCTGATTTGTTTCGGCATTTCATGGCCGATATCCGTTTACAAAAGCTTGAAATCGAGATCGACCAAAGGAAAAAGCGTGATCTTTACGGTCGCTATCCTGCTCGGCTATATCTCGGGAATTTTCAGCAAGATCATTGGCGGCAATATCAATTACGTTCTTTATCTTTATATCTTCAATTTTATCGTCATCAGTATCGATTTCGTTCTGTATTTCATCAACAGACATCATGAGAAAACAGAAAGCACGGTCAAAGCCTGAGAAAGACCGTATAAAAAGGAATTTTTTTCAAAATTTAAGAGAGATTTAAACAAATTTCGCTTGACTTTAAGGATAGATATTGCTAAACTGAATATAGAAATACGCTCTGTATTTCAGAAAGGAAGGTCTATCTTATGTTTGAAAATCAATATGTGGAAGCCACACTTCCCAAACAAAAAAGCATTGCCTTGATCGCGCACGATAACAAAAAGGCGGAGATCATCGATTGGTGTCTTGCCAATAAAGAAATTCTGAAGCATCATTTTCTTTGCGGAACCGGTACGACGGCAAAAATGATCGCAGACAAAACAGGACTTCCGATCCGCGGCTATAACAGCGGTCCGCTCGGCGGCGACCAACAGATCGGCGCGCGTATTGTGGAAGAAAAGATCGACCTCGTGATCTTCTTTTCCGATCCATTGATGGCACAGCCGCATGACCCCGATGTAAAAGCACTTCTCCGTATCGCTCAGGTTTATGACATTCCGATCGCCAACAACCGTTCCACCGCGGATTTTATCATCACAAGCCCCTATATGGAACAGGAATACACGAGAAAACTCATCAATTTCCGACACAACGTCAATATGCGCGCAAAGGAACTCTGATATGCTGCGTTCCAAGAAATTACGAATTGTTCTGATCTCTGCGTTATCACTTGCTGTTCTGGGTTGTATTCTGCTTCTGACACTTAATTTCATCGTGATTGGTCGTACGGCGGGTGATATCGATACCTTTTCCGCTGAAAACCGCTATACGACAGCCATCGTACTCGGCGCAAAAGTTCATAAAGGCGGCAGACTTTCCGATATGCTCCGCGACCGTATGGAAACCGCAATTGCACTTTATCATGCGGGCACGGTCGATACGCTTCTTCTTTCGGGTGATGGCAGAGGCGAATGGAGTGAAGTTAAATATATGAAGCTTTACGCCATGGAAAAAGGTGTTCCCGAAGATGCTATTTTAGAAGATCCCGAGGGTTTTTCCACGTATGAATCCATTTCCCGCGCCAAAGAACTTTATCACTTGGATTCCCTTTTGATCGTCACACAGAAATATCATCTTTACCGTGCAATCTATATTGCGGAAGATCTCGATATGTACGCAAAAGGCGCGTCCGCCGACCTTGAAACCTATGCGGGACAATTTTACAGAGATATCCGCGAAATCCTTGCAAGAATCAAAGATTTCGGTCTTTGTCTTTTCAATTGAAAATCATGCGTCCTTTTAAAAAGGGCGCATTTTTCATTTGCAAAAATCGAACCTCGCCGTTTTTCTGCAGTTGGATTCTGTAAAACTGCAAAAAGGCGAGAATTTGCGTGTGAGCACTGCCCACTTTTTCGTAAAAAATTAAAAAATGTTCATACCCTGTTCATGATTGTATTTTATACTGTCAATATCAACGTATATGACTGTTTATATAGGAGGAAAATCAAATGCTTACATTAAAGGATATCCATAAGGAATATCCAGCGGGAGATATGAAAGTCGCGGCCTTGCGCGGTGTTTCCGTATCGTTCCGCAAAAGTGAATTTGTTTCCATTCTCGGTCCATCGGGATGCGGCAAAACAACACTTCTGAATATCGTCGGCGGTCTTGACCAATATACCAGCGGCGATCTTGTCATCAGCGGAAAATCGACCAAAAATTTCAAGGACGCGGATTGGGATGCGTACCGAAATCATTCCATCGGTTTCGTTTTCCAAAGTTATAATCTGATTCCGCATCAGAGTGTACTTTCCAACGTAGAATTGGCATTGACCATTTCAGGCGTTTCCAAGGTCGAACGCCGCCGCCGTGCCAAAGAAGCCTTGGAAAAAGTCGGACTTGCTTCCGAAATTCATAAACGTCCCAATCAGATGTCGGGCGGTCAGATGCAAAGAGTTGCCATTGCGCGCGCACTCGTCAACAATCCCGAAATTTTACTTGCGGATGAACCCACGGGCGCATTGGATTCGGAAACCAGCGTACAGATCATGGAACTTCTCAAAGAGATCGCAAAGAACCGTCTGGTTATCATGGTCACCCATAACCCCGAGCTTGCGGAAACGTATTCCACACGAATCATCCGTATCCTTGACGGGCAGATCACGGGAGATACCAATCCTTACGAAGAACCGCAAGCCAAAGAAACACCCGTTGAAACCAAACCGAAAAAAGAAAAACGCGTCCGCAACCGTTCCATGTCTTTCGGCACGGCACTTTCGCTTTCTCTCAATAATCTGCGTACCAAAAAAGGCAGAACACTTCTCACCAGCTTTGCTGGCTCGATTGGTATCATCGGTATCGCGCTCATTCTTTCCATTTCCAACGGTGTCACAAATTATATCAATCGCGTACAGGAAGATACCCTCTCCAGCTATCCGATCAGTATTCCGAAAGAAACGGCGGATATGTCCTCGATCATCACAACGATGATGAATGCCAATGCCGCTTCCGAAGACGCACGTCACGAACGGGATGCCGTTTATTCCAACCGCGTCATGTATGAGCTTTTAAGCTCCATTTCCAATACGGAAGTACAGACCAATAATCTCTCCGCTTTCAAGAGTCATATCGAAAAAACGCCCGCTTTCAAGGATTATGCAAGCGCGATCGATTATTCTTACGCAATGGATTTCCATATCTATACCAAAGATAAAGATGGCAATATCATCAAATCTGACATCCAATCCCTGATGGAAGAAATGTTTGCCGAAAACAGCGGTTCCGCACCAATGGGCGGCAATATGGGAATGTTCGCTTCTTACGGTATCTGGCAGGAAATGCTTGCCGGTACGGACGGCGAGCCCTTGAGCGATCTTTTCTATGAACAATACGACCTCGTTTACGGCGCATGGCCCGAAAATTATAACGAGATCGTTCTCATCGTGGATAAAAATAATGAAATCAGCGATATCGTTCTGTATTCCCTTGGTCTGAAGACCACGGAAGAAATGAAAGAAGAAATGCGCGCTTCCATGATGGGTGAAACGGAAGTCGGTGTCATTGAAAGCTGGTCTTATGAAGATATCTGTGATATGACCTTCAAAATGATCCTGCCTCCCGATTTTTATCAGAAAAACAAAGACGGTACCTATACCGATCTTTCCGCAAGCAATGCGGGTCTTACCTTCCTTTACGATTCCGATAAACCCATTGAGCTTAAGGTTTCGGGTATCATCCGTCCCAATGACGATGCCGTATCTTCCATGATGACGGGTTCGATCGGCTATACGAGTGCGCTCACCGAATACGCCATCGAACGCGCTGCAGAAAGCGAAATCGTCAAAGCACAGCTCGCAAATCCCACAATCGACGTAATCTCAGGACTGCCCTACAAAACAGAAGGCGAAGATGAAATCTCCGATGCTGAAAAAGCACGTATGATCAAGGAACATTTCGATACCCTGACCGTTGCGGAAAAAGCCGCACTCTATACGGAAATCAAATCCGTCATGCCTGAAATGGAATTGCAACAGGCAACCGCACAATATATGTCGCAATACACAACAGAACAGCTCAAAGCCCTCGCCGTCGAGTCTTATGCCGAACAGATGGGCATCACCGATACCGCAGAGATCGAAAAATATATCGATGCCATGAGCGAAGAAGAATTGCAATCCGCATTGATGGGCGGTATCGCGGCACAGATCGCGGCAAATTATGCGGCAGAAGTCCGCGCGCAGCTCGCAACGCAGACAGCAGAGACCCTTGCCATCCTTTTCGATGCCGAAACCTTCACGGAAGCGGAATACGCAGGCTTCTTTGATCTCTATATGCCCGCGACATCCTCCGATATGACCTATGAAGAAACCCTTTCCCTCCTCGGTTACGTCGATATGGATGATCCCTCTGCCATCAGCATCTATGCGGCTTCTTTTGAGGATAAAGATGAGATCGCCGCGCTGATCGCCGAATACAATGAAAGCGTTTCCGAAGTGGATAAGATCAATTATACGGACTACGTTGCGCTCCTCATGAGTTCGATCACGCTTGTTATCAACGCGATCTCTTACGTTCTGATTGCATTCGTCAGCGTATCGCTCGTCGTTTCCTCGATCATGATCGGTATCATCACCTATATATCCGTTCTTGAAAGAACCAAAGAAATCGGTATTCTCCGCGCAATCGGTGCTTCCAAAAAGGACGTTTCCCGCGTATTCAATGCGGAAACAGCCATCGTTGGTTTCGCATCTGGCGCAATCGGTATCGGCATGACACTCCTTCTTATCATGATCGCCAACCCGATTCTCCACGCGGTAACGGGTATTGAGATCCTGAACGCAAGTCTGCCCGTCGCGGGTGCTGTCATTCTCGTGATTCTCAGCGTCGGCTTGACGCTCATTGCGGGTCTTATCCCCTCCCGTGTCGCCGCGAAGAAGGATCCCGTCGTCGCACTCCGCACAGAGTAACTTACTTTTTTCTTTACGAAAAGAAAAAAGTAAGCAAAAAAGAAACGCTCTGTGGTGCCACTGACTTTATTTTGCCATCATTCTATATTTTCTCTCCATATAAAAATTCCCGACAGATTTTTCTGTCGGGAATTTTTGGATTCATAGAAAATTATCTTCCGATCTGTTCGGAAATCAGACGGTATACGGAATGTACGTCCTCGATCATGATAAAAGCCGTCTGCGTATGCCATGCCGTGCTGTGATTATGATGATAACGCCGACCTCCGTAATAATCGTATTGCATCGTATTTTGTACGAAACGGATCGTACCGCGTGTACCATTGACGGATTCCAGACTGATGTGGGGCAGATTCGCAAAAATATATTCCGCGCAATTGATACCGTTTCTGCCGTTTGTCAGAATAATGGCACGGCGGTCTGTTACGGCATAAACCGCATTTTTCAGCACTCGGTTTTGTCCGAAAATTGCGTTATAAAAGCCAAATGCACCGAAAGCGATGAAGAAAATGCCGAAGATTCCGAAAAATCCTCCCGCTGCTGTGGCTGAAACCGTCCAGAAAACAGCAAAACCAAACCAAAAGATCATAAAGATCACAAGAAAAGGCGCATTTTGGATAGGAGCATTTCCGGCGGGCTTCCCCGTCCAGAGAAGCGTTTCATCCTGATTCAGATAAGGTTTGATCTGATAATAAAGATCGTTGTTATAGGTCATTTGTTCATCTCCGTTCGTGAGCAAATCTAATCCAAATAAAGACAGTGGGACCATAGGGGTGCAGGCACAGCCTGCCGTTTCTTTTTTGCTTACTTTTTTCTTTTCGTAAAGAAAAAAGTAAGTTATTTGCGGAGGTACTTTGCGATGCCGTCAGTAGCGGCAGAAACGCGCTGATAATCGTTTGTGAGAATGGTGTCCGCACCGAGTTCGAGATAGTGACGGGCATCCTCATAGGTGTCTGCGTAGAATACGTTGACGACGATGCCATTGTCGTGTGCAGCTTGAATGGTCTTTTCAACGTAATCGGGTTCGTTTTTAGCGAAATGCGGCTGGTAAAGCTGAATCTTCTTGCAATCGTATTTGAGAGCTTTGGCAACGAGGTCTTCATAAGGATCGTTTGTTGCGCCCGCACAACGAACGATATCGGGAGCCAAAGCCTGAAGCTGACCAAGAATCGCGGGATTGCCCGACATAAAGTAGGAATATTTTCTGCAATCGTATTTATCGATCAAACGAACGATCTCCGTGAGCATTTCTTCGGGAACGGGGTTTACGTCATCCATGGATTTGATATGGATATTCATAACGGTATGGCAAGCGAATTTTTTGAGGATATCTTCAAAGGTGGGGATCTTCAGACCCTTGAATTCTTCGCCGTGTTTAATACCGAAGTCATAACGGAGAAGTTCGGGATATGTATATTTCCAGACCGCATCGTAACCTGTGGAAACACGGCTGAGCCACGGGTCATGAATGGAAACGATCGTGCCATCCTTTGCCATCCAGAGATCAAATTCGATTTCTTCCGCACCAAGCGCAACAGCCGCGCCGAAAGCGGGCATACTGTTTTCGGGAGCGATGGAGTTGAAGCCTCTGTGTGCGCACATTCTCGGATATGCCATGATTTCATCGTGACGAACCATCGCGCTGCCACCCGGACGGTATTTCCAAGGTCTACGACCCGCTTCGATGTATGCGTGATGCGTTGCGGGAGGATTGCCGAAGCCTGCCGCTTTGAGATAGCGTTTCTTGGGATCGAGTTCCGCACAGCCGTGACCAACTTCATTTTTCATATTGAGGAGGGTTTCACCTGTGGGCGCAACGATCATACTGCAGCCGCCGACGGGAGAATCTTCACCGAGGCTGACGGAAGAACGGACAACGTATGCATTGGTATTGTATGCGCAGAATTTTGCGAGGATTTCGAGTGCTTCGTGTGTATCGCTTCTCTGATAAGCACAAGCAATGATGACTTCGGGATTGTATCTTGCGATATTGGCGAACGCTTCATAGAAATAGAAGTCATAGCAGATGAGGAAGCCGTAGCGGATGCCATCGACTTCAAGAATGGTAGGTTCGCTGTGTTCCCATGTGTATTCCGTATCGAGTTTATAGACATTCATTTCGGAAGGAACGAGATGCTGTTTGGAATATGTACCGGCGATCTCACCGTTTTTGCTGAAAGCAACGGTCGTATTGCGAAGACCTGTCGGATGCGGATAGATACAGTTGATGAAAACGGTTGCATTACAGCGTTTTGCGGTCTCAGAAGCCTTATCGATCAAGGCTTTGCTGTATTTTTCGTAGCTCGTTTCCATTTCCTCTTTGGTTTTTGCGAGAGAGGGAACGTTGGAATATTCGGGCAAAACGATGATATCCATCGTTTCGTCACATTTGTCAAGCTCTGCCAGCTCCCATGCGAAAAGCGCGTCGGATTCAGCGAAATTCAGACTGTACGCGGGTTGCACAACACATACTTTCATTTTTGTTTACACCTTTCTTTTATTTATAAAATTTTTTAATTATAGCTTCGATAATTTATGGATATCTTCCGCCGTACCGATGACGACAATGTGATCGTGTTCGGCGAAACAATAATCGGGGCCGGGCATGATATTAAGATCATTTCCGACCTTGACGGCAATGATATTGATCCTGTATTTTCTGCGGATATCAAGCTCCGTGATGGTCTTACCGATCCAATAATAACGAACGGGAATCTCATAGATGGCATATTCTTCCGTCAGTTCGATATAGTCAAAAATATCGGTGGCATTATAACGCATGGCGAGTTTTTCCGCCATTTCACGTTCGGGATAAATGACCTCATCCGCACCGATACGGCGGAGCAGATCTGCCTGAATATCGCTTTTTGCTTTGGCAATCACGTATTTTGCATCAAATTCCTTGAGCAAAGCCGTAATGACGAGCGAAGATTGAAAATCATCGGCAATGGCAACGAAACAAAGATCAAAATCACTGACACCGAGCGAACGCAGGACGTTTTCATTCATACAATCCGCGATCTGCGCATCGGAAAAAGTGGCGGCATAGCGTTCCACGACTCCTTCATTTTTATCCACGAGCATGACTTCATTGCCGAGTGAGATCAATTTCTGGGCAAGATGTCTGCCGAATTTACCCATGCCGATAATAAGAACAGATTTCATAAGATTTCCTTTCTGAAAATACGTTAACCGATCATGACTTTTTCCGTCGGTCTTTGGATATCGGGTTTTGTTTTATCCGCCGAGAAGATCAGCACGAAGGAAAGTCCTCCCACTCGTCCGATCAACATCAGAAGCATCAGAATGATCTTCGTTGCCGCACAAACCGTCGGCGTGATACCCATAGAAAGCCCAACCGTACTGATTGCCGCACTCGTTTCAAAGAGCGCGCTTTCAAATTCCAGATGCTCCAGATCCATTAATATCACGGTGGAAAGAAAAAGCAAAATCACGTAAATCGTAACGATGGCATTTGCCTGACGCACGGTATCGTCACTGATTCTTTTTTTGAAGATGGTACAGCTATCACGTCCCGTGATCGTTGAAAATGCGCTGAGAAGCGTGATGAAAACGGTCACGTTCTTGATACCGCCCGCCGTCGAGCCGGGGCTTCCGCCGATGAGCATCCAAACGATGGAAAGTACACCGCCGCCCGTCATTTCACTCTGATCGATGGTATTGAAACCCGCCGTTCGTGTCGTAACGGATTGAAAGAGCGCGCCGAGAATTTGTTCATTCAAAGGATATTCCGCAAGTGCGCCGTCTGCTTCAAGGATAAAGAAGCCGAGCCAGCCGAAAATGAGCAAAAATGCGGAGGAGATCAGAACCATTTTGGTATATAACGTATATTTTTTGAAACGCAACCCACATTTGAGAATATCCGACCAGACGAAAAAGCCGATACCGCCGATGATGATGAGAGCCATGATAACGCTCTGCAAATACAGATCGTCACGGAACGTCGTCAGAGATGAAAAGGGTTCATATTTGCCCATCAGATCATAACCCGCGTTACAGAACGCGGAAACGGAATGGAAAACGGCATTGAAAATACCTTCTCCGAATCCCATCATCGGACAAAAACGGAACGCAAGGAGTATCGCACCCGCGCCTTCAAAAATGACCGTGCCGAGCAGAACTTTTCTGACGAGCGCCATCGCGCCGTTCAGTTGGATATTACCCGCAGATTGCATGATGAGCTGTCTTTTATGCAAGCTGAGATTTTTATTGGTGACGAGAGCGAACAGAGAAAGGAGCGTCATAAATCCGAGTCCGCCGATCTGTATCAGAACGAGAATGACGATCTTTCCGAAAAGACTCCAATACGTATAGGTATCGTAAACGATCAGTCCCGTGATACAAGTTGCGCTTGTCGCTGTGAAAGCGGCATCGAGCGGTGGTGTCCAAGCACCCGATGCGGAAGATATCGGCAGACACAAAAGAAGTGCGCCCGCGAAGATCACGCCGATAAAGCTAAGAATGATGATATCCGTATTACTGAGTCTGAATTTTTTGCGTTTTTTGATCTTCAATGCTAACGGTTCCCTTTCATAAGATTTTTTAAAAACAAATTTAAGGAAGAAACTGTATATATTATAACACTTGTTTGTTCCCTTGTCAATAGATTGACTTTGCGGAGAAAGCGTGTTATAATATCGTTATCAATGATCGGAGGTCATGGATCATGGCAGAAACAAAGAAGAAAAAACGGATGCCCACCAATTGTGAAACCTGCGTATATTACGATTATGATGTCGATTTTGAAGCGTATATCTGTACGGTCAACCTTGACGAAGATGAATTGGAACGCTTTGTACTCGGCACGGCGCAATATTGCCCGCATTATAAATTTTATGACGAATATAAAAGCGTGCAGAAACAGAACTAATATGAAAATAACAGCCATTATTTGTGAATACAATCCGTTTCATCTCGGTCATGCGTATCAGTTACAGAAAGCCGCCGCGCCCGACGGTGAAAAAACGAATGCCGTCATCGCCATTATGAGCGGAAATTTCACGCAACGGGCAGATGCCGCCGTGCTTTCCAAATATCAACGTGCGGAAATTGCCGTCATAAGCGGTGCCGATCTGGTCTTGGAGCTTCCCTTTCCGTATTCTTCCGCAAGCGCGGAAATTTTCGGCGGGGCGGGGGTGCGTATCGCGGATGCGCTCGGATGCGTCGATACGCTTTGTTTCGGAAGTGAAACAGGTGATATTGATGCTTTGCAGAAGCTTTCTGCCCGCTTATGTTCGGAAGAATATCAGCGTGCGCTTACGGAATATCTTTCCCGCGGGCATGAATTGGCATACCGAACTTCTGGAGAAATCGTATATCAGAATCTATACGGCGAACCTTTCCCCGCGGAGGGTTCCAACGATCTGCTTTCTCTTTCTTATCTTACCGCTTTGCAGAAACAGAAATCAAAAATTGAACCTGTAACAGTCAAAAGACTTGGCGAGCGTTATAACGGCGGCGGAGAAGGTTTTGCTTCCGCAACGTCGATCCGTGCTTTGCTCAAAGAACGTGATTTCGAAAAAATCCGCCGTACCGTACCGCAAGTGACAGCAGATGCATTGGAAAAAGCCGATCGGGAAGGAAATCTTGCCGATTCAGAAATATTATATACACTGTTTGCCGCGCTTATCCGTAGCCGCGGACAAACTCTTTTTGAAGGTCTTTACGATATCCCCGAAGAACTTGCAGCGCGTTGTGTCAAATATATATATGCCAAAAATATGACGGAATTTCTTTCACTTTGTGGGACGAAACGGTATTCGCCGTCCCGTATCCGTCGTGCGATACTGACCGCATTGCTGAACGTCAGAAAAGAAGACGTGGTAGACGTGCCGTATACACTCGTTCTGGCGGCAAATGAAACGGGACGTAAGGTCCTCAAAACCATCCGTAAAACGTCATCCATTCCCGTGATTACCAAACCTGCGGATGCGGTAAAATACGGCGAAGCAGCAGAAAAAGCCTTTGCCCTTTCCGCCCGTGCGGACAGCATATGGGAACTTTTGCTTGCAAATTCCCATGAAGGCAACCGCATGATGAAAGAAAAACCCGTGATGGTGTAAATGATATGTAAAAATAAAAAAGCGGGCAATGCCCACTTTTCAGTTTGTCGATAAAGTCCAAATAAAATTTTGGCTTCGGCATTTTGCATAAAAAACAATTTTTATGCAAGGAAAATGATTTTAAAAAGCCCTCACCTTTGGGGCAATGTCGTCAACTTAAGAAAAATAACTAACTAAAAGGCTCACCCTGTGGGAGAGCTGTCAGCGTGAGCTGACTGAGAGGGCTAAAATTGATATACAAAATACCCTCTCCGTCACGGCTATAAGCCGTGCCACCGTCTACTGCGGTTCGGTCACGCTCGGGGTCTGACAGCCATTTAGGCTGTCATTCAAGACCCTCACGCCGCTTCGCTACCCGAAGTGAGAGGCTTTCAATTAGTTTTTTGAAAAAATTGGTGAGAATTTATTTGTTTTTTCCGTA
>JAFUQQ010000048.1 GCA_017472285.1 Clostridia bacterium | reverse complement strand
TCATCGAAAAGAGCGTACATACCGCCGAGGATTACGGCACCGACTACTACACCGATGATGATCTTCACGCCGGTATCAACGTAGCCTTCTGCGGTGGTGTTTTCGATAACGGTTTTTGCTTTGATGGCGATGGAACGCGCCATGTTGGTTGCTTTGTTTGCGATGTTTTTGATAAGTTTCATGTTTTTTCTCACTTTCTGTATTTAGATAAATTTTTACTGACCGAAAAGGGATTAACCCTTGAAATCGAACATACCTTCGATACGGGTTTCAAGCGTAGGAAGGATAACGGTATCGAAAAGAGCGTACATACCACCGAGGATTACGGCACCGACTACTACACCGATGATGATTTTCACACCTGTGTCAACGTAGCCTTCTGCGGTGGTGTTCTCGATAACGGTTTTTGCTTTGATGGCAATAGAGCGAGCTTTGTCGCTGATCTTATTTGCGGTTTTCTTGATAAAGTTCATGTTATTTTCTCACTTTCTGTTTTTAGATAAATTTTTGATTTTGTTTTAGATAACGGTTGAATTGAGCGTTTTAATCTACTACACACATAGGCATCACTTCTTTCTTTTGTTGTTCAGGCTCAAAAAAAGAAAGATAAATATATATAAATAACATATATCTATCTTTCTGTTAGTTCTGTTAGTATTTAGGGATAGGGTGTGGGAAAGGGATTTTTTAACGAGCGTCCCGTTCTTCCCTCACTCGTTTGCGGTAAAATTCCAATGCCTTGATAATGACATCTTCGATCTCTTTCGGCGGTGTGCCTCTGGGGAAATATCGGTCAAGGCGTTCCATTGGAATCTTCACGTTCATTTTCTGATTGCCTTTTTCCTCGGTCATGATTTTGAAGATCGCGTCCATATCAAGCTCACAGTTTTTACTGAGGTCTTTCATTCGCATAGCTTGTGCCAAGGAAGGCGTTGCTTCTTCGCTCTCAATGGTTTCCAAGAGGTCTTGCTGTTCTTCCTCCGTCAGATAGGAAAGTTCAACGGCGGGACGGAAACCGATTTTTCCCTCGTCAACAAGATCAAGAAGCTTCGGTGTAAGCTCGTTTAAGCGGATATACCTGCGGACTTGCTCATGACTCTCACCGTTTTCTTCCGCGATAATATTCCTCGACTTTTTACCATCTAAATGGTGCACCATTGGTGCACCATTTTCCATGCTATGTCTTCCACCCTTTCTTCTCAGTGCATCCATCTTCATCTTATACGCCTTTGCCTTCTCGCTGGGAAGAATGTGCTCTCGATGCAGATTGGAATCGACCATGGCGATGATCGCATCATCACGGGAAAGCTCACGCACGATGATAGGAATAAGCTCCAAGCCAAGCTTTTCACACGCGAATTTTCGTCTGTGTCCCGAAATGAGTTCATAGCGTCCGTCCTCTTTTCGCCTTGCGATAACGGGATTCATCACGCCATTCATCTCGATGCTGTGGACAAGATCAGCCATACTCTCATCGTCATGGACGCGAAACGGGTGGTCGGGAAAGTCATCGACGTATTTCAGCGGAACAACACGCACCTTTTCACGTTTGACTTCTTCAAAGTTTTCACTCACGGCGATTCACTCTCCTTTTCTTCTTCACTCGCTCTCTGTCACGCTCGGCAATCGGAACAACGTCGCTGCCATAAATATAGATGGCAATCGCATAGCAGATGAGACGGAACGGTTCAAATTCGACACTTCATCGTTAGAGAGATCGGAAATGCTTGCGTGAGAACAGCCGTATTCAAAGTCGTAAGCAGCGCTGAAATAGATATACTCGTCGATGGTAAGACCGTCCAAATACACCTCCGCATAGCTCACACCGTCATGACTCAGTTCTTCCCTTACACGTTTCCAAAGATCTTCACTCGCGGATAACAAAAAAAGCTGTGCGATAAAAGAAGATTCATATCTCCTTGTTAAAGCACAGCCTTCATAGAAACGCATACGATGTTTGGAATCAAGGAAACAAGAGCGCATTTCCCTCGCTCGTTCCGTTGCCAGACGCAGACGGAAATGAAAAATAGAATCTTCGATATTGGCAAAGCAATCACCAAGCACTTCGGAAAACGTACAAGATCGTGCATTTACACGGTCACGCATACAGCAGCAACGCTTCAAAGCACATTTGCCCTGATAGCAGTACGCACAATTCCGGCATCGGCATACATAATATTTGTACGGAAAACTTTTGGATTCGCAAGTTTTTCCTCTGCCGCGCGAATCAGATCGGCAAAGGAAAGTTCATCTTTTGGGGATTCGATATACATGATACCCTCCTTGAAATTAAATTTTGGCAACAAAAAAAGCCGACCTCATTTCCACTAAAAAAGTGGTCATAAAGTCGGCTTAATTTGTGCCTATGTAATTTTTACGGATTTCTATTTACTATTTTTGAATATCGTGCTATAATGTCAACTACTACTTATATTACACGAGGTAATTATATGGAACTGTGGGATGCATATAACTCAGACGGAACATTAGCAGGATTTGATTTAATTCGCGGAGAAAAAATTCCC
>JAFUQQ010000047.1 GCA_017472285.1 Clostridia bacterium | reverse complement strand
TTGCTTTGATTATGTTCAAGAACCTCACCCGTCAAGGCAAATTGCCTTGACACCCTCCCCAAAGGTGAGGGCTCTGGCGAACTCTTTCGTTTGTTTTTCTACGTAAATTTTTCAAAAATTCTTATCGAACTCACGTTATATAAAATTATGCCCTCTCAGTCATCTTACGCTGACAGCTCTCCCAAAGGGCGAGCCTTTCTAATAGTTATTTTTTGAGAGTTCTTTGTAAAACTTTTTATTTTTTCGTTTTCAGAGGAAATTCTTACAGTTGAGAAATCAGTTTTGTCTTGATCGCAGAAAATTCTTCATCCGTCAAAATGCCATCGTCATGTAATTGTTTTGCTTTTTGGATTTGAGTCAGAATATCTTCTTTAGAGGCAGTTTCTTCTTTGGGTGCTTCTTGCGTTTCTTCACACGTTTCAATTGTGCCATCGGGTTCGATTTTTTCTGCTTTTTCTTCCTGTTCACAAATAATACGGATGTCATTCATGTCCATTTCAAAATCTGCTTCTGTATAATCGAAATGTGCCTTGTCCAATGTTTTTGCGAGTCTGTTACCCATCGGGAGCATAGATGCCAATGTGATTCCGCCGGATACGACACCGCCGATAATGGGGATGGCTTTGGATACACCTTTAGCAAAAGTACTCTTTGTGACAGATATTCCGAAAAATTTCAAAATGGTTTTGATAACGGGATAATAAATCGTTTTTGTCAATGCTTGTTTAGGTAATTTAAGTAATGCCTGTTTTGCCAATGCCGCAGACATGACTCTGACTGCTTGACAAGCACCGCCTGCTCCTAACATGACACCGCAATACAAGATCAATTGGTTCGTTACTTTGTCCGCATCAAGTGTGCTGTCACACCACATATCTTCTTCACCGTACAAGTAAGCCAATTCTTGTGCCATACGCAAAGCAACACCGTAAAATTGCAAAATATCGGCGGGGATTGTTGCCGCCATTGCCAGACCGCCGGGAATACCTGCAAGAAAAGATGCACCGGAAGATACTGCTGTACGGGATTTTATAATCCTGTTGGCTTTTTTATGCAATTCTTCTCTACTGCAGCCTGCTACAACAGGACCATCTGCAACGATAAAAGCGAGAAGATCGGGAGAAGCATCTTTGAATTGTTCTTGCAGAAATTCTTTGCGATTGACTTTAACGCCAGGGATCTTTATTGCTGCACTGATGATTGCAGTCAGATCCAGCTTGTTTTCTTTTGGTTGCATTTCTTGTTCTTGTTTTTGTTGTTCATCCATGATAGATAACCTCCATATTTGTATTTCGTAAAAGGTTTTGTAAATTTTGCGAATTTATTATACCATGCGGCAAAAATTTTGTCAATAGCGCGCATTTTATGGCAAACAGAGGTGAAAAAACGGGGGTTTGAACGTGAAATTTCTTTGGAAGCCGTTGTTTTTTCGGATTTCCTATTGTAATTTTTTTTTGACTGCGATATAATAACCATATATATACCTAATTTTTGATAATTTCTCAAATGAAAGGAATCTATAAAATGAAACGCATCACCATCAAGGAGCTTTATGCTTCTCCCGAAACCTACGGTGAAAAAGAAATCACCGTTGCCGGCTGGGTCAGAACCGTTCGCGCAAGCAACGCTTTCGGTTTCATTGAACTTGCAGACGGATCGACGTTCCCCCGTCTTCAGATCGTATTTGAAGCGGATAAGATCACAAATTATACGGAAATTGCTAAACTCAACGTTGGCGCAGCAGTCGTTGTCAAGGGTATTTTCGTTCTCACACCCGGTGCAAAACAGCCGTTTGAACTCAAAGCAACGGAAATTGCCGTTGAAGGTGCTTCCACCCCCGATTTCCCGATGCAGAAAAAGAAAACTTCTCTTGAATTTTTGCGTACCGTTCCTCATCTTCGCGCAAGAACCAATACGTTCCAGGCTGTATTCCGTGTTCGTTCCGAAGCGGCTTACGCCATTCATAAATTCTTCAATGAAGAAGGTTTTGTTTACGTAAATACTCCCCTTATTACCGTTTCCGACTGCGAAGGCGCGGGCGAAATGTTCCGTGTGACCGCATTCGATATGGATTATCCTCCTAAGACAGAAGACGGTAAAGTTGACTTCTCTCAAGACTTCTTCGGCAAAGCCGCAAACCTTACCGTTTCGGGTCAGCTTCAGGGTGAATGTTTCGCGCAGGCTTTTGCTAAAATTTATACTTTTGGTCCGACCTTCCGCGCAGAACGCTCCAATACCCAGCGTCATGCCGCTGAATTCTGGATGATCGAACCCGAAATTGCTTTTGCGGATCTTGGCGATTACATGGATCTTGCGGAAGCTATGACCAAATTCGTCGTGAAACACGTTCTTGAAACTTGTCCTTATGAACTTGAATTCTTTAATAAATTTATTGATAAGACAGTTTTGGAACGTCTGCATAATATAGTATCGAGCGACTTTGCGCGCGTTTCTTATACGGATGCGATCAAGATCCTCGAAGAAAGCGGAAAAGAATTCGAATACAAACCCTATTGGGGCTGTGATATGCAGACCGAACACGAACGCTATCTCTGCGAACAGGTCTTCAAAAAACCCGTATTCGTTACGGATTATCCGAAGGAGATCAAATCCTTCTATATGCGCCTGAACGATGACGGCAAGACCGTTGCTGCGGCAGATATGCTCGTTCCCGGTGTCGGCGAACTCATCGGCGGTAGCCAGCGTGAAGAACGTCTGGATATGCTCGAAGCGGCTTATGCGCGTTGCGGTCTCAATAAGGAAGACTACTGGTGGTATACCGAACTCCGCAAATACGGTACGACCAAACACGCAGGCTTCGGTCTCGGTTTTGAACGTCTGATTATGTATATCACGGGCGTTTCCAATATCCGTGACGTAGAAGCATTCCCGAGAACCACGGGTAACGCGGATATCTAACTCTTGAAAGGCGGTAACAACCCAAATGTCCTATCTCAAAATGAACGCTGCGGAATTGCAAAACGAATATGCCGTTTTGCGCGCGCAATATGAATCTGTCTGCAGCGAACATCTTTCTCTCGATATGTCCCGCGGTAAGCCTTGCACAGAACAGCTTGGTCTTTCCGATGAATTGCTTTTCGCGCTGAAAAGCAAGGATGACTGTCTGACCGCATCGGGTTTTGATATCCGAAACTACGGTCTGCCCGGCGGTGTCCCCGAGCTTGCTGCACTTTTTGCGGAGCTTCTTGACGTTCCCGCGGAAAATATCATCCTCGGCGGTAACTCCAGCCTGAATATGATGTACGATACCGTTTGCCGCGCGATCCTTTTCGGTACTTACGGAAACTGCTTGCCTTGGAAAGATCAGGGTAAGATCAAATTCATCTGTCCCGTTCCCGGCTATGACCGTCATTTTTCCATCTGTGAGCGTTGCGGTATCGATCTCGTTCCCGTTTCCATGACGGGTGAAGGTCCGAATATGGATGAAGTCGAAGAACTCATCAAAGACCCTTCCGTAAAAGGTATGTGGTGCGTTCCGAAATATTCCAATCCCACGGGTGAAACATACAGCGATGCAACGGTCAAACGCATTGCAACGATGCGTCCCGCCGCACCTGACTTCCGCGTATTTTGGGACCTTGCGTACATCATTCACGACCTTGACGAAACTCCCGACAAGCTTCTCAATATCTTTGATCTGACACGCGGTACGGAAAACGAAAATCTCGTTTACGCATTTTTCTCCACGTCAAAGATCACCTATCCCGGCGCGGGTATTGCCGTTATGGTTTCCAGCGATGCAAATATCAAACAAGCCAAGGCAGATATCGCATTCCAGACGATCTCTCCCGATAAGATCAATCAGCTTCGCCATATGAAATATCTGAAAAATGCGGATACCGTCCGTGATCTGATGAAAAAACACGCGGCAATCCTCAAACCCAAGTTTGAAACCTGTGTCCGTTATTTTGAAGAAAATCTCGGTGGTTTGGAATTCGTTCATTGGACGAATCCGCACGGCGGTTATTTCATCTCGCTCGACGTGATGAACGGTACGGCAAAACGTGTCACCACACTTTGCAAGGAAGCGGGTGTGACCTTGACTCCTGCAGGCTCGACATTCCCCTATAAGAACGACCCCGAGGATAAAAATATCCGAATCGCTCCCTCTTATCCCACGATCGAAGAACTTGAAAAAGCATTGGAGATCGCTTGCCTCTGTGTCAAGCTCGCGGCGGTGGAGAAGTTGATTCAAGCGTAAAAGCATGAAATTTGAAAAGCTTTCTCCCACGGAGAAGGTTGACAGAAACATAAATTTTAAGACAGACAGAAAAGAAAGGATTGGTTTACAAAATGGCAACGAACCGTTATGAAAGTGCATTTTCCGGCAGATACGCAAGCCCCGAAATGCAGTATCTTTTCTCGAGCGATATGAAATTCTCCACATGGAGAAGACTTTGGCTCTCTCTTGCGAAAGCAGAGAAGGCAATGGGTCTTGATATCACAGACGAACAGATCGCAGAACTCGAAGCACATCTCGATGATATCGACTACGCAGCAGCGGGCGCATACGAAAAGAAACTCCGCCACGATGTTATGGCGCATATTCACGCTTTGGGCGACCTTTGTCCGACCGCACGTCCGATCATCCATCTCGGCGCAACATCTTGCTACGTTGGCGATAACACCGATATGATCGTCATGAAGAAAGCACTTGCGCTCGTTCGTGAAAAGCTTCTCGCTGTCATCAAAAATCTCCGTGATTTTGCGGAACAATACAAAGCGCTCCCCGCGCTCGCGTATACACACCTTCAGCCCGCACAGCTCACGACTGTCGGCAAACGTGCGACACTCTGGCTCTATGAACTCACTCTCGACCTTCATGATCTTGATTTCGTTGCGGATTCTCTTGCACTTCTCGGTCAGAAGGGTACGACGGGTACACAGGCAAGCTTTGTGGAACTTTTTGAAGGCGACACCGCGAAAATCGACACCCTCGAAAAAATGATCGCGGCGGATTTCGGCTTTGATAAGGTCGTTCCCGTTTCCGGTCAGACATATACGAGAAAGTTTGACAGCCGTGTGATGAATGTGCTTTCCGGTATCGCACAGAGCGCGTATAAATTCGCAAATGACCTGCGTATTCTCCAATCCTTCAAGGAAATGGAAGAACCCTTTGAAAAGAATCAGATTGGTTCTTCCGCAATGCCCTACAAACGCAATCCCATGAGAAGCGAACGTATTTGCGCGCTCGCAAGATACGTCATTGCCGACACTATCAATCCCGCGATTACCGCAGGCACACAGTGGTTTGAACGCACGCTTGACGACTCTGCTAACCGCAGAATCTCCATCAGCGAAGCGTTCATGGCCATCGACGCGATCCTCGGTATCTATATCAACGTCACTTCCGGTCTTGTCGTATATCCGAAAGTCGTTGAGTCTCGTATCATGAAAGAGCTTCCTTTCATTGCCAGCGAAAATATCATGATGGGGCTTGTGAAAAAGGGCGGCGACCGTCAGGAAATTCATGAAAAAATCCGTGTACATTCCATCGCGGCGGGCAAGCGTGTCAAAGAAGAAGGTCTTGATAACGATATGATCGAACGTATCTGTAACGACCCGACTCTCGATATTACCCTTGAAGAAATCAAAGAAATCCTTGTTCCCTCCAAATACATCGGCAGATGTGTGGAACAGGTGGAAAAATTCCTTGCGAATGACGTTGATCCCCTCCTTGCGGGCGTTGACGGCATGAAAGTCGAACTTGCTGTTTGAAAACCTCATCCGTCTGCTTCGCAGCCACCTTCACCAAAGGGGAAGGCCTTGACAGAATCTTTGGTTTGCTTTTCTACATGAATTTTTAGCAATTTCATGTAAAAATAAGATAGCAAACGGAGGATGACAGCATCCGATCCACATACTCAAAAATCTGATCAAAATAAAGCAAGAGAAACCACAGATGGTTTCTTTCGCCAAGCCTTTCTTTTTCTAAAGAAAGGCGGAAGAGGTAACTTATATTGAAAATAACCGTACTTGCAGGCGGTTTTAGTCCGGAAAGGGATGTATCTTTCCTTTCCGGATCTTTGATTGCCAATTCTCTTTGCAGAAGCGGACATGAGGTTGCGCTTCTGGATGTTTTTCTTCCGTATCACGGCGCAAAGGACGATAGTGCCTTTACCCGTGACGGAAACTTTATGTATACCATTCCCAAAAATCCGCCCGATCTCGACGCGTTGCGCGCTAAGGTCGCGGGAAATGCCCTCATCGGTGACGGTGTTCTGGATATCTGCCGTATGTCAGACGTGGTATTCCTCGCGCTTCACGGCGGTATGGGTGAGGACGGACGTATTCAGGCGATTCTTTCTTCCATGGGAATCATTTATACGGGCAGTGATTTTTCTGCGTGTCTGACGGCAATGGATAAATCACTTTCCAAATTGCTTTTCCGCGCCGCTGGTGTTGCGACGGCGGATTTCACGGTCATCCGATCTGGTGAAAAACCGTATGCCGTTTCATTCCCGTGCGTTGTCAAACCTTGTTCCTGCGGTTCTTCCGTCGGTGTTTCCATCGTGGAAAATGAAGAAGAACTGAACGCGGCTCTGGCATTTGCGGAAAAATATGAAGGCAAAATTTTGATCGAAGATAAGATCGAAGGCAGAGAATTTTCCGTCGGTATTCTGAACGGAAAAGCACTCCCAGCCATTGAGATCCGCCCGAAAGAAGGTTTTTACGATTACGAACGCAAATACCAATCGGGCATGACGGAGGAGATCTGTCCCGCGCCTCTCAATACGGAAGAAGCCGCACGTCTTGCGGATTCCGCACTCAAAGCGCATCGCGCTTTGGGACTCGGTAGTTATAGCCGTATCGATTTTATCAAAGATAACAAAACAGGCAAATTTATTTGTCTGGAAGCCAATACGCTCCCCGGTATGACTCCCATGAGTCTGCTTCCTCAGGAAGCAGCTGCTGCCGGTATCGGCTATGATGCACTTTGCGAGATAATCGCAACGTCTGCTACGCAGGGAAAACTTTTTTGAAAAAAGTTTTCCCCCAAACACAAAGGAAAGGAAGTTTGCATGCATATGAAAACAATTATCGGTATTGACGTTGGCGGAAGTACGACGAAGATCGTCGGTTTTCAGGGCGGTGATATGATCGCGCCGCAATTTGTCAGAGCATCCGACCCTTTGACTTCTCTTTTTGGTGCGTTCGGTAAGTTCACAGCGGAAAATAATATCGAGCTTTCCGATATTGAAAAGATCATTCTGACGGGTGTGGGTTCATCTTACGTGACAAAACCGCTTTACGGTCTGCCTTGTGAAAGAGCTGCGGAATTTGACTGTATCGCAAGAGGCGGTATTTATCTTTCGGGACTTCCCGAGGCGATCGTCATCAGTATGGGTACGGGTACAGCCATCATCCATGCCGACGATCAAGGCCATATGCATTATTTCGGCGGTACGGGCATCGGCGGCGGTACGGTCGTCGGACTTTCAAAAAAAATGCTCGGTATGGATAATATCGCGCATATCGTGGAACTTGCCAAAACGGGTTCTCTTGATAATGTTGACCTCCGTATTAAAGATATGTATGCAGGCAGCGCGGCACTGGAAGGCAATCTGACAGCGGCAAATTTCGGTAAGCTCTCCGATATGGCATCCGCGGGCGATATCGCGCTTGCGATCATCAATATGGTTTATGAAACGGCGGCAATGCTCGGTATTTTTGCGGCAAGAAGCAAGAATCTGACCGATATCGTTCTGACAGGCAATCTGACTTCCATCCCACAAGCAAAACCGATTTTTGAAAATCTCAACCGTATTTTCGGAATGAATTTCGTGATTCCCGATCATGCGCAGTTTGCTACAGCCATCGGTGCGGCACTTGCATGATTACCAAAAAATATTCGCTCCCTTCCGATAAGGGAGCGTTTTTATACCGACAAAATCTTGAAAAAGGATTGGATATCAAAATTATGAAATATATCAAAATACTTTTCGCTTTGACACTTCTTCTCGGCATCCTGACTTCTTGCGGAAAAACAATCAATCAAAACGGTATTTCCGTCACATCTACATATCCATATCTTGACCGTTTGACAGCGGGAGAATATCAATATGATGAGATCGATCTTCTGGAAGATGCGCAATATCCGTATATACATTGCAACTGTGTGGTCTCGGAATTTTACGATCAACTTGTCGTTACAGATAAACTTTATTATGACAATAAAATCCTCGACGTTTCCCACGTAATATGCACGGGAAATTATTGGGGCGATGAAACGGGTGTTTTCCGACAGGATGAAAACGGTGATAATGAAGTGCTCTCCACGGAATCGCTCGTTGGACTGATTCCATATTATAATAGCTTCCTTGCGATCACAGGTGGTATCAACGGCGGTACGCTTCATTGTTTTTCGGATAATAAACATGATACGGTTTCATTCGATGGTATGCCCGAAGCATATTCCTATACTTATACGAACCAAAAGGGTGATCCGCCGCAAATTTTTTATATCGCAACGGAAACAGCTCTGGTCTGTGTCGATATGACCAAAGATACGAAGGCAGATATCCATGCGTTTCAGATACAAAGTTTTCCCGTTCCAGATTATTGGCAATATCTTGACGTAAACAGTATGTGTGAGCTCGGCGATATTCTTTATATGGGTACACAAAAGGGTGTACTTGCTTTTGATACCATCCATTATGACTATACTTATTATCCCGTGGATTATGAAACCGTGATTCATGGGGAGGAGTAAATCTGATGGCAATAGACTTTCCCTATACGAACACTTGCAATCCCGACCGAAATATGATAAAATAACATCATAATAAAGATTTTTGCGGAGGGGTTCGGGGAGATTCCCCGTTGTTTCTCTGCTGAAAAGGAGAAAAAAGCTTATGATCCATGAAAGCATCCGTCTTTTTGAAGACAGACCGAACGTAACGCTGACGACCTATGTGGCAAGTATTTTAGACGGTCTTCCTCATAACAGAAGAAGAAAAGCCGTTCTTGTAATTCCGGGCGGCGGTTATTATGATTGCGCTAACCGTGAAGGTGAACCGATCGCACACGTTTATCTTGCCGCCGGTTTCAATACCTTCGTTCTTCAGTATTCCACCGTCACGACAGGCGACCCAACGTGGCCCAATCCCCTCAGCGATGCATCTGCCGCAATGAAATATATCCGCGATCACGCAAAGGAATATCATATCGATCCCGATTATATTTTTGTCGTCGGTTCTTCTGCGGGCGGACATCTTGCCGCATCTCTCGGCACGCTTTGGAATAACGATGAGATCGAAAAATTGCTCGGCATGGAGAAAGGTTATAACCGTCCGACAGGTATGATTCTTTGTTATCCCGTTATCACAGGCGGAAAATACGCGCACAGAGGTTCTTTTGACCGTATTCTCGGTGAAAAAAAGGATGACAGCGAAGCAATTGCGGCACTTTCTCTCGAAACCCGTGTTTCCGAACAGACTGTACCCACATTTATTTGGACAACGGCAGAAGATACTTGCGTGCCGCCGCAAAATACCTTGTTTTTTGCAAAAGCACTTGCTGATGGGCAAATTCCGTTTGAATTGCATATCTATCCCAAAGGCGGACATGGCGCATCTCTCAATAACGAGATCGTAAACTGCAATTATCCCGCGATCTCCGCATGGGTAGATGATTCTATTCGTTGGATGAAAAGTATCAAGGTCGAAAAATAAAGGAGAAAACGTATGCTGACACCAACAACCGTTACGAAATATTCACTTCTTGAAGACAGACCGCTTGCGGAATTGACCGCATATATTGCCGCACCTTCTCCCGAATTGCCTTTCAATGCCAAAAGAAAAGCAATCCTTATCATTCCCGGCGGTGCATATTGGATGAATTCCGATACGGAAGCCGATCCGATTGCGCATTATTATCTTTCCATGGGATTCAATGCATTCACACTTCGTTATTCCACAGGCAGAGGCGTGGATTCCGTCTGGCCCAAACCGCTTCTGGAAGCATCTGCGGCAATGAAATTCATCCGTGACCATGCGGAAGAATTTCATATCGATCCCGATTACGTATTTGCTATCGGTTTTTCTGCGGGCGGACATCTTTGTGCCGCGCTTGGTTCTCTTTGGGATAACGATGAGATCGAAAAAACGCTCGGTATGGAAAAAGGTTATAATCGTCCCACAGGAACGGTACTTTCTTATCCCGTCATTTCGGGACTGGAACCTTATGCACATCGGGGTTCGATCAATAATATTCTCGGTAAAGCCCGTGATGATGAAGAAGCAAGAAAATCCGTTTCTCTGGAGCTTCTCGTTTCCGAAAAGACCGTTCCCGCTTTTATCTGGGCAACGGCAACGGATAACGTCGTTCCCGTACAGAATGTCATTCTTTACGCAACTGCTCTCGCTGACCATCATATTCCGTATGAATTTCACGTTTATCCGCGCGGCGGACACGGCACGGCAACGGCAAATCATATCGTTTCCTGTTCGTATCCCGAGCTTTCCGCATGGATGGCGGATTCCGCAAGATGGCTCTTATCTTTCAAATAATATCAATATCAAAACGGCTCTCCGAAAGGAGAGCTGTTATTCTATAGGCAATTGCGCAAAATCGGTCTCGCCGTTTGTCTGCACTCAGATGCGAAAAAATTTCAAAAAGGCGAGCAATTTCGAGTGGGCGTTGCCCACTTTTTAATGTTTCATATCCCAAAGCTCGTCATAACTTTTGAAATTATGAGGGAAGAAATAGAAACAGGTATGCTGTTCTTCATCGGCATATTGCAAATCTTCCTGATTGGCACTCACCATAACATCCACGTTTTTTCCTCGGTTCCATTCCACAACGGTATAAGCAAGCGCATTGGTTTTGACCGTTCCGCCGTCAGCATATCTGATGGTTTCATACGGAACAAACAGAATCGCAAGAATAGATACGGTGATGATAACAGCAGTTATCGTATTTTTGATGACGGAATTTTTTCGAGAAAATGTATCATCGGACGGTGTTTCTTCCGTCAAGTTTTTGGCAAGCTTTTTTTGTAAAACAAGAAGAAAAATGATCTCCGCAATGGCAACCACAGGTGAAAGAATATAAGATACGTTCAAAAAAGACGGCAGATCAATCACAAAGATCAAAATATTCCAAATGCCCATCACGATAGCAACCGCAATTGCAAGGAGATAAATAAGTTTTATTTTTGAATTTTTATAGTTTCTTGTTTTGATCGTCAGAAGTCCGTTCACGGCAAGACCGCTCGCAATAAAAAAGCCATAAAAAGGAAACGTGACCCATATATAAAGCAAAAGCGGCAACCAATAACCGAGATCGAGAAAACCACTTCCCGCTTTCAGATCTTCGATCAAAGTAAAAATCATTAAAAGCGGCAGATAAGCAAAAATGCAAATAAAATAGAGTCTTTTCAGGATTTCATAAAAGCTTTCCGTGCGTTGATTTTGAAATTTTGGCTTGAACATCATCATCCCACCTTTCTCTTTTTATTATAACAAAGATATACGAGGGTGTCAATGAAAGATACTCGTAATTAAGAAAGCCTTAAACTTTATTGACATTTCCATTCGTTTACGATACAATAAAATCATCAGAAATATATCAAAGGAGAACGTCATATGTATCAATATATTTTATTAGACCTTGACGGCACGCTGATCGATTCGGAAGAAGGGATTACAAAATCCGCTTCCTATGCCCTGAAAAAATTCGGTATCACGGAAGAACCCGGAAATCTGCGTCATTTTATCGGACCGCCGCTTTTTCAGTCATTTTCGGTGTTTTACGGCTTTTCCGAAGAAGAATCCGCAAAAGCTGTGAAATATTACCGTGAATATTTCGGTGAAACAGGCGTTCATCTGAATCGGGTTTATGACGGTATCGGGGCACTTCTGCAAAAACTGCATGACGCAGGAAAAACTTTGATCCTTGCAACGTCGAAATATGAATATTATGCCCGACAGATCATGGATGAGCTTGATTTTTCAAAATATTTCAGTTTCATTGCAGGTTCGCTCAAGGATGGCGGACGCGGTACGAAAGCGGAAGTGATCTCTTATATTCTGGAACAGATGGGTATTACCGATCTTTCCTCTGCTGTGATGATCGGAGATCGGAAGCATGATATCGAAGGCGCGAAAACGGTCGGGATGGATTCTATCGGTGTTCTTTACGGTTTCGGTGATTATGAAGAACTTTCTTCCCATGGCGCAACGTATATTGCGGGAGATGCCGAAGAAATTTTTAAAATCATCATGGATTAATTTTATGTCAAATTTGATCTGAAACAAGAAAAACTGCATATTTTTTTCATGATCTTCATAATGATGAATCAACTTGATTGAAAGGAAAAATGAAGATCATGAAAAAAAGAATATGCAGCATATTTCTGACACTTTGTATATTTATGAGCCTTTTCTTGCCTGTCGGCGCAAAAGATACTGTGACGGCTTCCGCACCTGTTTATACGGGAACACCCGATGCCGTTTCCTGTATTCTGATGGATGCCAAAACGGGTGCTGTTTTATATGAACATAACGCAGACGCGGCCTTGCCGCCTGCATCCGTTACAAAAGTCATGACAATGCTCCTTATTTTTGAAGCCATTGATAACGGATTGATTTCTCTTACGGATATGATCTCCGTCAGCGAAACGGCGGCTTCTATGGGTGGTTCACAGATCTTTCTTGCACCCGGAGAAGAAATGAGCGTGGATGATCTGCTGAAAGGACTGATCGTTTCTTCCGCAAACGATGCGGCTGTGGCTCTTGCGGAAGCAGTCGCGGGCAGTGAAGAAGCGTTCGTCGTGAAAATGAATGCGCGCGCGGAAGAGCTTGGCATGAAAAATACCCATTTTGAAAATACCAACGGTCTTGATGATACCACGGAAAATCATCTGACAAGCGCAAGAGATATCGCGCTTATGACCCGTGAACTCATGAAGCATGAGAAAGTTTTTGATTATACGACCATCTGGATGGATACGATCCGAGGCGGTACGTTCGGACTTTCCAATACCAATAGACTCATCCGTTTTTATAAAGGTGCAACAGGATTGAAAACCGGTTCGACTTCAAAAGCAAAATTCTGTATCTCCGCGACTGCCGAACGGGATGGACTTTCCCTGATCGCCGTCATCATGGGTTCACCTACAAGAGATGCCAGAAACGCGCTTGCGGCATCACTCTTGGATTTCGGTTTTGCAAGTTATGCCTGTTATACCGACCCCGAAAGTGAAATGGATGCAGTACGTATTACAGGCGGTGTCAAAAATACCCTTGCAACCTTACATGAGGATTTTTCCGCAACTGTTGAAAAATCCCAGCTTTCCAAAATCGAAAAACAGATCGATATCCCCGAAAAGCTTGCCGCACCAATTGCAAAAGGCGAAAAGATCGGTACGGTTACCTATCTTTCGGGCGGAAAAGAGATCGGTACGGCAGATATCCTCGCCGCAGAATCCGTTGAAAAAATGACCTTTTCCGCACTTTTCCCGAAACTGCTCGCATGGTTTTTCTTGAGTGAGCATAAATGATCTTCTGTTTCCCAAAAAATCACCTTGCAATCGCACCACATATATGCTATAATATATAGATATGAAACCTATATGAAATGAGAAATCGATATGGAACAGAAAAAACCCCGTGCGGCAGTCTATACGCTTGGCTGTCGTGTGAATCAATATGAATCCGATGCCGTGGAAGAAGAATTGCAAGCACTCGGCTTTGAAATCCTTCCTTTTACGGACGTTTGTGACGTTTATATCATCAATACTTGTGCTGTGACAGCAGAATCCGAACGAAAATCCCGTCAGATCATCCGTCGTGCATCTTCGGCAAATCCCGATGCATTCATTCTCGTTATGGGCTGTTTTTCCCAGATCAAAGCGGAAGAAGTCGCAAAGCTGGGAGGCGTGGATTACGTCTGCGGCAATCGCAATAAGCTTTCCGTTTCCGAATTTGCCGCAAAACTCGTTCGTTCGGGCAAAAAAGAAAAAGACGCTCCTTGTAAAATCCTTGACGTAGAAACGGCAGAGCTTGAAACCATGAATGTGAACAAAGCTTATCGCGACCGCTGTTATATCAAAGTCGAAGACGGCTGTGACAACCATTGTACCTATTGTATCATCAAAAAAGCAAGAGGAAACGTCGTTTCCCGTCCGCCTGAGGACGTTATGAAAGAAGTCGCCGCGATCGCAAAAGACGGCTGTCAGGAAGTCGTTCTCACAGGTATCGAAGCCGCATCGTATGGCAGAGATCTCGGCGGTTATCCGCTTTCTCGTTTGATGGCAGAAGCAACGAAAATTGAAGGAATCACCCGTGTACGCGCGGGTTCTCTGGAACCCTCCGTCATGAAAAAGGCTTTTTGTGATGAACTTGCAAATACCAAAGGCATCATGCCGAGCTTCCATCTTTCCTTGCAAAGCGGAAGCAATCGTATCCTTGCGGCAATGAAACGCAAATATAATCGCGAACAAGTGCTTGAACACGTTGGTTATATGAAATCCATCATGCCCAATGTCACGTTTACTTGTGATATCATCGTTGGTTTCCCCGGCGAAACGGAAGAAGATTTCCTGCAAACCATGGATATTGCCGAAAAGATCGACTTTTTACATATGCATATTTTCCCGTTCTCGCCCCGTGAAGGCACACCCGCCGCAACGATGCCCGATCAGATTCCCGAAGACATCAAAAAAGAACGCGCGCACAGGCTCAGCGAATTCGGAAAGAAACTGACCGAAGCCCGTTATCGCCGCGCGATCGGCGAAACGAGAAGCGTGCTTTTTGAATCCCGTATGGGTGAGTATTTCTACGGTCATGCCGAAGATATGCTCGAAGTCATCATGAAAACAGATGAGGACTTGCAAGGCAAAGTCTTTACCGTCAAACTTACGGATTATGACGGCAAACATGCGGTTGCGGAGCTTTTCTGATTTCTTTCGGAGAGGAGCTTTTTGAAAAAAGCTCCTCCCCAAACCCCTCCGCAAAAACTTCCCTTGTAAAATAGCCGTATATAAACATTAAAAATTTTATCAAAATAAAGGCAGAGGAAGCACAGAGCGTTTCATTTCGTACTGTATTGATAAAGCAATACAGTGAACCTTTCTTTCCGTAAAGAAAGGCGGGGTTTCTTTTGCCAAGCTTTTCTTTTTCCAAAGAAAAGCGGGAGGACGAATGGAAAAAATAACGGTTGGCATGAATGATGCGGGACAAAGACTGGATAAATTTTTGACGAAAACGTTCCGCAATCTGCCGAAATCCATGATGTATAAATTTATCAGAACCAAAAAGATTAAGGTCAACCGCAAGCGCGCGGAGATCGGGCAGATGCTTGAAGTAGGCGATACGGTTGAGCTTTTTCTGTCGCCGGAATTTCTCGAAAGGGAACAGTCGGAACAGCTTTTTATGAAAATCAAGCCGTCTTTTGGTGTGGTCTATGAGGATGAAAATCTTCTGATCTGTAATAAACCCGTCGGTATGCTCTCACACAGTGATGAGGACGGCGAAAAAAATACGCTGATCGAACACGTCAAAGCATATCTCTGGCAAAAAGGCGAATATAAACCTGAAGAAGAACAATCTTTCGCACCCGCGCTTTGTAATCGTATCGACAGAAATACCTGCGGGCTTGTATTGGCGGCAAAAAATGCGGAAACACTCCGCGTAATGAATGAAAAGATCAAAAAACGTTCGATATCCAAATTTTACGTTTGCCGTGTGCATGGAATCCCCAAAGAAAAAGAATCAACACTTGAGGGTTATCTCAAAAAAGATGCCGCGGAAAATAAAGTCGAAGTTTTCAAAACTTTGCCGAAATGGGCGAAAAAAAGCGATGATTTCAAAAAGATCATTACCAAATATCGCGTGATCGGCAAGACGGATAAAGATGCACTTCTTGAAGTGGAGCTTGTCACGGGTCGCACCCATCAGATCCGCGCGCATATGGCAAGCATCGGATATCCGCTTCTCGGTGACGGGAAATATGCGGAAAACAGTGCTGATCGAAAAGAAGGTCTTTACCGTCAGGCACTTTGTTCCTACAAAGTTCGCTTTGAAAAAGATGAGCCTTCTCATCTGGATTATCTGGAAGGCAAGAGTTTTTCTCTTGCACTTGCGGATATTCCTTTTTGTAAAGATATGACGTATAAGCTTTGATCCGAAACGCTCTTACCGTAAGGTAAGGGCGTTTTTTAACTTATAGGAAATTGCTCAAAAGATCGACCTCGCCGTTTTACTGTATCTCCGAATGTGAAAAAACTTAAAAAAGGCGAGAACTCCGAAATGCTGACGCAGTTCGGAAGGGGGCGGCGACTCGCCGCTTTTGAAGTAGTTTTAACAAGTTTGTGAACTTCTTGCAATCTCGGTTGACAGAAAAGGCAAGTTGTTATATAATAAAAGAAAGCATATTTTCGACTATTTCTCTTGAAAGGATTTTTTATATGAAAAAATTGATAGCAATGTGTTTATCCATGTGTATGCTGCTTGTGTGCTTCGTTTCTTGTAATAAGAACGATCCGCCTTCCGAAAGTACGACCACGCAAACGGAGGATACACGTGAAAAAACCTATTTTGATGAAAACGGTATCCTGAAATCCTGTGTGGGACAGGCAGATGCCAACGGTGTTTATACCGTTCCCGAAAATATCACGATGATCGGTGAAGGCGCGTTTGCCGGTGATACTGCGCTCCGTGAAGTCATCATTGGCGAAAACGTAAAAATCATTGGTTCGGGCGCGTTTCAGGGTTGTACGGCTCTGGAAACGGTAACGCTTTCCGAAGGACTGGAAACGATCGGTTCTTATGCATTTACCGGTTGTACTTCTCTGCGTAATATCACGCTCCCTTCCACGTTGAAAGCACTGGATGAATATGTCTTCCGCTCCTGTACTTCCTTGGAATCCATCGATCTTTCCCATATCATAAGCATCGGCGATTCCGCATTTCTCTATTGCAATACGCTTGAAAGCGTGACCCTTTCCGAAGAACTCGAAACGATCGCGCCTTGGGCATTCGCGCAATGCACTTCTCTCGAAAATATCGATCTTGGCAGCCTTACTAAACTGAAAGAGATCAGCGACTATACCTTTACGGGTTGTTCCATGCTCCGTTCTGTGACGATTCCCGAAGGTGTCACGCGTGTAGGTATCCTTGCTTTCCATGAATGTACGCGACTTGCTTCCATCTCCATTCCTTCCACCGTTGAAAGCGTGGATCATGCGGCATTCAATTATACCCCTTGGTATCAGGAAAGCGGTGAAGATTACCTGATTGTTGGTGACGGTGTTCTGATCAAATGCGCCGTTCATCCCACCCGTATTGATCTTTCCGATAAAGGTATCAAAGCAATTGGCGGTACGGTATTCTGGAATGCGGAAATCAGCGGTGAATCTGCGGAATACGGTTATAAATATGCGTCTTCTCTGGAAACCATCGTGATTCCCGAAGGCGTGCGTGAGATCGGTACTTCTGCATTTTCCGGTTGTTACGCGCTGAAAAACGTAACGCTCCCTTCGACATTGACGCATATCAAGGACAATGCTTTTAACGTCTATGTGGAAGGTATTGAAACATTGGGTGCGATCGATCTTTCCTCCTGCGATGGGCTTATTCAGATCGGGAACTATGCTTTTTATGGTTGTACGGGTATTGAAACCATTGATCTCCCAGATACTGTAACGGAAGTTGGTGAATATGCATTTGCCGTCACGAAAGCATATGACAAATTCCTTGAAACCGCATCCAAAGCAGAAGAAGAAAAAGATCGTTATCTCATTTCCGGTGACGGTATCCTCCTTGCCGCATTTGTTGCGGACGGACAGACTGCACTTCATATTCCCGAAGGTGTCAAAATGATTGCCGGTTCCGTTTTTTGCGGTTGGGACAGTGCATACGTTCCGAGTAATACGGAAGGACTCAGTCTTTCCGGTGTATCCAAATATAACCTCACGTATTCTATTAAAGAAGTATATTTGCCCGAAGGTTTGGAATCCATCGGCAATATGGCATTTTTCCGTATGATCTCGCTTGAAAAACTGGACTTTCCCGATTCGCTCCGCGTGATCGGTATGGATGCTTTTGGCTTCTGCGAAGCCTTGACTTCCATTTCCGGCGGTAATAACGTTGAGGAAATTCAGGATTACGCATTCCGTTATTGCGCTTCTATCCCCCATTTCAACTTTTCTTCCAATACCAAAACGATCGGTAGCAATATTTTTGAAGGCTGTGCTTCTTTGCAGACCGTTCGTTTCCCCAAGGGTGTTGCCGATATCGGTAGCGATATTTTCAGCGATGCCTGCGCTTCTTTGACACAGATCACCATTTCGCCCGAAGCAAGACCGCGCATCTATTCCGTTCTCGGTACGATCACACAGTCTGTTGACGTTGTTTATTACGAAGATTGATCTTCATAACGTATAACAATGAAGCCCCCGACATTTGTCGGGGGCTTCTGTTTGGTTATTCTGTGATTTCAAAATATGCGTAGTGGGGACCGTCTGCTAAATATACGACCATGCGATATTCTCCCGGTGTGAGAACGCAACCGTTTTTCAAATATTTAGGATTAAAAGCAAACCACATTTCATTGGTTGCCGATTCACAAGAAGAAAAGACGCTGTCATCATGCTCCGGATAATAGGGAAGACGTACCCATGCATGTACACTGCCGTAAGGATTTGGGAAAGCATTCATATAAAATTTTTCTATAAACGGGGTCTGTGAAGATACGTGCATCCGCTCTCCCGTTTGATTGACTGCAACGGCACGAATGATTTCAACATCCCTTGTATAAGTGGATTCTTGCGTGGAAAATACGATATCATATCCCCAATCGATTTCTCTGTCGGATTGGACTTGCGCAGGAGTGAAATTCCAAGGCTCGTCGTAATTCGGCTGCCACGGATGTTGTTCTTCTTGCTTTGGCCCCTGTTGTGATTGCACATCCTGATTGGTTTGGCAAGAGCATAGCACCAATACGAGAAGACAAAATGATAAAATTTTCAAAAATCGGTTGTTCATAAAGAAATATCCTTTCTGCTTTTTAATCATTAGTCGAACAATGGATGAATTTATCTCACCGATTTTGAAAAAATGTATTTGCCGCTTTTTATGTTTCGGGAGGACCGTCTGCGATGAATGTTACGTAATGCGGACCATCATTCAGATAGAATATAACACGGTAACGACCACCATCATAATATTCATATATGATGTCGTCATAAGGCTGACATTCCTTGAGATCAAAAACGTATATGCCTTCGCCATTTTCAAAAACGGTTTCACCTTTTTCATTTGCTTCGCGGTCATAATAAGGTGCGCGTGTCCAACCGCCCCTGCCTGAAAGAACAAAATTACGGTAACATTCAAGGAGCGGAGAACCGATCATTTTAAACGGTTTTCCTGTTTTATTTCTGATCGTGAAAACGATCTGATCGGGCATGATATTGTATCTTCCGTCCTCATCGGTTATTTCTCCGTTAGGCAGAATATAGGTGATCTCAAAATCAAAATCTTCCGAGGATTCCGTTTCGTAATCGGGTGTATATTGCCAATCGTGTCCGATCAAAGGTTCCCATGTTCGGTATTTGATATTGTTTTCGCTGGAAGAAGCTGATATTGAATCATCCGTATTGTAATGAACGGTTTGTGTAGCGACACCCAACTCTGATAAATAACTTGCTTGTTTAGATTCATCCCTTATCCAAGCTGTTGAGGATGTTTCGTTTAACATTGTTGTCGATGATATTTTTTCAATTGAAGTATCACCCGTTTTCACATCTTTATTTGCTGTATTACATCCAATGAAGCAAGTGATGACGAAAATGATGGAAAGTAATAAAGATAGGATTTTTTTCATAAGAGTCACCTTTCTGCTTTTTAATTATTAGTCGAACAATAGATAAAATTATCTCACCGATTTTGAAAAAATGTATTTGCTTTCGGTATTTCATTCAAATCCACAGAAGCCTCCGACAAAAGTCGGGGGCTTCTGTTTGGTTATTCCGTGATTTCAAAATATGCGTAATACGTGCCGTCATTGAGGGGAAAAACGATACGGTAACTTCCCGAAGTGTATTGATAATCGGTTTTTAAATATTTTTCAAGCTCGATCTTGCCTTGCTTTACGCTGGGGGAAATTCCATTAAGATAATAGCCTTCCATAATAAACGGGATACGAACCCAGCCAGGAGTTGCGCTTTCAGGAATAATCTCTTCAGTATTCACATGTTCGACATTAGAATACCATTTTTCGATATATATATTACTCAAATATACACCATCTCCAGAATGATTTGTAATTTCGCATTCGATATATTCAGGTACCTCAGTATACTTTTCATTGCTTAACTCAATTTCATAATCGAAAATAGCATTTTCAGGAATTCCTAAAGCAGGAACAGGAATAGCTGTGAAATTCCAAGGTTCATTATCGTTAGGAATCCACGTCAAATTACCATCATTACTATCTTGAGTATAATTATTATTCAATGTAATATATGGACTACAGGAACTTAACAAAAAAAGAGTAGTAAATAAGCAACAAAACACCTTAATAATTCTCATTCCAACCTCCAACTTAGTATTCCCTTTCGATTAAGTAAGAAATTGCATTATATATGTTCTCGTTAATCAATGTGCCACCATTCTCTGTTGTACCTACTTCGCTATTTACTATAGCATAACACACCTTTGTTTGTGCATTATAAAATGGACTTCCACTAACACCACCATTTGTATTATTTGTAAAATACACCCTGTAATCAGTTTTTCTAGTAATTGTACCACTCGAAGAATATTGATGATATGTTTGATGGTTACAACTGCTTGATAAAGAACAAGATGTACATTTGGAATAACCACTTACAATAAACAGACTAGTTCCTGAACTTTGGATATTTACAGAACATGCATAATTATAAACATTCGGAAGTTCTTCTTGCAATTTCATGACACACCAGTCATAATTGAGTGCAGACACAAGACCGCCATTACCGTTTGCGGCTTCAATTGCAGGAATATAATCATAGCATATCCAGCTTTTTGGATAAATAAAATCAGTAGAGTTCACTGACGGTTGATAATCAGAATCATAATACGGATATATTCTTACTTCAACATCGAGGTATTCTCCATCTTTGTATTTTACCACATGGTGCGCCGCAGTTACCATCACATCAGGCGCAACCATAAATCCAGAACCACGCTTCCATTCATTATCTTCGGCTATATTATTACCATTTATATCTACCCAAGTAAGTAATAACACTACTCCAGAATATGGATCCGTTGTTGGCGGTGTATGTATAAAAGATTTTGTTTTATCGACAATCGAAAAAGGAAGTACTGTTGATTCCATCGCTCTGTTTATAGCCGTCAATCTCGGCAATTCTGCAGCCATACTATCTAATTCATATGTTGTAGTTGTCATGCTTGCATAATCTGGGATACTGTCAATGGGAATCGTACGATATGTTTTATTTATATAGTCATATTCTAAATAATTTTCAGGTTGGTCGGAATAGGTATCTTCACCGATGCTAATCGCACCAACCGATGTGGAAAAAATGAATGTAAAACAAATGGCGAGGAAAGTAGCAAGTGTTCGTTTCAAGATCATTGTCATGTAGTGGGGCCTCTCTTTCTTTTGGAATTTGATTGAGTGTGTTAGGATAATAAATCCTCTAACGAATGGAAAAATAAATTCTCGCCTCCTTTCGAGTTACCTATTTTTGCTCCCTGTTCATATTTTACCATAAAATCCCTTGTATGTAAATTGACGGTTTTTCTGAAATTTCGCACGGAAATACGGAGAATGTGCCGAAATTTATGAATGAAATGTAAATATTCAATTTTTTTTGAAGAATGTTGATTTTATGTATCGTTTCCATGCTTTTTGCATATAATATCCTGTTGGCATATTTTATGTAAAGGGAGGTTTCTCATGAAAGGTGATTATAAAATTGCCGTAGTGGGCGGTGACAGGCGCAATATTTTTGCGGCAAAGCGTTTGTGTGAACGGGGGTATAGGGCAGAAATTTTTGCGCTTACGGGCGGAAAAACATATGATGATTGTAAAAAAACGGAAGCAGATGCGTATCTTTTGCCGTTGCCGCTGACGAAAGACGGGGAATCTCTTTTCACACCCGATACGCATGAAAAGATTCCGTTGCGTTCATTTTTTGCGGATATTCCGAAGGATGCGCTTCTTTTTGCGGGAAAGACGGACGGTTTTACGGATGAAAGACTCATTGATTATGCGAAAAGTGAAGATTTCGCTCGATATAATGCCATTCCAACGGCAGAGGGTGCGCTTTTACTTGCTATGCAGACTCTCGGCGCGGTGATTCATGGAATGTCCGTTTGCGTGATCGGTTTCGGCAAAGTCGGACGGGAAACTGCAAGGCTGTTTCATGCAGTCGGCGCGGAAGTGACAGTCTTTGCGCGCAGGCAGGAAGCAAGAGAAGAAGCCGAACTTCTCGGCTGCCGCGCAGAACCGATCGAACGCTTATCCGTCAAGGCGGGAGCGTATCGGCTCTTGCTCAATACTGTCCCCGCACGACTGATCGGAATGGAAACTTTGTCAATGATTTCCAAAGATGCGGTTCTGATAGAGCTTGCTTCCGCGCCATACGGTTTTGACCCCGAAGAAGCGAAAGCGATGGGGCTGACCGGGATCATAGCAGGAGGACTCCCAGGACGATTTTTCCCTGAAAGTGCGGGGATTGCCGTTGCTGATACGGTTTTGAATTTGATAGAAAGGTAGATTTTAATTATGATAGGATATTGTTTTTGCGGTTCTTTTTGTACCGTTTCCAAATCAATCGAAGTGATGCGTTATCTCGCAGCGGAGGGAAACAGCATTTTACCCATTATGAATGACAGCGTATATTCCACGGATACCCGTTTCGGAAATGCCGCGGATATCGTCCGCACGGTAGAAGATATCTGCCAAAGACCCGTTGTGCATACGATCGTGGATGCCGAACCGATCGGTCCCGAAACCGTTTTAGATATTCTTGTTGTTGCACCTTGTACGGGAAATACCCTCGCCAAGCTTGCCGCGGGGATCACTGACAGCCCCGTTACGATGGCAGTCAAGGCACAGCTTCGTTGCAATAGACCCGTCGTGATCGCTCTTGCGACCAATGATGCGCTTTCTGCCAATCTGAAAAATATCGGTGCTTTGATGTCCAGAAAAAATATTTATTTCGTTCCGATGAAGCAGGATGATCCCGAAAAGAAACCTCATTCGCTCGTTTGTGATTTCTCACTCCTGAAAAAAACGATGGTTTCCGCCTTCGCGGGTAGACAGGTCATGCCGATTTTTTAAAGAAAAGGTATATTTCGGGAAAAGTTTCCATATATTGATATATCACGGTCATATGGAGGCTTTTTTATGAAATTCAAGATATGGAAACAACGGCTGAAAGCATCCTTTTGCCGTTTGCATCTACGCGCGATTTGCATATGTGCAGGGATTGCATTGCTTCTCGGTGTGCTTATTGCCGTTTCGGGCGGCGGAAGATATCCCGTTTTTTATTGTTTGCCGAAGGGTGCTCTACCGACGTTTTTCGTACTGCTTTTCTGGGGATTGTGTTTTGCGTTGCTCGGCGCATCGCTCGGTGCTTTTCTCTTTTCCCATGGATGCACACGGGAACGCACACAGATATTATTGCTTTTTGTTTTTGCGCTGACACTTTCTTATGCCTGGATTCCTATTGTTTATAAAGCGGGCAGTCTTTTTTTCGGGCTTCTAATTTCGCTTCTTCTTCTCGGCACGGTTTGTCTGCTTTTCATTTCCCTCTGCAAATATGAGTTTTTATTTGCGGTTTCATTGCTTCCCTGCGGATTTTGGGCATTTTATATATCATATTATACCTTTGCGCTCTTGCTTTTGAACGGATAAAATCTTTGTCGAGTGAAATTTTGAGAAAAATCTCCTTCCCATATTGACATTTTGCCAAAAAATTGATATCATTAAATAAACAAAAGCTTTTATCAGCTTGATTTTTGAAAGGAGATATGCGATATGAAAACCATTAAAATCCGCTTGACTTCCATCGAAGCAGTTCGTGATTTCGTAGAAGTCGTTCGCCAGTTTGAAGGTGATATCGATCTTTCCAGCGGCAGATATGTTGTCGATGCGAAATCGATCATGGGTATTTTCAGCCTTGACCTGATGAATCCCATCACCTTGACTGCTTACAGCACCGACGAAAACTGCGACAAGCTCATCGAAAGCGTAAAGGCTTACATCGTCGAATAATTGAAAAAGACACGAGAAGATTCCCCTGCCGATCGGCAGGGGATTTTTCTGTTTTATGCAAAACCTATTGACAAGCCTTTTGAAAAAAGGTATAATGTTAGTAACCTAACATTTTTTGCCGTGATTCATCATCAACAAGGAAAGGAGGATTTTCAAAGGATGGAACAGCGCTTCAGAATTGGTTCGGAAATCAAGGCGATCTCCAATCTGATCAAACGCGAGATCGGAAATTACGACAGCGGAAAATACATCGAAGAAGCGACGGGGAACAATATGTTCATCATCGGTCATCTCGCGCGACACAGGGATGAAGATGTTTTTCAGAAAGATCTGGAAGAACTTTTTTCCGTCCGTCGTTCCACGATGTCGGGGATCATTCTCCGTATGGAACAAAAGGGCTTTCTTGTGCGCGAATCTGTGGAATATGACGCAAGACTCAAAAAGCTCGTTCTGACGGAAAAAGGCTGGCAGATCCATGAAATGATGGAATCCATTGTAACCGATACGGAAAAAAAGCTGACGGCAGATTTTTCCGAGGAGCAAAAGGATATGCTCTTTCTGCTTTTGAAAAAACTCAGACAAAATTTAGAAACAGACGTTTGATATGAATACGGTAAACGAAACCCAAAAGAAAGGAAAGGTAATTTTCTTATGATAGGTATGCTGAAAAGGCTCAGTAAATGTATCAAGGGATACGGCAAGGAAACCTTTTTCTCGCCATTTTTTATCGCGCTTGAAGTTATCATCGAGTGTATCATCCCTTATGTCACCGCTGAGCTTGTCAATTATCTGAAAAACGCTCCCGTGCTGGAAATGGCAACGATCGCGAAATACGGGATTTTGCTTGTCGTATTAGCTATTGCATCGCTTTCCTGCGGTGTGCTTTCGGGCTGGTTCTGCGCGACGGCATCTTGCGGATTTGCTAAAAATCTGCGCCATGACCTTTATTATAAGGTTCAGGATTATTCGTTCGCGAATATCGACAAATTCTCCACGTCCAGCTTGGTTACCCGTCTGACAACGGACGTTACCAACGTACAGCAGGCATTTATGATGCTCATCCGCATTGCAATCCGCGCGCCCTTTATGCTCATTTTCGCGCTCGTGATGGCGTTCATCATGGGCGGTGCTCTCGCTTGCATCTACGTTGCGCTCGTTCCCGTCCTCGGTCTTGCGCTCTTTTTCATCGCACGCAAGGTTATGCCCATCTTCAAGGGCGCGTTCCGTAAATACGATACGCTCAATGAATCCGTTCAGGAAAATATTGAAGGTATCCGTGTTGTAAAATCGTTCGTGCGTGAAGATTTTGAAACGGAAAAATTCAAAAAAGCATCAGGCGACCTCGCAAAAGACTTCGAAAGAGCCGAAAAAATCCTTGCCCTCAATAACCCGTTCATGCAGATTGCCATCAATACCTCGATGGTCTGCGTATGTCTTTTCGCTTCTCATCTCATCATCTCCACAGGCGGCAAAGCGTTTGATATCGGTAACTATTCCGGTCTTCTGACTTATGGTATCCAGATCCTTTCCAACTGCATGATGCTCTCGATGGTATTCGTGACGATGACCATGTCCATGGAATCCGCGCGCCGTATCGTTGAAGTTTTGGACGAGGAAAGCACCATCAAAAATCCCGAAAATCCCGTGATGACCGTGGAAAACGGCGATATTACATTTGAAAATGTCAGCTTCAAATATTCCGAAAAAGCGGAAAAGAACGCGCTTTCCGATATCAATCTCCGCATCCGTTCGGGCGAAACCATCGGTATCATCGGTGGTACGGGCAGCTCGAAAAGCTCGCTCATTCAGATGATCTCCCGTCTTTACGATGCAACGGAGGGTACGGTCAAGGTTGGCGGTGTGGACGTTCGTGATTACGATCTCGAAACGCTTCGCAATGAAGTTGCCGTCGTTTTGCAGAAAAACGTCCTATTCTCCGGTACGATCAAGGAAAATCTCCGTTGGGGCGACCCGAATGCTTCCGACGAAGAACTCGTTCGCGTATGTAAGCTCGCTTGCGCGGATGAATTTGTTTCCCAATTTCCGAACGGCTACGATACATATATCGAACGCGGCGGTACGAATGTATCGGGCGGTCAGAAGCAAAGACTTTGTATTGCCCGCGCGCTTCTCAAAAAACCGAAAATTTTGATTCTTGACGACTCGACTTCCGCTGTCGATACCAAGACCGATGCGATGATCCGCCGTGCGTTCCGCGAAGAAATTCCCGGCACGACCAAGATCATCATCGCGCAGCGTATCTCCTCCGTGGAGGATGCTGACCGCATCATCGTTCTGGAAGGCGGTCGTATCGATGGTATCGGTTCTCATGCGGAACTTCTGGGGACCAATGCGATCTATCGCGAAGTTTATGAATCTCAGGTGAAAGGAGGCAGCGAAGAATGAATAAAAAGCCGAATATGAATATGAAAGGCGGTCGCCCGAAGGCCAAAAAAGGCACGCTGAAGCGCGTACTGAAATTCCTTTTCAAATATTATAAGCCCCTGCTCTGTGTCGTTATCGTCTGCCTTGTCATCAGCGCACTCGTCAACTCCATTTCCTCCATCTTCACACAGCAATTCCTGACCCTTATCACCGAAGGCTTGGAAATCTATGAAGCCAACGGCACGGCAAATGCGGCAAGTGTTGCGCTGGAAGCCGTCTATCCGAAGATCGTGAAGCTCGTTATCCTGCTCATGTGCATTTATCTGACAGGTCTTATCTGTAACTTCACGTGGACGCGCATCATGGCAAAGGTCACACAGGGTACGCTCAACAATATGCGCCGCGAAATGTTTTCCAAGATGCAGACACTTCCCATCAAATATTTCGATACGCATCCGCACGGCGATATCATGAGCCATTATACCAATGATATCGATACCCTCCGTCAGCTCATTTCTCAGAGTATCCCCAGCCTGATCTCCTCGGGCATCGTGCTTTTGTCGCTCATTTGCATCATGCTCTATTTCAGCGTACAGCTTTTCTGCGTGGTCGTTGTCGGTGCTTGCCTGATGGTCTTCATGACCAGAACCATCGGCGGACGAAGCGCGAAATACTTCATCCGTCAGCAGAAATCGCTCGGTAACGAAGAGGGCTATATCGAGGAAATGATGAACGGTCAGAAGGTCGTTAAGGTCTTCTGCCACGAGGATGCTTGTAAAGAAGATTTCGATAAGATCAACGATCAGCTTTTCCACGATGCCAGAGAAGCGAATAAATTCGCAAATATCTTAGGGCCGATCCTCGGCAATATCGGTAACCTGCTCTACGTTCTTGTCGTATTCGTCGGCGGTGCGCTCTTGCTTTCGGGCAACGTCACAAACCCCATCAGCGGTAAACTTCTCGACGTTACCATTGTCGCAACCTTCCTTAATATGACGCGTCAGTTCTGTATGAACGTCAATCAGGCATCCCAGCACGTCAATTCCATTGCGATGGCACTTGCGGGCGCATCCCGTATCTTTGATCTTCTCGATGAAGAACCCGAACAGGATGAAGGCTATGTAACGCTCGTCAACGCCGCTTACGATAAAGCGGGCAATCTCATCGAAACCAAGGAACGCACGAATCTCTGGGCATGGAAACATCCCCATAAAGATGGTACGCTCACTTATAAACTTCTCGAAGGTGACGTTCGTATGACAGATGTGGATTTCGGTTACGTTCCCGAAAAGACCGTTTTGCACGATATCACGCTTTATGCCGAACCCGGTCAGAAGGTCGCGTTCGTTGGTTCAACAGGTGCGGGTAAGACCACCATCACGAACCTCATCAACCGTTTCTATGACATCGCGGACGGTAAAGTTCGTTACGATGGCATCAATATCAATAAGATCAAAAAAGCAGACCTTCGCCGCTCGCTCGGCGTGGTATTGCAGGATACCAACCTTTTCACAGGTACGGTTATGGAAAATATTCGCTACGGTCGATTGGATGCCACTGATGAAGAAGTATACGTTGCGGCACAGCTTGCGAACGCGCACGACTTCATCACCCGTCTTCCTGACGGTTATAATACGATGCTCACGGGCAACGGCGCAAATCTTTCCCAAGGTCAGCGTCAGCTCATTTCCATCGCGCGTGCGGCTGTTGCGGATCCGCCTGTTATGATTCTCGATGAAGCGACTTCTTCCATCGATACCAGAACGGAAGCACTTGTTTCTCAGGGTATGGACGGTCTGATGTACGGCAGAACCGTATTTGTTATCGCGCACCGTCTTTCCACAGTACGCAATTCCGATGTCATCATGGTTTTGGAAAAAGGACGCATCATCGAACGCGGCTCGCACGATAAGCTCATTTCCGAAAAGGGTAAGTATTATCAGCTCTATACGGGCGCATTTGAACTCGAATAAGCGGCAAGGTCGATTTACGCAATTTCTGAATAAAAACACCGCAGATGACTTGATTTTCTGCGGTGTTTTCTATATAATGAAAGTAACTCCATGCCGTTCTGTAACGGTAAAAATATATTAGAAATCAAGGAGATTTTTCGTATGAGCACATTCGGAATCAACGTATTCGATTTCGGCGCAAAGGGTGACGGTGTCACCGACGATACTGCGGCAATTCAAGCGGCGATCGATTATACCGCCAAGCGCGGCGGCGGTAAGATTCTTTTTCCGTTCACACCGCAGGGCTACCGCATCGCTTCTCCCGCGATTGACGAAATCGATGGAAAACCCGTCCGTTCTCAGCTCGTCATTCCCGCAGGCACGAGCAATATCCAGCTTGAAGGCGAAATGCCTTGCCGTTTGCTGTATAGCTATCAGGTTCGCCCTGTCGGAAGCCCTTACGGAACGACTTACTTCTATCCCAAGCCCCGTGTTTTCACAAGCACAACGATCTTTTCCGATTGGGAAGCACCCGAAGAACACGATCCGACTGCACGTCCGTGGTCGATCATCTCCACGCCTCAAGGTACTTCCTGCCGCGGAAAATTCAGCTCCTCCCAGATCACGCTGACCAATCTTGAATTTGCCGTGCCGCTGGATCATGATAAGATGTATCCTACACAGTCCTGTGCGAATCTGCAGAATTTCAGCCGTGTTCACGTTTACGATTGCCAATTCTGCCTGCTTGAAAGCGTTGGCGATGCCGTTCTCGGCAAAGAATTACAGCCGAATCCCTGTCATACGGCGGGACTGATTACATCGGGCGACCAGAATGACCATAACGTGCTTCAGAATGTTGCGGTACAAGGCTTCCGTTACGGACTCGTTTGCGGTGAACACGTTGTCGCGAATTATCTCTATATCCATAACTGCGAAGAAGGTCTGACTTTCCATGACTGCTCGCATCTTTCCGTTTTCACGCATATCGTCGCACAGCATAACGCCGTCATCATTTCCACGACGACGGAAGACCTTTTCGGTATGCCCAAAGGTCCTTGCAACGTACTCATTACGTCTGTCAATTTTGAATGTGGAACGAATCATTTGCCGAAGGTTTCTGCTTTGCAATACGGTTTCAAGGACGTGGAAAACCGTATGAATGGCTCGATCACCTGGCATAAACCGCACGGAAAAATGGAATTCCCCGTCCTCGGCGGTAAAAATACCGAAGTCAAACGCTTTTATTTCAAAACAGAATAACATAAAACCCGCCCCGAATTTTCGGAGCGGACAGTGTGTCGATAAAGTCGGTTTCAAAATTTGTCTTCGGCATTTTTAACAAAAGAAAAACTTTTTAAAAGCCTCTCACTTCGGGAGAGGTGTCAACATAGTTGACGGAGAGGGCATTTTCAGCATATATTACCGCCCTCTCACCCGACTTTCGTCGGGAGCTCTCCCAAAGGGCGAGCCTTTATAATAGGTATCTTTTTGAGTTTTTTGTGCAACTTTTTATTTTCAATTTTTCTACA
>JAFUQQ010000046.1 GCA_017472285.1 Clostridia bacterium | reverse complement strand
CGGCTTGACCGAAGAAGAAATGGAAGCCGTTCTCGGCGGCGGTATGTCCACGGAAGAACTCAATGCGTATCTGTACGCATACAATGAAAATCTTTCCGAAGAACTCGTCCTTGCCAATTCCATCTGGTTCAGACAAAATGCGATTGATGTCAATGAAACCTTCTTGCAGACCAATAAAGATTATTACGACGCGGAAATTTACGAAGCACCTTTTGACAATTCGACAGTAAAAGAGATCAATGATTGGGTCAATCTGAACACCAAAGAAATGATTCCCGATATCATTCGTGATATCCATGCGGATATGCTCATGATCCTCATCAATGCGCTTGCATTCGAAGCGGAATGGGCAGAACCTTATGAGAAATATCAGCAAAAACAGGAAACTTTCACGGCATTGAACGGCGAAAAGCAGACCGTAACGATGATGCATTCGAGCGAAGAACGTTATCTCGAAGATGAAAATACCACAGGATTTGTCAAATATTATAAAGACGGCAACTATGCGTTCGCGGCACTTCTGCCTGATGAAGATATGGATTTTGCAGATTACGTGAACAATCTTGACGGTGAAAAGATCGCCGCTTTGCTGAATAGCCGCAACGACTATGCCGTCAATGCCGCCATGCCGAAATTTGAAAATGAATATGAGATCTCTATGGTAAACGCATTGCAAACACTCGGCATCAAGAATGCCTTTTCGGGAATCAACGCCGATTTTTCAGAAATCGGAACAACGGACAGAGGCAATCTCTATATTGGAAATGTTCTGCATAAAACGTATATCGCTGTCGATAATTTCGGCACGAAAGCCGCCGCTGTCACAGAGATTACCATCGAATGTACGTCTGCTGCACTCCATACCGGCAAGATCAAAAACATCACCCTCGATCGTCCGTTCGTCTATATGATTATCGATACCGAAAATAATCTGCCCATCTTCATCGGAACCGTAACCGATATCGGCTGATCTTAAAATATTCTTAACTTTTGCATTTTCCAAAAACCTATTGACAAAAATATAAAATTGCTATATAATGATTTTGTAAACAAAGTATTTCGTAATTGTTTACAAAATATGAATTTATATGGAGGTAAAGGAAAATGAAAAAAGTTCTCGCTCTCGTGCTTGCGCTTTCTCTCGTATTCGTTCTCGTTTCCTGCGGTAAGACCCTTTCCGGTACTTATACTGCAAGCGGCGACCTTCTCGGTCTTGCCGGCGGTAAGGTTTCTTACACATTCAGCGGAAGCAATGTAACTGTATCCAAGACCACTTCTTTCTTGGGCAGCTCCAAAACCACCGAATACGATGGTAAGTATGAAATCATCGAAGCTGACGACGGTACAATGTCCATCAAATTCACATTTGAAGACTCTGACGCTTCCGAATACACCGGAACAAAGACCTTCAAGGAAGACAAAGATGCTGGTACCATCACCATCGGTATGATTACTTACACAAAGCAGTAAGCCAAAATCACCTTTGATTTCTGAAACCGTGCGCGTTCACAGACTTCTTGTGAATACGTACGGTTTTTACTTTTATATTGTATAGATACTGATTTTGTATGTATTGGAACATTTTGTAAAAAACCTATTTTTGAAAAATCTTTTCCCTTGACAAGTGCCATCAGATATATTATAATAAGAGAAGTGTGTTGCATAGATTTTCTCAAAGACTTAAAATTTTAGCGATACATATACGAAAAATTCAAAATAAAATGATTTACAAAAAAGGAGGTGCTCCATAAACTATGGAATATGTCATTTCAGCAATTATCGGTGTGATCTGTCTTGCACTCGGTATCCTCGCAGGTTACGTTTTCGGTGATAAGTCCGGCTTCAAAAAGGGTTATCAGAACCGTCTTGAGATCGGTGAAAAAGCGATCGGTTCTGCGGAAGAAGAAGCGAAGCGCATCGTTGCCGAAGCCGTCAAAAAAGGCGAAGCAAAATGCAAGGAAATGCTCGTCGAAGCCAAAGAAGATATCCTGAAAGCAAAGACCGAAGCCGAAAGAGAAAACAAGGAACGCCGTCAGGAAATCCTTCGTCTTGAAAACAAAGCACTCGCAAAAGAAGAAACGCTTGAAAAAAAGATCGAAAATTTTGAGCGCAAGGACGAACAACTGAATAAGAAGATCAAAGAAAACGAGAAGATTCAGGAAGAGATCGAGAAGATCAAAGCCGATCAGCTCGCAAAACTCGAGGAAATCTCCGGTTATACCGCCGAAACGGCAAAAGCGGAGCTGATTTCCAAGATCGAAACCGATGCCAAACGTGAAGCAGCCGTCAAACTCTCTCAGATCGAAACAGAACTGAAGGATACGGCAGATGACAGAGCAAAGAATATCATCTCTCTTGCCATTCAGCGTCTTGCATCCGATCAGGTTTCCGAAACCACCGTTTCCGTCGTTCCGCTCCCCAATGACGAAATGAAGGGACGCATCATCGGACGCGAAGGACGTAATATCCATAAGATCGAAACGCTCACCGGTGTTGATCTCATCATTGACGATACCCCCGAAGCGATCACGCTTTCCTGTTTCGATCCCATCCGCCGCGAAGTCGCACGTATCGTCCTCGAAAGACTTATTTCCGATGGACGTATCCACCCCTCCAGAATCGAAGAAACCGTTGAAAAAGCACAGCGCGAAGTGGAGCTTACCATCAAGCAGGCTGGTGAAAAAGCGGCATTCGATCTCGGTGTGAACGGACTCCATCCCGAACTCATCAAATTCCTCGGCAGACTCAAATATCGTACAAGCTACGGTCAGAACGTACTCACACACTCCATTGAAGTTGCATACCTCGCAGGTGTCATGGCAAATGAGCTCGGTCTGGACAGCACCCTCGCAAAACGCGCAGGTCTTCTCCATGATATCGGTAAAGCCCTCACCCATGAAGTTGAAGGCTCTCATATCCAGCTCGGCGTTGAGATCGCACGCAAGTTCAAGGAAAACAAAGAAGTTATCCATGCCATCGAAGCGCATCATGGCGACGTTGAACCCAACAGCATCATCGCAATTCTCATTCAGGCAGCAGACGCAATCTCCGCGGCAAGACCCGGCGCACGTCGTGAAGACCTTGAAAGCTATATCAAACGTCTGAAAAAGCTCGAAGAAATCTCTTGCAGCTTCCCCGGCGTTGAAAAATCCTTTGCGATTCAGGCAGGACGTGAAATTCGTGTTATGGTCAAACCCGAACACGTTGGTGACGATCAGATGATCGTTATCGCAAAAGACATCGCACGCAAGATCGAACAGGAACTCGAATATCCCGGTCAGATCAAGGTCAACGTCATCCGTGAAAGCCGTTATTCCGAGCTTGCAAAATAATAAAGTGAGGTAACACATGAAAAAAACACGTTTTATTTTTAAAATAATGCTTGGCATTTATGTACTTTTCATGATTTTCGCCTTGTTTTTGTATAACAGACCTGTTTCTACGCTTTCTTTGGTTCAATATATTCAACGATTTTCCAATATCGTTCCTTTTGCAACATTCGGAGAATATATCTATTTTCTGACGCAAGGACGGCTCGAAATTCAATACGTTTTGCTTCAAATCGCGCAAAATATTCTCCTGTTCCTCCCATTAGGAACATTGATGCCCCTTTGCTTTGACAAATTCAAATCATTTAAAACAACACTGACTTTAATACCTTGTTTTTTCGTTATAGAAATTTGTCAATTGGTTTTCAAGGTCGGCAGTTTTGATATTGACGATATTATACTTTATTTCTGCGGAATGGTTTTGGGATATGCATTTTATAAGCTTATCTCAAAATATACCTTGCATCGTCAAATCAAAGCAACCGTTTAATCCCGCAAATTCATTCTTTATTCCTCTTAAATAAAAAAAGGCTCCGATTGATTTCGGAGTCTTTTTCGCTTTTTCTTTGCAAAAAGAAAAAGCGAAAAACTCACAAAAAGAAATGGCAGGCTGTGCCTGCACCCCTATGTGACCTCTGACTTTATCAGAAACAGATTTTATATATAAGAAACGGGCGGAGTTTTCCGCCCGCTATATTTGATATTTAATCCAAAGGAATCGCTTTGAAACCGTCTTTTTTGAGGACGTAGATCTCACGGAAACCTGCCGCTTTGAGCAATTCCGCAGAAGAATCGAAACTTTGTTTCAGGAAACGTGCGTCATGGCAATCGGAGCTGATGGTCGCATTCCAACCGCGTTCCTTGAAATGTTTCAGAAGGAACGGAGAGGGATAAGGAGTGGTACGATAGCCTCTGGAGATCGCACCCGTATTGACTTCAAAAATCGGAATTTTACCCGTCAGGGCATCAATGGCATCTTTGGCATATTTCTGATATGTGGGATCGGATTCATCGAAGAAATTCTCTTTTTCGGAGAATTTGCAGATGAGATCGGCGTGTCCGAGGATATCAAATTTACCGAAATTCGGAAGCTGTGCCAGCGTTTCATAATACATTTTCGCGTATTTCATGCCGTCGCCGCCGAAATAATCGTTGATAATACCTGCAACAACGGGAGCAGTACGATCAAAACCAACCTGTTTGCCGTCGATCAGAAGATAATGCGCCGTACCGATCATATATTCATAACGGGAAAAATCAATATCGGTGGAATACATATCAAATTCCAGACCGCAGAAAATATCGATCTTGTCTTTGTATTTTTCTTTCATGGCATGGACTTCTTTGATATATTCTTCCGTACCCGCGAGAGACATGGAATGATCGGGTGCGTAATACATATAGGAATGACCCGAAAAACCGACGGAATCAAAACCTTGCGCGATCGCGCTCTGAATCATACCTTCCACGCTGTCTTTACCGTCGCAATAAGTCGAATGTGTATGTAAATTCTGATAATATTTGAGCATTTTTTGAAAGTTCCTTTCTGTATATTATCCAAGTGATGCAATTTTCGCGTCAGCCGCTTGGAAGAAAGCATCGTTTGCTTTTCCTCTGCGGATCAGTTCTTCCCAGATCGCATAGATCGATGCGTTCCAGCCTTGATTGGCTTTCACGCCGTTGCCGCGGATCGTATGCATATATTCATAGGTTGCGCCGCCGTAATCGAGGTCGATCAGAAGGCGGTCGATGAGATTCTGTTCGGCATCGGGCATACCGTGGAGATAACCTGCGATATGGAAAAGCATTTCATAAAGATGCCATGAGCCGCCGTTCTGATAGCGTCCGACATCCATCGTCGCATAGCCGTAATAAAGATAATCGCCCGATTTGAACGTATCAAGCGGTGCATATGAACCGTCCTCTGCCGCAACGATCTTGATGCCGTATTTTGTTTTTGCAGGACTGTCACAAACCTTGCGGTAGCTCTTTTCAAACATCGTCTGATCGATGAAAAGTTCTTCAAAAAGCAGATAATAAAGCACTTCGCCAACGGTGAAATCGAGTGCCAGACATTGTTTTTTCTGACTCAGAGGGAAATATGTTCCGTTAAAAAGGGAATGATATTTTCGGAGAGCTTTTTCTTTTCTGTCGCCAACGTCATAGCCGAGCCGTTTTGCCGATTCCAAAGCACAGACGAGCAAGCCCTGATTATAAAGATCGGCATCATCCCTGTCAAAAGCACAAGTATCGAACCAACAGCGGAAATCTCCGCCTTCCTTGGAATTGGGATAATAAGAATCATGCGGTTCAAATTTTTCCATACCTTGGATGACCGTTTCAAATGCCCAATCGGTGCGTTTACGATTGTAACTTTTTCCGTTTTTAAAGATACGGTATGACCAGATGAGATAGATCAGCGGATTTTCCGCTTCCAGAAAATCATAATCGAGAGCCAGATAGCTCTGCTCCTGCATTTCTCCATCAAGGATCATCGATTGATAAAATGCATCACGGAAATATTGCGTATTGCCGTATTCGATGCCCGCAACGACCCATTTATCACTGATTTTCGTTTCATTTTTGCGGATGTGCATATAATTGCTTGCAAAACACATCGCGCGGTAATGAGAATCGCTTCCTGTACCCCAGACTTTTTCGATGGCAAGAAAGGCTTCTCTGCGGATACCTTTGAGGTCGCTGACAGCTGCCTTAAATGCGATAAAACGGAAGGTATGTGTCTTTTCTCCGCCTATTTTGTGAAAAATAGGTCCGAACTCCTCGCTTTCGGGATAATTCGGCGCGCCGCCCTTATCGCCCGAGGAAAGATAAAAACGATTTTCTTCGGGAATGATATGCTGTGTGGTCGCGTTATCAAAATAAGAAGGATTATCCGAAATAAAGATATCCGCTTTGCCGTCCTTGATCGCCACCACCATCGGTACAGCGCTCTTTTCCATTTTGAAATGATAATTTGCGGGATCGTGCGGACTCTGACGGAAGATGCGTTCTTCCGTGCAAAGACCGTTAAAAGAATAAAATTCCGCATCGCCTTCACCCATCAGCGAAAGATAAACGTCTTTTTCTTCATCGGAAGAAACCGTAATCTCAAAAATTTTGTATTTGCCTTGCTCCGAACACTCTGTATGCACAAAAAACGGTGAAATTTTCACCGTTTTTTGTTCTTCGAGCGAGCAAACGGAAATATTCTTTTCGGGTGTATGTAAAACAAAACCGTATTTCATATTGCGTTCCTCTTGATCGGCGTGTTGCCGAAATTTTATGTTTATTCAATCATCGCCCTCGATGGTTTCCATCTTGGCATCGGCAGCCTTGAAGAAAGCATCCGTCGCTCTGCCGCGCTTGATAAGCTCATCCCAGATCGCGTAAATAGAAGCGTTCCAGCCCTGATTTGCCTTGACACCCTTGCCAAGTACGGTGTGCATATATTCGTGCGTTGCACCGTCAAAATTGAGGTCGATCATGAGTCTTTCGGTCATATTCTTTTCCGCATCGGGAATACCGTGGAGATATGAGGCGATATGGAAAAGCATTTCATAAACGTGATACGAGCCGCCGTTTGCATATCTGCCCGTTTCAATCGTATCAAAACCTTCGTGAACGTAACCGTTCAGACCGAATGCTTCAACGGGGAGATACGTGCCGTCGGGCGCGGAAACGATCTTCAGACCGTAAGGTGTCTTTGCCTCGCTGTCGCAAATTCTGCGATAGGTCTTTTCCACCATTTCATCCGGAATGAAAAGCTCGTCGAAAAGCATATAGTAAAGCACTTCGCCGACCGTAACGTCAAGCGCAAGGAACTGCTTTTTCTCGCTCATCGGGATATATTCACCGTTGAAAAGAGATTTGTAACGCGCAAGTGCTTTTTCTTTTCTGTTACCGATATCGTAACCAAGGCGTTTTGCCGCTTCGAGCGCACAAACGAGGAGTCCCTGATTATAAGCATCAATATCGTCCAATTCATAGCAACAAATATCAAACCAATTTCGGAAAGAACCATCCTCACGGCAATTCGGATAATAACCGCCGTCCGCCGTGAACTTGTCCATACATTCAATCACGGTCTTAAATGCCTGATCGGCTCTCTTTTTATTAAATTCCTTGCCGTTTTTGAGGATTCTGTACGACCAGATGAGATAAACCATCGGATTTTCCGCTTCTGTGAACTCATAATCAAGCGCACGATAGCTCTGTTCCTGCATATATTCATCCATAATCATCGTCTGATAGAACGAATCACGGAAATACTGTGTATTCGCATATTCGATTCCCGCAACGATCCATTTATCGCTTCTGCCCGTTTCATTCTTACGGATGTGCATATAATTGCTCGCAAAACACATCGCGCGGTAATGGGAATCACTGCCCGTGCCCCATACCTTTTCGATCATACGGAAAACGTCGCGACGGATCGGTTTGAGCGTTTTGGAGTGGGATTTAAACGCAACGAAGCGGAACGTATGCGGATGATCTTTATCAATTTTATGAAAAATCGGGTCGAAATGGTCGCTCTTTGGATGGTTGGGCGCACCACCCTTATCACCTGAGGAAAGATAAAAATAATGTTCTTCGGGATTGATATGCTGTGTGGTCGCGTTATCAAAATAAGAGGGATTATCCGAAACAAAAAGCGCGGTATAATCATCCAGGATAGCAGTCACCATCGGAATCGCACCTCTCTGCATCTTGAAATGATAACGCGTCACGTCATGCGGACTCTGACGGAAGATACGCTCATGGGTACGCAGACCGCTGAACGATACGAGATCCGCATCGCCTTCGCCATAAAGCGACAAATAAGCTTCTTTTTCGTCTTCGGAAGAAACAGTGATCTCCGTCACGGTATATCCGTTCTTGATCTCACTTGTCACGCGGAAAGTAAAACCGTCTTTTTCGACTGTCATATCACCCGATTTCACGAAGGGATCGACGTTTTCCATCACCGTAATATTTCTTTCGGGGGTGTGAATAATATAGGAGTAATTCATAATTTTTTGTCCTGTTTGATATATAAAAATATTTTATGAGTTGCACAGAACATCATATCCATGCACCACAAATAAAAGTTTTTGAAGGTTTCTCAAGGAAACTTTTTTTAAAAAGTTTCCTTGAGCGGAGTTTGAGGCAGAGCCTCAACCGCAAATGCGCAAGATCGCCTCAGCGAAGATCTTGGCGTTGAGGATGAATTTTTCGAGGGAGATATATTCGTTTGCACCGTGAACGTGGTTGTCCTCACCGATAAATTCTGCGCCGAACGCAACACCGCCTTCGATACCGTGAACGTATGTGCCGCCACCGATGGCAAGGCATTTGCCTTCTTCACCCGTGAAATCGGTGTAAACGGAAAGGAGAGTCTTGATGAAATCGCTGTTTTCGTCAACGTAATGGGGCTCAACACCCTTGAAATCGGTCATATCAAGACCGACAGTCGCAATGGTATTTTCGATCTTTGCGCGGACAGATGCCACACATTCACAGATGGGGAAACGGATATCAAATGCACTCGAGAATGCACCGTTTTCATAATCGATCATGCTGAAAACGAATGTGAGCGCGCCCGATTTTTCATCCTGCGCTTTGATACCCATAGATTCACCGTTTGATTCACCATAAGCAAAAATTTTAGCAATGGAAGCAAAGAATGCTGCGCTTTCATCGTCCGTTTGCATCGTTCCGATAACTTTCATGAGTGCTGTCACGGAGTTTTTACCCGTCTGGGGAGCAGAAGCGTGTGCCGCTTTGCCGTTAACGGTCAGCATTGCGGTATCGCCCGTGATCTCAATATCCATCGTAATATCTTCGGGGAGAGCCGCTTTCACGGCATCAAGTTCATCGGCTGTAAAGCCTTTGACGACAGCGGTCGCTTTTTCGGGAACGGCATTGACAGCCACACCGCCCTTGACGGAAACGATCGTTTTTTCGCTGCCCGCCGCGATAGTTTTGATAAATTTACCGGAGATACGGCCTTTTTCGAGATTAATAACGGGATATGTCGCATCGGGTGTGAAGACGTAAGGAGGAAGTGCTTCTTTTGCGCGGTAATAACGAAGGTCGGAAGAACCGCATTCTTCATCCGTACCGACGAGAAGACGCACGTTTTTAGAAAGTTCGATACCGCTTTCCTTGATGGCGCGGAGAGCGAAAAGAACGGCAACGGCGGGACCTTTATCATCGGAAGAACCTCTGCCGTAGAGCTTGCCGTCAGACAAAGTAAGCTGATAGGGAGGATTTACCCAGCCTGTCGTGCCCTCGGGAACAACGTCGAGATGGCAAAGCACGCCGAGCTGCGTTTCTTTATCGGTATACATATCGATCGTACCGACGTAATTTTCATGATTTTTTACGGTAAAGCCGTAATTTTCGCAGATCTCAAGCATTTTCCAGAGTGCTTTTGCGGGTTCTTTGCCGAAAGGCATATCGCCTTCGGGTTCACCTTTGACGCTGGGAATCGCAACGAGCGTGGAAAGAACGTCGACCATTTCATTTGCATGATCGTCAATATACTGATGGATTTTCGTATTCATACCTGATGATTCCTTTCATTTTTGATGTTTATTTCTTTTTCGGAGAAAACTTTAAAACGGGGGGTGACTGCATAAGAGGGAAGAACAGCTCCCTCCTGCGTGTCATCCTTGAACAAAGCGAAGCGGCGTGAAGGATCCCGCAGGAAAGACAGCTTTCTCTTTCGCCCTGATCCTTCGCTCCTTTCGTATCGAAAGTACGCTCAAGGATGACACCTTCGGTGTCGGGCGAAAACGTATTTAAAGCAAATCCTTTGCCTCGCGGATATCTTCATAGGAAAAACCGTAACGCAAGAGCGCGGCAACGGTTTTATTTTTTGTTTCAAGCGTTTTAAAGAGGGAAAGACCGCCCATTTTTTCGATACGTTCGGCACAGATTTCCGCAAAATCCGTATCAAGAAGCTCCATGGTTTCGCGGATCACATCGGAAGAAAAGCCTTTGGCGAACATTTCTTTGCGGATACGGTTTTCCCCGTAAAGTTTACGATTTGCGAGATTTTCAGCAAAGATCTGCGCGTCATCGCTTTCGCGGATATAGCCTTTTTCGACCAGATAAGCGACGGCTTCTTCCGCGATATCGGCAGGATAGCCTTTCATTTTCAGCTTGTTTTGAAGTGATTTGGGGGTATTTTTGGCATAACCGAGCAGATGGATTCCTTTTTTGATCGCGGCATATAATTTCATGCATCGCAATACCGTTTCGCAACGGTTTCTATCCAGAGGGAGCGGCACGTTAAGAGATGCTGGAAGGGCAAGGTCCGAAAGCATCGCTGCCGAAACCTTGCCCTTGATATGCTGAGTTTCCGCGCCGCCATTTGATATTTCAATGGATATCTCTGCTTCCGCGCCGTCAGCGACGGCACGGATCTGATATACGCAGATATTCATATATTAGTCATCGTTTTCGATATCGAGAAGGCGGATATCGAAATCGTCACCGTCTTCGCCGCCATCACTGTCGCCGCCGTCATCGTCTTCATCGAGAGAATACGTATCGTCTGCGGTCAGATCGATATCTTTTCCGCGGAGCTTGATCTTTTCTTCAAGTTCTTTCATCAAGTCGGGATTTTCCAGAATCACCTTTTTCGTATTTTCCTTACCTTGCGCTACTTTTTCGCCGTTATAGGAGAACCATGAACCGCTCTTTTGAATGAGTCCGAGTTCGATAGCGATATCCACGATCTCCCCCGCTTTAGCAATGCCTTTGCCGTAGATGATATCAAATTCAGCAACACGGAAGGGAGGTGCGACTTTATTTTTAACGACTTTACATTTGACGCGGTTGCCGTAAACTTCATCGCCCTGTTTGAGATTTTCAACCTTACGTACGTCGATACGGACGGATGCATAGAATTTCAGCGCGCGACCGCCCGTCGTGGTTTCGGGATTGCCGTACATCACGCCGACTTTTTCACGGAGCTGGTTGATGAAGATAACGACGCAATTGGTCTTGGAAATGGAGCCGGAGAGCTTACGGAGTGCCTGGCTCATGAGTCTTGCCTGAAGACCGACGTGGCTGGATCCCATATCACCGTCAATTTCCTGCTGAGGAACAAGTGCCGCAACGGAGTCCACAACGACAACTTCCACAGCACCGGAACGAACGAGAGCATCCGTAATTTCAAGAGCCTGTTCGCCGCTGTCGGGCTGGGAAACGAGGAGTTCATCGATATTCACGCCGAGTGCCTTGGCATAGATCGGATCGAGCGCGTGTTCCGCGTCGATAAACGCCGCCGTACCGCCGATCTTCTGCACTTCTGCTGCGATATGGAGCGCAACGGTGGTCTTACCGGAAGATTCAGGTCCGAAAATTTCAACGATTCTGCCGCGCGGAACACCGCCGATGCCGAGCGCAAGGTCAAGCGTGAGAGAGCCTGTAGGCACAGCTTCCACGCTCATATGCGCGTTTTCGCCGAGTTTCATGATGGTACCTTTACCGAAATCCTTTTCGATCTGAGAAAGTGCCGTTGCAAGTGCTTTTTTCTTGTCTTCTGCCGAAACGGGTGCAACGACGGCATTCTTTTTCTTTTTTTCTGCCATTTTGTAAAGTATCCTTTCTGGGTATTATATATAAATCTGCTTTTTAAAGCGCATCCTCATCTGCGATGGGGAAGCTGATCTCTGCGGCTTCGATCGCTTCGCTCTTTTCGAGGGATGCTTCGATCTCAGCCTGTTCTTCTTCTTCAGATTTTGTCGCGGCAAAGCCTTTGATACGGGAATCTCCCGCAAGGCGCATGATGATAACGCCCGTGGTGTTATTGCCTTCATAAACGGGAATACCGTTTACGGGGGTTCTGATGATGGTACCGTCGTCGGTAATAATCATGATATCGTCCTTCTCACCGACGGTTGCGATGCCCGCCAGAGCACCTGTTTTCGCGGTCAGCTTCTGGCAGATAACGCCTGAAGTACCTCTGTTATGCGCGGTATAGGAATCGAAATCGTTTCTCTTGCCGTAACCCTTTTCAGTCACGGTGATGAGATGTTTATTTTCATCCACGATCGCCGCACCCACAACGTAGTCGCTCGAACGAAGCTTGATACCGCGTACACCTCTTGCGGCACGTCCCATGACTCTCGCATCCGTTTCTTTGAAACGGACAGCCTTGCCTTCATGCGTTGCGATGACGATATCGTTTTCGCCTGTGGTATGTTTCACGAATACGAGTTCATCGCCTTCGTCGAGATCGATGGCGATCTTACCGCCCTTGCGCTGATATTCAAAATCCTTGATATTCACGCGCTTGACGACCCCCTGTTTTGTGACCATCACGAAATATTCGTTATCTTCAAAGCCATTCACGGAAATGATGGAAGTGATGCTTTCGCCCTCCTGCATATCGATGACGTTGACGATATTCGTGCCTTTCGCGGTTCTAGACGCTTCGGGGATCATATATGCTTTTTTCATATAGACACGTCCCGTATTGGTGAAGAGAAGCAGATAGCTGTGGGAATTTACGATGATAACATCCTTTACGAAGTCTTCTTCTTTCGTGGACATACCGATGATGCCCTTACCGCCTCGTTTCTGCGCGGAATAGGTTGCGGCGGGGGCGCGTTTGATATAACCCGCATCGGACATCGTAATGACACATTCATGTTTTTCGATAAGGTCTTCATCGATGATATTATCGATCGCCGCGGCAATCTCCGTGCGTCTGCCGTCAGCGAATTTTTCTTTGATCGCAAGAAGTTCTTCTTCGATGATTCCTTTGAGCTTGGTTTCATCCGCAAGGATGGCTTCGAGTTCTGCGATCAGGGCAAGTTTTGCGGCAAGTTCTTCTTCGATCTTGAGTCTTTCAAGTCCCGCAAGGCTGCCGAGCGTCATATCGACGATCGCCTGTGCCTGAACCTGAGAAAGACCGAAGGTCTGAACAAGCGCATCTCTGGCATCCTGTTTGGAAGGACTTTTTCTGATGGTATCAATGATCGCATCGATGGCATCCAGCGCGAGCTTCAAGCCTTCGAGGATGTGAACGCGCGCTTTGGTCTTTTCAAGATCAAATGCGGTTCTGCGGCGGACGACGTCCTCCTGATGTGCAACGTAATGCGTCAGAATTTCACGAATACCAAGCACCTTGGGCTCGCCGTTCACGAGCGCGATCATATTGACAGCGCAAGTATCCTGAAGCTGTGTATATTTATAAAGCTGATTGAGAATGACCTGTCCGTTTGCATCGCGGCGGTATTCGATGACGATCTTCATACCCGCCTTACCCGATTCATCACGGAGTGCCGTGATACCGTCCACGCGCTTGTCTTTGACGAGATCGGCGATGGATTCCACGAGCATACTCTTATTGACCTGATACGGAATCTCCGTTACGGTGATACGGCGTTTCTTTTCATCTATCTCCGCTCTTGCGCGCACGATGATTCTGCCCTTACCCGTCTGATACGCCTGATAGATGCCCGAAGTACCGCAGATGATACCTTTCGTCGGGAAGTCGGGACCTTTGATAAAAGTCATCAGATCGGCAGTCGTGGCATCGGGATGATGCATGAAATGGATCGTACCGTCAATGACTTCACCGAGGTTATGGGGCGGAATATTGGTCGCCATACCGACCGCGATACCAACAGAACCGTTCACGAGCAGGTTCGGGAAACGGGAAGGAAGGACTTGCGGTTCTTTACGGCTGCTATCGAAGTTTGGATCGAAATCGACGACGTTCTTTTCGATATCCGTCATCATTTCGTTTGCAAATTTGGAAAGTCTGGCTTCTGTATAACGGTAAGCAGCCGCGCCGTCACCGTCTACGTTACCAAAGTTACCCTGACCGTCCACAAGCGTATAACGCATATTAAACGGCTGTGCAAGACGTACCATCGCGTCATAAACGGATGCGTCGCCGTGCGGATGGTAACGGCCAAGCACGTTACCGACCGTCGTTGCGGATTTGCAGAACGGTCTGTCATATGTGAGTTTTTCTTCGTACATGGAATAGAGAATACGGCGGTGTACGGGCTTCAGACCGTCACGCACATCGGGAAGCGCACGCGCTACGATTACGCTCATGGCATACTCAATAAACGCGGTCTGCACGCGCTTACCCATCTCTATCTCAACGATTTTTTGATTTTCGTATGCGATTTCTCTGTCTTTTTGTTCCATTTTTATACCTTTCTTTACTTTTTCTTTAGAGAAAGAAAAAGTAAAACAAAAAGAAACCCTCTGTGGTTCTCTTTTTTTATTTAAGTGGGAATATTCCTATTTGGTTCGTAGGGGCGACCCTATGTGGTCGCCCAAAGATTCTTAAAATCAGATATCCAAATTCACCGCGTATTTCGCGTTATCCTCGATAAATTTACGTCTGGGTTCGACCTTATCGCCCATAAGGATGGAGAATATCTCGTCACAAGCCATCGCGTCTTCGATATCGACACGGAGAAGCGTTCTCGTGGAGGGGTCCATGGTGGTTTCCCAAAGCTGTTCGGGATTCATTTCACCAAGACCTTTGTAACGGTCTGCCTGTGCGTTTGCGCCAAGCTCTTTGAGATAAATATCTCTTTCTTCATCGGAGAAAGCGTAACGGATCTGTTTACCTCTGTGGACTTTGAACAGCGGCGGCTTTGCGAGATAGATATGACCTTCTTCAATGAGTTTTCTCATGTGGCGGAAGAAGAACGTGAGAAGCAAAATCTGAATATGGGAACCGTCAACATCGGCATCGGCCATAATGATAATTTTGCCGTAACGGAGCTTTTCAAGATCGAAATCTTCACCGATACCGCAGCCGAGAGCCTGAATGATCGGAATGAGCTGGGAATTGGAATAAACTTTATCCAGACGGCTCTTTTCAACGTTGAGAACTTTACCTCTCATGGGAAGAATGGCCTGGAAATGGCTGTCACGACCGTCCTTTGCGGAACCGCCCGCGGAATTACCTTCGACGAGATAAAGTTCCGTATATTCTTTGCGTTTTTCATGACAGTCAGCAAGTTTACCGGGAAGTCCCGCGCCTTCAAGAGGACTCTTTCTTCTTGCGTTTTCTCTTGCTTTTCTTGCGGCTTCTCTTGCGCGGGAAGCGGCAATGGCTTTATCAATGATCGTTTTTGCAACGGAAGGATTTTCTTCAAAAAATTCCGTGAGTTTGTTGGTAACGAGGTTGCTGACAAAACCTCTCATATCGGAGTTGCCGAGCTTACCCTTTGTCTGACCTTCAAACTGCGGTTCCTGCAATTTGACGGAGATCACGGCGCAGATACCTTCGCGTACGTCATCACCCGAAAGTGCGGGTTCATTTTCTTTAATCATGTTTTTCTTTTTTGCGTAGTTATTGATGACACGTGTCAAGGAAGTCTTGAAGCCTTCTTCATGCGTACCGCCTTCGGGCGTTACGATGTTATTGGCAAAAGACATCATGGTTTCATTGTAGCCATCGTTATACTGAATTGCGATCTCCGCGGATTTATCATCCGTTTCATTTTCCATAAAGATGACGTTGTGAAGCACTTCGCCGTGCTTGATCGCATTGAGATGTTCAACGAAACTGCGTACACCGCCCTCATAACAAAGCTCATTGACAATGAGATCCGTGCCTCTGGCATCGGTCACGTTGATCTTGATACCAGCATTGAGGAATGCCTGCTCACGCATACGGTTGAGAATGGTCTGATAATCAAATTCCGTAGTTTCGGTAAAGATCTCGGGGTCGGGCATGAAGCGGACGTAAAGACCGTGGCGGTCGCCGCAAGAGCCAACGTGCGCGAACGGACGGGCAACTTTACCGCGTTCAAAACGTTCCGTATACATTTCACCCGCATGGCAGTTTTCAATTTCCGTCCAGACGGAGAGCGCGTTGACGACAGATGCGCCGACACCGTGCAGACCGCCGGAGAATTTATAACCGCCCGCGCCGAATTTACCGCCCGCGTGCAAAACTGTGAAAACAACTTCGGCAGTCGGGATGCCGAGTTTTTTATTGATACCACCGGGGATACCGCGGCCGTTATCCTGCACGGAAACGCTTCCGTCCGCATGGAACGTAACGTCTACCTGATTGCAAACGCCCGCCATAGCTTCGTCGATCGAGTTATCGACGATTTCATATACGAGATGATGGAGTCCTCGCTGAGAGGTCGAACCGATATACATACCGGGACGCTTTCTGACAGCTTCCAAGCCTTCAAGAACCTGAATCTGACTGTCTTCATAGACTCTTTTCTCGGTGTTCTGGTTTTCCGACATAAGTGTAGTTCTTCCTTTCTGAAAAATCCGAATGCCGCTTTCGCATAGGAATGCAAAACAGACATCGGGAAATGCAAACGATAAGTTTGCTCTATTTTAACGGCTCATCGATGCGCTGTTTGAGTGTTTGCGCCGAGAGCTGTGAAAAATAAACGGTGTTTTTCTTCTTTTCGGACGTGAGAATGAACGCTTTGGGCAATTCATAGCTGACGATAACGGTTTCGCCGCGTTTTTCACATTCCGAAAGATAGTGTTTTGTGGTTTTGGATATCGTAGCAGTATCCGTATCGAAAATGCCGACGATATCCGAAATTTTTATATTTTTATTGTTTCCTGCGTGGAGATACATAAAATACCTCTTTATTTTGTAAAAATCAAATAATTACAGCAAAAGGAGCGCAAGCGAAAGCAAATCAAGCCCGATCAGGCAAAGATCGCCTGCGAAAAGACTTTTTGCAGTCCTGCGGATACCCGTCTTTTCATGCTTTCTGAATGAATACGCAAAAAACGCGCCGAGCGCACCCGTGCATATCGCGCCGATGCCGAAGATCAGAAGGACAAGCTCCATCATCATCATCCAAAACAAAAGAAATCCATAAAAGGCTTCCGTCGTCTTGGAGGGCATCATGCAAACCTCGCAAATTGCCGCTTCAATGAGAAAAAAGGAGCACCCTAAGAAAATAACGGACAATACGGCCGCAAAAGCAAAGCGTATTTTTTCTTTCTTTGTCATACCGTCACTCCTCGTAAAGTCCATAGGTTTCAAGCATAAACTTACCGATATCGTAAAGCAGAATATTCATCTGTTTCCAAAGCGGAATGGGCAGTTTTTCGAGCTTGCGGACGATCTCGCCCTGATATTCAAAAGAGAACCGAACAGGCGGAACGGGCGCATTGGTCTCAAAATTGAACGTACCCTGATAACCAATATCGATAAGACCCTGAATCAACGCATCGTAATTGACGCTCGCGTAAAGGGAAACGTACGGAATGGTATGCATATCGATTCTGTGATGACGGTAAGATTTTTCAAAATAACCGCAGTTATCGTGAACGTGAAGTGCCTTGAGCTTATCGCCGAGCGCAACCACAGACGAATATTGATCGCAATCCTTCTTGTTATAAAGATTCGCATGACCAACGTCCCAGCACGCGCCGAACATCGGATGATCCAAAAGATCGATCAACTCGCGTAGCTCCTTACCGTTGCGCAGATAGTAGAAATCCTCATAGTGACCGATGTTTTCAAGGAGGATCATCACTCCCGTTTCTTCCATAAAAGGAATCATGGCGCGATAGAAAGCAATATTGCCCGCAAGAAATTCTTCTTTCGTATTTCCGGGCAGACAGCCTGAATGGATAACAACCTGCGGAATACCGACGATCTGACAGAAATGGAGTGATTTTCTGTAAATATCAAGGTAATCCAATTCACCGGGATTCATGGGATTGATGATGGGCGCGTGTGCCTGTGCCGCGGTCATACCCAGCTCCGCAAGATTTCTTTTCAGTCTTTCCGCGTGTTCAACATAATCTCCATCCAAATAGTCCTGCTTGATATCGTAATCAATAACGGTAAATCCGCAATCTTTCGTCAGCTCCAATATCGTTCGCTGATCTTTATCCGTATCAAAATAACGGTGAAGTGAAATAGGTGCAAGTGAAAGCTTCATAATCCCTCCCGCCTTTCTTTACGAAAAGAAAGGCTTGGCGAAAGAAACGCTCTGTGGTTCCTCCGCCTTTATTCTGTTCAAATTTTAATACTTTTTGATTCAATCAATGTAACTTTTTTAAGTCTGCACTTAGTAGTAATGAGCGCGGGCACTCTCAAAATATGAAATTTTGAGAGTAACGACCAAAATTTTTGCCAAAAGAAAGTGCGCGTTCTTCAAAATCTTATCACACTCTCCGACACGCGCCTATCAGGCGGAAAGTAGCCTGATATGAAGCGTGGTGAAATCGCAAAAAGCCTCTCCATAGGTCAAGGACAACGTCCTTGTCTGCTTCTTTTGCTCAACTTTTCTTTCAGACAAAGAAAAGTTGAAAAAACAAAATATCAGCAGAAACCCCCGTGGAAAAACAAAAATCAAACTCAAATGTAAGTATAATTTCCGTTTTCAACGTAAATCTTTTTTGCGTGGGAAATCCCCGCAAAATCAGCCTCATCACAAGTCGTAATAATCACCTGTCGCCCGTGTAATTCGGAAAGAACGTAATTTTTTCGTTCCCTGTCCAATTCGGAAAGTACGTCATCCAAAAGAAAAACGGGATATTCTCCGCTTTCTTCCTTGGAAATCTCACCCTCCGCGAGCTTCATTGCAAGAGCAATGCTTCTCTGCTGACCTTGAGAAGCGAAAATCTTTGCATTCATACCGCCAAGCCTGATCTCAAAATCATCCTTGTGCGAGCCACTGACCGTCGTGCCAATCAGAATCTCTCGCTGAATGTCTTTCTGAAAAAGCTTTCTGTATTTTTCAAGATTGGCAGCACGGTCGAAAAGTTCTTCCGTTTCCTTTCCCGCAATATGTGAAAGATAAGTGAAACCGATGGATTCTCTGCCGCCCGTCATGTCACGGAGATAAGTGTCAACGAGAGCAAAAAGACGTGTCAAATATTTCGCGCGGACCTCCGTGATATATGCGGCATCGGCAGCGAGTTTTTCGGATAAGATCTCCGCCGTCAAAGCGAAACTGTCTTTGTTTTTTTCGTAATTTTTGAGCAAAGCATTCCTTTGTTCAAGGAGCTTTTTGCATTCCATCAAAGCAGAAAGATACGGGCGATTGAACTGTGAGATCGCCGAATCCAGAAATCCGCGTCTTTCCGCTGGTTCATTCTTGACGATGGAAAGATGTTCGGGACAAAAGAGAACAGCTTTGAAATTGCCGATAAAATTGGACATCCTGCCGATCTTCACACCATTTTTGAAGGTCTCTCTTGAAAGGTCGCGGAAGATACGGTAGCTCATTTTGTTTTCCCTTTGGGCATCAACGTAAGCAATGCTGATCTGGGAATGATTCTTATCGGATTTGATCAGATCTTTTTCTCTTGCATGACGGAAGCTCTTGCCGCTTCCGAAAAGATAAATGCCTTCAATGACGTTTGTTTTTCCTTGCGCGTTCTTACCGTAAAGGATATTGATCTCACGATCGAACGAAAAAGGAAAATGTTCGATATTTCTGTAATTTTCAAATACGGCGCAATCCAGATACATAGCGTTAATCCCTGAGCTTCACGGGTAAAGCAAGATAGAGGAATTTAGAATCGGTTTCTTCCGTATCTGCGCCTTCGATCACCATAATCATATAAGAAGAAGTAAGAGAGAGTTTGAGAAGTCCCGCATCGGTCGCGCGAAGGATTTCGATCAGATATTTGCAAGGGAAACCGATTTCAAGGTCGTCGCCTTTTTTATCAATATTGATTTCATCAAAGAAGTTTCCGGAAAGGGAAAGTGCGCTGACACCGAGGACGTTATCCTTGAAATGCAGACGGACAACGCTCTTTGCCTGTCCGACGACTTTTTCTTCGGTAACGATGGAGGCTCTTTCGAGAGAATCTTCGAGCGCATCGCATTCGATTTCAACGAACGTTTTGTTTTCCTTCGGAATGAAACGTCTGTATTCGATATAAGGAACGTCGATCAGACGGGAGAAAAGGATCGCATCCTTGTCTTCCGCACCGCATTTCATGCCGAAATAGAAAAGAGCGTGTTTTCTGGTCAGGGAGAAATGGATCGGATCGTCCTTGTCTTCAAGAAGACGGGCAAGTTCGGCAACGGTCTTGACGGGAATGATGAAGCTGATCTCGGTTTCACCGCCTTTTGTTGTGATACCCGTTTCGATTTTGTTTTCGCGGATCGCAACGCGGTAGCTATCACAACCGACGACGGTGATGCTGTCTTCCGTGATTTCAAAGTAAAGACCCATGAGTGCGGGACGGGTTTCATCCTGCGAAACGGCAAAAATGGTCTGACCGATGAGTTTTTTCAGGAGTTTTTGCGGAAGCGAGAATTTTCTGTCGGGATTGAGTTCAGGCATCTGAGGGAAGGTATCGCCGGAAATATAGTGAATCTGGAATTTGGATCTGCCGCTGGAAACGGTTGCCATACCGCTTTCTTCTGCAGGATTGGTTTCAATGGTGATATTTCCGGGCATATATTTGACAATGCTGGAGAGCTTGTTGCCGTTCATAACGATCATACCGCCGTTTTCGACTTCCGCACCGATCATAATTTTGATGCCTTTTTCAAGGTCGTAAGCGCAGAGCTGGCATTTATCTTCGCCAATGGTGGTGATCAGAATGCCTTCAATGGAGTTAATCGTTTTTTCGGTGGAAACACAGCCGAGTGATTTTGTGATAGCGAGCAGAAGCTCGTCTTTTTTGAAAGTGACTTTCATATTTTGTTTTCCTTTCATCGTATACATGGAGGGATATTTGTTTTTTCGGACGGATGGGATAGCAAAAAATATATATATATAGGTGCGCGGATTTGGAAAGACTGGCTTTGTGGAGAAATCCACATAGGTAGGATTTCCGGTTTTCCGGAATCCGCACCCAAAAAAAGATAAGAAAAGATAATTTTTAGTAGTATTGGTTTTAGGTCGTGTAGAAAAAGTGGAAAAGTCCGAAAAGCTTTGATGACGCTTGGTTTTTCGGTTTTCGGATATGTGGCTTCAAAAAAGGGATAGCGTGTGGAAATTTGAAAACGGATTGTGTAAAACTTTTTCGGATGGGAGAAATGTGGAAACGGTTGAAAAAAAGGCCTGTGGAAAAGGAAAAAATGTGATAAATTTTGGGGAAAGATTTGGAGCCCCCATTTTTTTCCTTTTTTGAGCGATTGTGACAAAAAAAGAGTGTTTGAAAACGATACAAAAAAAGTTTCGTTCCAATATTTTGAAAATTGGCAGGTTGAAAACTCTCTGATTTTTCAACATCAGAAAAACCATGCTTTTTCAAGTGTTTTTATGTTTTCCACCATGTTTTCCACACCCTGTGGAAAACATGGTGGGTGAAAAAGGAAAGAGCGAAAAAACGCTTCCATTTTTTCGGAAGGACAACGAAAAGTAGAGTATGTTCTTTTTCCGCAGACGTTCCGCCGTCTTGCGATACCTTGATATTGAAAAAACACAAGAAGACAAGCAATTGGGGGCGGGCACAGCCCGCAAAAATTAAGAAAATTCACCGATGATGCTGGTGATCTCATATTCAAAGGCGCTGTCTTCCGCCATCTTACTTTTGACAACGTCGATGGAGGAGAGAAGTGTGGTGTGATCGCGTCCGAATATCTTGGCAATATTTTTGAGGGAGAGATTGGTCGCATTGCGGATGACGTAAACGGCAATGTGACGCGCGAGGGCGATATCCGTTGTGCGTTTTTTGCCCTTGATATCTTCGACGCTGATGTTATAGCGTTTGGAAATATTTTCGATGATCTGATCGGCAACAACAGTCGGCGGAACGGTCCCCGTGATGACACCCGAAAGGACGTTGCGCGCGGTATCGACGGTGATCTTTGTCCCGTTGACAAAGCTGTATGCACCGAGTTTTTTGATGACCCCTTCAAGCTGACGGATATTGCTCTTGACGTTTTCGCCGAGGAAGTTCAGCACGTCGTCGCCGAGGTTGACGTTCATCAGTTGTGCCTTGCGTTTGAGGATGGCGATGCGCAGTTCGGTATCGGGCGGTTGGATATCGACGATGAGACCGCCTTCGAATCTGCTCTGGATGCGTTCTTCAAGGTGCTGGATATCCTTGGGCGGACGGTCGGAGGTCAGGATGATCTGCTTGCCGGAATCGTAAAGTGCGTTGAACGTATGGAAAAATTCTTCCTGTGTGGAAACCTTGCCCGCGATGAATTGGATATCGTCGATCAGGAGCATATCGGCATTGCGGTATTTTTCCTTGAATTTCGGTGTAGTTTTCTTTTCAAAGGAACGGACGAGCTCGTTTGTGAAATCCTCGCCTTTGATAAGGATGATATTGAATTCGGGTTTTGTGCGTTTGACCTCGTTTGCAACGGCTTTCATCAGGTGAGTTTTTCCGAGACCGGATGAGCCGTAAAGGAACAGAGGGTTGTAGGCTGTTGGGGTATTTGCGACGGCAACAGAAGCAGCGTGCGCAAGCTTATTAGAGCTGCCGACGATGAAATTATCGAAAGTGTAATCCTTTTCGGAGATGAACGCGGTATCGTGCGCGGGTTCTTCTTCTTTTTCATTGACGGTGGGTTCGGGTGCTGTTGGCTCCTGAACGGGCATGGGATTGGAAGCATTCATTTCCGAAAGTAGCGCTTCTTCCAGATTGAATTTTGATTTTGCGAAGATCTTGACGGTCAGATGAAATGTAAGCGTTTGTTCAAAGATTTCTGCGATCTCGGGCGCATATTTTTTATTGAGAAGATCTACGAAGCCGTCGCTTGTCGTTGTGATTAGCGCGCGTTCATCGTCGAAATATGCAAGCTCGAAATTATTGAACCAAAGTTCGATTACGGCTTGCGGATATTTTCTCAACATTTCGTCATAGACGATTTTCCATATAGCTGTATTGGAATTCAAATGTTTACCTTCTTTCTGTCTTGGGATTGGAGGGCATAATATGCCCTATATAATAATTAATATATATTATAACATAATAGAATTATAAAATCAAGTGAATAATGTGGAAAAAGTGTGGAAAAACGGAAGGTAAAAATGAAAACTTTATAAAAATTCAGAGGCCCAAACGGTGCGTAGCATCGTTTGGGATACCGGACAAAATGACGGTACTTTCAGGAATGATATGGCGGACGGATCGCACAGAATTGAATTTTCCGAAAAAATCTTGATTTTGATATGGAATTTACGGAAAAGTTATGATACACTATATAAATACAAATGAAAAACAGCGCAAAGATCTGCGCGGAAAGAAAAATATGATGAAAATTTTGGTTTTGGGAGATATCAGCCGTTCATTATCCTGCAAATACGTGAGCGAACGGCTTTGGAAATATCGTAAAGATAACGGTATCGATCTTGTGATCGTCAACGGTGAGAACAGCGCGGAACAGAATGGGATTGACAGAGCATCGGCAGATATGCTTTTTTCGGCGGGTGCGGATGTGATCACAACAGGCAATCATGCTTTTAAGCGTTATGAAGCAAAAACACTTTTTGAAGAAGAAAAAATGCTGCTCCGTCCGGCAAATTTTCCGGGGATGGTTCCCGGTGAAGGTACGGTCCTTGTCAATGCCGCGGGTATGACGGTGCTTGTGCTCAATCTGCTTGGTGTCGTGATGATGGAGCCTTTGGAAAATCCGTTTTTCACAATCGAAAAAATTCTGACAAAATATAAAGGCGAATATGATATTGCCGTTCTGGATTTCCATGCGGAAGCAACCTCGGAAAAACAAGCGCTCGCGCATTATCTGGATGGACGTATCACGCTCTTTTTCGGTACGCATACCCATGTTGCGACAGCGGATGAATGTATCTTGCCGAAAGGCACGGCATATATCACGGATATCGGTATGTGTGGTCCCGATTTCAGTGTACTCGGTATCAAACCCGAATGTATCATTGAAAAAATGACGACGGGACTTCCCGTGAAATTCATTCCTTCAACGAATAAAGTGACGGCGCACGGTATTATCGTCGAAGTGGATAAAAAGACGAAAAAAGCGACCTCGATCAAGAGGATCACATTCTGATGCCTATGAAAAATATAAATCCTGTTACGCTCCGCAAAGCGACCGAAGCGGATGCGAAAGCACTGCTTGATATTTATGCGCCGTATATTTTAAAAACGGGGATCACCTTTGAATATGTTGTACCTTCGGAGGAGCAATTCCGCGCGAGGATTTGCAAGATCAGCGCGAAATATCCGTATCTCGTCGCGGAAAGAAACGGCGAGATCGTTGGCTACTCTTATGCAAAGGAATTTGGTGAACGAGCCGCATTTTCTCGTTCCGCCGAAACCGTTCTTTATATCAAAGAAAATGCGCGCGGCGGCGGTATCGGCAGATTGCTTTACACTGCTTTGGAATCCATTCTGAAAGAACAGAATATCACAAATTTGTATGCTGCCGTTGCATATCGTGAAACGGAAGATGATACCATCACCCACGCAAGTCCCCGTTTTCATCTTGCCATGGGTTACAAAAAAGCCGCCCATTTTACGTCTTGCGGCTATAAATTCGACCGTTGGTACGACATCATCTGGTATGAAAAAATGATCGCGCCCCATGGCGCAGAGCCGAAGCCGTTTGTGGCGGTCGGGGAGATTGCAGAGAAATAAAATTTAGGGGTCGGCGACAGCACAAGACCCGCAATATAAAAACAAAATAAAGAAAAATATGCATACAAAAAAAGAAAGGAAATAATACACAAATGAATATCATCAAGGACAAAAAATTAGCAAAAAGCGGACATGAAAAGATCGATTGGGTAAAAAGTTATATGCCCGTACTTTCCGCAATTGAAGAAGATTTTAAGAAGACACAGCCTTTTGCGGGCAAGAAAATCGCAATGTCCATCCACCTCGAAGCAAAGACCGCATATCTTGCAACGGTTCTGAAAGCGGGCGGTGCGGATGTATATTCCACAGGCTGCAATCCTCTTTCCACACAGGACGACGTAGCGGCGGCACTTTGTGATTACGGTGTCAATGTATTTGCGATTCACGGCGCGGATGAAAAGACCTATACCGAACATCTGACGATGGCACTCTCCTGTCATCCCGACGTCATGATTGATGACGGCGGCGATTTTATCGAGCTTCTCCACAGCACCTGCCGCGAATACGGTGACCGTCTGATCGGCGGTTGTGAAGAAACCACGACAGGTATCCACAGACTCCGTCAGAGAGAAGCACAGGGCAAACTCGATTATACGATGATTAATATCAACGATGCAGATTGCAAACATCTTTTTGATAACCGCTACGGTACGGGTCAATCCACCCTCGATGCCATCATGCACACCACGAATCTTGTGATTGCGGGCAAAAAAGCAGTCGTTGCGGGCTACGGTTGGTGCGGTAAAGGCATTGCACGCAGACTTGCGGGCATGGGTGCGGTTGTGATCGTGACGGAGATCAATCCCGTTCGTGCGTTGGAAGCCGTCATGGATGGTTTCATGGTGATGCCGATGGATGAAGCGGCGGCGATCGGTGATCTTTTCATCACGGCAACAGGCTGTAAAGACGTGATCGTAAAACGTCATTTTGAAAAGATGAAAGACGGCGTTTTGCTTGCGAATGCGGGCCATTTCAATGTGGAAATCAATAAAAACGATCTCCTTGCACTTTCCACAAAAGCTGTGGAAAGAAAGCCCTCGATCGAAGGTTTCACGATGGCTGACGGCAGAATCCTCAATCTCCTTGCCGACGGCAGACTCGTCAACCTCGCCGCAGGTAACGGTCATCCCGCTGAAATCATGGATATGAGCTTTGCATTGCAGGCAAAATGTCTGGAATATCTCGCGAAAACCCCCGGTCTTGCACATAAACTGTATTCCGTGCCCGTTGAAACGGATATCGCCGTTGCTGAGATGAAGCTTGCTAAAACTTCCGTTGTGATCGACACGCTTTCCGCAGAGCAGAAAGAATATCTCGGTTATTAAGCGCACACTAAATTCCATTGGTTTGGTTTCATACGTTTGCGGGAGTAGCAAGCCGCTCTCCTACCGCCCAAATATTGAAATTTGTACGCTGACAGATTGATAAATTAAGAATTGAATGGAGGATGTGGATATGCAAAAATGGTGTACAGAGGACTGGCAATTTGAATTAACGGTAATAAAGGGAAAAGCAGGGCATTGCAGGATGGGATTGGAAAAAGGCGACCAATTTATCTTTACCTATGAATGTCCCGGTGGAATGTGTCCCAAAACAATGATGGCAGTATACACATGGTGTGAAGTTATCCGATGCGGCGGAGATTTTACATACAGAGGAGAAAAGGAACGATACGAAATCAATATTCCCTGTGCCGATGGCTGTATACAATTTCATCTGAAAGCAACTCCCATTAATCGTGATGAAAACGGAAAACCGTTGCCCAACGCTCCCAGACCAAAAGACTGAAATCTTATGTAGAAAGATAAGAGATGAAGATTTTGTCAAGGTCTTCCCCAGAGGGGAAGGCTCTGGCGAACTTTTTACTTACATCTTTTCTACATAGCTTTATCGACATACTGAAGGGAGGCGTTTCGCCTCCCTTTTCAATATTGACGATTCTTGATTTCCGTATCGTAAAAACGCTCTTGCATTTATAAAAAAGTTATGATATAATATAAATAATTATTGGTAAAAGTATCAATTTTGTCTATATCGGAACTCGAAAATAAAATAAAACGGCAAAAATGCATTGTGTTTTTGTCAGAACGGAGATGTTATGGCTGAATTTAAAGTGTACGGAAGTACCGTCAATTACCTCAAAAATCCTTGCGGTATCGATGAAAATCCTGCGTTTTCGTATAAGATCGCAAGCGATAAGCGCGGCGGCGAACAGAAAACACGCAGAATCTGTGTCAAAGAAGCTCTGACAGGCAACGTCGTTTGGGATACGGGTGTCGTTGAAACCACAAAGCAGCTTTTCATTGCTTATACGGGCGAAAAACTGAAACCGATGACCAAATATGAATTTACCGTTGAAGTCACTTCCGCGGCAAATGAAACCGCTTGTGATACAGGCAGCTTCGTTACGGGTAAGCTCGGCACGAAATGGACAGGTAAATGGATCAATTCCAAGCCCGTTCGCCGTTGGCCTGATGCGGAAGCGGCACAGTACCTCAGAAATACCTTTGACGTGAAAGAAAACGTAAGCTCTGCTTATCTCGCGATCTGCGGTCTTGGTTATTTCGAAAGCTATATCAACGGCAAGAAAACAGGCGACGATATGCTCTCTCCCGCTTTCACCCGTTACGACGCGGAATCCATGTACCTCGTTTATGATGTAAAAGACCTTCTCAAAGAAGGTAAAAATGCTATCGGTGTTACACTCGGTAACGGTTGGTACAACTGCTTTACACAGGATAACTGGAGCACTCCCGCGGCATCGTGGCGACATTTCCCCAAACTCATCTGCGAACTCCATATCGTTTATGCGGACGGCACGAAAGAAATCATGGCTTCCGATCCGAACGTATGGAAATCCTCCAAAGGTCCGATCATCTTCAACAGTATCCGCAACGGTGAATATTATGACGCGCGTCTGGAACTCGGCGCATGGACAGAAGCGGATTATGACGACAGCGAATGGCTCGGCACAAAGATCATGAAAAGCCCGGGCGGTAAACTCATCGCCATGGAATTTGAACCCATCCGCATCCGCAAGACCTTTACCGCATACAAGATGTGGAGAAGCAAAAACGGTTACGTCTTTGATATCGGTCAGAATCAGGCGGGTGTCGGCAGATTCAAGGTCAGAGGTCCCGCAGGTACGGAAATCAAATTCCGTTATTCCGACGTAATCAAGGATGACGGTGAGATCGATACGGGTGCAATCGGCTGTTTCGTCCGCAGCGGCGAATTCCAGACCGATAAATACATCAAAAAGAGCGATGGCGAAGAAATCTGGAATCCGATCTTTACGTATCACGGCTTCCAATACGTTGAAGTTTCCGGCATCGATTACGAACCCGTCCTTTCCGACGTAACGGCACTCACGCTTTGCACGGACGTTGCCGATATCGGTGAATTTACTTGCTCCGATAAGCTCCTCAGCAGAGTTCAGCATCTCTGCCGTTGGTCCACCATTTCCAATATGCATTCCATTCCGACCGACTGTCCTCACAGAGAAAAGAACGGTTGGACAGGTGACGTTTCTCTCTCCTCCGAACAGATGCTTACCAACTTCGGTACACGTTCCTTCCTCTCCAAATGGAGCCAGGATATGAGAACTTCCCAGCGTCCCGCAGGTCAGATTCCTTGCGTCGTTCCTTCTACGGGCTGGGGTTATTATGGGCTTATGGGTCCCGACTGGTCGAGTGCTCTTATCAACGTACCTTACAACATCTATCTCTATAATGGCGATATCGAAATCCTCCGCAAGAATTACGACGCGATCAAACGCAACTGCGACTTCATGGAAACCATGTCCACAGACTATACGCTCGATTACGGTACGGGCGACTGGTGTCCTCCTTTTGAAGGTCCCGCGATCGGTAAGAATATGGGCAACTATAAGTGTCCGACGGAAGTTTCCGATACAGGCTTCTTCTATAATGCCGCAAAGACCGTCGTCAAGATGGCGAAGATGTTCGGCGAGACCGAAGATGAAATCTATTACACGGAAATGGCTGAAAAGATCAAAGCCGTATTCCGCGAAAAATTCTTTGATAAAGAAAATTGCAACGTCATGGGCGATTGCCAGACCGCGACCGCAACGATGCTTTATTTCAAGCTTTACGATACCGAAGAAGAACGCGTAGGTCTTCTTAACCGACTCATCAGCCAGATCGAAGCAACCGATTGGCATCTCGATTTCGGCGTACTCGGTAATAAATTCGTTATGCATACGCTCGGCTCCATGGGCGAAGGCAATATCGGACACAGAATGCTCGCGCAGAGAACATTCCCCGGTTGCCAGAGATGGATTGATCTCGGCGCAACAACACTTTGGGAATGCTGGAACGGCGGCGGTTCTCATAATCACCATATGTTCTCCGATATTTCCTCGTTCCTTTATAAGTACGTCGGCGGTATCTCTCCCGATGAAAACGAACCCGGTTTCGCACATACCATCCTTCGTCCCGCAATCGACAGCGGTATGGAAAGCGCATCCGCGACACACGAATCCATGTACGGTGAAGTTGCTTGTCATTGGTCGAATAAAGACGGTCAGGTATCCATCGAGATCAAAGTTCCGTTCGGTTGCCATGCAACACTTTATCTCCCCAAGAAATATATGGATATCCTGAATGAAAACGGTATCCCCGCATCCGAAATCGGTCAGTATCACGAAAGCGAAAAAGAATTCGGTATTACTCTCGTTTCCGGTGAATACGTTTTCACAGCATAAGTGGGCAGTGTCCACACCCAATTTCGCCTTTTTGAAGTTTTTGCTACATCCAAATGCGAAAAAACGGCGAGGTCGGATTTAAGCAATTTCCTATGAAATAACAAATTTCGGCGGGACGTGATCCCGCCGAAATGTTTCTGAAAAAAACAAAAAGCGAAAGGAATTTATTTATGCCCAAGATCATTCATGCGGGAGATATCCATCTCGACGCACCGTTTTCTCTTTTTGACGTACAAAAGGCACAGATGCGGAAAAATGAATTGCGTGATACGTTTGCGGGTCTCGTCCTGTTTGCCAAAACGGAAAAAGCGGATCTTGTGATCCTTTCGGGCGATCTTTTTGACAGCGGTTTCGTGACGAAAGAAACGGTATCGCTTCTCGTATCCCAATTTGCATCCGTTCCCGAATGTCGATTTGTGATCGCGCCCGGCAATCATGATCCGATTTCTGAAAAAAGCCTTTATAAAAATACGGTCTTTCCCGAAAACGTCTATATTTTCGATCAGGAAAAGATCACCCGTTTTTCATTTCCCGAATTGAATATCGACGTTTACGGTTATGCTTTCACGTCGGAAAGTTATACGGAAAATCCGCTCGCTTCTCCGATTCCTCTTGATAGAAACAAGATCAACATTCTGGCGGCGCACGGTGATGTCGGCGGCAAGGGGCCGTACTGTCCTCTTTCTCCTGCCGACATGGCAAAGAGCGGTTTTGATTATATCGCGCTCGGTCATATCCATAAGGGCGGTGAATTGAAAACAGCGGGCAAAACGTATTATGCATATTGCGGATGTTTAGAGGGACGTTCGTTTGACGAATGCGGTGTCAAGGGTGCATTCTTTGCGGATATATCCAAAACGGGCGGCAAGCTTTCCGCAAATTTCGTATTCAAGCGTTTTTCCAAGCGTCGTTATGAAAAGATGGTTCTTGATATCACGGGTGTGACTTCGCAAGAGGTTCTTCTTGAGCGTTTACGCGATGCTGTAACGAAAGCTGGATTTGGGTCGGACGTACTGCTTCGCGTTCGTCTGACGGGCAGAATTGCACCCGAAACGATGATTTCACCCAAAAAGCTGAACGCATCTGCGCTTGGAGTTTTCTATCTGGAGGTTGAGGACACGTCCGTTCCGCTTCTGGATCATGAAACTTTAAAAAATGATATTTCCATTCGCGGTGCATTTTTCAGGGAGCTTCTTCCTTTGCTTGAAAGTGAGAACGAAGAAGAACGCCGCACGGCTGCGGATGCGCTTCGCTACGGTCTTGCAGCTTTAGATGGGAATGATATTGTTGATTTCTGAAAATTTCCGTGCGGAAATTTTCAGAATGTTCACGGTTTAAAAAAGATTTTTTCTTAAATTTGTTGTATAATTAGATCAGATTTTGAGTTTGTTTTCAACTTTTCTTTGTCTGAAAGAAAAGTTGAGCAAAAGAAGCAGACAAACCTGCGGTTTGATCGCTTGTGCGGGTTTTGATGTATTCACCACGCTTCATATCGGGCTACTTTCCGCCCGATAGGCGCATGTCGGAAATTGCTTTTTGCGTTTGCATAACGCGCACTTCATCTTGGAAAAGATTTTATATTTTGAGAGTGCCCGCGCTCATTACTACCAAGCGCAGATTTGAGAAAATTACATTGATTTTTATAAAAATATTAAAATTTAAACAAAATAAAGCCAGAGAGACACAGAGCGTTTCTTTTGGCTCCACCTTTTCTTTTCGTAAAGAAAAGGTGGAGGGAGGGTATATGAATAAGATTGAGATTTTGCAGACACGTCTGCCTGAGGGTGTGGATGCGTTTCTGACGACGGACGGTGTTACCCGTTTTTATCTGACGGGCTTTAAAAGCTCGAACGGCTTTTTGTTCGTGACGAAAAAGGGCGCGCATTTCTTTACGGATTTCCGTTATATCGAAGCGGCAGAAAAGGAATGTGTCGGTTGCACGGTTTCTGCGGGAAGCCGCAAGGAAGCACTCGCAAAGATCGTTGCTGAGGAAAATATCAAGACGATTGCGTTTGAAGACGATATCGTAACGGTTGCCGCTCTGGAAGGTTTGAAGAAAGAATTTGCGGATTGCGCATTTGTTTCCATCGGTGATGCTGTCAAGGGCATGATGGAATTCAAGACACCAGAGGAGATGGCAAAGGTCAGAAAGGCACAGGAGATTACGGACAAGGCATTTGCTGCTGTTCTTCCGCTTTTGCGTCCCGACATGACAGAAACGGACGTTGCCGCTGAACTTGAATATCAGATAAAGAAATTTGGCGCGTCGGACAAGAGTTTTGATACGATCGCGGTTTCGGGCACGAACTCGGCAAGACCGCACGGCGTACCGCGCCCCGTACAGCTTGAAAAAGGTTTTCTGACGATGGATTTCGGTTGTATCTACGGCGGTTACTGCTCTGATATGACGAGAACTGTTGTGATCGGTAAGGCTGATGCAGATATGAAAAAGGTTTACAATACGGTGCTTGATGCACAGCTTGCGGCGATCGCGGCTGTCAAAGAGGGCATTACCGGTGCGGAATTGGATAAGATTGCAAGAGATCTGATTTATGGTGCGGGGTATGAGGGTTGCTTTGGACACGGTCTTGGACACGGTGTCGGTCTTCTGATCCATGAACCGCTCTTTATTTCTGCAAGAGGTGACAAGCCGCTTACCAAGGGACACATCTTTACCATTGAACCGGGTATTTATCTCAAGGGAAAATACGGTGTTCGTATCGAAGATATGATTCAGATGACGGAAAACGGTCCTCTTGACATCACGCACAGCCCGAAAGAGTTGATCGAAATCATATAAATATTTAAAAATGATGATAAAATATCAAAAAACACTTGATATTTTCAGAGTTTTCCGTTATAATATAAATTGATTAACAATATTTAATTTTTGACACTATACTTTTTGGAGGTATTTTATTATGGTAATCGCAGGCGATTTTAAAAATGGCGTAACATTTGAAATGGATGGCAACGTAATGCAGGTTATCGAATTCCAGCACGTTAAACCCGGTAAGGGCGCGGCTTTCGTTCGTACCAAGCTCCGCAACGTCATCTCCGGCGCTGTAACCGAAACAACATTCAACCCCACCGATAAGTTCCCGCCCGCAGTCGTTGAAAGACGCGATATGCAGTACAGCTACAACGATGGAGACCTTTACTACTTCATGGATATGGAAACTTACGATCAGGTTCCCGTTTCCGCTGACCTTCTTCCCGAAAACTTCAAGTTCGTTAAGGAAGAAATGATGTGCCGTCTTGTTTCCTACAAGGGCAACGTATTCAGCGTAGAACCCCCCATGTTCGTTGAACTCGAAGTTGTTTCCACAGAACCCGGTTTCAAGGGCAACACCGCTACCAACACAGGTAAGCCCGCAACTCTCGAAACAGGCGCTGTTATCAAGGTTCCGCTTTTCATCGATAACGGTACAGTGATCCGTATCGACACCAGAACAGGCGAATATCTCGAAAGAGCTTAATTTCTTTCATTGATATTTGGAAATCCGAAATTTTTCAACAAAATGGAAAATATTTCCATTTTGTTGTGCGATAAAGAAAGGATGAATACAAATGAACATTTCTGAAAAAGTTGCATACATCAAAGGTCTTGCAGAAGGTCTTAACGTAGACGATAAGATTGTAAATGCGATCCTCGACGTTCTCGGCGATATCGCAAAAGAAATCTCCGCTCTCAATGAAGACGTTGATACCCTCGGTGATTACATCGAAGAAATCGACGAAGATCTCGGTATGCTCGAAGAAGAATTCTATGGCGAAGACGATTGCGACTGCTGCGATTGCGACGATGACGATTGCGATTGCTGCGACTGCGATGACGATTTCGTTGAAGTGGAATGCCCCGGCTGCGGCGATACCATCTGCATCGACGAAGACACAGATCTCGATCACGTTGAATGTCCTAACTGCGGCGCGGAATTCACTTGCATCTGTGATTGCTGTGACGAAGATGACGATGAAGAAGAATGTAGCTGCTGCCATCACGACTAATTGAAAATTTGCAAAAGCCGTCCATAAAGACGGCTTTTTGTGAGTTTATAAAAAAATGAAATATTGAAAGGAAATCATTCAAAATGAGACGTTTTATGAAAATTGTATCTCTTCTTTTGGCGGTTTCCATGCTTGCGGGCATTTTCGTTTCCTGCAAGAAGGACGGACCGAAAAAAGAAGGCGATATCATGGTTATCTATAACGGTACACCCGTTTATGAATCCGAATTGCAGGATATTATCAATTATACACTGTCAAGAAAAATGAACCAACAGACTACCACGGAAGAAATGAAGATCATGATGGGTGAATCCATCGGTACCTACGTACAATTTAAGATCATTGAGCTCGATTTCAATGAAAAAGGTATCGAGGTTGATGAAAAAGCCGTTAAAGCAAGATACGAACAAGAAAAAGAAGGTATTGAAGAATCTTATGAAGGCGGCTATCAAGCTTGGATGGAGGATTACGGAGTATCTGAATATTTCTTGAAAGAAGAAGTTCGCAGATATATCCTGACAGATATGTACTTCAATCAGGTGAAAGATGATATCACCGTTAGCGAAGAAGAAATGAGAAAGTATATGAATCTTCACGCGAGCGATTATTATCATCCCGCGGGCTATGAATGGACGATGATTTTCCGTGAGGTCAAGGATATCACGGACGAAACGGAATGTGCTACAGCGGAAGCGGAAGCGCAGGAATATATCAATAAGATTGCTGCAGGTACACTTACGCTCGAAGATGCGAAGAATGAACTCCTCGCGAAATATACTGCGAAAGACGGCTACAACAAGGCAACGATTTACAACGGTAGCGATTTTACTTCCTATGAAGATATGCCTCTCGTTCAGACAAAGGAACAGTTTGATGCTCTTTTGGCTGAGATGGAAAATGTTTATGCTGACAGAGATCCTGAGGCTGACAAAAATTCTCAGCAGTATGCAAATTATATGCATTGGGTAGCGGAATGTTTTGAGGCTGAAACCTATTACGCACTTCAGAATCTCGAAGAAGGTACAGTTTATGCAAAGCCGATCAAAAACTTTATCGGTTATGCAATCGTCCGTTTGGATGCTGTTTCTGAGGAAACTTATTTTGATTCGTTTGACGATGTGAAAAACGAATTGTTCCTGTACGTTTTGGAAGAAAAGCTTCAGCAGAGCCTGATCGATTATACGAACGAATTGCATGAAAAATACGACGTTCAGTATCTTTACACATCACTTTAATAAAATAAAAAAGGAGGCGAAAGCCTCCTTTTTTATTTACCGATAAAGAATGCAACAATACCAATGCCAATCATGGCGAGAGAGCCGAGGATCAGCGGCCAAAGGGGTTCGTTTTCATTGCCGTACTGCACACGGGAGCGTGTTTCACATTCTTCCGTGATATAGAAACGAGTATTTTCATCGATTTTCACGCGGTCTTTGCCGGTTGCTTCTTCTCCTTCGTTGTAAACGGTGATCAAACGGCGCAGGGAAGATGATTTGCGGATTGCGGCGATTGCGCTGATATTATCTTCCTGATCGAGTTCAGCCAAGGTCTTGGCGGATTCAAGATCAACGGCTTCGGCGTTGCGGATCGCGCGGACAAACGAGCCGATGACGCGTCTTTTGTAATAAATGGCGAAAAAGGAAATGATGAAACCGATTACGACCGCCCAGACAATAAATTGCAGATTGACTTGCGCGGTGGGTTTGGATCGGTAAAGATCGACGAGTTCAAGCAGATTCATATGCTTTCATACCTTTCTTTAAATTTGATCGAAAAAGGATTCTCCGCAGAGGAGCTTCAGAAGTTTTTCGAGGTCTTCGTTGTCGGAATATCCGATGGTGATGGCATGATTCTTGCCTTTTTCGTTGATTTTGATCGTTCTGCCGAGCGCTTTTTCAACAAGAACTTCCAAAGCGCGCGTGTGATCGACATCATGTACGATTTTGACTTCTTCCTGCGGGGTGTTTGCGGCTTCTTCGATCTTTTTAACCAATTTTTCCGTGTCACGAACGGAAAGATCGCGGGAAACGACCTGTACGGCGGTCTTTTCAAGCGTTGCGGCATCGGAAATGCCGAGTAATACTTTTGCATGACCTGTGGAAAGATCGCCTGTTTCGATCATTTTACGCACGGATTCGGGCAGATTCAGAAGGCGTAGGGAGTTTGTAACGGCGGAACGGCTCTTGCCGATGCGTTTTGCGGCTTCTTCCTGTGTCAGACCGTGTTCTTCGATCAAAGCGGAAAAGCCGAGCGCTTCTTCGATCGGATTAAGGTCGCTTCTTTGGATGTTTTCAACGAGCGCGAGTTCTGCCGCTTTTTTATCGTCGGCAGTGATGACGATCACGGGAACTTCGGAAAGACCCGCCATTCTTGCGGCACGCCAACGGCGTTCGCCCGTTACGATCTGATACATACTGCCGATCATACGGACGGTGATCGGTTGGATCATGCCGTAAAGGCTGATGGATTCGGAAAGCGCTTCAAGTTCTTCGGAATCAAAGGCTTTTCGGGGTTGCGCGGTGTTCGGTTCAACGTCGCTGATGCGTACCATCGTGATGCCGTTCGTATCGGCAGTATCTGCCGTATACGTATCGACAAGAATCGCATCCAAGCCTCTGCCAAGGGCTTTTTTCTTTTGCATAGTCTTACTCCTTTCAAGTACATCAAATACGTTCTAAGATTTCTTCCGTAATCTTCTTGTATTCTTTCGCGCCTTTGTTGTTTTTATCATAATATTGAATCGGCGCGCCATAGCTGGGGGCTTCGCTCAGGCGGACGCTTCTCGTTACGTTTGTGGAGAAAAGCTTATCTGCGTAATGCTTTTTCAATTCTTCTAAAACCTGAATCGAGAGATTGAGTCTGCCGTTATACATTGTGATCAGAATACCTGCAAGCGAAAGGGAAGGATTATAGAGCTTTTTGATCTGCTTGACGGTCATGAGCATCTGGGAAAGTCCTTCCAATGCGAAATATTCGCATTGCATAGGAATGACAACACCGTCCGATGCGGTCAATGCGTTGACGGTCAGCATACCGAGCGACGGGGGACAGTCGATGACGATATAATCATATTTGTCTTTGATCTCGTTCAAAGGATCACGCAAACGGTTTTGGCGATTATCCAATTCTGCAAGCTCGAGCTCTGCTGCGGCAAGGTCGAGTCCGGAGGGGATCACGTCAAGGTTTTTATATTCTGTTTTCATGATGGTATCACCGATCTGTGCGCGACCAATCAAAACATCATAAATGGTCTGTTTTACCTGCGATTTAAGGATGCCGACACCGCTGGAGGCATTTCCCTGAGGGTCGAAGTCTACCAAAAGAACACGTTTTTTGGCGATTCCGAGTGCGGATGCCACGTTGACTGCTGAAGTCGTTTTTCCGACACCGCCTTTTTGGTTGGCGAATGCTATAATTTTTGCCAAGTTTTCACCTGCTTTCTCATTTTTTGATAAAAATATGCTTTTTATTTCATTATAACATGATGTTTTCTGCAAGTCAAGGTTGCGTATGGATAATTTAAAAACTTTTCCGATGTTCCACGTGGAACATCAGATCAAACAACAAAAGGCAATGTTCCACGTGGAACATTGCCTTTTGTTTTATAATGGATTTTTCATGATCTGGGCGTTTCTGCGAGGGTAGAGTTTGTCGGTGTTTTTTGCTTTCTTGAAAACGAAATTGTGTCTTTCGCTGATTTCGGATTCTTCGCTTTCGATAAGTTCTTGCTTCTCGTTCAGAATCAAAGAACAGGATAGTTTCTTGACGGCATTTGCCGCATTCGTGAGTTCGGTTTCTGCGTTTTTGCCTTTCAAGGAAAGAAAAATGCCGTCTTTCTTCAAGAACGGTATGCACCATTCCATCAGAACACGAAGCTCCGCAACAGCTCTTGCGCAAACAACATCAAACATTTCTCTGTGCTTGGGGTTCGCACCGAGTTCTTCGGCTCTGCCTGTCAGAATGTGTACGTTTTTGAGTCCGAGATGCTCGGCGGCAGCTGCGATGTATGCTGTTTTCTTTGCTGTTGCATCGAGTGCGGTGATCTCAATGTCAGGGCGGACGATGGCGAACGGCAAACAAGGCATGCCGCCACCGCTGCCGACATCGAGGACTTTGATCTTGCCTTTTGGAAGATGTTTTGCCGCGAGCAGACAGTCTGTAATGTGTCTTGAAATGACAGAATTTTCATCGCGAAGGGCGGTGAGATTCATTTTTTTGTTGGTTTCGAGCATGAAAATCGTTAAATTATAAAAATTTTCTAAATTTTCGGGTGTTGCATACTCGAAAATGCCGTTTTTGGAGAAGGATTCTTCACAAGCGATCAGAAATTCTTGCTTTGTCATGTGTCATCCTCCTCTGTTCTTCTGCGGTTTTTGAGGTCGAGATAAATGAGCAATACGGAAATATCCGCGGGACTGACACCGCTGATACGAGATGCCGCGCCGATGGAATATGGCTTGTGTTTGTTCAGCTTTTGGACGGCTTCTGTGGAAAGTCCCGTAATGGTCTTGTAATCGATATCGGCGGGGAGTAAACGCTTTTCAAGCTTTGTGAAGCGTTCCGCATCGGCGAGTTGTTTTTTGATATAACCCTCGTATTTGATCTCCGTTTGTACGGTAAAAATGACAGCGTTAGGAAGATCGGGACGGTCGGGATCGACGGGAGCGAGGGCTTCATAAGTGATTTCGGGGCGACGGAGCAAGTCTGCCATGTGGATGCCTGTTTTGAGCGGAACTTCGCCGATGCTTGTGAGCAAGCCGTTGACTTTTTCGGAAGGGGGGAGAACGATTTTTGCAAGTCTTTCCTTTTCCGTGGCGATCATTTCCGCTTTTTTGAGATATCTTTCGTATGCTTCGTCGGAAAGGAGCCCTGCATCGTGTCCGATCTTGGAAAGACGTGCATCTGCATTATCCTGTCGGAGTAATAAACGGTATTCCGAACGGGAAGTCATCATGCGATACGGCTCATTTGTGCCTTTCGTAACGAGATCATCGATTAGTGTTCCGATGTAAGAACTGTCACGCGTGAGCATAACGGGGGCTCTGCCTTTGATATAAAGTGCGGCATTCATGCCCGCAATCAAGCCTTGTGCAGCGGCTTCTTCATAACCCGAAGTGCCGTTGAACTGCCCTGCGCCGTAAAGTCCCGCGATATTCTTGAAACCGAGTGAAGCATCAAGCTGTGTCGAATCGATGCAATCGTATTCGATTGCGTAAGCGGAACGCATCGTTACGGCATTCTCAAATCCAACGATGGAATGAAGCATCTGAAGCTGAACGTCGGCAGGCATAGATGAACTGAAGCCTTGCAGATACATCTCGTTGGTGTCAAGTCCTGTCGGTTCAACGAAAAGCTGATGACGGTGTTTATCGGGGAAACGAACGACTTTGTCTTCAATGCTGGGGCAATAACGGGGACCGATGCCGTGGATCTCGCCCGAATAAAGAGGAGAGCGATCGATATTCCGACGGATGATCTCGTGCGTGTTTTCATTCGTATAAGCGATATAACAGGGAAGCTTCGGACGTGCATCAAGATCTTCCAATTTTGTGTCTGCGGAGTACGGTGTCGGCTTTTCTTCACCGTCCTGACGTTCCAATTTGGAATAATCGATCGTGCGGCTGTCAATACGAGGCGGCGTGCCCGTTTTGAATCGCATGATGCGGATTCCAAGTCTTTCGAGGTTTGCGGTCAGATTTTTTGCCGCATGAAGCCCGTCGGGACCCGATGAAGCTGTATAATCGCCGATGATAACGCGAGAATCCAGAAAAGTGCCCGTGCAAATAACCGCTGCTTTGACGTGAAATACCGCACCAAGCTCCGTTACGACCTCTTTGACAGTGCCGTTTTCATCCAGACGGATATCTGTGATCTCTGCTTGGATCAATGAAAGATTGTCGGTGTGTTCGATGGTCTTTTTCATCAGATCGCGGTAAAGCATACGGTCTGCCTGAATGCGTTTGGAATGGACAGCCGGACCTTTGCTCGCGTTGAGCATACGATCCTGTAACATAACTTTGTCGGCAGCTCTGCCCATCTCGCCACCGAGTGCATCGATCTCAAAAACGAGCTGTCCTTTGCCCGTGCCGCCGATCGAAGGGTTGCACGGCATGTTTGCGACAGCGTCGTTGGAAATGGTGAAAAGAATGGTTTTTACGCCCATTCTTGCGGCGGCAAGCGCGGCTTCACAGCCCGCGTGTCCCGCGCCGATTACGGCAACGTCTGCCGAATCTACGTAAAATTCCATAGAGTTGTTTTATGAGGAAAACTTTTTGAGAAAAGTTTTCCTCAAACTCCTTTCAAAAACTTTTCTTTGGGGTGTGTTTGGGTTTGTTTTGGTGGAGAGTTTTTGTTGTTTTTTTGGGGGAAACTTTTTGTGAAAAGTTTCCCCATGCCCCCTTCAAAAACTTTCCTTTGTGGTGCATCTGAATTTATTTTGAGCAAGTTTATACACAATAAGGTCAGAGGACACAGAGAAAAGTTTTTAAGGTGGGTTTGGGAGGTGCTTTTTTCAAAAAACACCTCTCATCGTTTCTTCCTTATTTGTGGTAGTTACCACCTGAGAGGATGTTCAGTGCGCGGTAAATTTGTTCTGCCAGAATGACGCGCATCATGCGGTGCGTGAAGGTCATTTTGGAGATGGAGAGGCGGTAATTGGCGGCTTTTTTGACACGTTCATCCATGCCGAATGCGCCGCCGATGATAAATGTGATCTCGGAATCGCCCGAAACGGTGACGGATGCCATCTTTTTTGCGAGTTCTTCGGACGAGATCTGCGTGCCTTCGACACAAAGCGCGATCTTGTATCCTTTTTTGGGTATGGCTTCGAGGAGTCTGTCGCCTTCTTTGCGGATAACGAGCGCGATTTCTGCATCGGAGGGGTTTTCGGGCGGTTTTTCTTCTTTCAATTCAATGTTTTTGACCTTACAAAAAGCGGAAAGCCGTTTTTCGTATTCCTGAACGGCTTCCGCGTAAAATTTATCCTTGATGTTTCCGACGTAAAGAATATTGATCTGCAGCATAGTGGATCTCCATAGGCTGATCTTCTCCGACTTTGGTGGGAATATCGAGCGAAGCGACGGCGAGAGTGATGTCCTCGAATGCGGAAAGTGCTTCGCGCGTCACGATATTTGCCGCGGGCGGATAGTTATTTTCTTTGGAAAGGTGGGCAAGTACAAAATGTTTCGTGCCTGTTTCTGCGAGCATTGCCGCAAATTCAGCACAGCTTGCGTTGGAAAGATGTCCTGTATCGGATAATACACGGCGTTTTAATGGATACGGATAAGGTCCCATGAGGAGCATATCCACATCATGATTCGATTCGATCACAACGGCATCCGATCCCGAAAGTGCTTCCGTGATTTCATCTGTGATATGTCCGATATCCGTGGCAAAACCGAATTTTTCGTCTTGATACGTGATGGTATAACCGACCGATGCTGCGCTGTCGTGCGGTGTCGGGAATGAAGTTACGGTCGTATCTCCGAATCTGACGGAAAATACGGAAGGGTGCAGATAGAGATCGTTCAGAAGGGAAGATTTGGGATCGCGGATGAGCGCGCGTGCGGATTCGTTGACCATATGTGTGGGAATGTGGTGCTTTTTGGAAATGACTTCCAAACCTTTTGTGTGGTCTGTGTGCTCGTGTGTGACGAAAATTGCCGTGATATTCGCAAGGGTAGTTCCGATGGCGTTCAGATTTTTCTCGACGGCGCGGGCGCTTACGCCCGCGTCGATCAGAATTTCCGCATCGGGAGTCCTAATGTAAGTTGCATTTCCCGAAGAACCGGAATAGAGGACGTATGCCGTGATATCAGCCATGGTATACTGCGCACGCGCCCAAAGGACGAACGGAAAGCTCCGTAACGGCACCCGCGCCGAATACGGTTTCCATGGTTTCACGGAAAGCATTCATTTTTGCATGAGGAACGAATGCCTGCATTGTGCCTGCAAAACCGCCGCCGTGAACGCGCCATGCGCCGTCTTCGCCGAGAATTTCGCTTGCGATCGCGCAAGCGAGGGTGATGCCCTGTTCGTTCGGTGCTTTGGGGGAATAATAGTTCTGAAGGAGATTTGCGCTGGAATTGCCCGATTCCTTGATGATGTTGAGAAATTCTGCGGTGTTGCCGTCTGCGAGAGCTGTGAGCATACGTTCAACGCGTCCGTTTTCGCGAATGAAATGGAGTGCGCGGAGAACGGCTCTGTCACCGCAAGTCTTGCGGAGAGCGGCGGTGTTCTTTACGATGTCCGTTTCGGTCAGACCGCGGAGAACGGGTTTATCAAAATATTTTGCGACAGCTTTCATTTCTGCGGGAACGGCAGCATAATCGTCTGTCAGGTTTGCATGAGAACCGCCCGTGTTGACGATGCAGAGGGAATAACCCTTAGCGGAAAGGTCAAATGCAATGCGCTTAGCGATGGGTTTTTTGGGATCTTCAAAATCGATGGTGACGAAACCGCCCGCCGCGCAAGCGACCTGATCCATAAGTCCGCAAGGCTTGCCGAAATGTACGTTCTCTGCATATTGGGAAATCTTGGAAATTTCGATATAATCAATGTTGCCGTTGTTATAAAGATGGTTGAGAATCGTACCGATCATATCTTCAAATGCGGCAGAGGAAGAAAGTCCCGAACCGCCGAGAATATCGGAAGTGGTATAAGCTGTGAAACCGCCGATGGCAAGACCGTTCTTCGCAAAGCCATCGCAAACACCGCGGATGAGGGATGAGGAGCGACCTGTGTCTTCGAATACGGGCGCGAGATTATCGACGGAAACCACGTCTTCGGGAAAACCAGCGCTCTTGACGCGGATGGTATTATCATCGGTCTTTTTGACGATGGCGATGATATCAAGGTCGATGGAAGCCGCGAGAACTTTGCCGTGGTTGTGGTCGGTGTGGTTGCCGCAGATCTCACTGCGTCCCGCAACGGAAAAGACGGAAAGCTTGTCTGCTTCGCCGTAGATAGCTTCAAATTCATCAAAAGCGGCATTGTAACGCGCTTTGACAGATTCCGCGTTTCTGCTCGCGTAAATTTGTGCAAGCACGTCAGCGGCTTTTTCAAAAAAATCATTTCTGTTGAACATAATGATCTCCTGTTTATTATAGTTTTTTTCTTCGGGGAGGAGCTTTTTCCCAAAAGCTCCTCCCCGTGCCCCTCCGCAAAAACTTTCCTCGTGGGCGGACAGTGGTTTGTTTTGCAATAAAGTCAGAGTCGCCACAGTAAAAGTTTTTTGAAAGGGGTTTGGGGAAAACTTTTTTCAAAAAAGTTTTCTCCGAAAGAAATTAAGTTCTGTTTTTCTTGGGTGCAGATTTTGTGTTTTTCGGCGCACTCGGCTTTGCGTGGATGTTTGCGCGTTTGCCGAGCGTTTGCGTCGGTTTTTTGTTCTGTACGGAAGGTTTGCCCTTGGGGGAATTGTGTCCGTTCTTCTGCGGGGTATCGGGACGGATGAGACAATTTTCGCCGTAGCCGATGAGATCGCTTCTGCCTGCTTTTCGCAGCGCGGCGAGGACGATCTGACGATTTTCGGGACGGAAATATTGGAGAAGGGCGCGCTGTTCGGCTTTTTCTTCTCTCGTTTTCGGCACGAAGATCGGCTTTTCCGTATAGGGATCAAGACCCGTATAGAACATACAAGTGGAGATCGTGCCGGGGGTAGGATAGAAATCCTGCACTTGTTCGGGATGCAAGCCTTCTTTTTTGAGGAAAAGCGCGAGCTCGATGGCATCCTTTGGCGTGCTTCCGGGGTGGGAGGACATCAGATACGGCACGAGATATTGCTTCTTGTTCATGCTCTTGGTGAGCTCATAGAAGCGATGGCGGAATTTTTCGTAGACTTCGATATTGGGTTTGCCCATCGCGTTCAGGACGTTGTTCGAGCAATGTTCCGGCGCGACCTTGAGCTGACCGCTGACGTGATAACGCACGAGATCTTTGAAGAATTCCTCGTTTTTATCCAAAATGAGATAGTCGAAACGGATGCCCGAACGGATAAAAACTTTTTTCACGCCGGGGAGCGCACGGAGTCTGCGCAGAATCTTGAGATATTCGCTGTGATCGACAACGAGATTTTTGCAGGGCGTGGGCGCAAGGCATTTTCTGCCCTTACACATACCGCGTTTTTCCTGACCCTTGCAGGAGGGCTGACGGAAGTTTGCTGTCGGACCGCCAACGTCATGGATATAACCTTTGAAGTCAGGCATTTTCGTCAGCATTTCCGCTTCTTTGACGACGGATTCCTCGCTTCTTACCGTGATGGCTCTGCCTTGGTGATAAGCGATAGCGCAGAAATTGCAAGCACCGTAACAACCGCGGACGTGGTTGACGGAGAATTTGACTTCTTCAATGGCGGGAACACCGCCGAGGGCTTCGTAGGAAGGGTGGTAATTTCTTTCGTAGGGAAGCTCGAAAACGTGGTCGAGCTCTTCGGTTTCGAGCGGAGGGGAGGGGGGATTCTGCACGACGATCTTTTTGCCGTGGCGCTGAATGACCGTTTTGCCTCGGACGGCATCGTGTTCATCCTGTTGAATGCGGCAAGAGCGCGCATATGCGAGATAACCTTCGGGTGTCTGCGATTTGACTTCCTCGAAAGGCGGACATTCCACGGAATCGGGGATATATGCGTATTCATCGGTCGGGATCGCATACGACGTGCCGAGGATATCGTGCATCATTGAAATATGTTCGCCATCGGCAAGACGGCGCGCGATCTCCACGATCTGATGCTCACCCATGCCGAACATCAGAAGATCGGCATCGGTATCGATCAGGACGGATGGACGAACGGCATTGTCCCAATAATCGTAATGCGCGAAACGGCGAAGCGAAGCTTCAAGTCCGCCGATGCAAAGGGGAATATCGCCCCATACGCGGCGAACAGCCTTGCAATAAACAGTAACGGCTCTGTCGGGACGTTTGCCTGCCACACCGCCTGCGGTATAATAGTCGTCATTGCGCTTGCGCTTGGCGGCTGTGTAATGTGCAACCATTGAGTCGATGTTGCCGCCATTGACGAAAAACGCGAGATTGGGTCTGCCGAAACGGCGGTAATCGTCATCATTCTGCGGTTGCGAAAGGATACAGACTTTAAAGCCCGCATCTTCCAGTACACGCGAAACGATCGCCGTTCCGAAGCTGGGATGGTCAACGTAAGCATCGCCTGTCACGAGGACGATGTCCGGCGCGTCCCAGCCACGCGCCAGCATTTCTGCTTTGGTAATAGGAAGGAAAGCCATGGTAGCTCCTTTGGTTTTGGATTTCTTTCGGGGAAAACTTTTTGTAAAAAGTTTTCCCCATACCCCTTTCAAAAACTTTCCTGTGTGGTGCATCGGGATTTATTTTGGCGAAAACATGTTTTGTGCCGTAATAAAGTCAGAGAGCACAGAGAAAGGTTTTGCGGAGGGGGCGGGGAGGTGCTTTTTTAAAAGTATCTCCCTGACGTACTCTTAGTTTTTGAAGAACGCTTTGAAAAGCTTGGTCATGTAGTAGCAGTCGTCCGTACCCCCGAGCTCGCGGACTGCGTGCATGGAGAGAACGGGGTTACCGATGTCCACGGTCATAACGCCGTATTCTGCGGAGATCATCGGGCCGATCGTGCCGCCGCCCCTGCCGTCGCTACGGTTGTTGAATACCTGATAAGGAATGTCGTTCTTTTCACAGATGAGCTTGAAGAACGCCGTGCCTCTGGGGGAAGTCGCATAGGACTGACCGGGGGAGAGCTTGAGCACGGGACCTTTGTTGAGGTAAACGGGGGTCATCATTTCGTGATTGCCGGGGTAAGAGGGGTGGGTTGCGTGCGCCTGGTCTGCGGAGAATACGACGGTCTTTGCGAGAGCGCGGTATTTGTCTTCCGCGCCGTAACCGAGTTTTTCGCAGATGCGGTCGATGATCTGCATGATAGTGTTGCAGCGTGCGCCGCGGTTGGAGTTGGAGCCGCATTCCTCGTGGTCGAATGCAACGGCGATATGAGAAGTGTTTGCATCTGCACCGCATTCGATGAGACCCGCCATCATATCGTGGGACATTGCCGCGTCGTCGAGTCTGGCAACGGAAACGAATTCATCGTTCGCGCCGACAAAGCAACCGTCGAATACTTCGTAAGGAGCAAGTTCAAAGCTAAGGATATCTTCCGCTTTCACGCCCATATAATCAGCGAGATAGGAAAGGAATTTCGGCTTGCCTTCGCTGTTCTGTGCGAAGAAGGGGAGGAGTTCTGTCTGAATGTTGAATTTTGCACCGTCATTGACACCTTTGACAACGTGGATCGCCGCGCTGGGAATGATAAGGAGAGGTTTTTTGATATTGACGTTGACAGCCTTTGCTTCGCCGTTTTCATCTTTGACGAAAACACGACCTGCAAGTGCGAGCGGACGGTCAAGCCAACCGTGAACGATCAGACCGCCGTAACCTTCAAGCGTCATGCGCTCGATGCCCTGATCGATACGGGAGGGGACGCTCTTGATGCGGAAACCGGGTGCATCCTGATGAGCCGCGCCGATACGGAAACCTGTTTCTTTGGGTTCGCCGCAGATGCGGAAAGCGGCGCATTGTGTGCCTTCTTTGGTGAAATAATAGGTCTTGCCTTTTTCGATGTTCCAAGAGTCGCCTTCTTCGAGGTGGATTGCACCGGATGCGTCGAGCATTTTAACAAGCTCGTCATTGGATTGGAACGCTGTGGGTGCATTGTTGAGGAAGTCGAGAAGATTCTGTGCGTACTGTTTTTTGATGTTCATATCGATACCATTCCTTTCAAAGAAATAAAAATTTTCGTTTGTTGTGAAAATAATAAAAATCCATAATACACCGAGTATACTTTTATTCTATCATAAAAGTCCGCATCCATCAAGTAATTTTCTGAAAAAACCGAGCAAATCCGATGGGGTTCTTGACTTTATCTGATGAAGATGGTATAATTTAGAAAATGAATGTATGTTATGATTTTGCGGAGCGCAAAATTGTATATATAATAATTAAGGAAAACAGGGAGGAAAAACTTATGAAACTTTCTCAAACGAATGGACCGCTTTTTCATTTTTTCAATGATGATCTGCATTCCACGCTTGTGACCCTGAAAAATGCGGGTTTCAAATATATCGACCTTTCGTTCTGGTCGAGATATAAGTCCGGCTCTCCGTATTTTACGACGGATAATCAGGTGATCGCGGATGAATATAAGAGAGAATTGGAAGCACTTGAACTCATTCCCGTACAGAGCCACGAGCCTTTCGGCAACTCCATGGGCAATGACGGCGGTAAATTCTATTTCAAGAAAACGCCCCTTTCCATCGATCTTGCGGGTAAAATCGGTATCCCCTCCATCACGCTTCACGCTGGATTGGAAATCACACCCATGACGCGCGAAGAATATATGGAAAAAACCGCGGAAATTTTCCGTCAATTGATTCCTTGTGCAGAAAAATACGGTACAAGACTTCTGATCGAAAATACGAGCTGGAAAGTCGACGGTATCCATCTTGCGAATGCGGACGATCTCAACGAGATTCTCGATCGCATCGACCATCCGCTCTTTGGCGTATGCTGGGATACGGGTCACGCAAATCTTTGCAATCTCAATCAGTACGATGAGCTTGTGAAACTCGGTTCCCGTCTGGAAGGTCTTCACGTTCACGATAATCTCGGCGGTATTCAAGCACCGAATTGCGATATGCATCAGCCTCCGTTCTATGGTAACGTGAATTTTGATGCGGTCATTCAGGCGCTTCTCGATATCGGTTACAAGGGTACGTTCAATTTTGAAGCGGATTCTCCCGTTTTCCGTAACGTGATTCCTTTTGTTAAGGATGGCGCAGAACAGACAAAACTCAAAATGATGCCGGTCGCACTCCGTCAGAAAGCGGAAGCATATCTTTATGAGATTGGCAAACAGATGCTCGAAGCATACGGTTGTTTTGAAGAATAATAAAAAGTTTTTTAAAATATTTTTCGTCGAAATCCGCGGTTTTTCCGCGGATTTCGGCTTTTTTTGAAAGAATTATGGCGAAGAAACCGAGAAACCCAGCTGTTTCTTGTGGTTTTGGTTTTGTGTTGGGGCAAGATATAGT
>JAFUQQ010000045.1 GCA_017472285.1 Clostridia bacterium | reverse complement strand
GTTTCAAAATTTGTCTTCGGCATTTTTAACAAAAGAAAAACTTTTTAAAAGCCTCTCACTTCGGGAGAGGTGTCAACGTAGTTGACGGAGAGGGCATTTTCAGCATATATTACCGCCCTCTCACCCGACTTTCGTCGGGAGCTCTCCCAAAGGCGAGCCTTTATAATAGGTATCTTTTTGAGTTTTTTGTGCAACTTTTTATTTTCAATTTTTCTACATAGCTTTTTTGACAGTCTGAAATCCCCCGAAAATTTCGGGGGATTTTTCATATAAAGCATCATTCCAAATATTTTGCGATCTTATCCAAAGCAGATTTTTCGATACGGGAAACATATGAACGGGAAATCCCGAGAAATTCTGCCGTTTCTCTTTGCGTGATGGCTTTTTTACCGTTCAGACCGTAGCGCAGAATGATGATCTCTCGTTCTCTCTGATCGAGAACACGTTCCACAAGTTCAGCAACACGTCGGCTTTTGAATTTCAGATCCAAATCTTCCGCGATGGTATCATCCACGCTGATGATATCGCTGTACGTCAGAGGCGCACCATCCTTATCCGTATCGATCGTTTCACTGATGGAAACTTCATACGCAAGCTTTTTACGGGAACGGAAATGCATCAGAATTTCATTTTGCAAACATTTCGCCGCATACGTCGCGAATTTCGCGCCGTTAGTACTGTCAAAAGAATCAATGGCTTTGATTAGACCGATCGTACCAATGGAAATGAGATCATCCTGATCGACACCCGACGCATAATATTTTTTAACGATATGTGCAACAAGTCTGAGATTATGCTTAATCAGTTTTTCACGGGCAGAGCGATCGCCCTCACGCATCTTACGGAAACATTCGGTTTCTTCTTCGGGAGAAAGGGGTGGCGGAAAACTTTGAGAATACGAGATTTTTAAAAACAAATAAAGAAAATTCGACATCAAAAACGATAAGAGTTGCGACATGATGTTTCCTTTCTGCAAAAAAGAGATGATGTATATATATTCGAGGAAATCCAAAAAATACATAAAAAACAGGGAGCTTTATCAAAAAACTATTGCAAGCGGGATGATTTTTGTGTATAATAAAATCTATGAATCATTCTTTGATATGAATTTTAAAGGCATTGGAAAAAGGAGGGCGCAAAATATGTGGAATACCGATGAAAGATTCATCAAATATGCGATCGTGGATATCGGCGCGAACAGCATTCGTATGAATATTTATGATATTGATACGGAAACGGGAGAATTTTCAGTTTCGGCATCGTCACGCAGTATGCTCGGACTTGCGGCATATGTAAAAAACGGCGCGCTTTCCGATGACGGCGCAGGCAAATTGTTTGCTGTGTTGCGCGAATTTTTAGCCAAAGCCAACAGCTTTCCCTGTGATTGTTTTTCTGCATTCGCAACGGCATCTTTGCGCGGACTTTCCAATAGCAAAAAGGTCTTACGCGACGTAAAATCCGGACTTGGCATCCATATCGATATCATTAGCGGCGAAACGGAAGCGGGATACGATCATACAGCCATCCGCTATCATTTCCCCGAAACAAAGAACGGCATCCTGATCGATATGGGCGGCGGCAGTACGGAAATTGTTCATTTTGAAGGAGAAAAAATCCTGAGTGTCGTCAGTTTACCGATCGGTTGCGTCATGCTTGGCAAACGCTTTACGGATTGCACAAAAAAAGAGCCTTTCCCAACGGAAAGCGAGATCGAAACGATCCGCACTTACGTCAGGGAGACACTCTCAAAATATCCTGTTTTTCAAAATCTCGGCGGCACGGCTTTTTTGATCGGCGGCACGGCGCGCGCGGCAGCCAAGCTTGAAATATCCCTTTCCAGAAAAGGAATGTTGACCGAAGGATATACGTTTAGCGCAAACGATTTGAAAAAAACAACGGATACCGCTTTGAGCGATATCCGTAACGGAGGAAAATGGTTAAAGGAGAACGTACCCGACAGAATTACCTCCATCATTCCGGGGCTTACGGCATATGCGGAAATCTGCGCATATATGATGTTATCAGACTTTATCATCAGCGGCGCAGGTGTCCGGGAAGGATATCTGATTGAATTTATTCGGAAAAATTTTCTCCGAAAATCTCAAGAATCTTGAATTTGATTTTATATTTCGGGCTTTCGCCGTCTGTGAGTATATCGATCTGCTCCGAAGTGAAGCCCGTTTTGATTAGTGCGGATTCGGTTTTTGCGGCACTTGTGCAAAGCGTTGGAAACAAAACGCACCACCAATTCTGTCCCTCCGCATCCCCGATTTTAATTTGTAACGACTGATAAACCCCCGCAGGCAAGCTCATATTTTCATAATGGCGTGTCGGATATTTTTCTTCGGAAAATATCAGAACCGCCGTTTTTTCTTCTCCGAGCATCGCAAGGGTTTCATTGCAGACATCACGCAAATATTCGAGATTTTCCGTAATGACCACAACGGCATCTTCGGGATTTTCCGCATTTTCCAGCAATACGCGGAGTTCTTCAAGCACTCTGTCACGAACGAATAATTTCACGCTTTGGTCATGTTCACTATCCGAATTGGCAAGTACGTGTAAACGCACGGTATTCTGATAAATTTCAAAATCCGATTCCGTTGGAACAAAGCTGCAAAGCACACAACAAGCAAGGATAAGTGCCGTAAAAATCACAAGATATTTCATCATAAACGTCCTTTCTTTTTCCGTATGTATTTTTTCTCATGCATTCATTATGCCTCATTCTTTATGTGCTTATTCAGTTTTTTTCAAAAAACGGCGAGGTCTTTTTTGTGCAATTTCTTATAAAACAAAGAACCGAGCTGTCTGTGACAGCTCGGTTTTGTTATAGGTATTATTAATCTTTAACCACACGGGTTCTTGCGAGATTTGCTTTTTTGAAATAGATAAACATGAGCGTACTGCAAAGAAGCCAACCGGCCGGATATGCCATAGCGATGGGCAAGATCGTATTGGAAATGAAATTCGCCATCACAAAGAGATATGCCTGACGGAAAAGAACAAACGAAAGGAGCATGATCGCCATCGGTGCCGTAGTATTGCCCGAACCGCGAAGCGCACCCGCATAGATCTGGTTGACACAGCAAAGCACGTAGAACGGGGAGAGCCAGCGGATAAAGAGCGTACCGAATTCAATCACGGCGGGTTCTTTATTGAAAAACCAAACGGCTTGCGGCGCAAAGATCATGACGGGAACCATCAGGATCACAGTAGATGCGACTGCAAGCAACAAAGCCGTTGTCACACCTTTTCTTGCGCGTTTTTCGTTGCCCTTGCCGAGATTTTGACCGACGAAAGTTGTCGAAGCAAGGGAGATTGATTGCATCGGGAGCAGAATCAGTTGATCGATCTTGGAATAAGCCGTCCAACCGCCCATTGCGAATTTATCGAAATAATTGATATAAGATTGAACGAAAATATTGGAAAATGACGTAACAGCCATCTGAATTGCCGCGGGGATACCGAGCTTTACGATCTTTGCAAGCATATCGCCATGCAAACGCAGATGCGTGATGTGCAATTTGACACAGCTATCCGTGCGGATGAGTGTAATGATGATAAGTACGGCGGAAAGTCCTTGTGCAATAATGGTCGCAAGCGCAACACCGGCAACACCCATATCGAAAACGAGAACGAAAACAAGGTCAAGCACAGTATTGGTAATAGCAGAAACGACAAGGAAATAAAAAGGTCTTTTGGAATCCCCGACCGAACGCAAAATACCCGCACCGATATTATAGATCATCAGTCCGATAATACCCGCAAAATAAATCGTCAGATATTCGGTCGCTTCTGGAAGAACATCATCGGGTGTATTCATCAGATCAAGCATCGTCGGCACCATCAGAACACCGATCGCCGTAAACGCAACCCCGAAGATCAAGGTCATGACGATCGCCGTATGTAAGGTATCATGCACTTTATCGTAGCGCTTCGCACCGTAATATTGTGAAATTACGACACCCGCGCCGCTGGAAAAGCCCATAAAAAAACCAATCAAAAGGTTGATGATGGGACCGACCGTGCCAACGGCAGAAAAGGCTTCATCGCTGACGTAGTTGCCGACAACCCATGTATCGACCGTATTATAAAGCTGCTGAAATATGTTTCCGATCAGAAGCGGAATTGCGAAAGTGATCAGATGGCGAAAGATACTACCTTCCGTCATGTCAACGTCTTTTCGTTTGTTCCCAAAAAAGCTTTTGATTGCCGCCGCCATTTTTTCGTTACCATCCTTTTCTTAAAATTTTTTTGATTCTCAAATAATAATACCGTTCAAATGGTCAATTTCATGCTGAATGATCTCTGCGGTAAAGCCTACGAAAACGTCTTGTTTTTCTTTCATAGTTCTCGTCTGATAACGAACGGTAATCATCTGATACCGTTTGGTCTTACGCGAACCTGTGAGAGAAAGACAATTTTCCTCCGTTTCATATTCACCAAAATGAGAAACGATCTTCGGATTGAACATTTCCATATAACTGCCTTCGTTATCAAAAGCAATGATACTTTTATTCACGCCGATCATATTTGCCGCCATCCCGACACATTCATGAGCATGTGCGCGGAGCGTATCAAGCAGATCATCCGCAACGGAAATATCCGCTTTCGTTGCGGGAACTGCCTTTTTGCTTAAAAAAATAACGTCTTTCTGAATGGGTCTTACCATCGTTTCTTTCCTTTCCGAGATGAGTATAACTTTTATCTCAAATCACCGAAATATCAAAACGGAAACGGCTTGTCTGAACGGACACGTTCTGAATTTCCGTACCGTAATCGAGAAGCAGGACACCGCCTTTTTCAAAGCCGACTTTATTGGAGATGCGTTTGGTAACGACCGTGAAATCAAAGGCAGCAAAGCCCATATGATAAAGACCGCCGTAACGTCCGTTTTCGGAAAAAGTCATGATGCAGGAAACCGGACCGTTTCTTTCGAGCGTAACCATATTCGGCTCGTTTACGTCAAAGGAAAGGATATTCTGCTCGTGACCTTCCTCATCCATGATCTCATCATAACAAATTTCGACACGTTTGCCGTCAAACGTCATGATGCCCTCGCTCGTGATACGGATATTATCTTTTTCGGGATTTTGATCGCCCTCTTCGCCGCGGATCACGATGGCAAAAATTTTGATTTTAACTTTCTTTTCTTCTTTCATAATATCTCAAATAAGTATCGAACGGCAAATCCATGCCGTTCGATATGCTTTCTTTCATTAAGCTTTGATCAAGCTTTCGCACCACATTTCAGGCGCATCATAGCCGAGAAGGTTAACGGTAGTTGCCGCTACGTTCGCAAGACCGAAGTTTGTGCCGTCTTTCATGGTATATTTATCTGCGTAATGGTTATCGTAAATGATGCAAGGAACAGGGCTCAATGTATGGCTTGTTTTTGCCTTGGGAGAACCGTCTGCATTGGTCTTCACTTTGCCCTTCTTATCGGTTTCGTACATTTCGTCGGCGTTACCGTGGTCAGCCGTAATCACAGCAACACCTTTAGCCGCGTCAACAGCCTTGAGGATTCTTGCGAGTTGAACGTCAAGTGCTTCCACGGAGATAACGGTAGCTGCATAGTTACCGGTATGACCGACCATGTCACCGTTCGGGAAGTTGCAGCGGATGACCTGATATTTGCCGGATTCGATGGCTGCGATGACCTGATCGGCAATGTAAGCGCACTGCATCCAAGGACGCTGTTCAAAAGGAACAACATCGGAGGGGATTTCCTGATAGGTTTCGGTATTTTCATCGAATTTACCGCTCTTGTTACCATTCCAGAAATAAGTAACATGGCCGTATTTCTGTGTTTCGGAGATCGCATACTGTGTGATACCCGTATCAGCGAGATATTCACCCATAGTATTGGTGATGGCAGGGGGAGCAACGAGGTAACGGGAAGGAATATGAAGGTCGCCGTCATATTCGAGCATACCTGCGTAGATGACGTTCGGAACGCGGACGCGGTCGAATTTATCGAAATCTGCGCCTGCTTCAAAGGTCTTGGAAATTTCGATCGCACGGTCGCCGCGGAAGTTATAGAAGATTACGCTGTCGCCATCTTCGATCGTGCCAACGGGTGCGCCGTTTTCAGCAATAACGAATGCGGGAAGATCCTGATCGATTGCGCCTGTTTCTGCGCGGTAGGTTTCAATTGCTTCTTTTGCGGATGCGAACTGTCTGCCTTCGCCGAGAACGTGTGTATGCCAGCCGTTTTCAACCATCTTCCAGTTTGCTTCGTATCTGTCCATAGTGATATTCATACGACCGCCGCCGCTTGCGATCTTTGCGGTGAATGCATCGTCGTTGAGAGAAGCGAGGAATGCTTCAAAGGGTTCTACGTATTCGAGAGCGGAGGTTTCGCCAACGTCACGACCGTCAAGAAGGATATGAACACGAACGTTCTTGACACCTTCTGCCTTTGCCTTTTCAACCATGGCTTTGAGGTGATTGATGTGGGAGTGTACGTTACCGTCGGAGAAAAGGCCGATGAAATGAAGTGTTGTACCGTTTGCGACGCAATTGCCTGCGAGAGTCTTCCATGTTTCGCCTTCAAACATTCTGCCTGTTTCGATGGATTCGGTAACGAGCTTTGCGCCCTGTGCGAAAACCTGACCGGAACCGAGCGCGTTATGACCGACCTCGGAGTTACCCATATCGTCATCGGACATCAGACCGACTGCCGTGCCGTGTGCGCGGAGTTTTACCCAAGGATATTTTTCCATAAGCATATCCAGCGTGGGAGTATATGCGTTTTTTACCGCATTACCGGGGCCATCGGGTGCAATACCGATACCGTCCATAACGATCGTAACGACAGGACCTGTAACACCGATATTCTGTGCGGATTTGTTAAGCTTTGCCATAATTTTTATTTCCTTTCTGTTTTTTCATTTGAAAAAGTATTCCTATAATAAAATTATACCGCATTTCCCGCCTTATGTCAATACAAAATTTACCGCAGAGCTTGGGTTTCCCCATAGATGTGAACTTAAGAGACGTTCTCCCCCGCGTGTCATCCTCGAGGGAGCAAGGCTACCGAAGGATCTCGCGGGAAAATGAAACGGGAGACGAAACGCCTCCCTTAAAAATCCATTATGCAATATCCGAAATCTTGATTTCTTCGACGGAATGTTCACATTCCCCCTTGGTGCAAACGGAAATGCGATAACCCCTCACGTCCTTGATCTCGCGAAAGAACGCATCATCCTGTAAGATATGGTTTTCATAGATCCAACAAACACCTCTATGGAAATCACAGCGAAGCGTGGAAAGCCCGATGGCAAAACCTTTTCCGCGCATCTTCACATAGCTTTCGCGCAGGGTCCAAAGACGGCAGAAAGCCTCGTTGGGATTAGGAGAAAGCATCATTGCGGCATATTCGTTGCGGGAAAAAAAACGGTTTGCAACAGCCATCGTTTCATGAGGCGCGGTCGTGCTTTCGATATCCGCACCGCAATCCGTATCGGAAACGGTACAAACGGCAACGTCACCGCTATGAGAAAGATTAAAATGAATATCGGCGCGGTCTTTGATAAAAGGTTTTCCGAATTCATTGGTTTCAAGAGAAAAATCCGAAAGACCGTATTCTTTTTTCAAAACCGCTTTCAAAAGTAAGCCCGCACCGAGCAAGGATGCTTTGGTTTCGAGTCTTTTTGTGGTTTCGATACGTGCTTTTCTTTCGGGTGTGACTTCATGGATATATGTTTCAATTGCTTCTTCCGTGCGAAGCGAAACAAAATTCAGATAATATGTTTTTGCGTAAGACATCATCAGACCTCCGTGATTTTTATATTCAATATAACACATTTTATCGTCAAAGTCAATTCAAGGAGAAATATTTTTCTTTTACCTATGGACAAATGCCGTATAATTTGTTAAAATATAAAGAGAATATTCAATCTGATAAGGAATGGGTGTTATTTATGATCCAAGTTGCTATTTTTGATTTTGACGGAACATTGGCAAATACCTTGCCCGACCTGAAAATCACCATCAATCTGACACGCGAAAGCTACGGCTTGCCGCCCGTTACGGAAGCAGACGTTCTTCTCCACGTCAATAACCATATTCCCGCTTATATCCGTCTGATGATCCCCGAACTTGCGGATGAAACCCTCTGGGATGAAGCGGAACAGCGTTATTACGCTTTTTATGATGACCATTACCTCGCGGAAACCGTTCCTTACGACGGTATTCCCGAAATTCTCGCAAAGCTGAAAGCTGACGGTATCAAGCTTGCCGTCATGTCCAATAAAAACCATTCCCATATTCTGAAAATGGTGGACGTGCTTTTCCCTAATACCTTTGATTCTGTTTGGGGCACGATTCCCGAAGTACCCGCAAAACCCAATCCCGCAAGAGCATTTCTCATCGCGGAAGAATTTGGCGCGGATATCGAAAATATCGCCTTCATCGGCGATTCCGACATTGATATGATTACGGCTTGCAATGCAAAAGCCATTCCCGTCGGCGTTTCCTGGGGCTACCGTCCCGCAGATTGCCTGCGTGAAAACGGCGCGAAATATACACCCGAAAATGCGGACGAGCTTTATGAAATGCTGAAAAGTCTGTAATCGTTCCCCAAAATAAAAAGTCTGAAGAAATGAAATTCTGTGCCACCACAGAGCGTTTCTTTTGCGAGCTTTTCTTTTCGTAAAGAAAAGCGAAAAAATAAATATAAGAGAAAGGGCTTTCCCTACGGGGAAAGGGTACAAACCAATGAAATTGCCATTTGAAATCGATCTTAAAGGTAAGGTTGCCGTTGTTACAGGCGGCGGCGGTGTACTTTGCTCCGGCTTTGCGAAAACACTCGCAGCTTGCGGCGCAAAAGTAGCCGTTTGCGACCTCCGTCTTGAAGCTGCTGAAGCAGTTGCCGAAGAAATCCGCGCAGAAGGCGGTATCGCCATCGGCGTTTCTGCAAACGTCCTCCAGAGAGAATCCATGGAAGAAGCAAGAAACCTCATCAACGAAAAGCTCGGTACTTGCGATATCCTTCTCAACGGTGCCGGCGGTAACAATCCCCGCGGTCAGACAACCAAAGAATATCTCGAACCTGAAGATCTCGAAAACGTTGCAGAAGACGTTCGCACGTTCTTTGACCTCGATCCCGAAGGTGTCGGCTTCGTATTCAACCTCAACTTCCTCGGCACATTGATTCCCACACAGGTATTTGCACGTGATATGGCTAAGAAGACAGGCACGACCATCATCAACGTATCCAGCATGAATAGCTTCCGTCCTCTTACCAAGATCCCCGCATATTCCGGTGCAAAAGCAGCCGTTTCCAATTTCACACAGTGGCTCGCCGTTCACTTCTCCAAGGTCGGTGTCCGTGTCAATGCGATCGCGCCCGGCTTCTTCATCACAAAGCAGAACGAAGCGCTTCTTCTCAATGCTGACGGTTCTTATACCGCCCGTTCCGAAAAGATCCTCAACCATACACCTATGGGCAGATTCGGTACCCCCGACGACCTCACAGGTACGCTCCTCTGGCTCTGCGATGAAGGCGCATCCGGTTTCGTAAACGGTGTCGTCGTTCCCGTAGACGGCGGTTTCGCTGCTTACTCCGGCGTTTAATATTGGTAAGGATATCAAATTTTTGCTCTCACCGCATCAGAATCCGCAAATTTTATCCAAAAAACTATTGCAATTTGTATTTTTTTATGCTATAATGTGATGTAACTATCACGAATCGTGTTTGATGTGATGAAGAACGGATTCGCATCGAAAGGTTGGCGGGGATGCGAAAATTCAGAATATCCGCCGGAAAAGGAGATTTTAAAAATGGGTGTTATTGAGTACGTTCTTGGTGGAGTATTGCTTTTGGCTGCCATCTTTTTGGTTGTTGTCGTTATGCTTCAGGATAAAGCAAAACGCGGTCTTTCCGGTGCGATTGCCGGCGGTTCCGAAGGTTCTTATCTCGGCAAAAACGGCGGTGCTGCTCAGAAAAAAGGTAAATTCCTTTCTACTACGACAACTATCGTTGCGATCGTTTTCGTCGTAATCGTTGTTATTACCTATCTTTTGGCTTAATTTAAAATAAAAAACCGTCCTTTTGGACGGTTTTTTTGCTTGAAATGTATTTATTTATTCATATATTTATGATATAATAGTTTTTATGAGGAGTCTGAAAGCTCCCTTGATAAAAGAAGTATTAAAATTCTGAGGAAAGGAAAATCAAACGTGAAAAAGAAAACGGAAGAAAAAAATCCCCGTCTCGGCAAAGTCGGCGGACAAGCACTTTTGGAAGGTATCATGATGCGCAGCGGCGATGAAATTGCCATCTCTGTACGCGCGATGGACGGAACGGTTCGCTCCAAAAAAACGAAATTCGTTTCTTTGAGACAAAAACATAAAATTTTAAATATCCCTTTCATCCGCGGCATGATCTCCTTTGTGGAATCGCTCGTCATGTCGTATCAGACGATGAATACCGCTGTGGATATGCTTGGCATTGAAGAAGAAGAAACAAAATTTGAAAAATGGCTCAAAAAGAAATTCGGCGCAAATCTCATGGACGTGCTGATGCCCATTGCGATGGTACTCGGCGTATTCCTCGCGCTCGGTATCTTTGTCTTTTTGCCAACGCTCATCGCAAGCTGGGTTGCCATTCCCTTCGGCGGCGACATCGGTATTTGGAAAAGCGCGATCGAAGGTATCCTGAAGGTCGTCATTTTCGTCGCGTATATGCTGCTCATTTCCTTGATGCCCGATATCAAACGTACCTTTGAATATCACGGTGCGGAACATAAATCCATCTTCTGCTATGAAAGCGGCGAAGAACTCACCGTGGAAAACGTCAAAAAATATAAAAGATTCCATCCCCGTTGCGGCACAAGCTTTATGTTCGTCATGATTATCATTGGTATCATCATCGGCTTTATTCTGCCAACGGATATGAATACCATCCTCCGCGGTTTCTGCAAAGTCCTTTTGCTCCCCGTTACGATGGGTATCGGCTTTGAATTTCTGATGTACGCGGGCAAGCATGACAACTTTCTTATCCGTGCGCTCTCCGCTCCGGGTCTTTGGATGCAGAGAATCACCACAAAAGAACCCGACGATGGACAGATCGAGGTCGCGATCAAATCTCTGAAGCTCGCCATGCCCGAACAATTTCCCAATGAAGAAATGCTCGCACCCGATCCGAATCCCGCCTCTCCCTCCGAAAAAGCCGAAGCATGACAGCAGACATTTTTTACCGTAAGCTGCGCACCGCATTGCTCCCCATCGCGGGAGAAGCGTCGGCTTATGAAGCCAAGGAGCTTGCAGACTTTATTCTGAATCTGAAAGACTCCGAACTAACAATGCTACCCTTTTTAAAAAAAGAAATTCCCGCAGCAGCGGAAACGCTTGCAGAATCCTTGCTCCGCCGCAGAGTGAACCGTGAACCGCTTGAATATATCTTAGGCTATGCTTGGTTTTACGGACTACGTTTTTCCGTATCCTCCGATTGCCTCATTCCGCAAGCGGATACGGAGATCGTTTGCGAAAAACTGATCTCCCATCTGCAAAACGGTATGCGTTTCGCGGATATCTGTACGGGAAGCGGCTGTATCGCATTGACAGCTCTTGTCAATATAAAAAATACAACGGCTGTCGGCTACGATATCTCCGACGGTGCGCTTGCCATCGCAAATAAAAACGCGGAAATATTCGGACTTTCCACCCGCTTTGAAGCCAAAAAGTCCGACGTTTTCGCAGAAGATTTTCTCGCGGATGCGGGCGAATTTGATATGATCGTTTCCAATCCGCCTTATATCGAAACCGATGTGATCGGAACACTCTCCCTCGAAGTGCAAAATGAACCCCATATCGCTCTTGACGGCGGCGCGGACGGACTCCGTTTCTATCGCAGACTTCTCGAGATCTGTCCGAAACATCTCAAAAAAGGCGGACTCCTCCTCCTTGAGATCGGTTACGATCAGAAAGCGCCCCTCACAAAATTATGTGAAACCAAAGGCTTTTCCTATGAATTTTATCGCGATTTCGGCGGAAATGACCGTGTTCTCGCGGTATGGCAATAACGCGTCTCCATTGATTTAAAAATTTTAATTGAAAGGTTTGGTATATCATTATGAAAAAAATCATCAGCACAACAAACGCTCCCGCAGCAGTCGGTCCTTACTCTCAGGCAGTCCTTTACGGCGATATGCTTTTCACATCCGGTCAGATCGGTCTTGATCCCGCAACAGGCGCATTTGCAGGTGACGACGTGGTCACTCAGGCAAAACAGGTTTGCGAAAACCTCAAAGCCGTTCTCGCTGAAGCAGGCATGACTTTTGATAACGTCATCAAAACCTCTTGTTTCCTCGCTGACATCGCAGATTTCGCCGCATTCAACGCTGTTTACGCGGATTATTTCGTAAGCCTTCCCGCACGTTCCTGTGTTTCTGCAAAAGATCTCCCCAAGGGTGCTCTTTGCGAAGTTGAAGTCATCGCCGCCAAATAAGCAGCGCGTCGCTGCACCCCGTATGCCGCCTTTTTAAACGATATTCAAATCGGAAATAAAGCAAAACGGCGGAAACTGAACACAGACAAAAACCCATAGACTGCAAAAAGTCTATGGGTTTTATATATTGAAAGCTTTTGCAAAGGGGTCATCGCTCCTTTTATTGTAAAGCCTCCAGCCATTCAAGAGAGGTGATCTGACCGTTTTCATCCAAAGTGCCGATATACCAGCCGTCCGCATAAACCTTTTCCCGACCGTCGATCATACCGACTTCACCTGCATAAAGAAGAACATCGTCTTCATTCAGGAGCATTTGATAAGCATAGATATATGTCGATTCGTTGTTATAAATCGTGCAAACACCGCTTCCGTCCCGATTCACGCGATAAATCTTGCCGCGGTAATTTTTATCAAGGAAATAGAAATGCGTGTCATCCGCACCGATCACGCCGAGTACGGTCTGTCCCAAGTCCTCGTTATACAAAATACTCGTCTTTTGTTTTTCGATATCAAAGATCATAATACCAAGACTTTCGCCGTTTTCATCATAAAGAACACCGACAAAAAGAGAATCCTGCGTCAGATTCACGCGGAAATCCTGTGTGAATGCATTTTGAACCGCATAAGGAACGGACGGTTCTCGCTCCAGAAAAGAAGTGCCTCGGCTGATAAATTCCGTGCGGTCTTCATTATAACCGTAAAGAACGCCGTCATATGCAAATTCATAATGAATGAAAGCACCCGTATAGGAAGTGATATCCACCATTGTTTTGGTAATCGTATCATATTTCCAAATGCGTGCTTCTCCGTTTTCGCCGTATGCCGTGATATAGATGTAAGGTCCGTACGGAAGAATATTATGCCAATTCGCCGTATAAAGCGGAATCGCGCCTTTACTTCCGATGTTAATCGCACCGCCTTCAGATTGCCATTCGGTGCGCCACGTGCCGTCAGACATGCGCGAATAAATTTTTCCCTTTTCGACACGATAAACTGTATCCCCGATAGCAAAGATCAAACCTTCTGCCTGAACCGCACCGCACTCGGTATGAGAACAGTACGCATCTTCGCAAGAGAGATAACAAGCAGCATCTCCTTCTTTATAAGTATAAATGCCGTAAGCATTCCCCAAAACGTAACGCTCGCCGAAGATATCATCATTTGCGATATAGCCTTTTTCGCTGTGAATAAGGGCATACGCACCGCCGAGATCGATATGCTTTGCCAATGCATTTGCCGCAAGTGAAACGGGACTATCGGGAAATACCATCCCCGGTCCAGCAGGTTCAGGTCCTGTGTATTCAAAGATCTCGTTATTTTCTTTTTTCGGAATATATTCCTTGATATCCTCAAAGGTGATTACGTCATCCTTGCCGCCGTTGCCCGAAACGGTATAAACGACGGTACAACGGTATGTACCTTGCTCGGAAAGCGGATAAACAAATGCGTTATAATAATATTCTCCCGCGGCAAAATACGTATAGAAATGCGTTTCTTCCCAATTTGTCGATGCGGTTTCTTTTTCAATTTTCACGGAAATCCCGATGCCTGTCGTCCGTTCTTTATAACCCATGCAATCGACGTAAACACGCGCCGTTCCGTCCTCGGAGATCGAAAAACGTGTATTGGTCTGTAAGGTGTGATGATTCAGCAATACAGGCTTATGTTCTTCTGTCTGAACCGTTGTTTCCGTCTGTTCAGTCTGTTCGGTCTGTTCAGTCTGTTCGGTCTGCTGTATCACGATCGGCACGAAAGATGAAACTTCCGTTTCATGCAGTTCTGCCTGTGCCGGCGAAAATAATGCTGTCAGCAAGGCAATAATGATACTTAAAATTTTTTTCATGTGATATCCATCCTTTCTTTACCCACTTATTTTCAGATTGCTGATAAGCGCGATACATTCTTCTTCAGAAAAACCGATCGGAACGGTCAGAGAAAATACGTAATCCTCCGATTGCCAATAATAGCACCGCTTATCATATTTTTCCGCGCAAAGCACGGTCAAACCGCCGATATCGATACTTTTATAGGTCAAATCCTCGTTGTCGACCGTTGATTTCGCATCAAGAGGCAATTGTGTCAGAACGATCAGCTCCCCTTTTTCATTTTGCCAAAGTCTTTTAATCTCATATTCGCTGATATGCGCATCCAATAATGCATATCCTTGCGGAATCACGGAAAGAGAATAGCTTTGCTCAATATGACCGAGCGGATCTTTCGTTTCTTCTTTTTCAGAAAAGATCTCAATAAAACCTTCGTATACACGGACAGCAAAATCCGAGATCGCATCCTTTGCCGCATATACACCGATCATTCCGCCAAAAAGCATTGCCGCCGCAAGAACTGCAGTCAGAATTCGTTTGTGCGTAATCCCTCCTTGCCGTTTCCGAAAGCATACCATCGGCGGATATTTTTTCAGATACAAAGAGTCATGCCGTCGGAATGCTTCTTCCAGACGGTAAATCCCTGCAAACTCATTTTCATTCATGAAAACCCCTCCTTTTCAATAATTGTATCAGTTTTTCTTTCCCGCGCACAATACGGCTGCGCACCGTATGCTCATTGAGTCCCAGAAGCCTTGCGATCTCTTTTGCGTCCCGATGATGCAAATAATAGAGATTCAGAACGTCACTGTATATCTATCCAGATCATCGATGCATTTCACGATCTCGGATATATCCAAACGGTCGCAAATGCGGATAAGCATACTGTCATCGGAAACATCTGCAAGATCGACATCCGAGGTCATCTCCTCCTCCTTTCTGCGTTTCCGATAAAGAGAAATCGCTTGATTTCTTGCGATACGCAATATATAGGCGCGGATGGAAATATCGTTTAAATTTCTGTAAAATTCAATATTTTTGGTAACAACGAGCCACGTATTCTGCATGGCATCCTCCGCATCCTCTCTGTTTTTCAGAAAACGGTATATCCGCCGAAAAACATCTTTTTCATATTTATGATATATCCGCTCAAAATGAAGACGGTCATTTTCATCATCTATCATTGCCAAACAAACAACCAACATGAAGCTTCTCCTTTTTCTGATGATCTTGATGCAAAAAACATTATATCACGAACGCAACCTTTTGTTTTGGGCTTCTATCCAATTACTCGCATCAAAAAAGCAAAATGATGCAAAAAATAAAATTTCTTCAAAAATTTTCAAAAACATGAAATATTCCCGTCAAAATCCTTACTGTATGGATGAGGAAGAAAGGAGAACAATATGGACGACAATCAGATCATAGAACTATTTTTTGAAAGAAATGAAAAGGCCATTTCCGCATTATCACAAAAACACGGAAAACTTTTTCGCAAGATCGCGGGCAATATTTTAAAAAATGAAGCCGATGCGGAAGAATGTATCAACGATGCCTATCTTGCCGTATGGAATACGATTCCACCGCAAAAACCGCATTCGCTTTCTTCATTCGTCAGCAGAATCGTCCGAAATATCTCAACTACACGGTATCATCATTTATCCGCAGAAAAGCGCAACAATTTTTATGATACTACCTTAGATGAGCTTTTAGATTGTATTCCCTCGGATGAAACGGTAGACGATGACAGCGCGGAAGAACTCTCGGCAGCACTCAATGATTTTCTGGCGACAATTTCCGAAGAAGATGCGGCAATGTTCATGAAACGGTATTGGTACGGAGAAACCGTTTCGGATATCGCAAAAGAATGGGAAATGACACCGCATTATATCAGTGTCAGACTTTCCCGTATCCGTGAAAAACTCCGTAAATTTTTAGAGAAAAGAGGTATCATCATATGAAAAAAGAAAAAATTTCGAATGCTTTGAACGGTATTGATGAATCATACGTTGAAAAAGCAGCAAACTACAAGAAAAAGAAAGCCTTTATGCCCATCGTGAAATGGGGCACACTTGCGGCAAGCCTTGCCATCGTCATTGCGGGAACGGCGCTCATCATGCCGTTTTTAGATACGAGCGTACCGCCGATCATCACCGAAGAAACCACAAGCGGAACAGAAAATCTCTCGGAATCCTCAACCGAACGTGCAACCTATACAACCACGACAACATATTGGGCGACAACATATGCAACGGGAACGCATGAAACGATATACTACGAACAATATTTCGCCCGTATCACAGAAGGCACATATAAAAATTATGCACCGATGAAAGCACTTCAGCGTTACGAAATTCTCCTCGGAGAAAAAATCGAAGACGTGACCATCCGCGGATTCTGGAGCACAAACGATAAAACTTTCTTTGAAGAATCCGATTATACGGGTAAAGAAGAAATCGAATATCTCCGTGCAGAAATCTATGCGTTTGAAAATATTTCCCCCGACGTTGCCGTCCTTGTCAAATATCTGGATAAAGGCGAGGCACTGACGACCGATCATTATTACGTGTTTGTCAACAACAATGTGAAAAATGAAATCGAAACACTCTCCGATTTCTATGAAATCTTCAACGCTGACCACTATTTCTATGTAAAAACCTCTGCCGATATCCTGATTTCCAGACCTGACTGTGATGATTTCTATAAGACATCCGACACCCTTGTCAGAAATCTGAGCGAAAAACTGCTCTCTCTGGAAGGTAAATTCCTTTCTGACGGTGAAGTGGGACAGATGAAATTCTCAAAACAGCTCACCTTTGATATCGCTTTGGATTCCGCAGGCGCATATAAAGGATATATCGGTGTTTTTAATAACGGCTACATCATCTTCCACATCTATTCGACCAATCACTTCTCTTTTGCATTTGATATCGGTGAAGAAAATGCAACCGCTCTGATGTCCTATGTCGAAGAAAATGCCGAGCTCCGCAGATCCAATAATTACAGCAACGACAAGGACTATGAAACCACCCTTACACAAACCACTTTCACGGGAATGACCGTTGAAACAACGACCTGTACCAATGATACCGCATGCGAAACCGTGACTTCTGCTGCACACAGATCCGAATAAACAAAAGAAACCCACTGCCATGGCAGTGGGTTTCTTGATATATCTGAAATTCAAACCCGCCGTTTCGCTTACTCCCCCATTTCCTCAAATGAGAAAAAGGCGGAGAAAGGGGTGCAGCGACTCGCTGCTTGTTGCGGAGGGGTTCGGGGAGGTGCTTTCAATAAAGCATCTTCCCGATCAGAATAAAAATACAAGGCAGAAAAGCAGTACAACGGAAACAGCGCTGCCGCCGAGGAGTTGCGGAACGGTGTGATGTTTGGCTTTCACGCTTGCCCAATAAGCAAAGACTGTCAGACAAGCCATAAGCGCAGCGGGGATATACAGACCGAAATAAAGAAGCAAGAAGATCGGACCCGCAGAGCCGCAGCCATGAGCACTGAGTTTGATATGAAACCCCTTGTTGAAGATAAGAATGAGAAGTCCAGAAAGGAAATATTCAAGACAGATCAGCCACATATCACCCGTTGCGGACGTGAAAAGATTGGTGATAAGACAGAAAATATAACCCGCAACGGCAAAAAGCATGGCAAGCGTGCGCTGACCGTCTCTGCCCTTATTTTTGAAATGAGGGGTTACGGGCTGAAGCGGATATGCGGCAAGAGGCATGATGCCGAGGAAGAAAAGCATATAAGCGAAATGCCAGACGGTCGGGAACACGTCGGGGCAAGCAAGCGCGATACAGAGGATAGAAAATCCCGCAAGAACGGGGGCAAGTGTCAGGATACGGACGATTTTATAAATTTTTTCCATAAAACAATCTCCTTTTATCATCATTTTTATATTTATCTATTTTAGTTACAAACTCTTTTGTATCTGGTTTCCAAAACTATTATATATGTTTATTTTGATTTTGTCAATGGTTTTATAAAATATTTTAACCATTTTTCAGTACAAATCTTGCTTTTTTCAAAAAATGATGATATACTAAAATAAATTATTTCCCAAAGGAATGAAAGTTATGAAAAAAAATGAATTTTTATCTTCATGTGAAACGATCGGAAAATTGCATTTTCCCCGTTGGAATGAACTTCCCGAATTTGAACTCTATATGGATCAGGTCATCGCGCTCGCGGAAAAATATCTTTCCGTATTGAGTCCCGACCATAAAGGATTATTGACACCCTCCATGATTAATAATTACGTCAAAAGCGGTGTTTTGCCTCCTCCGAAAAACAAAAAATATAATCGTAACCATCTGGCAATGCTTTTGATTATTTGTACGGCAAAAACGGTGCTGGAAATTTCCGCCGTATCGGATGTCATCAACAAAAGCGTTTCCTCTGTTGGTATAGAAACCGCATTTGACGGTTTTGCGGAAATGTATGAAAATGCCGTTGCCGCCGCCGCCAAAAAAGCAAGACTTGCCGCAATCGCATCCGAATCCGATGATATTCTGAGTTTTATTGCCATTGAAAACGCTTTGACTGCAAGCGCCGCACGTACCCTTGCCATGTATGCCTATAATACCGCCATTGATAAACCCGAAAAAGAAGAAGAAAAATCTGAAAAAGCGGAAAAAAAGGCTGAAAAGAAAGCTGAGAAAGCAGAAAAAAAGGCTGAGAAAAAAGCGGAAAAATCCGAAAAAAAGACAGACCACCCCGCTGAACAGGCAGAATCTTAAAAATCCGTCATAAAACACGAACCTCCGAATATAATGTTTAACGAAAAAAACATTGATTCGGAGGTATTTTTTATGTTCGTTTATTCCATTCGTTCCGCAACCATCAAATTCATTTGCGCCATTGCCTTGTCGCTCGTCGTCCTGATCTCACTTGTCGCCCTGATCCCGTCTTATGATGCGGAAGACGGTTCACAAGCGGTTTCCGATATTTCATATACGAAAATTTATGAAAACAGCGACCGTCTTGCTTTCATCGAACAGTTCGGTTGGCAAGTGGAATCCGAACCGCTGGAAACCGTTGAAGTTTCCGTTCCCGAAACCTTTGATAACGTCTATCTCGGTTATAATGAAATGCAGAAAGAACAAGGTCTGAATCTCGCAAAATATAAAGGTAAGACCGTCACACGTTATACATATCAGGTCAATAATTATCCCGATTATGACGGCACGGTTTATCTCAGTCTGCTCGTTTATAAAAATAAAGTCGTCGGCGGTGATATCTGTTCCGCGGATGTGAACGGTTTTGTTCATGGATTTGAAGCGCCTGAGGCGTAAAATAAAACGCTTCTCGAATGGGTAGTTCTCATAAGAAAGTTAAAACTCCAACAGTGGTCAAAAACTGTTGGAGTTTTTATCTAATATGTAGTAATAAAAATCACTCGGTAAATTATGCTGAGCTTTAGCAAATGTCTTTACATATACAAATCCAAATTTTTTTGCTATATGTTGACTTCTCAAATCTTCCGCCTTACAAAACCAAGATAATGTATCAGTTATATCACGAACAGAGCCAATAACGGCTCTTAATGCTTCTGTTATATAACCTCGGTTTTGATGTTGCGGAACAATTCTAACTCCCACATTACGTACATTTTCTTTACCGTCGGCATCTTCGTTCAACCCTATAGTTCCTATAATCTCATTGTTTTCTTTTAAAACGATAGCGTAATTATTCTTCGCATTTATCAAGTATCGGATATCATCTTCATTATAAACTGAGCAACCAATATCATCTTCACACCAATCTCGCAAAATCAATCGTTCTGTTAATAAAGTTTTCATAGTATTATTCCTCATTTTTGGGCAGTTTCGCTTTTGTATTACAAATGCATCGGGCAAAGCCCATACCCCTATTTTTCTGTGTCCAAATATTTATAGTACCAACGCATAGGGTTTTCATAGATGTATTTTCTGCGCGTTTCATAATCATCTCTATCTCGAACGATATGCTCGGCAGACGAACGTTGAAACATTTTTTCGATTCCAAATCTTTGTTTGCAACTGCGCGAAGTCAAGGACTTAAACGCACAAAGCACATCATCCAGGGTAGGGGAAGGGCTTGCTCCTCCCGCCTTTTTGTGCAGAAATATAATTGCGTGGATATGATCGGGCATAATGACATAATCTTCAACGGTTACACTCGGAAATCGGGTTTCAATTAACTGTAATTGTTCTTTTACAATCTCGCCGCAAGGTTTCAATTTAACCGTAATTTCGGGAGGAGCAAGCCCCTCCCCTACTATCTCGTCCCTACTAAAACTTTATTTTTATAAAAACAACTATGAAACGTATTCAAAGCGTTAAAATTTTAACTCTGGATAGAGATGTTTCAACTTAATTCTGGCATCATCGGTGTTGAAATGCCACGAAACCC
>JAFUQQ010000044.1 GCA_017472285.1 Clostridia bacterium | reverse complement strand
AGAAAAAGAACGAAAAGACAACCGAAATCTATTTTGATGAAACACCTGTGCCCGTAGTGATACGGACGCACAACACCGCATTGAAGAAACGGCTGCTTGCCTTTGCCGAGAAGTTTCCATCGCTTTGCAGGCTGACCGATTATGACGAGCTTGGATACCTTTCCTTTGAGATTGATAAGGAGAGATTTTCAGTACGCCTCACCGTACCGTACACCGAGGAACGTAAAGCATTGGCAAGAGCCAAGATGAACGAGATCAACAATAAGGAGGACAATGGATGACCGAAACCAAGAGCAGAGAGAAAATTACAGTAATTGATTTACCCGTTACCGCGCTCCGTTCCTTTGAGGAGCATCCCTACAAGGTCGTTGATAACGAGGAGATGGCAAGCCTTGTAGATAGCATTTATAACCAAGGCATACTCACGCCCATCACCGTGCGCCCGTTGGATAATGGCGAGTATGAAATCGTATCGGGACACCGACGCTTGTTCGCGTGTCAGAAGCTCGGCATTAAAGCAATCCCCGCAATCGTCAAGGAGCTTAGCCGTGAGGATGCCATTCTTGAAATGGTGGACTCCAACCTTCACCGCGAGCATATCTTACCGAGTGAGAAAGCGAAGGCTTACAAAATGAAGATGGAAGCGATGAAAAGACAAGGAGAACGGACAGACCTTACTTTGTCGCCAATGGCAACAAAGTCGGCAATCGACAGCGCGGCAGAGATCGGAAGTGCAGCGGGAGAGAGCCGCGACCAAGTGTTCCGCTATATTCGTCTTAATCTTCTTATCCCCGAACTGCTTGATATGGTGGACGAAGGGCGCATTGCTTTTCGTCCCGCCGTAGAGCTTTCTCATTTGCAAGAACAAGAGCAGTATGACCTACTGACGACCATTGAAAGCGAGGATGCCACACCTTCGCTCAGCCAATCCATTCGTATGAAGCGGCTCAGCCAAGAGGACAAGTTGGATATGGACACCATCTTTGATATTATGACCGAGGAAAAGCCGAACCAAAAGGAAACGGTCAAGATACAGAGAGAAAAGCTCGATAAGTATTTCGGGCGCGGTGTTCCTGTGGCGAAGATAGAAGCTACCATCTTGAACTTGTTGGAACAAGAGCGTATTCGCCAACTCAAAAAGCGCAGCGAGCGCGAGGACAGATGAAAGGAGAGTGCCTATGATAAAGACAATTAAAATTCCCGAAGTTAGAAGTATCATAATCCGAGAGCCAATCAACATCGACGAGCCCATCATTTTGGATGAGCATATTCCACATCCGCCGCGTCCGTCGGTAGCAAAGCACAATTTACCCGTGGTCAATTATCCTACGGCACTCAATTTCACGAAGCGTATCGGAACGGTTGATTATGAGGTGAACACCCACTTTGCCGAGGAAGGCAAAAGCACTTTGCTTTCGCAGTTTCGGGATCTGATACTTGCCCAAAAGCTGACCGACGACTTAATGTGACAGAATTGCAAGGATGCGCCGGGCATTGTATAATAAGGCTACCTTACAGCAATGCTCGGCTTTAAGAAAGGAAAAGGTGAAATTATGACAAAACAAGCCGAGAATAATAAAATAACCGCCCTTTACTGCCGTCTGTCACAAGACGACGGGAGGGATGGCGATAGTAATTCAATTGTGAATCAAAGGGAGATATTATCTCAATACGCTCGTTCCAATGGTTTTCACAATACACAGTTTTTCGTAGATGACGGTGTTTCGGGCACGACCTTCGACCGCCCCGACTTTCAGCGTATGCAGCGGATGATAGAGAATGGTGAAATCGGTACGGTCATTGTCAAAGACCTCAGCCGTTTCGGGCGTAACTATCTTGATGTTGGTAAATATGTGGAAATCAAATACCCCTCGCTCGGTGTGCGCTTCATAGCTATTCAAGAGAACGTTGATACCTTGAAGAACGTCGGTACAGAGATGATGCCGTTCAACAACATCTTCAACGAGTGGTACGCTGCACAGACGAGTAAGAAAATCCGTGCCGTTTGGAAGGCGAAAGCCGAAAAGGGTGAGCGCATAGGATTTATTGCTCCGTACGGATACCAAAAATCCGAAAGTGATCCTAAACAATGGGTTGTGGACGAGCCTGCAGCGAAAGTGGTACGATATATCTTCCAATTATGTATCGAAGGACTCGGTCCTACGCAGATTGCACATCGTTTGGAGGACGAAAAGGTTATTTGCCCCACGGCATATTATATGTCACTCGGACGAAAAACCTCAAATCCTATGCCCAAACGAGGTGAATACGCTTGGGAAACCTCAACTATCAAGCATATTTTAGCGAACCGACAGTACACGGGTTGCACGGTCAATTTCAAAACCACACTCGTAAGCTACAAGGTACACAAGACGGTTCATAATCCCGAAGAAGAATGGCAAATCATTCCGAACACCCAAGAAGCTATTATTGATGAGGATACCTTCAACCGCGTTCAAGAACTGCGCGATGGTCGCAGACGAAACACCGCCACGGGCAGAGAGAGTCTGTTTTCGGGTTTGCTCTACTGCGCCGATTGCGGTTCTAAGCTTTATTTCTGTGCGGCTAAGAGCATAAAGGAAAATCAAGAGTTTCACAGATGCTCCGCTTACAAAGAAAAACGCGGAACTTGTTCTATCCACTATATCCGGGAGGTCGTTTTAAGAGAAACGATGCTTGAGCTTGTAAAGCGCGTAGCTCTGTTCATTCAGCAGTACGAAGCGGTGTTCCTTTATATGTATGCCAAGAAGCATAACATCACGAAGGAAACCAACGTGAGAAATATGAAGGCTGCCATTGAAAAGGATAAGCGAAGAATTGCCGAAATCGACACGATGATTGAGCGTTTGTACGAGGATAACGTACTTGGCAAAATTCCCGATGACCGTTTTTCCAAGATGATGGGTAAATATGAGGCTGAACAAAAAGCACTCATAGAGGCGGTTGCAAAGGCAGAACACTCCTTAAAGGTATTTGAGCAAGACAAGGTTGATCTTCGCATCTTTCTTGAAACCATCCGCAAGTGTACCGATATTGAGGAGCTTACTCCCGAGATCGTCAACAGACTTATAAAGCGGATCGAGGTTCACAATAGTGAGAAGGTTGACGGAAGAAAGCGAGTAAAGCTTGACGTTTACTTTACCGCGGCAGGTCTGATCGACATTCCCGACGAGAACGAACTCCGCGAAATGATGGAAGAAATCCGTAAATCCGCATTAGTAATAAAAAAGCAAGAATACGGCATACCTCTTTCGAGATATACCGTATTCTTGCAAAACTGTCCTTTAGGGTACGACCCTAAAGTTCGAGCCTGTTTTTTTGTTTGATAGGAAATTTCAGGAGATATGCTTTTAGATGGTTGCGAGTGCTTTGCCGAGTGCTTTACAAGCTTCTGTGGCATCGTCATCGGGGGCATCCATGCAGATTACGCTGTCACAAGCAAGAAGTGCGCCTGCGCCAAGGCAATCGACTTCCCAATTGCGCATCCATTCACCGTCACCCCAACCGTAAGAACCGAAAAGGGCGATGGATTTGCCGCTCAAAACGGTTTTGCAATCGGAAAACATAGGTTCAAATTCGGTTTCTTCCAAAACCTCTGCGCCCATGGCGGGGCAACCGAATGCGATGGCATCAAAATCCGTAGCGAGAGCGGAAGAAAATTCGATGGCATTAAAAGAGGTCACTTCGGCACCTGCTTCCGTTGCGCCGAGCGCAACAGCGTTTGCCATAGCTTGGGTGTTACCTGTACTGCTCCAATAAACAACTGCGATTTTTTTCATGATGATGATTCCTTTCTTTGATGAAAAATAGTGATATTATGCAGATACAATAAGCCGCATAATTGGTGTCCCTTCGCTGTGCTTGCGTGAATAAATATCTGTGCAATGTTTATATTTGCGAAACATCGTTTGCGCATGATTTTCGTCGGTATAGACCTTCCAAAGCCCTGTGCATTTCGGATTTTCGCCTTTATTTTCGATAAAGCCTTTAACATCAGCGGGCGGGTAGCCGAGGAAGAGTCCGATCTCGTGCGGAAACTCATCGCTTTGAGCAAAACGCGTTGTCAGATGGCGCAATACGTCGGAGATTGCAAAGGAATGATATCCGTAAGACGCGAGCAATTCACGAATCTCCGTTTTTTCTAAATCACTTTTTAAAGCAGATTTTCGATAGAGATAAATGAGCGCGCGTCCTTTTTTAATCTTTAACACGCGGAAAGATATTCCCTTTGCGGAAAAAATATGATTCCAAGCGGAAAGCTCACGGCATAGAGTTCGGGGACAGGCTGCATTTGTGGAAAAAAGGCTGCCTGTTTTGATGCCTGCGAGGGTAGGGGAACATTGAGAAATGATTGTTTGTTCAGACATTATGTGCTCCCTCCTTTCGTGTGAAACTCAAGAATATTTTTAAGAGAATTGGCAGAGCTGGAATGCGAACGAGTGACGATAGTGCTTGTTTCGTCAATACCCGAAAGCGCGTGCTGCACCATTTTGTGTGAAACCGTGTTTGTAAAAAGGATCAAAAGGTCAGGCGTGCCAATCTGATTCTTCATCGTGCTTGACATTTGTGTGAAGACTTTGGGTTTGCATTTATATTCTTTACATATGGATTTATAGCGGGAAACCATGCAATCGTTTCCGCCGACAATGACGACGCTCATATTTTTTGATCCTTTCTTGATTGAAGTTAGTTTAGACTAACTTTCGGGGGTTGGAGTGGGGAACGCAGGGGGGTTGTCTGCGTTCCCCTTTTTCAGGAGATTGATTTATTTGCCTTTTTGGATTTGCGAATGGCACATACCGTTCATCGCACAGCCGGAACAGCCGCATCCGCAGGAGGTCTTTCCTTTTTTCTTATCCCGGCGGAGTTTTATGATAATCAGTGTGCAGACTGCGATCAGAACGGCTACGATAATAATTGTTGCAAGATTTGCTGTGATCCATGCGAACATAGGAACACCTCCTTGTATAAATATTTGCGGAGATTGCCCGCTTACTTAATTCTGACTTTTTTGGTGAGTTTGGTTGCTTCTTTATAGGGTTTCACGAGCATGAAGATCATGAACGCGATGATGAGAGCGGAAACGATAAGACCGATGATATTGGGGCTTCCGATGATGGCAGAGCCGATCTGATAGATGCAGAGGGAAATCGCATAAGCGAATCCGCACTGATAAGCGATAGCGAATGCTGTCCATTTGCCGTTGTTCATTTCGCGTTTGATCGCGCCCATTGCAGCGAAACAAGGTGCGCAAAGGAGATTGAATACGAGGAAGGAGAAACCAGCGAGAGCAGCGATTGCAGCAGTTTCACCCATATCGGTTGCGAGCTGACCCCAATATTCAACACCGTCTTCGGCAACTTCTGCGAAACCGTAGATAACGCCGAAAGTAGCAACGATATTTTCTTTTGCGATAAGACCCGTAACGACTGCGATGGCAGCAGCCCAGAAGCCGAAGCCGAGAGGTGCGAAGATCCAGGAAACAGACTTACCGATAACGGCGAGAATGGAGTTGTTGATATCTTCAACCATGCCGAATGCGCCGTTTTCCACACCGAAGCCCTGAAGGAACCAGAGAACGATGGAGGAAAGAAGGATGACGGTGCCGGCTTTCTTGATGAAAGACCAGCCTCTTTCCCACATGGAGCGGAGAACGTTGCCGACCGTGGGAAGATGGTATGCTGGGAGTTCCATAACGAACGGAGCGGGATCACCTGCGAAAAGTTTGGTCTTCTTGAGGATGATACCCGAAACGATGATTGCCGCGATACCGATGAAGTACGCACAGGGAGCGACCCACCATGCACCGCCGAGAAGCGCGCCTGCGATCATGGAGATCACGGGGAGTTTCGCACCGCAAGGGATGAAGGTCGTCGTGATGATGGTCATACGGCGGTCGCGTTCGTTTTCAATGGTACGGGAAGCCATGATACCGGGAACGCCGCAACCTGTACCGATGAGGATCGGAATGAAGGATTTGCCCGAAAGACCGAATTTGCAGAAGATTTTATCGAGGACGAAAGCGATACGAGCCATATAGCCGCAGCCTTCAAGGAATGCAAGGAAGATAAAGAGGAGGAGAATTTGAGGTACAAAGCCGAGTACCGCGCCGACACCGCCGACGATACCGTCAAGGATCAGGCTTTGGAGCCAATCCGCGCAGCCCATGGAAACGAGAAGGTTTTCAACGGCGGGAGGAATGATCTCGCCGAAAAGTACGTCATTTGTCCAGTCTGTGATCCACGTACCGACTGTGGTTACGGAGATATAATATACCGCAAACATGATAACGGCAAAGATGGGGAGTGCGAGGATTCTGTTGGTAACGATCTTATCGATCTTATCGGAAACGGTAAGCCCCGTATTTTTTCTTTTATAGAACTTTTTGCAGAGGGCTTCGACGTAATTATAGCGTTCGTTGGTGATGATGCTTTCCGCGTCATCGTCAAGCTCTTTTTCCGCCGCTACGATATCTTTTTCAAGATGCTCAAGAACTTTGGGATCGAGATTCAGAGTTTCGAGAACTTTGTTGTCGCGTTCAAAGATCTTGATGGCATACCAACGTTGTTGTTCTTCGGGGAGATTATGTACAGCGGCTTCTTCGATATGAGCAAGAGCATGTTCGACGGAACCAGAGAATCTGTGCATCGGAACGGTTTTGCCGTTCTTTGCGGCTTCGATCGCCGCTTCTGCCGCCGCGACGGTACCGTCCGCTTTCAATGCGGAGATTTCGACGACGGGACAGCCAAATGCTTCGCTCAGTTTATCAATATCGATCTTATCGCCGTTCTTTCTGACGATATCCATCATGTTGATGGCGATAACAACGGGGATACCGAGCTCTGCGAGCTGTGTTGTGAGATAGAGGTTTCGTTCAATGTTCGTGCCGTCCACGATATTGAGGATGGCATCGGGACGTTCGCCGACGAGATAATTTCTCGCAACGACTTCTTCAAGGGTGTAGGGGGAAAGTGAATAGATACCGGGAAGGTCTGTGATGATGACATCATCGTGCTTTTTCAGCTTGCCTTCCTTTTTTTCGACGGTAACGCCGGGCCAGTTTCCGACAAACTGGTTGGAACCGGTGAGCGCATTGAAAAGCGTTGTTTTACCGCTGTTCGGATTGCCCGCAAGGGCGATACGCAATTCCATGTGAAAAGATCCTTTCTTGTGTAAATGTGAAATAGTAAGTTTGGGCTAACTGCCGGGGATGAAGGGGCGTTTACTCGACTTCGATCATTTCCGCGTCTGCTTTGCGGAGGGAAAGTTCGTAGCCGCGCACGGTGATTTCGATGGGGTCTCCGAGGGGAGCGACCTTGCGGACGGTGATCTCCACGCCTTTGGTGATGCCCATATCCATGATCCTGCGTTTGATCGCTCCTTCGCCGTGCAATTTCACGACCTTGGCTTTTTTGCCGATCTTGACTTCCTTTAACGTATTCATAACGGTACCATTCCTTTCTGTCAGATTTGCTTTTGGGTTGGTGTTTATATCAAACCTTTCGGCTATAAACCGTTTCACGAAGGTTAGTTTTCTCTAACTGAACACATTTTACATAATATTTCTCCATTTGTCAATAGTTTTTTCATATTTTTTTCATTTTTTTCATACCGTGGAAATGACGGTTTGCGGGGGCAGAAAAATTTTTTGTTTCGTATTATATGGACGGGAGTGGGGCTATCCGTGCAAAATATACAAAAATGACGGGACTGAAAAAAGAAAATTGTTTTGATACGAAACAAAGTATTCGCAAAATGCAAAAATCTTTGTTTTTGTTTCTTTTTTTTGTTTTTTGGTGATTTCTTGTTGACAATCATACGAAAATGTTATAAAATAAAAGAAGATTAGTATCCGGAGGTGTATTATTTGAAAACATTCTATACAGAAGACATCAAAAAAACCGATCGAATCGGTCGGTTGGTTGAAAACCTCTACAAAAAAATGCCGGAGATCGAAGCTGACCGTGCGGTTCTGCTGACGGAATCGTACAAGGAAACGGAGGGTGAACCGATCATTCTTCGCCGCGCGAAAGCGTTTGCGCATATCCTGAAGAATATCCCCATCACCATTCGTGATGAGGAGCTTATTGTCGGAAGCGCGACACAGGCTCCCCGTGGCTGTCAGACCTTCCCCGAGTATTCTTTTGAATGGTTGGAAGCAGAATTCGATACTGTCGAAACCCGCGCCGCAGACCCCTTTTATATTTCGGAACAAACGAAAGCGGCTCTGCGCGAGGTACATCAATATTGGAAAGGTAAGACCACGAGCGAACTTGCGACCTCTTACATGGCTCCCGAAGCACTGACCGCGATCGACCATAATATCTTTACGCCCGGTAACTATTTTTATAACGGTATCGGTCACGTAACGGTTGACTATGGCAAGGTATTGCGCATCGGTTACAGCGGTATCATCGAGGAAACCAAGGCGGCACTCGCCAAGCTGAATTTCGGTGATGGCGATTATGCGAAACGCCATCATTTCCTCAACGCTGTCATCATTAGTTGTGAAGCGGTCATCGGCTATGCGAAGCGTTACGCAAAGCTTGCCGACATGATGGCTGACGGCTGTCAGGACTACGAGAGAAAAGCGGAGCTTCGCCGTATCGCTGTGAATTGCGAACGTGTTCCCGAATTCGGCGCGCGCAATTTTTATGAGGCTTGTCAGTCCTTCTGGTTCATCCAGATGCTTTTGCAGGTGGAATCCAGCGGACATTCGATATCGCCCGGCCGCTTTGACCAATATATGTATCCTTATTTTAAGAAGGATCTCGACGAGGGTAACATCACAAGAGAGTTCGCTCAGGAACTCATGGATTGTATCTGGGTCAAGCTCAATGACCTCAACAAATGCCGTGACGCAGCTTCCGCGGAAGGCTTTGCCGGTTACAGCCTTTTCCAGAATCTGATCGCAGGTGGTCAGGATAAGTACGGTGTCGATGCCACGAACGACCTTTCGTTCATGTGTATCAATGCCACCATGCACGTTTTCCTCCCCGCGCCTTCTTTCTCTGTTCGTGTGTGGAATGGTTCTCCGCATGAATTCCTCATCCGTGCGGCAGGGCTGACCAGAACGGGCATCGGTCTTCCCGCTTATTATAATGATGAAGTTATTATCCCTGCGCTTCTTTCCAGAGGTGTTACTCTTGAAGATGCGCGCAATTACAACATCATTGGTTGCGTGGAACCGCAGGCTCCCACAAAGACGGATGGTTGGCACGACGCGGCATTCTTCAATATGTGCCGTCCGCTGGAGCTTGTTTTCAGCAGAGGTAAAGATGCCGGCGAACAGGTTGGTCCCGATACGGGCGAATTCAGAGCAATGAAGACCTTCGACGATTTCTACAACGCATACAAGACACAGATGAATTATTTCATCGAGCTTCTTGTCAATGCGGACAATGCGATCGATCAGGCACACGCAGACCGTTGTCCTCTCCCCTTCCAGTCTTGCATGGTTGAGGATTGTATCGGACGTGGTAAGAGTATGCAGGAAGGCGGCGCGATCTATAATTTCACAGGCCCTCAGGGCTTCGGTATCGCCAATATGGCGGATTCTCTCTACGTCATCAAGAAATTGGTCTACGAAGAAAAGAAGTATACCTTGTGTGATTTCAAGGAAGCACTTGACAATAACTACGGCAAGGATATGGACGCGCATTATGCGGAAAAAATGACGAAGAACGTGGTTGCGGATCTCATAGCATCGGGCAAGAAACTCGACCGCGACGACGTGATGGCGATCTTCAGCGCGGTTTCCAAGAATCCTTGTACGGACGAGCAGAAGGAAAAATACGACCGTATGCTCGCAGATATCGAAGCCGTTCCGAAATTCGGTAACGACCTCGATGACGTGGATGCTTTCGCAAGAGATGTAGCGTACACATACACAAGACCGATGGAAAAATATAAGAATCCTAGAGGCGGTCAGTTCCAGGCGGGACTTTATCCCGTTTCCGCAAACGTACCGCTTGGCGCGCAGACAGGCGCAACTCCCGACGGCAGACTTGCCAGAACCCCTGTGGCAGACGGCGTTTCTCCCGCGGCGGGCAGAGATATGAACGGTCCGACGGCAGCGGCTAACTCCGTTTCCAAGCTTGACCACTTTATTGCTTCCAACGGTACGCTTTTCAATATGAAATTCCATCCGACTGCTTTGGCGGGACGCAACGGACTTGAAAACTTTGTTTCTCTCGTTCGCGGCTACTTTGATCAGAAGGGTAGCCATATCCAGTTCAACGTCGTCAGCCGTGAAACCCTCAGAGATGCACAGGCACATCCCGAGAAGTATAAATCTCTCGTGGTACGTGTTGCCGGTTACAGTGCGCTCTTTACAACGCTTTCCAGAAGCTTGCAGGACGATATCATTGCCCGCACCGAACAGGGAGGCTTCTAAATGGAAAACACGAAGGCTTATCTGAAAACCAAAGGCAGAATTTTTGATATTCAGAGATTCTCCGTTCACGATGGACCGGGTATCCGCACGATCGTTTTCCTTAAGGGCTGCGCACTGCGCTGTAAGTGGTGCTGCAATCCCGAATCGCAAAGTTATGAGATCCAGACGATGACGATGGGCGGTGTGACAAAGACCGTCGGACGTGACGTTACGGTTGAGGAAGTATTGAATACCATCCGTGGCGATTTTCCTTATTACAGAAGATCTGGCGGCGGTGTAACGCTTTCGGGCGGCGAATCCCTTTGTCAGCCGGATTTTGCGGTATCTCTGCTCCGTGCTTGTAAGGAGATGGGTATTGATACGGCGATGGAATCCACGGGCTTTGCGGATTATGAAGTTATCAAGAGATATCTTCCGTATCTTGACCATTATTTAATGGATATCAAGCATATGGACAGCGAAAAGCACGAGGCTTTCACGTCAAGACCCAACGAGCGTATTCTCGAAAATGCGAGGAGAATTGCAAAAGATGCGACACATCTAATTATCCGCACGCCTGTGATCCCGACTTTCAACGACACTGTTGAGGAAATCGGCGCGATCGCGGAATTTGCAAGCAAGCTTGAAGGTGTCAGCGAGATGCACATTCTTCCATATCATAAGATGGGCATGGACAAGTATACAGGGCTCGGTAGGGAATATCTGCTCCCCGAGCTTGAACCGCCCACAAAAGAACATATGCAGAAGCTTCTCGAGGTTGTCAAGTCCAAAGGTCTGTACACACAGATCGGCGGCTGAGTGCCCCCGATAAGATAAATAAAAAGGAAAGGAATGATGTTCATGAACGATTCCTACATTGGCGGAGAACCGAAGACCAGAATCATTCAGGAGCTGGTTCCCGGTAAACAGATCACGCTTGCGCACGTGATCGCAAATCCCGATAAGATCCTTTATACGAAGCTTGGTCTGGATCCCGCGGTGAATTATTCCAAATCCGCCATCGGTATCCTGACGGTCAGCCCCAGCGAAACGGCGATCATTGCTGCGGACATTGCGCTCAAATCCTCGGGCGCGGAGCTTGGCTTCGTTGACCGTTTCAGCGGTACGGTCATCGTGACGGGTACGGTTTCTGAAGTGGAAGCGTCCCTCGAAGCGATCACCGATTACGCAAGAGGCAAGCTCGGCTTCTCCGTTTGTCCTCTTACGAAGACCTGATGAAAAAACTGATGCTTGTCGGTCGTGTCGGCGCGGGGAAAACCACGCTGACGCAGGCACTTAAACACGAAAGGATCGATTATCACAAGACGCAGTACATTGGCTATGAGGATTGGCTGATCGATACGCCCGGAGAATATCTGGAAAACGCGTGTCTTGCCAGCGCGCTTGCGCTATATTCCTATGAAGCGGATGTCGTCGGCATCCTGATGGCATCGGATGAGCCGTTTTCTCTGTATCCTCCGAACTGTACCTGTCACGTCAACCGCGACGTGATCGGTATCGTAACGAAGATACACGGCGGCAATACGGAGCGCGCGGACAGATGGCTGCGGCTTACGGGATGCAAAACGATCTTCCACGTGGATTCTGTTACGGGTGAAGGTGTGGAAGATATCATAAAATACCTATCGGAACCAAGAGAAAACAAGGAAGAAACCACAAAAAACTAAAAAAACAAAGATTTTTTCTTTGAAAAACAGTTGATTTTATGGTGAGTTTGTGCTATAATGGTAACATAGGTGCGGATTTTAGCTGAAATTGGGCAAAAATCCAAGGCGAAACAACAAAAAACAAAAAAATTATATCAAAGGAGACTCGAATTATGGTAAGCGAATACGAAATCAAAAAACAAATTTGCGAAATCGGACAGAGAATCTACAACAAGGGCATGGTTGCCGCTAACGATGGTAACATCTCCGTTAAGATCAGCGAAAACGAATTCCTCTGCACACCTACCGGCGTTTCCAAGGGCTTCATGACTCCTGAATTCATTTGCAAGGTTGACAAGAACGGTAAAGTTATTCAGGCGAACAAAGGCTTCAAGCCCTCCTCCGAAATCAAGATGCACATGAGAGTTTACAAGGAAAGACCCGACGTTCAGTCCGTCGTTCACGCGCATCCTCTCTATGCGACAAGCTTCGCTATCGCAGGCATTCCGCTCACAGAGCCGATCATGCCCGAAGCTGTCATCTCTCTCGGTTGCGTTCCGATCGCTGAATACGGTACACCTTCCACAGAAGAAATCCCGGATGCAGTTTCCAAGTACCTCCAGTACTACGATGCGGTTCTTCTCGAAAACCACGGCGCGCTCTCTTATTCCGACTCCCTCATCAATGCGTACTACAAGATGGAATCTCTTGAATTCTACGCACAGCTCCTTTACCAGTCCAAAGTTCTCGGCGGTCCCAAGAGACTTTCCGAAGCTCAGGTTCAGAGACTTTACGAAATCCGCAGACAGTTCGGCATGAAGGGTAAACACCCCGCTGACCTCTGCCCCAACGCTAAAGAAGGTAAGCCTAGCTGCCACGGTTGCGGCGGTTCTTGCGGTTCCAAGGATTCCGCTGATCTCATCGCTGAAATCACAAAGCAGGTAATGGCTCAGCTCGGTAAATAATTCCATGTGGGATTTTCCGTTTTCCGCCGTGCCCGTAAGCAATTGACTGTCGGCGGCGGAAACGGTCAAGCAATAAGGCTCTATACAAAAAAGAACGAGGCACAGACCAATGAATGAAAAAGATATGAAAAATATCATTGAAGCTGTTATGCGGGATATGACGGATGTTTCGAGCATTACGCTTGAGATAGCGCTTTCTCTCGCGCAGGCTGTTCGTGAGAAGGCTTCCGAGATCGGCGTGAAAGCAGTCGTTGCGATTGCCGACAGGGGCGCAAATCCCGTTCTGGTTCAATGTATGGACGATTCTTATATCGCAAGCTACGATATCGCTTTGAATAAGGCGTATACTTCCGTCGCGCTGAAAATGCCGACGTGGAAGCTTTCCGAACTTGCGAAACCCGGTTCTTCGCTTTACGGTATCCAGCACACCAACGGCGGCAAAATCGTGATCTTCGGCGGCGGCGAGCCGCTTTGCAACCGCAACGGTGAGATCATCGGCGCGCTCGGTGTCAGCGGAGGAAGCGAGAGCGAGGACACCGCTCTTGCCGCTTACGGTAAGGAAATTTTTGAGAAAGGGTGAATGATTATGGATATGAATGCTGCTAATATTGAGCTGATCGTCCAGCAGGTGCTCGCAAACATGAAGGGTTCTGTCAACGTAAAGGCAGATGCTCCCGCAGGCGAACTTCCCAAGACCGCCAAGGTTGCGATGCTCACACAGCTCGAAAAATTTGAAATCAAGGAATACCCCATTCCCGAAGTCGGCGACGACGATATCCTCGTTAAAGTTGAAGGCTGCGGCGTTTGCGGTACAGACGCTCACGAATTCAAACGCGACCCCTTCGGTCTTATCCCTGTTGCTCTCGGTCACGAAGGCACAGGCGAGATCGTCAAGATGGGTAAAAACGTAAAGAAAGACAGCGCGGGCAAGCCCCTTGCAATCGGTGATAAGGTTGTTACTTGCATGATCTTCAAGGATAACCCTGATATCACCATGTTTGACCTCAACAAACAGAACGTCGGCGGTGCTGACGTATACGGTCTTCTTCCCGATGACGATATCCACCTTAACGGTTGGTTCTCCGATTATATCCTCGTCAGAGGCGGTTCCACCGTATTCAACGTAAGCGATCTCGACCTCGATTCCAGAATCCTCATCGAACCTTGCGCGGTTCTCATTCACGCAGTTGAAAGAGCAAAGACAACGGGTATTCTCCGTTTCAATAGCCGCGTTGTCGTTCAGGGCTGCGGTCCGATCGGTCTTATTTGTATCGCTGTTCTTAGAACCATGGGTATCGAAAACATCGTTGCGGTTGACGGCGAAGCAAAGCGTCTTGCTTTCGCAAAGGAAATGGGTGCTGAAAAATCCGTGAACTTCAAGGATCACAAGGGCATTGAAGCACTCTCCGAAGCCGTTAAAGACGCTTTCGGCGGCTACTATGCAGACTTCGCGTTCCAGTGCACAGGTTCCCCTGTCGCTCACGCAAACATTTATAAATTCATCAGAAACGGCGGCGGTCTTTGCGAACTCGGCTTCTTCATCAACGGCGGCGACGCAACGATCAACCCCCATTTCGATATCTGCTCCAAAGAAATCACGACCGTTGGTTCCTGGGTATATACTCTCAGAGATTACGCAACGACCTTCGATTTCCTCAAGAGAGCAAAGGGCATCGGTCTTCCGATGAGCAAACTCATCACACACAAATTCCCGCTTGAAGAGATCAACGAAGCTCTCGCCGTCAACCTCAAGATGGAAGGCCTCAAGATCGCTATCGTTAATAAATAAGGGAGAATATCTCTATGGGAAAAGCAACTGGTATCATCGAAGTATACGGCCTCGCGTGCGCTTTCGTTGCGTGTGATGCCGGCTGCAAAGCGGCAGACGTTGTCGTAGAAACTTTCGATAAGAATAAGCCGGCGAACGCTGACAAGCTTCCTGTTCCGCTGATCGTTTGTATCAAGTTCAGAGGCTCCGTTGACAGCGTGACCGCCGCTGTGGAAGCCGCAGCAAACGCGGCAAACCGCTTGACCGGTGTTGTTTCCTCGCATATCATCGCGAATACGGAAAAAGACACCGAATATATGTTGAAACTCAACGCATTTGATAAAAAATAATGTTTAAAAGCCGTCTTCGGACGGCAGATTGGAGATTGTTATGGCAAGAGAAGCACTTGGTATGATCGAAACCAGAGGTCTTGTTGCAGCTATCGAAGCAGCGGACGCAATGGTAAAGGCTGCTGAAGTTGAACTCATCGGTACAGAAAAGATCGGTTCCGGTCTCGTATCCGTTATGGTAAGAGGCGATGTCGGCGCAGTTAACGCTGCAACAGAAGCAGGCGCTGCTGCTGCAAGCAGACTCGGCGAAATCGTTGCAACACACGTAATCCCGAGACCCCACGCAGACGTTGAAAAGATCCTTCCCTCCGTTAAATAATTAAAGAGGATCTGACTATGCAGGCGCTTGGTTTTGTTGAAATATCGGGCGTTACCGCGGCTGTCGACGCGCTCGATATCATGTGTAAAGCTGCGGACATTGAGTTCGTTACATGGGAACGCAAGCTTGGAGGCAGACTCGTTACCGTTATCGTTACGGGCAGCATCTCCGCAGTAACGGCCGCGGTGGAAAACGCTGCAAAAATGGCCATTAAGAAACCTGTCGCAACCGCTGTCATCGCAAGACCGCACGAGGAAACGATCAGACTCGTTGAGCTCAGCGCATCCAGATTGCAGAAGAAGGCGGCAGCAGAACAGCAGTGATGCTTTCCGCAACTGTCTGAGACTGATTTCTTATGGAACAGGAAAAGCATAATCCCGAAACGGCTGAAATCCTGCCTTCGCCCGTAAGGTCCAAAAGACCTGCGGTAAAGGGCGGCAGACGGTCGTCCCAAACAAAAATAAAAGAAAAAAATGAAGCTCCTGCCCTGAAGGCAGAGCCAAAGAAGGAGAATATTATGGCACTTGAAGCACTCGGAATGGTAGAAACCAGAGGTCTTGTAGCGGCTATCGAAGCAGCAGACGCAATGGTCAAAGCTGCAAACGTTGAACTCATCGGTACAGAAAAGATCGGTTCCGGTCTCGTATCCGTTATGGTAAGAGGTGATGTCGGCGCTGTTAAAGCTGCAACAGAAGCAGGCGCAGCAGCAGGCGCAAGACTTGGCGAAATCGTTGCAACACACGTAATTCCCAGACCTCACGCAGACGTTGAAAAGATCCTTCCCGCGATCAAATAAGCGAATATACGATTTCTTTTAAACTAAAAAAATTTGAATTTGGAGGATATACTTATGGCACTTGAAGCACTCGGAATGGTAGAAACCAGAGGCCTTGTAGCAGCTATCGAAGCAGCGGATGCAATGGTCAAAGCTGCAAACGTTGAACTCATCGGCACAGAAAAAATCGGTTCCGGTCTCGTATCCGTTATGGTACGCGGTGACGTTGGCGCGGTTAAGGCTGCAACGGAAGCAGGCGCGGCAGCAGGCGCAAGACTCGGCGAAATCATCGCAACACACGTAATCCCGAGACCTCACGCAGATGTCGAAAAGATTTTGCCCTCTATCAAATAATTGGTTCGCTTGAAATTATGCTTGTGAGAGGTTCTTCGGGACCTCTCACAGCCACCATTTTTTGAAAGGAAAGATTTGCTTCTTGAAAAAAGTGAATCGTTTGATTTGAAATGTTAGTCGGAAAAGTTATCGGAAGCATTGTTTCCACTCGTAAAAATGAAAATCTGATCGGCAGTAAATTTATGATCGTCGAGCCGCTTTCTGTGATGAACGGAAAGGGCGAAAGAATCGTTGCGGTTGACAACGTCGGCGCGGGTATCGGTGAGATCGTGCTCGTCGCGACGGGAAGCGCCGCAAGAATCGGCTGTAATTTATCCGATTGTCCCGTTGATGCCGCGATCGTTGGCATCGTTGATAGCGGAACCGGATTGTCCGGCGTATAACACGTGCGTTTTTTTGCGGTCAACGTATGGACCGCGGAAACCAAACATCGAAAGGCAAGGTTTATATATGAATTTTGATGAACTTGTTGCTTTGATCAAGCAAAACGGTATTGTCGGTGCAGGCGGTGCCGGATTCCCGACATACGCCAAGCTGGACAAGCGCGCCGATACGATTATCCTCAACTGTGCGGAATGTGAGCCTCTCTTGAAGCTTCACAGACAGATCCTCGAACGCTATGCGTACGAGATTCTCAGCACACTTGACCTGATTGCGAAAACAATAGGAGCAAAGGACGTTATCATCGGCGTAAAAGGCTCTTATACGGGCGCTGTGGATGCCGTTGAGCAATATATTGGCTCTTTTGAGAATATCAGAATCCAGAAGCTGCGTGAAATCTATCCCGCAGGCGATGAGATCGTTCTGATCTATCAGACCACGGGCCGCAGACCCAACCCCGGTGCGCTGCCTATTTCGGTCGGCGTTACCGTATTCAACGTAGAAACCATTTATAACGTATACCGCGCGCTGAACGGCGAGCCCGTTACGCATAAATTCGTAACGGTTGCGGGCGAGGTCAAAAACCCCGTGACCCTTCGCGTTCCCGTCGGTATGACGGTCAAGGAACTCGTCGATCTCGCGGGCGGCGTTACCACCAAAGAACCCGCTTACCTGCTCGGCGGTCCCATGATGGGCAGATTCGGAAGTCCTCTCAGCCTGGTCACAAAGACCTTCAACGCTGTGATCGTTCTTCCCAAGGATCATCCCGTCGTTCAAAGAAAAAATACCAAAACTTCAATTGATATGAAGCGCGCGATGGCGGCTTGCTGTCAGTGCAATTACTGTACTGATCTTTGTCCGCGCCATCTGCTTGGCTATCCGATCACACCTCATGAATTTATGCGTGTGGTATCGCATAACACACCGTCCGATACGAAACCGATCATCGACGGTCTGTTCTGCAGCGGATGCGGTCTTTGCGAAGCTTTCTCCTGCGGTCAGGGACTTTCTCCGAGAATGCTCCTCGACGCTTTCAAAGGTCAGCTTCGTGCAGCGGGCGTTCAGCCTCCCAAGGATATTCCGCTCCGCGACGTAAGTCCCGCTGTCGATTTCCGTAGTGTTCCCGTAAAAAGACTCACTGCAAGACTCGGTCTTACGCAATACAACAAAACCGCGCCCCTTGACGAAGAAAGAGACATCTTGCCGAAATCGGTCAAGATCCAGCTTTCCCAGCATATCGGCGCGCCTGCCGTACCTTGTGTCAAAAAAGGCGATTCCGTGCTTGAGGGTCAGGTCATTGCCTGCGCTCCCGACGGTAAGCTCAGCGTGAATATCCATTCTTCGCTGGACGGCAGAGTCAAAGAAATCACCGATAAATTCATCATGATCGAACGATAACGGAGGTACACGATGGCTAATGCAATTGGTATGATCGAATACAAAACGGTTGCTTCCGGTATGACCGCCGCCGATCTCATGGTGAAGACCGCAGAGGTCGACGTGATCGAAGCGAAAACCGTTTGTCCCGGAAAATATATGGTGCTTGTTACAGGCGACCTCAGCTCCGTAAAGGCCGCTGTGGATGCCGCATCCAAGAAATATCCGGATACACTCATTGACAGTTTCGTTCTCGGCAATCCGCATCCTTCCATTTTGGGTGCAATCTACGGAACGAATGAAATTCTCAACAAGAATGCGCTCGGTATTCTTGAAACTTACACCGCAGCTTCTGCGATCGTGGCAGCCGACGTGACGGCAAAGACTGCGATCGTTGACCTCATCGAGCTTCGTCTTGCAAGAGGTATGTGCGGTAAATCCTATCTTTTGATCACAGGCGAGGTTGCGGCTGTGGAAATGGCGATCGAAAAAGCAAAGACCGATGCCGCCGGCGACGGTATGTATCTGGATAGCTCTGTCATCGCAAGTCCCGACGCAAAGCTTTGGGACAGCATCCTGTAAACTCGTCTTGAGAGGAAACCACCTATGCTGGCAATCGAAAGAAGAAATGCGATTCTTGCCAAGCTCGCGACTGACGGCAAGGTGATCGTTTCGGATTTGAGCGAAGAATTCAACGTCACGGAAGAAACAATCCGCCGTGACCTTGAAAAACTGGATAAGGAAGGGCTTGCGAAAAAGACGTACGGAGGCGCGATCGTTTCGGAAACGCACGGTCAGGATCTTCCGTTCAACGTCCGTAAAAGAGTCAATGCGAATCTGAAGGAGATCATTGCGCAAAAGATTGCGGACCTGATCTCCGACGGCGATTCCATTATCCTTGATGCAAGTACCACGGCGATCTGCGTTACGAAATATATTAAAAACAAGGAAAATATCACGCTGCTCACCAATTCCGTCGAGATCCTTCTCGATCTCGCGGATAAGAGCGGTTGGAATATCCTTTCCACAGGCGGTTCGCTCAAAAACGGGTCGCTCGCTCTGGTCGGTGCTTCGGCAGAGAAAATGATTCGCTCTTACCATGTGGATATCGCGGTATGCTCCTCCAAGGGCATCGATATGCGTATGGGTATCAGCGATTCCAATGAAAAGGATGCCCAGATCAAAGAGGCAATCTTTTCGGCGGCAGATAAAAAAATTTTAGCAATTGACAGTACGAAATTTGACAAACGCTCGTTTATAAGGGTGGGCGATATCAGAGATATCGATATCATCGTTACAAACGAAAAGCCTTCAGATGAATGGATCGAATTTTTGGCAAAGAATCAAGTCGAGCTGATTTATTGAAATTCGCTTTTCATTTGATCGTATTTCATTAAAATATGATAGAAGGAGCTTATAAACATGGGAACACAGATTTCTGAAAAAGAAATTAGAGATATCGTTGCCAAGGTTCTGAGCGGTATACAGGTCGGCGCGCCTGCTGCAAAGTGGAGTGCTTCCGAATACAACGGCAGAAAACTCGTCGGTGTTTTCAAGGATATGAACGACGCGATCGCAGCGGCTAACGAGGGCTACAAGAAGGTCCGCGCAATGTCCGTTGAAGAACGTGAAAAGATCATTACCGAAATCCGTAATCTCGCACGCGCAGAAGCTGCCGTTATGGCAGAAATGGGCGTTGCGGAAACAGGTATGGGTAAGGTTGAACACAAGCGTCTGAAACATATCCTCGTTGCCGACAAGACCCCCGGTACAGAAGATATTCAGGCAAATGCAAGAACAGGCGATCACGGTCTTACTCTGATTGAGATGGCTCCGTTTGGTGTTGTCGGTGCGATCACACCGAGTACCAACCCCAGCGAAACCGTTATTTGTAACTCCATCGGTATGATCGCGGCCGGAAACGGCGTTGTTTTCAACCCTCATCCCAATGCGATCTGTACCTCTAACTATGCGGTTGACCTCGTTAACCGTGCATCCAAAGCGGCAGGCGGTCCCGAAATTCTCGTTGCTTCGACCGAGAAACCCACATTGGAATCCGCTGCTACAATGTATGCTCATAAGCTTATCCGTCTTCTCGTTTGCACGGGCGGTCCCGGTGTTGTAAAGGCGGTCCTTTCCTCCGGTAAAAAAGCGATCGGCGCGGGCGCGGGCAATCCTCCCGTTATCGTTGACGATACTGCTGACATTCAGAAAGCGGCCAAAGATATCATCGATGGTTGTACTTTCGATAACAACCTCCCCTGCATCGCAGAAAAAGAGGTTTTTGCTTTCAATAATATCGCTGACGACCTCATCGCAGGTATGAAGCGTAATGGTGCATATCAAATCACAAAAGAAGAAGCGGATAAACTTGCGAAAGTCGTTCTCGTTGAAAAAACGGGCAAAGACGGCAAAACCAAGAAGATCGTTAACCGTGAATGCGTTGGCAGAGATGCAGACGTGATTCTCGCGAAGATCGGTATCCGCGTTGGTAAAGACATTCGTTGCATTATCTGCGAAACCGATTTCAACCACGAATTCGTTCAGGAAGAACTCATGATGCCGATTCTTCCTATCGTGCGCGTTTCCAATATTGATGAAGCCATCGATCTTGCTGTTAAGGCAGAACATGGCAACCGTCATACCGCGCATATGCACTCGAAGAATATCGATCATCTTTCCAGATTCGCAAAAGCGGTTGAAACCACGATTTTCGTTAAAAACGCTCCCTCTTACGCAGGTATCGGCTTCGGCGGCGAAGGTCATACGACATTCACCATCGCAGGTCCGACAGGCGAAGGTATCACCTCCGCGCGCAGCTTCACAAGACAGCGCCGCTGCGTAATGGCAGACAGCTTCAGAATTATCTGATCGGAGGGATAATATATGGCAGATTATAATACCCTCGTTTCCGAAATCGTCAGCCGTGTGATGGCTGAAATGCAGGGAACTGCAAAAGAAGCGGATATGCTCGTGCCCGTTGGTGTTTCCAACCGCCATATCCATCTGACACAGGAGCACGTGGAAACCCTTTTCGGTAAAGGCTATCAGCTTACACCTTTTAAGGATCTTTCCCAGCCCGGTCAGTATGCTTGCAAAGAACAGCTTACCATCATCGGACCTTCTCTCCGTCCGATCGAAGGTGTTCGTGTTCTCGGTCCGACCAGAAAGGCTTCTCAGGTCGAGATTTCCAGAACAGACTCCTACGTTCTCAAGGTAAAGCCTCCCGTCCGTGAATCCGGTGATATCGCAGGCTCTGCGCCTATCACCATCATCGGTCCGAAAGGTGTCGTTACTCTTAAGGAAGGCTGTATCATTGCAAACAGACATATCCATATGAGCCTTGATGATGCCGCTAAATTCGGTGTCAAAGACGGCGACTACGTTGACGTTAACGTGGAAGGCGAACGCAGAACGACGTTCTATGACGTTCAGATTCGCGCAAACGCTGCTTTCCGCCTCGAAATGCACATCGATACCGACGACGCGAATGCCGCAGGTATCGGCAACGGCTTCAAAGTAAAAATGGTTAAATAACCTACTTTCTTCTTTATGAAAAGAAGAAAGTAGGCAAAGAAGAAACGTCCACCTTTTCTTTACGAAAAGAAAAGAGTGGAGCCAAAAGAAACGAACTGTGGTTCTCGCCATTTATTTGGTGTGGATTTCGGTTCGTTTTTTTAATAATATCTTGACAAACCTCCTGAAATATGCTATCATATAATTAGCGAACAGGGGATGATACCCATAACAAAAAACGATATTCGCGCACAGTGCAAATCAAAAACAAAGGGGGCGACACCCATCGAAAAAAACGTGATTGTGATTGATGAGCAAGGAAATGAATATGAAGCGACCTACCCGAAACGGGCGAAAGGTCTTGTAAAAAACGGCAGGGCACGCTTCGTAGATGAACATACAATATGCCTTGCGTGCCCTCCGAATAGCAATTTGGAGGCTAACAAAATGGAAAATAATATATTAACGGTTAAAGAAATCTTTGACGCAATCACTGAACTCAAAAACGATTCTTCTCATATCGAAAAAGCACTCACACAGTTGGAAACAGTAAAATCCGCAGGTCCCGGTGACATTGGCGCAGAAGCGAAGGCGCAAGCAATTGCAACCGTTGTGAAATGCCGCGAAACCACACTCCAGCAGATGCTTGCGATGTATTCCAGAATGTACGACGATATGCAGAATGAAGCGGCAAAAAAGGTAAATCTCATCAGCAAAGCGTTCGATAGTAATATGGCTTTTATCAATGAATCTGATGGCTGTGAGGACGATAAGATGGAAGCGTTGGGCTACATTACCATTCAGATCAAAGAACTCGTTGAAAAAGTGCTGTTCGAAAACAAAACTGAAAATTGATTTTATTCGCAAAAAAATGCTTCCCAAGGGGTATCTGCCATAAAGCGTTAGGCTAAAAATATCATAACAAACAGAAAAGGACAGAGAAATTTTTTCGTTTCTCTGTCCTTAATTTTGCAAGCATAGCATTTGTGGAAACAAATGCAGTTGCTTGTCCAGAAAAATGACAAAGCAGTAAGTATCAGAGTTAAAAAAGTTCCCTTTGCACAAGGGAGTCGAGGTTCCTTTCTCTCGTCCCGTGTGCGTATATTTTAGTTTTCGAATTCGCAATGAATTACACTTTTAACAACAAATCATGTAATGGCTTGAATTCCAAAGATGTGTCAATTCGTTTTTCGATATATTCTCCATCTTTCCAATATAATTTCAAACCATACGCTTCAATACTATGAAAAGATGCGTCACTTGTAATCAATCTATATTTATCATCTATAATTTCAATCGCCGTGCAATTTGACATAGCCAACGCAATCTGATCGCTGTTTTTCAAAAGTTCTTTTGCACTTTCCAAACGGCCTTTTTCGTCACAATGCGGAATAAACAACCCATCGACAAAGCCTAAGCACTCCATCACTATCATGGGTTGCTGATCTCCGTATTTAATCTTGAGTGAATCGGAGGAACATTTCTTAAACCAACAATTTGCGCCGGCAGAAACGCCGCACATTACTTTCCCGTCAATCCAAGCCTGTTTTAAAATAGAATCAAAGCTTGTTTCTTTCCACAAGGCTATCATATCAAGCGTATTTCCTCCGCCTTCAAAAATAATATCAGCCCAATCAATAAGATTTTTTACATAGCTTGTGTTAGTTAATTGATCGCTTTTTAAGTGACGACAAGGGCAGCCATATATTTTTTCATAAATATCTGTCATTACACGAAAATAACCATCTTGTCTTTCCAATGGTTGTGCATGTGCCAATAGAAGAAAATTGGGGTTCGCTTTTTCGGTTAATCGAATAATTTCTTTATCTTGGTTGGCAAGTTCATATGGATATCGCGTGCCATTGGCACGCATACGACCATTCTCTCCCCCTCCAATGGCAACTATCTTTTTACTCATTTTTCTCCTCCTATCGTAGGTTACCGTTGTGTTATAACGCACTTTAGATTATGTTATCCGCTATTATAACAAAAAACCGCAGAAAGTCTGATATGCACCTCCAAAAGTTAGACAAGCTTTTTGGAGGTGCATATTTTTATGGAAACCAATTTTATTTGGTAGGTAACGTATTCAATTAAATTTCAAAACTGTCCTTTAGAGTACGCCCCTATTGGGAAGCATTTTTTGTTTATCTGTTTTTTAGATTTTCTTGTACATCGGACCGTAAGTCTGGCAAGCTCTGTAATCCTGACCTTCTTTATCCATACCGAAAGCATTCCATGCAGCAGGACGGAAAACGTCGTCAAGAGGTACGTTGTGCATACAAACGGGGATGCGGAGCATAGAGCACATTGTGATAAGGTCTGCGCCGATGTGACCGTAAGAGATCGCGCCGTGGTTAGCTCCCCAGTTCTGCATAACTTCGTAAGCGGTCTTGAAGGGGCTGCCTTCTTTACCATCGCAACGAGGAGCGAACCATGTGCAAGGCCATGTGGGATTTGTGCGTTCCATGAGTGTGTCGGAAACTTCATCGGGGAGTTTAACTGTCCAACCTTCAGCGATCTGAAGAACCGGACCAAGACCTTTGATGAGGTTCAAACGGATCATGGTTGCGGGCATTTCTGCACGTGTGGTGTAGTGGCTGGAGAAACCGCCGCCGCGGAAGTTATCAAAGCCTGCTTCGCACCAAACGGTAGCGTCAGTCATCTTCTTGATGTCTTCTTCGGTAACTTCCCACCATCTCTTCATGGTAGCGTTGCCGTTTTCGTCTGTGCATTCGCCGCAAGCGTCAAGACAAGCTGCGCCGGAGTTGAGAAGGTGAATGATACCGTTGGATTCAGCGGCTTTGCCTTCGAGCTTATAGCCGGTTACGCGTTCGGTTGCTTCGCCGGACCAATATGTACGAACGTCAGCAAAGATTTGTGCGCGGTGTGTGAGCAAACGCATCATGAGCATACCCATACCGTTGAGAACGTCGTTTTCGGTTGCGAGTGTATAGGGTTCGCGTGCGCCTTCATAGTCGAAGGTAGAGGAGAGAAGTGCTTCGGGGTAGTCGCAGTTCGGCCAATGGTCTGTCCACTGTCTCTGTCCCTGGAAACCGCCGGCAATGGCATTGTGACCAACCTTTTCTTCTTCAAAAGCATCGGGGAGGTTCTTGTTACCTGCCATGAGGTCTTTGATGATACAATACATCTTAACGGTGAATTCCCACTGTTTTTCTTTTTCTTCGGGTGTGAATTTGATGCGGCGTTCTTCGCCGAGGAAGTTAACGGATTCGGGGTTATCATCTCTGCCTTCCTTGCAATGTTCTTTGGTCCATGCAAGAGCTTTCTGATATTCTTCTTCGTTGTAGATGCCTTCTTCCATGCGGCGAAGGATTTCAACCTCGTCTACGGATTCAACGCGCATACCGAAGTAGCTTTCCATCATATCCTGATCGATGATAGAGCCTGCGATACCCATGCACTGAGAACCGATCTGGAGATAGGATTTGCCCTTCATTGTGGCAACAGCGATCGCTGCACGACCGAAGCGAAGGAGTTTTTCTTTAACGTCTTCGGGGATTTCGCTGACCTGTTCGCGATCCTGAACTTCATGACCGTAGATACCGAATGCGGGAAGGCCTTTCTGCGCATGACCTGCGAGAACGGCTGCGAGGTAAACCGCGCCGGGACGTTCTGTGCCGTTGAAGCCCCATACTGCTTTGATGGTATCGGGGTCCATATCCATCGTTTCGGAACCGTAGCACCAGCAGGGAGTTACGGAAAGCGTGATGGAAACGCCTTCTTTTTTGAATTTGTTTGCGCAAGCGGCTGTTTCGGGAACACGACCGATCGTTGTGTCAGCCATAACGACCTTTACGGGTTCACCATTGGAATAGAAAAGATTGTCTTCAAAAAGTTTTTTTGCTGCGTTTGCCATTGCCCAAACCTGAGCTTCGAGAGATTCGCGGAGCATCATGGGACCGCGGCGACCGTCAACAACGGGGCGGATACCGATTACGGGATAATCGCCGACGTATCTGTTCTGAGCCATTTTTAATTTCCTCCATAAATATAATATAAGTTGTTGCGATGCGAGGCATCGCTCATACATTTTCATTGTATCACAGAACATGGCATAAATCAATGAATTTTTCTTAAATTTTTATTGATAGAAATGTTTTTTCTGTGAACCGTTGCGGAAAGGAAAGATTTATGATACAATAAATATGAAAAATATTTTGATGAAAGGAATTTTTAACGATGAAAAATCCTGTATATGCGAAAGCGGTAAGCGAGCCTTATCGTTTTGGTGATTCTGCGCGTTGGATCCGCCCGACAGACGTACAAAATTTTTCAAATCAGATGTTCCGCAAGTCGTTTAGGCTTGAAAAATTACCCGAAAAAGCAGTCATGCTTGCGATGGCGGCAAATTATGCGGAAATTTATATCAACGGCGCGGCGGCAATGTCCCTGGCGGTCCGTTCCTATATATTTGATAAGGCTTATGAGGTTGCGGACATTCTCCCGTATTTGCGTGAGGGCAAGAATGTGATCGCCGTAATGAATACGGACACGGGTGAAGAAATTCGGGCAGGCTTTGCGCTTGAAATTCAGGCGGACAGAGAAACGCTCTGCTTCACGGACGGTTCATGGGTATATAAAAAGGAAGAAGCTTTGAAAACGCCCGTCAATCATCTGATCTCGGGCGGCGGTGAAGAAACCGTGGATGCGGAAAAGCTGGTCCTTGATTTTGCGGAGATTGATTTTGATGATTCCGATTGGGAAAACGCCCATGTGATCGGTGATGAGCTTCTTCACGCGCCCTACGGCTCGTTCCATCAGAGCATTACCAAAGCGCAGACGGCTGACGTTCATTACGCGAAAAACATTTCCGCGCTGATGCTCGCGCAGACACCGATGGGATATCCGATGCGTCTTGCATCCTCGAATAACGGTATGACTGTAGCCATGACGCATATGATTACGGAAGAAGATACCGAATTGACTTTTGTGATTCGCGACGGTATCCGCGCCGTTTATATTGACGGACAAGAAATCGCTTTCAATCAATCGTTCCATTTGCGTGAAGGCGTTCATTTTTGCGCGATCGCTTATGCATGGACTCCTGATTTTCTTATTCGCACGAAATCGCCGCTTACGCTTACGTCCCCTCTTGCTAACGCTTCTCCTTTTGAGGCATATCTGATCCCGACACCGCCTGTCCGTTATCCTTGGAATGAATACAAGGGCAAAAATCCTACGGATGACGTGATGCAAGAGATTCTCAAATATCCCTCATTCGTTTCTGTTCCTGATGACATCAAAGAAAAACTGACTCCGATGGATTACACTGTGCCGACTTCCGCATTTTTTGGAATCACAACACGCGACTATCTGATTCCCGTGGGCGGTTATGCAGAAGAACGTATTCTCGAAAATTGCCGCATTGCGCCTGCTGATGATATTGCAAATATTAAAAACGAGAAATCCATTTTGGCTGAAAATGCGGAAGTTGTGATCTCTCCGCAGAAAGAAATGCTGAATTTCATTCTGGATTTCGGTGATGAACAGGTGGGCAACATTGCTTTTGAACTTGACGCACCCAAAGGAACGGTCGTTGAGATTCACAGCTTTGAAATGATCACCGATGCAGGTATTAAATATATGAAGGAAGTTACGACGATTCGTTATCTCTGCCGCGAAGGTCTGCAATCGTATATCTCCCGCAGACAGAGAGGCTTCCGTTATCTTTCTGTTACCGTATATAACCATACGCGCGATGTGGTTTTGAAGGATATTCACGTCATTGAGACCCGTTATCCGATGAAAAATGCGGATTTCTCCTGTTCAGATGAACGATTGAATCAAATTTATCGGATGTCCATACGTACAGCGGAAGTTTGTTCGCTCGATCTCTATACGGACTGTCCCGGCTATGAGCAGAATCCGTGGACGGGTGACGCGAGAACGACGGCAAACGTGAATCTCTTGAATTTCGGTGAATTTGCTTTTGACGAGCAATATCTGAAACTGATCGCAAATTCCATCGAAGACGGACTTTGGCTTTTGTATAGAAAAAGAAATCCGAGATATATCAATCGTTTGTATCTGCCATGCGCTTGTTTTCCAACTTATCCCGAAGGCTGTATTCCCGTCTGGTCATTCATGTGGCTCTTGCAGGTTTGGGATCATTATGAAATTACGGGCGATAAACAATGTCTTTCCGATTTGTTCGGCGCGGTGACGGAAACCTTGAACCGTTGCGAACGCATGACAGACGAGCGCGGACTTTTCGATATGCAAGGTGCATGGAATCTGATCGAGTGGGCAAATAACGACCTTGATTTCTACGGTGAGGTGACTGCCAATAACGCGATGCTTTCGTATTGCTTTGCAAAGGCGGCGGATATGGCGAATGTTTTGGGCAAGCCCGATATCGCGGCGCATAACCGTGAGATGTCTGCAAAATACCGCGATGCCGTCAATACGTATTGCTGGGACGAAACGAAAAAGGCTTACGTGGATACTGTGCGCGACGAATGGGCATACGAAAGATATCTCGCGTATATGGATGAGCGCAATATGGCGAAGATTTCTTATGAGGATTATTTGAAAAGGGCGCGTATCAGCGTGCAGACCAATACAATGGCTCTCCTTTACGATTGTGTTCCCGAAGAAAGAAAAGCAGATGCAATGCGTTTCCTGATTGATAATATCGAATCGGGCATCTACGTTTCGGGCACACCTGCAAACCGCACAACAGCAACGCCCTCCGAGGAGGAAGCTCCTGACGGTTACGTACATATCGGCTCGCCGTTTTTCCTTTATTTTGCATTGCAGACGCTTTATAAATTTGCTCGCGATGATCTCGCAATCCTTTCGCAGAAGCGCGATTGGGGCAATCTGCTCGAAAGCGGGCTTACCACTTGTATTGAAACCTTCAAGAGCGGTCGCGATTGGACGAGAAGCGTAGCGCACGCATGGTCGGCTTCTCCTGCGATCTTCTTTATGAGTGAGATTCTCGGTATCAAACCCGTGAAACCCGGTTATGCGGAATTTAAAGTTGAGCCGAAGCCTTCCGGACTTTCGTTTGCAAAAGGTTCCGTTCCCACTCCTTACGGCAGAATTTACGTCGAATGGAAGAAAAATGAGGACGGTATGCTTGATATTTTTTGTAATGCACCGAAGGAATGTAAAAAAGTTTTTTAAAATATTTTTCGTCGAAATCCGCGGTTTTTCCGCGGATTTCGGCTTTTTTTGAAAGAATTATGGCGAAGAAACCGAGAAACCCAGCTGTTTCTTGTGGTTTTGGTTTTGTGTTGGGGCAAGATATAGT
>JAFUQQ010000043.1 GCA_017472285.1 Clostridia bacterium | reverse complement strand
TCATTAAGATAAGGCATTCGCCCGTGTCATCCTCGAGGCGTAGGCTTACGAGATTCTTCGTATATACTCAAGAATGACACCGTAAGCCTACGCCGAAGGATCTCGGGCGTAACACTTTTCCTTAACTAAATGACATTGAGCAAGCCCCTCCCCTACCTATTTAAGCAAATTTTTATTCTACCTAAAAGGAAGAATTTCAGCAATGGTTTTTAAAAATCATTTTTTCATTTCATACCAAAAAGCATAATTTTCATCTTTATGCAAATGATCATTATTATCCAAAATCGTTTCAAACAAATGCAACAATTCCGAGTCGGCAAAGTTTTTCCCGTCTTTTATGGAAATCGAAAAAAGAACGATCTTCTTTTTTGGATATTGAATAATAAGCATTCCCGATCTGGCAAATCCCCAGACAGAAACCGTCGTTCCGCTTAACCAAGTAACGTCCTGAACCGCACATATCTTTTTACCTTTTGGATATATACCATTCCGTTTTCTACCCAATAAAAACCTTTTTTAAGAAACCATTTGGTGTGCTCGGTCAATTTATAATAAATACCGATGCCGATAAGACCGATAACAATACAAAGCAATCCATACCAAAAATCAGCATATTCGATTTCTAACCATTCGGCAAACAACATTTGAACCGTAAATTCCAAAGGTAACATAACAACGGCAAAAAACAATCTCAAATACCATCTTTGATAAATAAATTCTGTTTTTTCCACCTCATCGCCCCTTTCTGATATCAACCTCATCATAACACAAAATCCGCAGAAAGACAAGTCCATCTGCGGATTTCAGGCATTTTATAAAATTATTTCACAATCAGGTTAAAGATCTTATTCTTAACGTAGATCTTCTTGACGATATTCTTACCTGCAACGAGATTTTTGATCTTTTCGCTCTGCATAACAGCCGCAAAAGCAGTATCTTCGTCAGCATCCGCAGGAATTTCCACGGTATCCTTGGTCTTACCCATGATAGCCGCCGCGATGGTAACGGTATTGTCAACCGTCTTTGCTTCGTCATAGGTGGGCCATGTTTCGAGAGAAACGAGCGTTTCTTCGCCGAGTCTGTGCCAGAGTTCTTCCGCAAGGTGAGGAGCGAAAGGACAGAGGAGTTTTACAAAGGTCTTGAGTTCATCGGTGGTGAGGCTCTTTGCGTCGTAGATATCGTTGAGAAGGGTCATCAAAGCGGCAACAGCGGTATTGAACTTCATCGTATCGATATCGCCTGTAACCTTTTTGACTGTCTTATGGAACGCGGTTTCGAGCTTGGGAGTCACGCCTGTGCCCTTTGCCATGTACATAAGGCCTTCCACACGTTCAAGGAAGCGTTTGCAACCCTTGATGCTGGAGGGAGACCACGGAGCAGCAGAGCCGTAATCACCCATAAAGAGGATGTATACGCGGAGAACGTCTGCGCCGTATTCTTCAACAACGTCGTTCGGGTCAACGACGTTACCCTTGGATTTACTCATTTTTTCGCCGTCAGGACCGAGAATCAGACCCTGTGCGGTACGTTTTGCATAAGGTTCATCGTGAGGAACTGCACCGATATCGTAAAGGAAATGGTGCCAGAAACGAGAATAGATCATATGACGGGTAACGTGTTCCATACCGCCGTTATACCAGTCAACAGGCATCCAATATGCAAGAGCTTCTTTGGAAGCGAGTGCTTCGCCGTTCTTCGGGTCGCAGTAACGGAGGAAGTACCAGGAAGAACCTGCCCACTGAGGCATCGTGTCTGTTTCTCTCTTAGCCGCGCCACCGCACTTAGGACAAGTGCAGTTGACAAAGCTTTCTACCTTTGCGAGAGGGCTTTCGCCGCCTTCACCGGGTTCAAAGTTTTCCATATCGGGCAGACGGAGAGGGAGTTCTTCATAGGGAACGCCAACCATACCGCAATGAGGACAGTGAATGATCGGAATGGGTTCACCCCAATATCGCTGGCGGTTGAACGCCCAGTCCTTCATCTTGTACTGGATACCCTTTTCACCGATACCCTTTTCAGTGAGATATGCGAGCATTTTTGCGATGGCTTCTTTCTTTGTCTTGATGCCGTTGAGGAAATCGGAGTTGACCATTTCGCCGTCACCGGTGTAAGCTTCCTTGGAGATATCGCCGCCGCTGATGACTTCGATGATGTCGATACCGAATTTCTTTGCAAATTCATAGTCACGTTCGTCATGTGCGGGAACAGCCATGATCGCGCCCGTACCGTAACCCATCATAACGTAGTCGGAAATATAGATCGGAATTTCCTTGCCGTTTGCGGGGTTGATGGCAGAAATGCCTTCGATGCGGACACCCGTTTTGTCTTTGACGAGCTGTGTACGTTCAAATTCAGTCTTCTTTGCACACTCTTCTTTGTAAGCATCGAGAGCATCGATGTTGGAGATGCGATCGCGGTATTTTTCAATGATGGGATGTTCGGGAGCAATAACCATGAAAGTTACGCCGAACATGGTGTCGCATCTTGTGGTATAGATGCGAAGGGTTTCGTCACAGTTTGTGAGCGCGAAGTTTGCAAAAGCACCTTCGGAACGGCCGATCCAGTTTTCCTGCTGGAGCTTGATATTGGGGAGATAATCGACCTTTTCAAGACCCTGGAGGAGCTTATCGGCATATTCGGTGATGCGGAGATACCAAACGTCTTTTGCCTTCTGAATGATATCGCTGTGGCAGATATCGCATTTACCGCCCTGGGAGTCTTCGTTGGAAAGAACGACTTTACAGTGAGGGCAATAGTTTACGAGCGTGGTTGCGCGGAAAACAAGACCTTCGTCAAACATTTTGCGGAAGATCCACTGTGTCCACTTATAGTAATCCTCGTCTGTGGTATCGACAACGCGTGTCCAGTCAAAAGAGAAACCTACTTTTTTGAGCTGTGCTGTGAATTTTTCGATATTTCTATCGGTAAGTACGCGGGGGTGGGTATTGAATTTGATCGCGGAGTTTTCCGTGGGAAGACCGAATGCGTCAAAACCGATCGGGAAAAGGACGTTATAGCCCTGCATTCTCTTCTTTCTGGAAACCACTTCAAGACCGGAATAAGCCTTGATATGACCAACGTGCATACCTGCGCCGCTGGGATAAGGAAATTCTACGAGTCCGTAGAATTTGGGAAGCGAATAATCGTTTTTCGCTTCAAAGGCATGGGCTTCGTCCCATGCTTTCTGCCATCTTTCTTCGACGGCTTTAAAATCGTAAGACATGATGTTTTTCTCCTGTATTATATCTTATAAAAATTTAGTCCATGAGTGTAAGCGGGATTTCTTCCGCATCGTTCCAAAGCTTTTCGAGCTTATAGAAATCTCTTTCGTTCTTATGGAAGATATGAACGATGACGTGCGCATAGTCCATTGCGATCCACGTACCCGTTTCATAACCGTCCATATGCAACGGCTTTACGCCTGCTTCACCGAGTCTGTATTCGATCTCACCGGCATAACCTTTAATCTGTGTCGTTGCCGTACCTGTCGCAAGAACGAAATAATCGGTCAGATCACTGCCCTCTTTGAATTTCAGAAGGCGGATATCTCTTGCTTTTCTCGCGTCGAGAATTTTGACGATCGCATCCGCAAGTTCACGCGGTGTCGCATTCTCAAGAGATTCAAATTTCAAATTTTCAAGTTCCATAAACACCTTTCCGCTTTTCTTTGCGAAAAGAAAAGCTTGGCAAAAGAAACGCCTTGTGTTTCCTCTGTCGTTATCTTGTTTAAATTTTTTATTTCGCAGGGGAGGAGTTTCCCCCTCCCGTTTTAACCATTTACGAATTGTAATATTCATAAATATAATGGTCATCCGCGCCTTCCGTACCCGAGAAAAGTCCCTTGCTATCGAAAAGGGAGATATCGATATCCTTTTCATAGACGTTAAGACATTCATTGATATCATTCAGCGCGCTCTTTTTATTGAGGCAATAATAGATCCAAGCACCCGTATTGGGATTTTGTACGACCTCACCCGAAATGGTTCGCACGGAGATCGCATCATCATCCAATTTATAAACCATTTTGACGTAAGCGAAAATATCCATGAGGGACATGGACGTGCCGACTTTCTGCATCAGGTCTTTATCGCGGATCAAAGCGAGCATAGAATCAAGGTCAATCTTATTTTTGACCTGACGGAAAACCTCAACCATGAAATCGGAACGGAGTTCCACACGTCCGATATCACCCGTTACATAACCGGAGCGATAACGGATGAGATGCTCGCATTGCGTGCCATTGAGATGCTGATAACCCGCCTTGAGATCGATATAAAGGTTTTGGAACGGGTCTTCATAAAACATATCCTGCGGCACTTCGTAATCGATACCGCCGACCGCATCGATGATATTGCGGAAACCTGACGTATTGACGTAAACGTATTCGTCGATATTGATGCAAAGTGCTTCGGAAAGCCGTTTGCAAAGGTCTTCCATAGCGAGTGTTTTTGCGGTCTTTTTGCTGATACCGCGGCTGACCTGATAATTATATTCTGCGGAAAAGATCGCGTTTACACGGGTCAGAGTCGTATAACCGCCGACGGTTTTATTCACGTAAGTGTCACGGGGGATCTGTACGATATGGATTTCACCGTTTTTGGTATCGAGAGAAGCCAACATAAGCACGTCCGTATTATTGGAAGCGGCATCCATGCCGGCAACAAGAAACGTATAAAAACCGTCTTTTCGTTGATAAGGTTCTGCGGAAGTGCCTGTATGATTTGTATCATCCGTCTGATCGGGGTTCGGCGTATCAGTCGGAAAATGCGGTGTGTCATCCACGTTGGGCGCATAAAAGATCACGACGAGTGCGACTGTTAAGATCAGTACGATCGCCGCCGCCAATACACCCCAAAGGATATATTCCCTTTTTTGCCGTTTTTGCGGATCGGCAAAAGGTTTTTTCTGGTTTTCATTCATGATTCGTTCCTCTTAAAAATATATCGGAAAACGGCTTACGCCTCCGAAACCATTGCATTCCAAGCGAGAATCATGCCGGCATCGATTTTTTTGTTTTTTTCAACAAGATAAGTCACGGTAAAACCGATAATCCGTTTTGTAATGTCATTCAGCAAATGGGAAAGCGCCGTTTTGTCATTTTTGTTTATTTTATCACATTCACCATGCAAATATTCTCTCATATCGTGACACGAACGGTATTTGCGTCCCGCTTCGGTGAAATCGGAAACGAAAAGCATTTTATCCGTCTCAGTCATATCGGCTTTTCCCGTCGTATGACAGGAGATTGCAGAAAAGACCGCATCCGTCACGATCTCTTTTCCGAATAATTCCCTTGCAAAAGGCGCACCCGTATATTGATGGATGACGGTATGTGCTTCAGGCGGTGTGACACCATATTCTTTACAGATGGCAAACGCTTTTTCATCGGAAAGATTTTTCGTGATATCGTGCAGAAGTGCCGCCGCCGCCACGGTATACGTATCTTCTTCGGAAAGTCTAAAATTCTTCGCAAACCACATACATTCGCGGTAAACGCCCATCGTATGCATCAGTCTGCGTTCATCTTCATATTGCGGAAGGACCGCGCGAATCTTCGCCAGGCGTTCTTCATATACAGCATTCATCGGTAAAGTCCCCTTTCGTTGATAAAATCGATCACGGCGGGGGAAAGATAAACGGAGAGGTCCTTACCTTCCTTGAAGGCATCTCTGATTTCGCTGGATGAAATTTGGATCGGAGAGATCGGAAGTTCTTCGATCTTCGCACCGTAAGTCCGGCGGAGCATTTCCATCTTGGCTTTTGCTTCGCCGTTATCATGTTCCAAACGGCTTGCATAGATAAGCGTACAGGATTTCAGGATATCTTCAAAACGGAACCACGTATCAAAGGAAAGGAGCATATCCGTTCCGCAATATAGACAGATTTCGTCATACCCCATCTCTTTGATCTTTTGCAAGGTATAATAGGTATAGCTTTTGCCTTCGCTCCGTATTTCGATATCGGAAACTTCAATACGTCCCGTGTATTCGGGATATGCAGCAAACGCTCTTTTCGTCATTTCCAGACGGAGCTTAGGATCGTCATAACCCTTGATGGCTTTATGCGGCGGAACTTTCGTTGGGATCACGAGGAGTTTATCGGGTTTTACCATTTCAAGAAAAGCCAAAGCAGCTTCCGTATGACCTTTATGGATGGGATTGAACGTACCGCCGAAAATACCGACTTTCATAGAAGATCCACCTTTCTTGTTTGATAGAAAATTGCGGGAAATCGATCTCGCCGTTTAACCGCATTTGGATGCGGAAAAATTTCAGATAGGCGAGAAATCGGGAGCGGGCACTGCCCGCTTGATGTCATTTGGAAATTGCAGAGAAACCGTCAGCGGGGGAGTTCGATGCGTTTTTTCTTTTTGGATTCTCTGTAAAGAATGAATTTCGTGCCGAGAACACCGACAACGTCAGCACCAAGTCTTTCGGAAAGAATATCTGCTGCTTCACGGGGACCGTATTCGCAAGCGTCAAGGGTACGGAGTTTGATGAGTTCTCTTGCTTCGAGCGTTGCATCAAGCTGTGTGACCATCATATCGCTGATGCCGCCCTTACCGATCTGATAGATCGTATCGTAATTGGTTGCCATAGAGCGCAAATATGCGCGCTGTTTGCTTGTTAACATATTGTTTTTTCCTTTTTGTTTTTTATTTATTTTCCTTTGCAAAGAGCTTTGCGAATTTTTCCATTGCGCGAGCGCGGTGGCTAATGCTGTTTTTTTCTTCGGCATTCATTTCCGCGAAGGTCTTACCCATCGGTTCATAGAGAAAAAGAGGATCGTAACCGAAACCGCCGTTACCTCTGTAATCAAAGAGCATCGTACCGGGACATTCCCCTCTCGCAACAAGTTCTCTGCCGTCGGGAAACACGCAGGCAATGACGGAAACGAAATGCGCGCTTCTCTTTTCTGCGGGAACATCTTTCAGATTTTTCAGAAGCTTTTTATTGTTGTCCGCATCATCGTGACCACCCGCATAACGCGCGGAATACACACCGGGTTCGCCGTTCAGCGCATCCACGCAAAGACCGGAGTCATCGGCAATCCCAATATAGCCGAGCTTTGCAACGGTACGCGCCTTGATGAGTGCGTTATCTTCAAAAGTTTCGCCGTCTTCAATGATATCATCCGTAAAATTGATATCGGAAAGAGAAAGAATCTCATAAGGCTTGCCGTCTTTATCGTTCGGACAAAGGGCACGGATAAAGGTTTCGATCTCCATAATCTTATGGCGGTTATTGGATGCCATTACGATTTTTGACATAATATCAACCTCTGCTTTCTGCGATACCGCTTATTTTTCAAAGAGTGCGCCGACAAATTCATCCGCATTGAAAGCCTGAAGATCGTCGATCTTTTCACCGACACCGATGAATTTGACGGGAATACCGAGTTCCTTTTTGATGGAGATCACGATACCGCCCTTTGCTGTACCGTCAAGTTTTGTCAGAACAAGACCTGTGATATCAGCGGCATTTTTAAATTCTTTCGCCTGGATCACAGCATTCTGACCTGTCGTCGCGTCAAGAACGAGAAGGGTTTCACGAATGGCATCGGGAAGCTCGCGGGAAACGACGCGGTCGATCTTTTCAAGCTCGTTCATCAGGTTCTTCTTATTGTGAAGTCTGCCCGCCGTATCGATGATGAGTACGTCCGTACCGCGTTTTTTTGCAGCAGCCGCGGCATCATAAACGACAGCGGCAGGGTCGGAGCCCTCATTCTGCGCGATCAGTTCCACGCCGGCTCTGTCTGCCCATACGGAAAGCTGATCGATCGCTGCCGCACGGAAGGTATCCGCCGCCGCAAGAAGAACTTTTTTCCCTTTTCTCTTGATATCGTAAGCCATTTTCGCAATGGAAGTGGTCTTACCGACACCGTTGACCCCGATAACGAGAATGACGGTCATTCTGCCTTTTTCGTATACGATCTCCTCACCGTCACCGATCATATCGCGAAGAATCTCAAAAAGCGCATTTTTGGCATCTTCGGGGTTTGTGATGCGTTCGTCATGAATTTTGTCACGGAGCGTATCGAGGACTTCCATCGCGGTTTCGGCACCGATATCGGAACAAACGAGAAGTTCTTCCAGCTCCTCAAAAAGTTCTTCGCCAACGTCACGGTAAGAACCGAAAATGGCATCGATGCCCGCAACAAAGGCTTTTTTGGTTTTCGCAAGCCCTGCTTTTAATTTATCAAAAAATCCCATGATATTAAATTCCTTTCATAATGTATTTTTCTATTTTTATGAAATCATTCCCAAATACAAACCGCAACGCTTAATTGAGTTCCATACCGATCTTCTGCTCGATTTCGGAAACGTCAATGGAAAGCACGTCAGAGATACCTTTTTCATGCATAGTAACGCCGTAAAGACGTTCGGCGGCTTCCATCGTACCGCGTCGGTGGGTAATGATAACGAACTGCGTTTTATCCGAATATTTCTTGACGTAATCCGCGAATTTATCCACGTTGACTTCATCCAGCGCGGCTTCAATCTCGTCAAGGATACAGAACGGAGAAGGATTGACTTTCAGAATGGCAAAATAGAGCGCGATCGCAACAAAAGCCTGTTCGCCGCCCGAAAGGAGCGACATATTCTTGATGACCTTGCCGGGAGGCGCGACATTGATATCGATCCCGCTTTCCAATACGTTCGCAGGATCGGTCAGCTTCAGCTCTGCGCGTCCGCCGCCGAAAAGCTCGGAGAATACTTTGCCGAAATTGATATTGATCGCATCCATCGTCGTCATAAAATCGCGGCACATCGTTTCTTCCAAGGAAGAAATGATGGTAAGCAGACTTTCTTTGGATTTTTTCAGGTCATCGATCTGCGCATTCAGGTCGTCGAATTGCTTCTTTACATCTTTATATTCCTCGATCGCGTTGATGTTAACGGTTCCGAGCGCGCGGATTTGATTTTTATAACGGTTTTGTGCCGCAACGGCTTCTTGGCGGTTTTCCGCCGTGATCTTTTCCGTTGCGCGCCGCGTTGCTTCCGTATAGGTCAATTCGTATTCATCCCAAAGGAACGAGATGAGCTTCGCGTGATGTTCACGCACGGAATTGTATTCGGATTCCATTTTGGTATAAGTACGATAGAGCAGATCGCGTTTATCAACGGTATCGCGAATCTTATGGCGAAGTTCATTCAGCTTCTGTTCCAGAGAAAGCGTTTTTTCGGTATTCCACCGTTTCTGTTCCTCTGTTTTTTCAAGCTCTTCGCGGTAAGTCTGCATTTCTTTTGTCAAGCGTACGGTTTCCGCTTCCGCTTCGGCAATTTTTTCTTCTGCCGAACAGACCACAGCGGTAAGACCATCTGCAGTTTCTTTGATTTCAGCGGTTCTATGTTTTGCGCCATCAAGCATCTGCGAGAGCATTTCGAGTGCCGCATCGGCTTTCGCTTTTTCAAGGCTTGCCGTATTATAACCCTCGCGCATCGCGACCAGATTTTCATTCGCCTGCGCTTTTTCGGCAGAAATACGGGCAATTTCCGTTTCTGCTTTTCGGATCTTTTCTGCGTATTCCGCCCGTTTCTGACCGAGCGTATCCGCGTTATATTTGGCAAGATTCGTTTTTTCCGTCAGCGCATCGTATTCCGCACGAAGTTCCGAAAGCGTTTTCGCCTGTGCGTCACGATTGGAGGAAAGCACGGTGAGCTGTGTCGTTTCCGCATCGCGCATGGTCTTGATACCCGCGGCAGATGCGAGTGCTGTTTTTTCTTTTTTCTGTGTTTCGGCAAGCTTTGCGTTCGTTTCTTTGATCGTGCGTTCCGTTTCGGAAAGGGAAACTTCAAGTGATTTCACTTCTTCGCCGAGCTTATCAATCTGTACGCGGCGGGAAAGCATTCTGCCGTCCGCGGAGAGCGAACCGCCCGTGAAGCTACCGCCCGCATTGATGACTTGTCCATCCAATGTCACGATACGGTAACGGAACCCAATGGCTTTCGCGATCTTGTTTGCACGGTTCATATCTTCCGCGATCAGCACTCTGCCGAGCAGACTGCGCACGATACCGCAGAATTTTTCATCACATTCCACAAGTGCCGAAGCGGCGGCAATAAAACCATCCCTGCTTTTCTCGGGAATATCCTTTTCGGAAAGTTCATTGCCGCGCATCGTTGAGATCGGATAGAAGGTCGCGCGACCCGCATTTTTCTTTTTCAGATAATTGATCGCCGCCTTTGCGGATTCTTCATCCTCGACAACAATATTCTGAAGACTTTGTCCGAAAGCGACTTCCAGTGCGGCAGAATAGCGGTCGGGCACGGAGATCAGTTTGGAAACAGGACCGTAAAGCGTGATCGGATTGCCGTCTGGCAAACAGATCTTCTTATTTTTATGTTCACCTACGATAAAACGCACCGCCCCCGAATACCCCTCCAGAAATTCTTCCATGCGCACAAGGTTCTGAATCTTATGCTTACGCTGGGAGATATCCAGAAAGAGATTATTTTTCTTTTCCGTCAGCAAGCGGAGCGTATTTTCAAGTGCCGTTTTTTCGGAAGCAAACGCACCCGCTTCCTTTTGAAACGCATCTTCTCTTTTGCGGTATCCTTCGAGCTTTTCCTCTGCCGTGCGGATTCTGTTTTCAAACAATTGGATATCGGCAGTATACCGTTCGATATTGCCGGCAAGCTCTGCACATTTTTCGCGGTCTGCCTCGCTCTGCGCCGCAGAAACGGTCGCCGCGACGACAGCCTGCGTTTCTTCTTCTCTCAACAAACGGATTTTTTCATGCAGAGCATCCGTCTGCGTTTCGTAATCCGCAAGCGTTTGCTCCAACTGATGCAAAGCATTTTCCGCCTTTTTTGCCTTTTCAGCCAGATGGGCGGCATTTTCGCCGGCTTTCATCATTTCATTTTCAAAACGAGCTTCTTCTTCGTTTGCGTGAAGCAAAGCCTGTTCGGAGGTACGGATCTTTTCTTCCGCATCCGCAATAGTCCGATGCAGATGCTCCGCATCGTTTGCTGCAAGCTTGATGCCCGATTCACATTCATGAATCGCACCCGAAAGCGTGAGCAATTTCCCGGAAATACGCTCCGTATTCATTTTCGCGAGCATTTCTTCCTCGCGCGTCCGTTCTTCTGCGGTTTCAAGTTCCGCGCGCGCTTCTTCCGCGCCGTCAAGATCGGCTTTAGCAAGTACCAGTCTGCCGCCGAGATCATCCGCGGAAGCCTTTGCCGTATCGATATCAAAAAGAGAAAGCGCGATATCGACCGCCATTTTTGCATCACGGAGCTCTAAAAATTTCTTTGCTTTTTCGGATTCTTTTTCAAGAGGTCCGACACGTTCGCCGAGCACCCCCGCGATGTCTTCCACGCGCACGAGATTGGCTTCGGTATCTTCTAATTTCTTGACCGCTTCCGTTTTCTGATAACGGTAACGTGCGATACCCGCCGCTTCTTCAAAGATCGCGCGGCGTTCATCGTTTTTCTGTGAGATGATCTCCGCGATTCTACCCTGACCGATGATGGAATAACCGTCCCTGCCAAGACCGGTATTCAAAAAGAGCTCATGGATATCTTTCAGGCGCACGGAGCGTCTATTGATAAAATATTCACTGTCACCGACGCGGTAATACCGTCTTGTGATCGTGATCTCGTCAAATTCCGCAAGAGAGGCAATCTTGCCTTCTTCTTCGGTGTTGTCAAAGGTTACGGAAACTTCGGCGTATCCCATCGGACTGCGCTTCTGAGAACCCGCGAAAACAACGTCCTCCATCTTTCCGCCGCGGATATTTTTGGAGGAAACTTCTCCGAGAACCCAGCGCATCGCGTCGGAAATATTCGATTTTCCGCTTCCGTTCGGTCCGACGACGACGGTAATACCTCGGTCAAAGGAGATCACCGTTTTATCGGGGAAGGATTTGAAGCCCTGAAGCTCAAGCGTTTTCAAGCGCATGGATATAACCCGTACCTTTCATTTTATTCTTGGATGCAGATCGATTCTGCATTGATTTTTCTTTAAATTGCCATCGGGAATCACACGGAAACCCGCAAGATTGTATATATTTATAAAATATTCCTTGTTCATGCCCTTCTGTCCGACCGTTTTGGAAACATCGGAGGGATGTACGAAAACCGTGAGCATTTTTCCTGTCGTTTCCGTATGCTCCAACTGTTTTTCAATCGCTCTGCGGAAATACAAAGCATACGCAAGCTCGCCCACGGCGGGATGATAACCGCCCGCAAGTACGCCGTCACCGCTGATGAGCGTTTCTCCTGCTTGCAATCCGATACGGATGACTGGAATATCGTATTCCAGAAAAACGGAAAGGATATTTGCCGCGCGTTTTGCCGATTCTTCGGTCGTGAGCGGTTCATAAATGCCGTTCTTCATCATATCGGCAAGTTCCGTTTCATCAAAGACCACAGCGGGATAAATTCTTGCGCCGTCCGCACCCATGGAAACGATATCAAGTGCGGTCTGTCGTTCCTTTTCGGGAGAAGAAAGCGGAAGTCCCGCCATCATCTGTCCGATCAATTCAAAGCCGTATTCCTTAACAAGAGCCGATGCCCTGAAAGAATCTTCCGCCGTGTGACCTCTTTTCGATGCTTTCAATACAGAATTATCCGTACTTTGTATGCCGAGTTCCACCGTTCCCACGCGGTATGCGCGCAGAATATCAAGGATTTCCCTGTCGATATAATCGGGTCTTGTGGAAATACGGATCGATTCGCATTTGCCCTTTTCGATATATTCGTTTGCGATCGTAAGCAGCGAGGTCATATCCGCTCTGTCGATACCCGTAAAGCTACCGCCGAAATAAGCGATCTGTACGGGGATCGTTCCGTCAATCGTAGAAAATGCCGTATTCAGTTCTTCCCTGATACGTTCGATACAAAAGCCTGTCCGTCCCGATATCTTCCGTTGATTGCAGAAAACACAGGCGTTCGGACAACCGATATGCGGAATAAAAACAGGAATATTGAGATGTTTTTTCATGTAATCACGATATAATTTTTCAGCGCGTCCGCCGCCGCTTTGATCTCCGCTTTTTTCTTGCTGGAGCCTTCGCCTCTGCCCATCACGTTGTTATCGATACGGACTTCGCAAACATAATGTTTATCATGATCGGGTCCGCTTTCCGCAACGATCTCATAAGCAAGCAACCCTTTGGCTTCCTGAACGACTTCCTGCAATTTGGATTTCGGATCGATGATCGGTTGTTCGGAGAGAATCGTCTGCACTTCTTTTTCCAGAAGCGGATTCAGAAATTCCGCGACGGTATCCAGATTTTTTCCCGAATCGAGATAAATCGCCGCAAGCAATGCTTCAAAAGCGTCTTCGAGTATTTTATTCTGATCGCGTCCGCCGACGATCTCCTGTCCGTGTCCGAGCAAAAGATAATCCCCAAGACCGATCATTCTCGCAAATTTTGAGAGAGAACGCGTGCAAACGAGATCGGCGCGAATCTTTGTCAGATCCCCTTCGGGACGGCTTGAGAAAAAGCCAAAAAGATAACTGCTCGTTACCAGAGATAATACGGAATCTCCCAGAAATTCAAGTCTTTCATTGGAAAACCATCCGTACTGTTTATTTTCATTTACATAAGAGGAATGCCGCAATGCTTCCAGAAGATATTCCTTGTCATAAAACGTATACCCGATCGTTTCTTCCAGACCGCTGATATCCTTGGGCAACGGACTTTGTTTTCTTGCCATTTTGCAAAACCTTCTTCTATCTATTATTTCCCTTGTTCGTTTTTCTTTTCCGCCGTCTGACGCGCGATCGCATCGATCACACCCGTATTCACGTAAGCAACGGCTTGGCGGATCGCATTTTTGACAGCTTTGGCATCGGAATTGCCATGCGCTTTGATGACGGGTTTGGAAAGACCGAGAAACGGTGCGCCGCCGTATTCTTTGGCATCAAAACGCTTTTTCAAGCCTTTTGCCTTTTTGATGACCAAAGCACCCGCAATCTTACCGATGATACCGTCAAAAATACTCGTAAACTGTTTCATTACAAATCTGGAAGTGCCTTCAATGGTCTTCAGAACGATATTGCCCGAAAAACCGTCACAAACGACAACGTCACAGGCATTGAACGGCAACTCCTTGCCTTCCACGTTACCGATGAAATTGATATCTTTTTCTGCCGCAAGCAGTCCATGTGCTTCTTTATAGAGAGGTGTACCTTTATGAGCTTCCGCACCGTTATTGAGCAAAGCGACACGGGGATTTTCAATACCCATAACACGTTCCATATAAACGGAACCGAGATGAGCAAACTGCACGAGAAAAGCGGGAGTTACTTCTGCATTTGCACCGCAATCCATCAGCAAAAAAGGATTGCCGAGAGGAAGGATCGTCGCAAGTGCCGCACGGCGTACACCGTCAATACAATGGATATAACCCGTACCGCCGATAAAAAGCGCGCCTGTATTGCCTGCGGAAACCACAGCGTCGCCCTTACCGCCCGCGACCAACTTGAGTGCAGTCGCCATGGAACAATCGCGATGTTCTCTGCGGATGCTGAGAGGATTATCTTCCATCTTGATGACATCGGGTGCATTCACGATTTCAAAATCTTCTGCCGAAACCTTTTGTGAAGCAAGTGTTTCACGGATCTTCACTTCATCTCCGACGAGCGTAATATCCGCGTCATATTCTTTTTTCGCCATGACAGCACCGCGCACAAATTCCGAAGGGTCTTTATCGCCGCCCATAACGTCCAAAATAATTCTCATTCTATGATTCCTTTCCCATGAAGATATAGTTCGTCAAAATACACTTACATTATATTATATAACTTTTTTTCCCGTTTTTCAATATATAAAAAGAAATTTCCTTGTTTTTTCGATCTCTTTATGCTATAATATTCTTAATAAAAACGCAAGGAGGTACATATATGCCACTCAATTCTCCCATTTCCACCCTGATCGTGCTGATGCCGCTTATCCTTTTGGGAATTTTCAGTTTCTTTATCTTTCGCAGAAAAAAGACGGAACGTGCGGAACAAAACGAACCTCTCGCGGAAGATAACGCCGAACCGTTATATGATGAACCGCCTTTGACAGAGATCCGAGCAACCGTTCTCCGTATGCGCTGTGAGGTCAATTCTTACGGCACAAAAACCCCTCATTGTCATGAAGAATATTTCGTTACCTTTTTGGATGAATACGACAAGGAATTGACTTATGCCGTCGATAAAGACACGTATCTTACCCTTTCCGAAGGACAAAAAGGCACTGTCGCTATCGTAAACGACCGTTTCTACGGCTTTGCGGAAGATTAAAAGCTGCAAGTTCGAGCTATTCCCATAATGAAAAAACACATCCCACGGGATGTGTCAGTGTGTCGATAAAGTCGGTTTCAAAATTTGTCTTCGGCATTTTTAACAAAAGAAAAACTTTTTAAAAGCCTCTCACTTCGGGAGAGGTGTCAACGTAGTTGACGGAGAGGGCATTTTCAGCATATATTACCGCCCTCT
>JAFUQQ010000042.1 GCA_017472285.1 Clostridia bacterium | reverse complement strand
ATATTCTCCGCCATCTTGCTTTAAATCTTTTGAAATCAGAAACTTCGTTCAAAGGAAGCTTGAAACTCAAAATGAAAAAGTGCGCTCTTTCTCGCGATTATTTGTTAAAAGTCTTTTCTTTTTCGTAAGCGATTGCCCTGTATTTCGCTTATTTTCATGTTGATTTTCTTGTGATACTATGGTATAATCGCTTATATATTTCAATTCCTAAAGGTAGGTGTTACGCGATGGAGAATAAGCAATATGCCAAATGCGGAATGCGATGTGATTTATGTTTAATTTATCGACCTAATGTTGAAGCTAATGATAGACGCGAAGAGATATGTCTTGTTTATAAGAAGATGGAACCGGGATATAATCCTGATCCTAAAATAATTATCTGTGATGGTTGTTCATCGGAAAAGGAGAATAGCGTTATACTTGATCCATCTTGCAGAGCAAGAAAATGTGTCATTGCGCACGGATATGCCCACTGCGGATATTGCGAAAAATACCCATGCAGTATTTTCCCGGCAGAACCAACATCAGATGAACTGAAACAGATTATTGATGTTGAAAAGCGATGGACTTGGGAAGATGAAAAAATGTTGGAAGCATATAATTGCAAAAAGAACATGGACGAGTTTCGCAAAAGTAAAATAGATTGAACAAGTCCGTTAAAAACGGACAATTGAAAAAAGAGCCTCCTATGGTAGAATAAAATTACTACCATAGGAGGTTTTGTTATGCCCAGAGAATATCGCCACATACAAGAATATGAAAAGAAATATTAGCGCTTAGATCACAAGGAAAAACAGGACGAGAAATTCGTGAAAAGTTTGGATTCAGCAAAAAGCAATACGACAATTTCATCACAAGATACAACCGGTGCCAAGACAAAATGGCAGCAAGAGATTGTGTAGTGAGAGAAAAAGATAAGCTTGCTGATCTACGCGACAAACTTGCTCGAAAGGATGCAAGAATTAAGGCATTAGAGATGGAAAACGAATTGATGCGGGATTTTATCTCGCTCACAGAAAGGAAGTGAGGACAAGCATCGTCACAAGGACAAATATTCGATCAGCGAGATGTGCCGGTTCTTCGAGGTATCGCGAAGTGGTTACTATGCCTATGTCAAAAAAATGGATATACCATCAAAGGATCTCTCACTTGCCGAAAAGATTCGGGAGTGTCAGGAGCATAGCCATAAATACTTACGGATACCGTAGAGTGCAGATATGGCTTGAACGACAGGGAATCCATAAAAATCCGAAGACCGTACTTCGCGTTATGCAGAAATACAATCTGCTTTCTGTTATTCGTCGTAAGAAATACCGTAATTATGGTGAATATCTGCACAGATATCCCAATCTACTCAATAGAGATTTCCAGGCAGAGCGTCCAAATCAAAAGTGGGTAACAGATATTTCATATATCAAGACTGGTCAAGGGCAATGCCATTAAGTTAAGGAAAAACAGATTTTTTAAAGCCTTTTGGGAGAGGTGCCGAGTTTACGAGGCGGAGAGGGCTTTTATCTGGAAAAATTATGCCCTCTCAGTCGCGTTCCGCGCCAGCTCTCCCGTAGGGCGAGCCTTCAAATTTCTTATCTTAATGACATTGTGGTCAAGGGACACTTTATCTTTCTGTCATTTGTGATCTCTATGACAATAGTATCGTTGCCTACAAAACAGGAACCGAACAGAATGTTAATCTGGTCCTCTCCACGATCAAAGCTGCTAAGAGAAAAGAAAAAGTCACTGCAGGGTTGCACCTCCACAGTGACCAAGGCTTTCAATATACTTCCCATGCATATTTTAAGCTAACAAAATCATACCACATCACGCCCTCAATGTCAAGACGTGGAAATCCTTATGACAACGCTTCAGCTGAAAATTTTTTCTCAATTCTTAAAACTGAATGCGTTTATCGTACGAAAATTCGCATCTATGAGGAGGCACGCCTCCTCATAGGTGCATACATACAGTTCTACAACAATGAATGTATCCAAACTGAAACAAAACTGACTCCACTTGAACAGCGATGTCAGTTCGTTGCCTGATTTTTAATATTTTCTACCTTAGGACTTTTTTTTGTGCTGTCCGTACAATTTGGGGCAGTTCAATCAAGCGGGTGCTTTTTCATTTTATCTTTTTTCAAACCCTATTGCACCGTTTTCCACAGAAATCAGAACATGATCGTTCGGAACGATCTTACCGTCGAGCATCCAAAGTGAAAAGGGGTCTTCGATCTTTGCAAAGATTTCACGGCGAAGCGGTCTTGCACCATATGCGGAAACATCGGTGGAAGAAGCGAGCATTTCCGCAACGGAATCATCAAATTCCGCCGTAACACCGAGCAAAGAAATCCGTTCGGAAACTTGAGAAAGCATTTTTTTCGCGATATTCAGAATATTTTCATGTGATAACCGTTCAAAAACGATGATCTCATCGATACGGTTGATGAGTTCGGGACGGAAAAAATCACGCAATGCTTTGATACGCTGATCTTTTTCCTGTTCAGACGGGTTTATTGTATTGGGAGAAAAACCGATGATATTTTTTCGTTCGGTTTCCGTACTACCGATATTGGTCGTCAAAATAATGATGGTATTTTTGAAACTGACCGTATGTCCTGCGGAGTCGGTCAGAGAACCATTATCGAGAATTTGCAAAAGCAAACCGAAAATATCGGGATGTGCTTTTTCGATCTCATCAAAAAGCACAACGGAATATGGCGCGCGTCTGACTTTTTCTGTCAGACCGCCGCCCTCGTCATAACCGACATAACCGGGTGGGGAACCGATCAGTTTGGAAACGCTGTGTTTTTCCATATATTCACTCATATCCAGACGGATGAGTGCTTTTCCCGAACCGAAAACGATATCCGCAACCGCACTTGCAAGCTCCGTTTTACCGACACCCGTTGCACCCATAAAGAGTAAGGAACAGATCGGTCGGATGGGGTCGCCAAGTCCGACTCTGCCTCGGCGGATCGCTCTTGCAACGGCAGAAACCGCTTGTTCCTGTCCGACAATGCGTTCATGCAAAAGGGATTCCAACCGTAAAAGCCGATCGCTTGCGGAATCCGCTAATTTTTTAACGGGAATCTTCGTCCATGCCATCACAACGTCTGCGATATCATCCGTGCCGATGGATTCACGTTTTTCTTCTCTTTCACGGCGTAAACGCTCTTTTTCTTCACGCATGGCATCTTCCGTTCGTATCAACCGTTCCCGAAGCTCCGCGGCAAGATCAAATTTTTGTTCCTTGATCGCCTGATCTTTCTTTTGTGAAAGGTCTTTGATCTCTGCTTCATATTTTGTAACAGTTGGAGAAAGGGAATAGCTTTCGATGCGTTTTTTGGAAGCGGCTTCATCCACGAGATCGATTGCTTTATCGGGTAAAAACCGTTCGGGAATATACCGTACGGAAAACCGCACGGCAGCTTCCAATGCTTCATCTGTAATATCAATATGATGATGTTTTTCATATTTCGGGCGCAGACCGCGCAGAATGGCAAGCGTTTCTTCTTCGGAAGGTTCTGCAACGGTGACGGATTGAAACCGTCTTTCCAGTGCCGCATCTTTTTCGATATGACGGCGGAATTCTGCGGTCGTTGTTGCACCGATGACTTGCAATTCACCTCTGGCAAGCGCGGGTTTTAAAATATTTGCCGCATCCACAGCTCCTTCTGCCGCACCCGCCCCAACGATCGTATGGATCTCATCAATAAAAAGAATGATATTATGATTTTTCATGACTTCATCCATGACTTTTTTCAGACGGTCTTCAAATTCGCCGCGGTATTTCGCACCTGCGATCATCGAACCGATATCCAAAGCGATCACCGTTTTATCCGCTAAATTATCGGGGACGTTTCCTGATGCGATACGCGTCGCAAGTCCTTCCGCGACTGCCGTTTTACCCACTCCGGGTTCTCCGATCAGACAAGGATTGTTTTTTGTTCGTCTGGAAAGGATCTGAATCACCCTTTCCGTTTCCGTTTCTCTGCCGATGATGGGGTCAAGCAGTCCCATCGATGCATATGCCGTCAGATCTCTGCCGAATTGTCCGACAGCAGAAACGGACGGACGTGTTTTTTTCGTCTGTACGTCATGTTCGCCGCCGATATCACCGAAAAAAGCAATGATATCGTTTTGTAATTCATTCAGACTGATATTTTGTGCAATGAGAAGCTTGACTGCGACGGATTCTCTCTCTGCGATGATGGCAAGAAGCAAATCTTCCGTACCGATCAGATGATGTCCGTATTTTGCCGCCATGCCCGAAGAAAGCTCAATGACGCGGCGGAGAGCAGGTGTCATATCCGATGAATCGGGATGGGTTTCGTCATAGATTCCCGTGATCTCCCGTATCAGATTTCTTGTGGAATGGTAATCTATTCCCCGTGTGAGCAGAATACCGCCGCCCACGCTATCCTTATCTTTTGTTATGGCAAGAAGAAGATGTTCTGTGCCGATATAGGTATGCCCGAGCGCGCCCGCTTCTTCTCCCGCGCCTTTTAATGCGTTCTTTGCCGTAACGGTAAATTTATTCTGTAACAAATCGATTATCCCTCCATGTGATATTTCCTTTTGAGAGTTTATGAAAAGTATCTTGCGTTTTTTCATATTTCGGTATATAATAAAAGTATACAGCATCATTATATCCAGAATGGAGGCGTAAAATGCTATCAAAAGTATTTGGAGCGGGATTTTTTGGTATCGAAGGCTATCCCGTCACCGTGGAATGCAATGCCAACGACCGTCTTCCCGTTTTTAATATCGTCGGACTTCCCGATGCGGCAATCAAAGAATCCAAAGAACGCATCCGCGCTGCCATTACCAACAGCGGATATTTTTTCCCCGATGCCGAAATTACCGTCAATCTTGCCCCTGCGGATAAGAAAAAAGAAGGTTCTTCTTATGATCTTGCCATTCTGATGGCAATTATGCAATGCTCGGGAACGATTCCTCCCGATTTTTCTTTTGAAGATAAATGTTTTATCGGGGAGCTTTCTCTTTCGGGTGAGCTTCGCGGTGTGCGCGGTGCGCTTTCCATGTGTATCGCGGCAAAGGAAAACGGAAAGAAAGCTCTTTATATTTCTGCGGAAAATGCAAATGAAGCCGCCATCGTTGAGGGAATCACGGTATACCCCGTTCGCGAAGTGCGTGAACTGATCGCGCATATCAAAGGTAAACATGAGATCGCACCCGCTTCTTTTGATCGGCATATTTTTGATATGTCTGTAACCTATGCGAATCTGGATTTTGCCGATGTCAAAGGACAGACACGTGCCAAACGTGCTCTGGAAGTTGCGGCGGCCGGCGGTCACAATGTCCTGCTCATCGGTCCTCCCGGTACGGGTAAAAGTATGCTTGCCAAACGGATTCCGACCATTCTTCCCGCTATGACCATTGATGAAGCCATTGAAACGACGCAGATTCATTCCGTTGCGGGTTGTCTGCCCGAAAATATTTCACTCTTGACGGCAAGACCCTTCCGTTCTCCTCATCATACGATGTCTGCCGCAGGACTTGCGGGCGGCGGAAAGATCCCCGCTCCCGGTGAGATATCGCTTTCGCATAACGGCGTTCTGTTTCTGGACGAGCTTCCCGAATTTTCCACACAGGCAATGGAAGTGCTTCGCCAACCGATTGAGGATGGAAAAGTCACCATCACGCGTGTGAGTGGTAAAGTTACGTTTCCTGCCAATTTCATGCTCGTTTGCGCGATGAATCCTTGCAAATGCGGTTATTACGGTCATCCGACGAAAAAATGTACCTGTTCGCAAACGGATATCAAAAAATATCTTTCCCGTGTCAGCGGTCCGCTTCTTGACCGTATCGATATACAAGTGGAGATGCCATCGCTTTCTTATGATGAGGTTTCTGGCAATGGCGCACAGATCGAATCGGAATCTTCTGGGGCGATTCTTGAAAGAGTCAATCGCGCAAGAGATTTTGCACACAAGCGTTACAGTAAAGAAGATAAACTGTATTGCAATGCGGCTCTGACACCATCACAGATCCGAAAATATTGTAAAACGGATGCCGCGGCGGCGGATCTGCTGAAAAAAGCGTTTGACCGTCTCGGGCTTTCCGCGCGCGGTTACGACCGTATTCTCCGCGTGGCAAGAACGATTGCCGATCTTGCGGGAAGTGAGGAGATCAAGGCTCCGCATATCGCGGAAGCGATTCAGTTCCGATCGCTTGATCGTAAGTATTTTGGGTCTTAATTTTGTAAAATTTTAATTCGTAATCGCGGTTGCTCTCTGAAAAGTAAGCAATCATAAAAAAATTTATATATAAAGAAAGGAAACCATTCCCATGATTTCTCAGAACTACAAAACAGAGTTTATCGAATTTCTGCTTGACGCAGGCGTTCTGAAGTTTGGCAACTTCATCGCAAAAAGCGGCAGAAAACTCCCCTATTTCATCAATGCGGGCGATATCAAAACAGGCAAACAGATCGAAAGACTCGGTGAATTTTACGCGCAGTGCTATCTCGATAAGGTCGGCGCAGAAAAGAATACCGTTCTTTTCGGACCTGCTTACAAAGGTATTCCGCTTTCCGTTTCCGCAGCGGCGGCTCTTGCAAAACACGATATTGACGTACCTTTCTTCTTTAATCGCAAAGAAGCAAAAGACCACGGCGAAGGCGGCGTTTTCGTCGGCTACACCCCCAACAACGGCGAAGACATCATCATCATTGAAGACGTTATCACCGCAGGTACCGCGATCCGTGAAAGCATGGCACTCATGCAGAATGTGAATGCAAAGGTTGCAGGTGTTATCATCATGGTAAACCGTATGGAAAAAGGTAAAACCGATATGGGCGCTATGGAAGAAATCACCGCTGAATTTGGTTTCCCCGTATATTCCATCGTCACCATCTACGATATCATCGATTACCTCGAAACACATCCCGAAAGACTTCCTTCTCCCGATCACATCGACCGCATCAGAGAATATCTCAAGGAATACGGCGCGAAACAGGCATAAAACAAAAAAGCGGCGAGTCGCCGCTCCCAATTTCTCGCCTTTTTGTAACTTTCCCGCATCCAAATACGGCAAAACGGCGAGGTCGATTTGGAGCAATTTCTTAGTATACAAAAAAGAAAGCCCGACTCTTCGGAGTCGGGCTTTCTTACTTGACAATTTTCGGGGATTCTTTTATAATGAAATCAAAATCAATTCCATGAAAGGAACCAAATATATGAAAACAATCAAGGTTGATTTTGCGGCGCATCTCGGTGCGGTCAAGCCGATGAACGCGGTCAATAATGGACCTCACGGTATGAGTGAGAGAGGTACAACGAATTTCCCCGATTATAAAGAATTGGAGATTCCTTATGCACGCAATCATGACGCTTCTTTTTACAGCGGTTACGGCGGCGAACATACCGTTGACGTGCATCGCATCTTTAAAAATTTTGATGCGGATGAAAACGATCCCGCTTCTTATGTTTTTGAACCGACGGATATGTATACGAGAAATACGTATGCGGCGGGGACGAAAGTTTTTTACCGCTTGGGCGCATCGATTGAACACGGTTATAAATACGGTACGTATCCGCCGAAGGATTTTGCGAAATGGGCGCGTATCTGTGAACATATCATTCGTCATTATAATGAAGGCTGGGCGGACGGTTTCCATTATGATATCGAATATTGGGAGATCTGGAACGAGCCGGATTGCCGTAATCATGACGGCTCGAATCCTTGTTGGCAAGGGACAGACGAGGAATTTATCGATCTTTATGAAGTTGCGGCAAAACATCTGAAAAAATGTTTTCCGAATATCAAGATCGGCGGACCTGCATTCACAGCACCCAAACACGGTCCGCTTCAGCTTGCTTTTCTGAAAGCGGTCAAGGAAAGAAATATTCCTTTTGATTTCTATTCTTTCCATCGCTATTTCAAACGCCCGGAAGAAGCGGAAATCGCTGTGAAAACGGCAATTGCATCTCTTGAAATGTTTGATATAGAAATTCCCGAACTCATTCTCAATGAATGGAATTATATCAAAGGTTGGATGTATGAAGATTGGCAATATTCACTCCGTATGGAACGGGGACTCAAGGGCGCGTCTTTCGTTGCCGGCTCAATGTTTATCGGTCAGGCTTGCGAGCCGCTTACGATGCTGATGTATTATGATGCTCGTCCTTGCGGCATGAGCGGTCTTTTCGATACGGAAACGCTGGGCAGAAGAAAAGGTTACTATACCTTCCTGCAATTCAAGGAATTGCGCCGTTTGGGTACGTCCGTCAAGATCGACGTGCATAACGAAAATATTTATGCTTGCGCCGCGACCGACGGCAAAAACAGTGCTGTGATGCTCACGCATTATCAGGATCTGGATGAAGCACCCGTCGAAGACGTTGGCATTGAAATGCAAAATATTCCCGCGGAAAACGGTGTCGCAGCGGAATTTTATCTTTTGGATGAATCCCATGATTCCCGTCTGATCCGCAAAGAGATCATTACAGCGAAAAATTCTTCGCTTTATCTGCCGATGAAGCTCTTTGATACCTGTCTTATCAAATTGACGGCGATTTGCCCTTAAAAATCCCAATAAATTGGGGTAGGTGCTTTCAAAAAAGCACCTACCTTTCGTTTTCTATTCAGATTTGATTGACGACACCGATAAAGAGTGGCAGACCGTCAGAGCCTGTAATTACAAAGATAAATGGACGGTCGACTACAAAATCGATTTCATCTTCGGGACACGCGCCTGCACCATCCAGAATAAGAACCGTATATGCCGCGGCTGTGACACCTTCCTCATCGATGGCAACACGTGCGCCATGTTCCGCTTTATCGAGATAGATATCCTTTTCTAAATGCATTGCACTTTCATCGAGAAGCGGGGTATAATCGGAAACGTCGGGGATGAAACAATCCGTAATGCCGAGATTTTGCATATCTTCAACCAAGTCGATCTTGGACTGTACATCAAATTTCGGAATGGAGAAATTGACTTGCAAAGTCTGTCGGTTTTGCCATTTACCGTTTGCGGTCATGAACGAAAGTGCTTCCGCGTCTGCGAGCAATTCATCAACGCTCACGTCTTCATCGGGCAGAATAAACCACATATTTCCGCTGTTTTCCAGAGCTTTGGATGCGGCGGAAAATTTTTCGCCCCAATAATAACTGCCGTACGTTTCGGTTTCATGCATAAAATCCGTTTCGGTATCACCGTTTGCGCCGTGGAAGATCGCTTTTTCCGTTCGGCTTTCGGAAAATTCCGTTCCCCATTTTGCTTGAAAATAAATCGTCGTCGCAAGAGCAAGAACGGTATTGGGATTCATCTCGATATCGGAAATATAATCGTCCAGAAGTCCGCCCGTCTGCTGATTCAGCCATTCTTGTAACGCTTGATTGAAGTCATGGGAACCCATTTCGCCACGATAAGACGAAGCATAATAATTGCTTGCAAGCGTTTTCATGGTTGCATCGTTGAAAGCGATATCCTGATTCATCCAGATAGAGCTTGCGAGGATACTCGTAACCGAGCCGTCATCGTTATAATTGGCATTCCAGACGGCATTAGCCTGTGTGCGAAGTGCTTCGATATTCTCCGAGCCCAGCAGATTCAAAATTTGTTCACGGCTGTTTCCGTCCGTGATTTCTGCGAGCATAGCGAGTGCCATATAGACGTTGAGCGGGGAATAGACACGATTTTCCGTACCTGTTTCCGAAAGAATCTCCGCCGTGCTTTTCTGAATAAATCCAGCGAGCGTTTTGCCTGCGCCGTAATATTCTTTTTGCGCTCTTTGATCTTTGCGCCATGCATTGTAACGCGCTTCAAAACCGGGGAGCATCTCATTTCCCGGATATTCCGCCATTTCGGGATATTCTGCTTGATAGATTGCGTGCGCGTTCAGATTCATTGGAGATCCGTTTCCGAAGAAGATTCCCACGGTAAACGCAATCACAAGCATTGCGGCAATGGGTGCTGTCCATTTTACCCATTTCAAAATTTTTGCTTTTTTCGGTTTTGCGCTTTTTTCGGCGCGCTCAACCAAATCTTCATCGATCATGCCGATGGCATCTTGTAATTTTTTGGATTTCATATAAAAATATCCTCCTTTTTGAGTGTATTCAGAAGTTTTTCTCTGGTCCTTTTGAGCATCATTTTCGTTTTGCTTTCTCCGAAATCATAACGCTTTGCAATATCTGCAATGGAATCGAAATAAAAATAGCGGCGGATAAAGACGTTCGCTTCCGTTTCCGGCAATGTTCTCAGAAATGTGGAAATGATCTCCGCCAGCCGTTTGGTTTCCAATTGCTCATCAATGCCTTTTTCCTGCGGAATACATTCCTCAAGCTCATGCAAGGAAAGCATGGTTTCGCCGCCGCCACGTTTTTCCGCATTTTGTCTGCGCCATCTGTCAAGTGATATTCTGCGTGTGATTGCGCCGAGAAAGACGGAAAATATTTTCGGTTTATGCGGCGGAATGCTTTGCCATGCGTCAAGATACGTATCGTTCACACATTCCTCCGCATCTTCATCGTTATGCAGGACGTTATATGCGATCGTATGACAATAACGTCCGTATTTTGTTTTCGTTTGCGTAATGGCTTCTTCTTTGCGCGCAAAGTATAATTCTATGATCTTTTCATCATCCAACGTATTCACCTCCGTTGCCGTTTTGAAATTCCGCGTCCTTTCACCTATATAGTCGCAAAAATTTCCCTCCCGTCAACCTTTTCTTTACGAAAAGAAAAGGTTGAACCAAAAGAAACGTTCTGTGGTAGCACTGTTTTTATTGAGAGGAGAATTTGGGGCAAAAGAAACGCTCTGTGGTGCCGCTGAATTTATTTTGATGAAATTTTTTTGTAATAGAGAGGCGGTTTTCTTGTGAATCGATTTTATCATATAAAATCTCAGTGTGTCGATAAAGTCGGTTTCAAAATTTGTCTTCGGCATTTTTAACAAAAGAAAAACTTTTTAAAAGCCTCTCACTTCGGGAGAGGTGTCAACGTAGTTGACGGAGAGGGCATTTTCAGCATATATTACCGCCCTCT
>JAFUQQ010000041.1 GCA_017472285.1 Clostridia bacterium | reverse complement strand
CGTTTCCAATTCTATGATCAGGTATCTCTCTAAATATTTCTACAATGCCCTTTGCCATGCTATTTCTCCTCTTTTTTTCTATTATACCTTATTTTCGGCATTCTGTATATACTTTTATTTTTTCGTAAGCGATTGCCCTGACCATCCTTTCAGTAACTATTGACAAAACGACGGATTTGTGGTATAAAAAAAGAGTAATATTTTATAAATTCAGGCAAAATTGGAAATGGAGTTGATGATTTGGAAACCCCGGGATATTATAAAAAATTATTGGATATGGCAGTCATGGCGGGCACGATCATGATCGCATCGGGCGCGGAAACGCACCGCGTGGAAGATACGCTTCACCGTATTCTCAGCACATCCGGTTTTGAGCACGCAGATGCGTTCGTTTTCACGACGGGTATCGTTGTGACACTCTCCGACCCCTCCAGCGAAACCCTTTCGATCTCCAAACGTGTCACCGATTGCTCCCAGAATTTCGGTCGCGTTGCCGACGTTAACAGCGTTTCCCGTGATTTCTGCGGCGGAAAGATCACTTTGGATGAAGCCATCGCCAAGCTCCGCGCCATCAAAAACAAAAAAAGATACGGTCTTTTTCTCGGTCATATCGGTTATATCCTCGCGACGATCGGTTTTGCGATCATGTTCGGCGGAGAAATTCTGGATGCGCTCGGCGCGTTTCTTTGCGGTATTGTCGTATCCCTGATCTGTCTTGAGCTTGGTCCCAAGATCAAACGCAGCTTCGTAACGACCATTCTTGCCGCGGCAGGAATGACGTTAACGGCAACGGCCATCTCTTATTTCGGCGCACAATGGTTTGATCTCCATTTTCAGACGCATTATATGATTATCGGCGGTATGATGCCCCTCGTTCCCGGTCTTTCGATGACGAACGCTTTCCGCGATATTCTGCACGGAGATTATCTTTCCGCCGGCTCACGCATCATTGAAGCACTCATGGTCGCTGTTTGCGTTGCGATCGGTATCGGTGCCGGTATGGCGGGAGCAGATCTGATCGGGCTTGCCGATACGCTCACGCTCTCCTTCAATCTCTCCGTTTCCACAATGGGTGAATTTCTCTTTGCTTCGGTCTGTTCGGGTATTGCCATTCTTGGCTTCTGTATCGTTTTCGAAGCACCGCCGAAATATCTTTTCGCTTGTTCGCTCAATGCTGTTTTTGCATGGGCAATCTATTTGACAGCCGATTTTTTTGGTCTGAATGGACTTTGGGCATCGTTCCTGTCCACCCTCGCGGTAGATGTTTTCGCTTATTACAGCGCGCGTATTCTCAAAGCGCCGGCGATCATCTTTCTCGTGGCAGGCATTTTGCCGCTCGTTCCCGGTGTCAGCATCTATCAAGGCGTTTACAGCTTGCTATTCGGTGTCGGCAATGCATCCGCGATTTTGACCTCTGCTTTTATGACCACAGGCGTGATCGCGCTTGCAATCTTCGTTATGGATACCGCTCTCGATATCGAAAAACGTATCCGCTCGCGTATTCTTAAATTAAAAAACAAATCAAAAATTTAAACCAATTTTATTAAATATTAGGAAAGGAAGTGATGGCGGTGTCAGAACCTTTTGAACTTCATAAAAAAATCGAAGAACTCTTGGATATCCGCGCCTTCATTGCCTTAAAAGTCTATCTTTCTGAACAAAACCCCGTTGACATTGCAGAGGCTTTTGACGTACTCGACGAAAGAGAACTTTCTCTTTGTTTTCGTCTTTTGGCAAAAGAACTTGCGGCAGAAGTTTTCATCAATATGGATACCGAAAAACAAAAAGCACTCATTGAAGGCTTCAACGATGCGCGCTTGCGTGAACTTTTAAGCGAGATCTGCCCCGATGATGCGGCGGATATTGTTGAAGAAATGCCCGCAAGTGTCGTTTCCCGTATTCTGAAACATACCGACCGCGAAACACGCGATGCCATCAATGAAATTCTGCTGTATCCGAAAAACAGTGTCGGCAGTATCATGACGACGGAATACGTCAGTCTTCGCCGTGATATGACCGTTGCCGAAGCGATCGAAAAGATCCGCCGTGTCGGCGTGGACAAAGAAACGGTCTACACCTGTTACGTTACGGAAAAACGAAAGCTCGTCGGTGTCATTTCCGTGCGAAGACTTCTGATCTCCAAGGATGAAGATATTCTGGAAGATCTGATGACGACGGAATATATCTCCGTTTTGACGACCGATGACAGAGAAGAAGCTGTTGACAAGATCGGTAAATATGGCTTTCTTGCCATCCCCGTTCTCGACAAAGAAGAACGCATCGTCGGTATCGTAACGGTTGACGACGCGATGGACGTTATGGAAACCGAAGCGAGCGAAGACATCGCGCAGATGGCGGCTATTTTGCCCTCAGAAACGCCTTATCTCAAAACAAGTGCCGTGCGCCTCTGGCTCACGCGTATTCCATGGCTGCTTCTCCTCATGATCTCCGCGACCCTCACATCCAAAATTATCGCTTCCTACGAAACAGCTCTTGCCGCTTGTGCCGCTTTGACGGCATTTATCCCGATGATTATGGGTACGGGCGGTAATGCTGGCGGACAGGCTTCCGTTACGATCATACGCGGTCTTTCTCTTGATGAGATCCGTTTGAAAGATACGTTCTTTGTCGTTTGGAAAGAACTCCGTGTGGCACTTCTTTGCGGTCTGACGCTTGCGCCGTTTGCTTTCCTGAAGGTCATGTATCTCGACGGACTTTATGCAGAACCCGATGGTATCCGTATCTCGCTGATCGTTGCGGCAACAGTCGTTTTTGTCGTCATGCTGGCAAAGCTCGTCGGCTGTCTGCTTCCGCTCCTCGTCAAGACCATCCATCTTGATCCCGCTGTCGTTGCCAATCCTTTTATTACGACGGTCGTGGATGCGCTTGCGCTTTTCGTCTATTTCGCGTTGGCATCTCATCTGATTCCCGCGCTCAGCGGTGGATGAGACTGCCGCCTCAAACTCCGCTTCAAGAATCCTTCTTGTTGACAAAATAGAGCAAACCAAATGAGACGTACTCTAAAGGACAGTTTTGGGAGTACGTTCCCTACCGACAGGAAAGGAACACAAATTTTCTATTGTTCCTAACAAAGAAATTAAAAATATAGAAATCGCAGATTGATTTTCTGCGGTTTTTGTGTTATAATAGGGACACAGGATTGACCCAATTATGCATTTGTAATACAAATGCGAAACTGGCAATAAAGAGGAGAATAGAAATGATTGAAAAATCATGCGGAACGATACCGTATACTATCAATAACGGAACTGTTTATTACTTGCTGGTGAAGGCAAAGGACGATGGGTATTGCGGATTTCCCAAAGGTCACGTTGAAGCGAATGAGAGCGAAGAAGAAACAGCATTTCGCGAAACACTGGAGGAAACATCAGTCAACGTACAAATTAACAATAAATTTCGTTATGAAATATCCTATCAAATGGATAATGGAAATACAAAAACGGTTGTATATTTCTTGGCGAATTTTCAAAATCAAACGCCGAAACGAAATAAGGACTTTGAGGATTTTGAATACTTACTACTTCCTTTTGACTGTGCGCTTCAAGAATTAACTTTTGAAAATACAAGACAGATGCTAAAAGCAGCAAATGATTTTTTGACAGACAACGCGTCCAAAGCCTCCCTTGTGTAAAGGGAGGTAGCACGCGAAGCGTGACGGAGGGATTGTAATGCAGAGAAAACACAATAAAGATATCGTTCCAACAGCAAAAATGCTGCGAAAAAATATGACTAAAGAAGAAAAACATCTTTGGTATGATTTTTTACATACCTATCCCATCCGTTTTTTGCGTCAAAAGGTTCTTGGAAAGTATATTGCAGATTTTTACTGTGCAGAGGCAAAGCTTGTCATTGAACTTGACGGCTCGGGACATTATACGGAAGAAGGAAAGCAATACGATGAGGAAAGAACAGCTTTTCTCGAAGGATATGGTTTGAAGGTCATCAGAATACCAAACACGGAAATACATAAAAATTTCCGAGGGGTATGTGAATATATTGACCGCCTTGTAGAACAATCCCTCAGTCAGCTTCGCTGACAGCTCCCTTTACACAAGGGAGCCTTTTCTTTAGCCGTTAATTCACTTGTCATTTTTCCCGACGACAAGCACTGCATTTGTGGACACAAACGCAAAATACGGCATACCTCTTTCGAGATACACCGTATTCTTGCAAAACTGTCCTTTAGGATACGACCCTAATGGTTTGCTCTGTTTTTTGTTCTATAGGAAATTGCATAAAATCGACCTCGCCGCTTATTTATCCAAAGATTTTTTCATAATCGTATTGTTTGAGGTCTTTGGAAAGACGGGTAATAATGGCTTTTCTTGTGACGATGCCAATAAAGGAATCACGGTCATCGATCACAGGAATGAAATTCTGATTGGAAGCGCGGTCTACAAGTTCAATAATTTTCGTATTGATACGGACGGGCGGATTTTTATCTTTTTGCAGAATATCCTTCAAAAAAACGGTCTCAAAATCACGGAAGTCCACACTTTTGCGATTTGCTTCCGATTCCTTCATATAGTCGATCAAATACCAAAGAAAATCACCTTCGCTGAGTGTACCAACGTATCGATTTTCCCTTGTGACGACGGGGACTGCCGAATGTTTATGATATCTCATTTTTTCAAGTCCTTGACGAAGCGAAAAATCGTCATATAAATAAGTAACCATGCTACGCGGAATCAAAAGCGATGCAATATTCATATCATCAATTCCTTTCTGTATTATCCTCTATCTATATTTTACACAGAAATTACAAAAAAGTCAAATAGATTCGATGACAAATTTGTGAATTTTTATAAGTTTTCAGACCATTTCATAAACTTTGGAACGTCCCTGTTTTCCAATCTCCCGAATCAATCCCAGATTTGACAAAATATTCAAAGCACGTTGTGAGCTCCATAATGCACAGCCCAATGTTTTGCGATAATCCTCGGAAGTAAACGCAGACGGGAGTCCTTCGGGAAGAAAGCGGCGATAATCTTCGGGTGATTCAAAATAAATCTCATTCAAAAGCGCGGAAGGAATATGGTCAAGTTTTGTGGCGCGTTTTTTCTTATCTTTGCCGTAGCCATCCAATGCACGATATTCATTTACGTCCAGGAGTATGACACAAACACGGAAATTCGGATGCTGCAAAAATGAACGGAGTCCATATAATTCGGGGAGAAGATCGATTTCTTTCCCGCATTTATTGCTTTTTCGCACAGATTTACATTCTCCCGTTTCTTTATTCAACCAAAAAAGCCGTTTTTTCTCGACAATCGGATAAACGACGGTCACTCGGTTTTCCACTAAAAATGTGGAAAGTTTCGGCGCAAGACGGTACAGATCGCGTGTCTGTATCTCAATGATCTCACCTTCACGCGCAATATCCGCGATATGTGTGCCAACTTTCACTTCATGTTTTTCCGTATCGGGTTCAAAATACCGCTTGAGTATTGCGTGTAAAGATTTTTCGCTTTGCGTACCGATACCGACCTTTTCTCTTTCCGATACGAGCCATGTATCACAAATTTCTTTAAAACGTGCCTTGTCCATTGATTTTCTCCCTTTTTAAGATAATTTTATTTTATCATATTTTTGGTAAGAAGTAAAGATAAAAAGACTTCTCCGACGGGAGAAGTCTTTTTATCTTTATTTTTTGTCTTGCAATCCTTGTTCGTATAAGCGTTGATAACTTTGCATCAGCTTCATTTGCAATTCATCTCGGTAGCAAAACGTCCCACTGATATTGTTAATGGCAGCGTCTTTCGCTTCATCATTCTCAAATTCCAATGCTACCAAACTTTTGATGGTATCATTATATACTCTCATCGAATTGACCGACATTTCTCTTTGTACGGAATCCAAGCGTTCCAAATATGCCTGCTGTGTCAATCCGGATTCTGTATTCGCATTCTTTCTGCCAAAAAGAACGTCGATGGAAACGTCAAAATAATCTGCAATTTTCGGCAAGAGTTCGATATCGGGAGCGCCGCCGTTTTCCCATTTGGAAACCGCTTGCGCAGAAACGTCAAGATTTTTTGCAAGTTCATCTTGTGTGATATTTTTTTCTTTTCGTAATTTTGCGATCTGAGTGCCAATGGTCTGAATCGTTGTCATATGCATTACCGTCCTTTCTTTGTTTTTATTATAACATAAAGCATGGTTGATTACAATAGACGCATATTTGAACATAAAACAACCGCCGTTTGTCCTTTCCGAAGAAAATACAAATAGCGGTTGAATCGTTATAAAAGTTTTTGCGGAGGGGTTTGGGGAGGTGCTTTTTTTAAAAAGCATCTTCCCAATATCCTTTAGGTCTTATCAAATCCTGTTTTCTTGAAGCGGATAAACGAAACGATAACAGAAGTCATATTGAAAAGTTCGCAAAGAATACCTCCGATGGAAGGTGTGGGAATCAAAAGGTCATACAAAAGCCAGAACGGAGACACCACAGCAAGCTGGGAAATACGGATGGTCTTGCCGTTTCGTGTCCACATCGCAAACGTACCCGTCGCCTGCGCGATAAAGGTGAAGCCTACGAGCCACCATGTTTCCTTGAAAACGAAGATGGAAGTAAGCGTTGCCGCAACGACCAAAGTTTCCAAAAGGATGACTACACCAATGGATTTCGATTTTTTGCTTTGATAAATGATTGCTCGCAAAATATTATAGGCATTGAAAACAAGCCCCGCCCATGCACCGATCATAATGAACTGCGCGGAAAAGAAAACACCCGAAAGTCCTTGCCAGATATAATAATTGCGGTTGGTTTTGCATTGATAAGAGATCACAGCACAAAGCATACCGAAAATGCCAAGTGCCTGCGCGATGATGTCGATCATAAAATTTTCTCCTTTAAAATTTAATATCGATTGTTATCATATCATAAAATGAGAAGTTTTTCAATTAGTTTTACGAAAATCCCAAAGAAATTCGTTAACTATTGGTTTATTGACACACAAGGAACTGTATGCTATACTATTTTTAAAAAAGGAGATTTTATGATAAACGATATTGAAATCAGAAATTTTAACAATCCGCTTTTTCAAAAAGCGTTTCAAGAATATTTTACAGAGTCAGGTATTTTCCTTCAAGATTGGGATGCGTTATGGCAGGAAATGAATCAAGATGAAGGCAATTTCGCCATTCTTCGCATTTTAGATGAAAAGGAAGTCATCGGCTTTATTCTATGTCAGCCAATTTCTTCAAAAAGCTGTTTTTTTGAGGAACAGCAGGGCTTCATACGCGAATTTTGGGTAGCACCTGCCTATCGTGGTGTAGGTCATGGCACAGGACTTTTGCGTATGGCGGAAAATCGTTTTCATAAACAAGATATTTTTCGCATAATCTTGACCACAGATACTGCTGAAGACTTTTATTTAAAGAACGGGTATCAAAAATGCCCCGATATCATCGCGCGTAACAAACTTATGGTGTTTGTGAAATATTCGCCTCAGCAGCTTTGAATAAACAAATAACTATGAACAAGTCTTCCATAGGAGGCTTGTTTGTTCTATCGCACCAAACTCTTTCAAAAGATATATTTTTTTGACTGCATGATATCCCGACCAATTCGATGCAATCTGGCGAAGCGGTGCAGTGGAAGTATCCCAAGAATCTTTATATTTCCAAGTACCATCTTCACGCAAAGTATCAATTAAATAATCGATATTTTTTTCAACTGCAATCTCATATCCGTAAGACCATGGCATCTTCGGTGATTGCACCAAATCAAGCGGAAGTGCTACAAATTTTAACCACTTACTTTCATCTGTACACATCATTTCAGCAACTTTATCTTTGATGTAATCAAGAAAAAGTTTTTCATTAAAAGAATACTTTGCTACTTTTAATGAAAGATACATTCTCTGCAAAAACATTATTTCAAAATGCCAACTCGGTTGATTCGTCTTGATAAAATTTTCACAGCACTCCAAAATTTCCTCTCCAAGAGATACTTGGGAAGGAGTTCCGTATAAAATAAGCGCAGGGACAAAAATGGCACAAACATGAGGAGTAAATACGGTATCAGGACGATATTTCAAGTACGGCATATGTGGATAATTTTCAAGAGATTTGGGAACCAGATCCCAAAAAGAAGGAGAATTGGAAGCATTCGTTTCAAGCCAAAAAAGAAGTTTTTTGACCCATTCTGCTTCCATATCCAAATGATAATCCTCTGCCAATTTAATAGCTTCTGATGCACAAAGTGCGGAAGATTCGGGAGTTACGGTATCAATTTCCAATCCATTACCAAAACCACCGTCTTCATTTTGATATTTTAAAAGTTCTGTTTCAATCGCTTGTTTTTCTCCATCAAAAAACAAGTATTTAAATTTTGCTATTTCCAAAGGACGCGCTGTTTTAAGAATATTAGCTTCGATTTTTGTAAACATTTCATAACTCAATTGCTTCATTAAAAAACTCCTTTCTATGTATTAAAAAAATTATAACACATAAACATTTGTTTTGTAAATGAAATAGTATGAAATCTTTTTTTGTGAAAAACAAAAGACCGATGGTAAATACCATCGGTCTTTTCAAGAATATCCATTAAAAACCAAATAAGAGAGAATCGAACGGTTGCGAACTCAAACTATAGAAGTTCAAGCCCTCGGTCTATTAGTATCGGTCAGCTGAACACATTACTGTGCTTACACCTCCGACCTATCAAACTCGTAGT
>JAFUQQ010000040.1 GCA_017472285.1 Clostridia bacterium | reverse complement strand
TCTTCGGCATTTTTAACAAAAGAAAAACTTTTTAAAAGCCTCTCACTTCGGGAGAGGTGTCAACGTAGTTGACGGAGAGGGCATTTTCAGCATATATTACCGCCCTCTCACCCGACTTTCGTCGGGAGCTCTCCCAAAGGGTGAGCCTTTATAATAGGTATCTTTTTGAGTTTTTTGTGCAACTTTTTATTTTCAATTTTTCTACATAGCTTTTTCGACAGGCTGAAATCCACAGAAATGTGGATTTTTCATATTCATACCCTCACGGAAAGCAATATTCCTATACGAACAAGACTCGTCATCCAACCGAAAAAGAGAAAGAAGATATTGTCATCCGAAGCACCGTACAAACGAAATAAGATCATACAGAAAACCGCCAGACACGCGCCGAAAAAAGTAACCAAAGGAAATACGCGGATATCGTTAAAACCTTTCGGCATTGCCGTGCTTTCGGAAACTGTCATCGATAAAAGATAAAACACCGCCGCCGGCATGACAAGAAAAAAGGAATATCCATTCCCGGAAAATGCGCGGATATCCATCGGATGAATATCCCAAAACACAAGCCAAAAAAGAAGTGGTATGATAAGAAAAACCGTAAGTTCCGAAAACCGTCCCAAAGCCGTAAGTCCGTGAGATGAAAGAAAAAACCCAACGATGAGGAGCAAAGCAAAGATGAGCCAAAAAGGGATAAAAACGGAAAATTTCCGCGCGGAAAAGGAAAAAGCGATCACAGAAAGCAGAGCTTCGACCACCGCCGAGATCATCAGTATCACCGCAAAAAGCTTTGCAAAGAAATGAGTCTGGCCGCATGAAAGAAAAGAAACGAATCTTTCCTTTTCCGTAAAACGCCGCGGTGCATATTCGAGAAAAAGAAAACCGAGCGCGGAAAATAAAAGTATCGCGCCGAGCGGTATGAAAAATGATAAAAACGAGCGTTCACGGATCAGAAAAAGTCCCGAAAATACGTAAGAAAACGAAAGGAAAAAGAGCTGAAATAACGTAATCTTCGAGCGTTTATAAGCATTCATAACTCTTTTTCCTTTCGTTTATTTTTTCCCATCCGTTCGCCTGATACTTTTTCCCGTAATCGAGATCGGAGCGCGTTTCATTGCCCAAAGCGGTGCCATGAAAATGAAATCGCGAAGCCCCCAAGGATCGATCGGCGCAAACGGTGAGAGATACGGGGTGCCGAAAGAGCTTTTCGCGCAAAGCATCATGACCGACGCAGCTATCGCGAGAAAAAAGCCGAAAAATCCAAGCGCACCTGAAATAATAATCATGAAGAAGCGATAAAGAATATTGGTATTCATATAAGGCGGTACAATAAAATTACAAACGGCAGCAAGTGCAACGACGATCAGGATCGGGGCGGAGGTAATCCCTGCCTTGATCGCGCTGTCACCGAGAAGTAAAGGACCGACAAGTCCAATCGCAGAGCCGATCGCCTTCGGCATACGAAGACCGACTTCCCTTACCGCTTCAAAGATCAAAAATATCACCAATACTTCCCAAAAGAGAGAAAACGGAAGATTTGCTCTTGCTTCGGTTACGGAAGCAAGCAACATTTCCGGCAAAATACCCTTGTGTCTGACGAAAAGCGCAACAAAAAGCGCGGGCAGATACAAAGCAATGAGATACGCAACGAATCTTAAAAGACGGATAAACGTCGCATACCAAGGACTTTTGGAATAATCCTCCGTTACTTGAAACGCTTCGCAAAAAAGATAAGGTGCCGTCAATACCACAGGCGAACCGTCCACAACGATCGCCGCTCTGCCTTCCATCAATTTTGCCGCCACTTTATCGGGACGCTCGGAATTGCCGACCGTCGGATAAAAAGGTGTTTTTCCATCCTGTATAAAGATCTCCACATATCCGGAATCCAGAACAGCATCCGTTCTGATATCGGATATCCGTTTACAAACGTCAGCGACCAAAGATTCTTTGGCGATACCTTCCATATATAAAACGGAAATGTCCGTTTTAGTGATATCTCCAACAGAAAAACTTTTTCGCTTGAGTTTTGCGGAGTGTATACGTCTGCGCAGAAGTACGACGTTATTTTCTCCGCTTTCCGTAAAACCTTCATGCGCTCCGCGGATGACGTTTTCCGTATCGGGTTCATTGGGAGAACGTCCCGCATCGTTCTTTGTAAAAATAGAAATACCGAGAGCATCCTCACGGATATCTCCGAAAAGAACCGCATTGCCCGCAAGAACGGCATCTTTTGCCGCGGAAAAATCCTTCAGCATCTCGATCTTGATATTGGTAATCAACGACGAGATCGCAACACCCGTTTCTTTTGACGCATACGCACGCGAGATCGGTTCAATGATATATTTATTCATATATTCTCTTGAGCTGAAACCAACGAAATATGCGATATAAAGCTTTGTTTTTCCGAATATCAATTCCCTGACGGAAAAATCCGCCATATCGGAAAATACGGAAAAGAATTTTTCCCTCAGTTTTTCTCCGTCCATGATAATTGCCTCTCTGAAAACCGTTCATATCGGTGATGGGATTATTATTTGCCGAAATTTCGCTTTTATACTTTGAATTTTTATTTTTATGGTTTTTTTCCACTTTTCTTTGTTTGAAAGAAAAGTGGAGCAAAAGAAGCAAACGAGCTTGCAGTTCGATCGCTTATGCAGAGTTATTATTATCGCACCATGCTTCATATCCGCCTACTTTTCGGCGGATAGGCGCATGGCGATAAATGCAGTAAAAGCCGAAATAACGCACACTTTATTCTGGTGAAGATTTATTTTCTTTCCCATCCTGCGCTCATGACCAAGGGGTTCAGACTTGAATGACAAAACTTTTGAAATCTGCACACAAATTCAATGAGCGCGGGCATGGAAAAATAAAAAAGTTTTCATGAAGCGATTGCGCGTTACGGAAAATTTCATCAGAGCTTCCGCAAAGAACAAAGGATGTCCGCGAGCTTATAGGGTGAGCGGCGAGCAAACGCTGACAAAAGCGTTTGCGAAGAATCTCTTTGGCTTTGCCTTGCAAAGATGTCAAATTTTCACCATCGGTCAAGCGGAACACTTGTGTATCTTTTGGTACTTTTCTTTACACAAGAAAAGTACGATATCCCCCAACAATGGCAATCGTTATAAATAAAAAGGCAAAATCTCCGAAATCCGTTGACATTTTCCGAAAAATCAAGTACAATATGCACAGATAACCGCGCACTCATCCAAATATCAGAACACCGCCGCAAAACAGCGGCAGAAAAGGAATCAGATATGAAGCGTACGATTGGTTTTTCTCTCACAAATCTCAAAATATGGTGGAAAACAAGTCCTTTGCGTTATGTTTATAACATCAAAGACGATCTTGGCAGAGGCAGATTCTGTATGCTGATGTCAAGCGTCATGGCGGGACTTGTCGGACAGCTTTCAGGAGGACTTTTTTATACAAGCTTTCTCCTGATGTACGGACTTGACAAATCCCGTATCGGTATTCTGACGTTCATTCCGTATATCACCTGTCTGCTCAATATTTTCTCACCTTTGATTTTGGAACGGTTTAAAAAGAGAAAATGGATCCTTGCAACGAGTAAGCTTGTCTATTATTTCATCAATATCATCGGTATCACGCTCTTACCGACGCTTGTGACCGACCCCGATCAAAGACTTTTATGGTTTGTGATCCTTGTCGTTGCGGCAAGCTCGATCAATCAGCTTTTCGCCTCAGGCTTTTCCGCATGGAATGCAAATTTCCTACCCGATAACGTGCGCGTGGATTATTTCAATTCCGCAAGCTGTATCAACAGCGCGTTTACGTATATCATTACGCTGATCGTTTCCGCAATCGGTGACGCGCTCACAGGTACACCGCATGAGCTTCCGATGCTGACGGCAATCCGTTATATCGCTTTCACGCTTGCCGTTCTGGACTGTGCCATCTGGCTGATTCCGAAGGAATTTCCTTACGCAAAAACGGCGCGCACAAAGATTTCCAATATTTTCACCCTGCCTTTCAAGAGCAAACGCTTCCTCGGCACGATCCTGATCGCCGCGGCATATACCTTTGCTCTCAATCTTCCCAATGCAACGCTCAACGCGTACGTTCTGGAGGATGTTGGTATCAGTTATACGCTTTGCAACGGCATCAACGCGACGTATTTCCTGTTTTTCTTCTTTTTCGCGAATATGTGGAAACGGCTGATCTCGAAGCATTATTGGTTCCGTGCGTTCGCGATAGTTCTCATTCTTCACGCGATCACGTATTATGCGTATTCTTTCGTCACGGCGGATACGGTCTGGCTGTACGTCGTCATTCGTTTTTCGCAACACGTTTTAGGTGTTGCAACGGGCACGATCATGTCCTCGCTTCCTTATATCAATCTGCCGGATGAAGACAGAACGAATTACCTTTCGTTCCATGCCATCGTTTCCAATCTTGCCGCATTCTTCAGCATGATGCTCGGCACGGTATTCACAGGCTTCATGGGAGAAAATATCATTTCCGTTTTCGGATATCCTTTCTCAAGTACGCAGATCCTGCTTTTCGCCTGTGCCGCCGCGCAATGTATCGTTGCGTTGTTCTGTGTTATTTTCGCAAATGCACTCACACCGCCCGAAGCACGTGTGCAAAAGCGTACCGCAAAATAAATCTTTATTTTCCCTTTCCGCAAGGAGAGGGAAACTTTTATGATAAAAAAAGAAAAATATTGCAAAAACCCCTTGCAAATTTCAAATTTTATGGTATAATAGATTTGTTATGCGCGCCATAACACTGAAACGGTCCGCTGCCCGCTCGCATGAACGTTTTATAATCTATAATTTTAATATAATTTTAGGAGGAGCCCATCATGAATAAACTTCAGGCTTTCGCAAACGAGCAATTGAAAACCGAAATCCCCCAGTTCGAAATCGGTGATTCCGTTGTCGTACACAACAAGATCAAAGAAGGTTCCAGAGAAAGAATCCAGCTTTTCGACGGCCTTGTAATCGCAAAGAAGAACGGCGGTATCGCTGAAACATTCACAGTAAGAAAGATCGCTTACGGTATCGGTGTTGAAAAGACATTCCCGCTTCATTCTCCCAATGTTGTTAAGGTTGACGTTACCCGCCGCGGTAAAGTTCGCCGTGCTAAACTCTACTACGTTCGTGAACGCGTAGGTAAGGCAGCAAAGGTTAAAGAATTGATCTAAGATTCTTCATGCAAAAACATAAAAGCGAAGTTTTCCGAGCGGAGAACTTCGCTCTTTTGTTTTTTACGCTCCGCGCGAAAAACAAAAAAAGCTATCATTTTTGTACTCAATTTCGTCAATATGCCCATTGCATTGTGAAAAAACATATGTTAAAATATGTGTGTTATTATTCTTTATTTTAGAAAAGAGGATTGAAATCGTATGGGTGGATTTTTTGGCGCAGTATCCAAAGAGGATTGCGTATTTGACTTGTTCTACGGTATAGACTATCATTCCCATCTCGGCACAAGACGCGCAGGCATGGCGGTCTATCACAAAAAGAATGGATTTGATAAATCCATTCATAATATTGAAAACGCACCTTTCCGAACGAAATTCACACAGGAATCCACGGAAATGCAAGGTCAGTACGGTATCGGCTGTATTTCCGACTATGAAGCCCAGCCCATTCTGATCCGTTCGCATCACGGTACGTTCAGCATCACAACGGTTGGTAAGATCAATAATACGGAGGAAATCGCAAGAGATATCCTCAAAAATCATACGCATTTCTTTGAAATGCAGAACGGCACGATCAACCAGACGGAGCTCGTCGCCGCGATCATCAACCAGAAACAAAATTTCATTGAGGGTATTCGTTACGCGCAGGAGATCATCGACGGTTCCATGAGTATGCTCATCCTGACACCCAAGGGTATTTATGCAGTTCGTGATAAGCTCGGCAGAACCCCCGTCATGATCGGTAAAAAAGACGACGGTTACTGTGCAAGCTTTGAAAGCTTTGCATATCTCAATCTGGGTTATACGCATTTTAAAGAACTTGCGCCCGGCGAGATCGTAGTTATGGATGAAACCAATATCCGCTCGCTCGGTACACTCGATACGAAAATGAAGATCTGTACGTTCCTTTGGGTATATTACGGTTATCCGTCTTCGTCTTATGAAGGCATGAGCGTTGAAAAGATGCGTTATCATTGCGGCGAATGTCTTGCGAAAAGAGATAAAGGACTCGTTGACCCCGATCTTGTCGCAGGTGTTCCCGATTCGGGACTTGCCCATGCGATCGGTTATGCCAATGAATCCGACGTGGAATATTCCCGTCCTTTCATCAAATATACACCGACTTGGCCTCGTTCTTTCATGCCGACACATCAGAATAAGCGCAATCTGATCGCAAAGATGAAACTGATTCCGATTCATGATCTGATCGAAGGTAAGAAACTGCTTCTGATCGACGATTCGATTGTGCGCGGTACACAGCTCGGTGAAACAACACAATTCCTTTATGACAGCGGCGCGAAAGAAGTTCATATCCGTACGGGCTGTCCGCCCATCATGTTCGGATGTAAATATCTGAACTTCACCCGTTCCACATCGGAAATGGAACTCATCACCCGCCGTGTGATTGTGGAACTCGAAGGCGGTCTGCCCGATGCACAGACACTCATTGAGTATACCGATCCCGATAGTCAGAAATACAAAAACATGGTCGAAAAGATCAGAGAAAAACTCGGTTTCACATCCCTCAGTTATCTCCGTCTTGACGATATGCTCGCTTCCACAGGTGTCGATCCCGAAAAGCTTTGCACATACTGCTGGACAGGTAAAGAATGAGTAAAATCCCCCGAAAATTTCGGGGGATCTCAGTGTTTCGATAAAGTCTGTTTCAAAATTTGTCTTCGGCATTTTTAACAAAAGAAAAACTTTTTAAAAGCCTCTCACTTCGGGAGAGGTGTCAACGTAGTTGACGGAGAGGGCATTTTCAGCATATATTACCGCCCTCTCACCCGACTTTCGTCGGGAG
>JAFUQQ010000039.1 GCA_017472285.1 Clostridia bacterium | reverse complement strand
CCCAAATAAAAAATTTTATCAAAATAACGGCAGAGGAACCACAAAGCGTTTCTTTTTGCCAAGCTTTTTCTTTTCGCAAAGAGCAGGCAGTGCCTGCACCCAAATAAAAAATTTTATCAAAATAACGGCAGAGGAACCACAGAGCGTTTCTTTTTGCCAAGCTTTTTCTTTTCGTAAAGAAAAAGCGGGAAGGATGGAACTTATGAGTATACACAGCGCGGCGTTCGTTTGTGCCGATACCACGGCTTCTCCGGTTTTCGTCAAAAATATATTCGTGGAACAACCCGAAAACAGCGCAATCGAGATCACGGGACTCGGTTTTTTTGAGTTGTACGTCAATGGAAAAAAGATATCTTCCGATGTTCTCGTACCACCTGTTTCTGATTACGGAGAGAGGGATCTTTCGACCTTGTATTATCCGATCAGCGATACGTTTTCGCATCGCGTCTATTATTGCCGCTATAATCTTTCCGATCATCTGAACCGCGGTGATAATGCAATTGAGATACAGCTCGGAAACGGTTGGTACTTGCAAAATGAACGCACGGGTGAGGGTAAACTTTCTTACGGAAAACCCCGTCTTGCCTTTTCGCTCACGGTTGACGGCAAGGAATATCTTTCCGATGAAACAGTCTTCTGGCATGATTCCGAAATTGTTTATGATAATATTTATATCGGTGAAACCCATGATTTCCGTCATAAAGATACGTTGCTGAAACCCGTGGAATGCATCGATGCGCCCTCGGGCAAGCTTCAGGAAAGCGATGCGCCTCACGATAAGATCATCCGTAAGATCAGACCTGTCGTGATCTTCAAGGATGAAACACGCACGGTCTATGACGCGGGCATCAATCTTTCGGGTGTGGTATCTTTCATGCAAAAAGCGGCGGAAGGCGAAGAAACGACCGTTACCCATGCGGAACGGCTGAAAGAAAATCATGAGCTTTGGGTACGTTCGGCAGGCGAACTTCCGCAAAAAGATACGTATATCAGCGATGGTGAAGCGCATTTCTGTATGCCCAAATTCGTTTTCCATGGTTTCCGTTATTTTGAAATCATCGGCAAAGCGGAAGATGTGTGGGTACATGAGATCCATACGGATATTCCCGTGCGCGCACGTTTCTCATCTGATAACGCCGTTCTGAATTTTCTTTATACTGCATCCATCCGCAGCTTGTATTCCAATATGCATTCGGCTGTCATCACGGACTGCCCCCACAGAGAACGGCTTGGTTATACGGGTGACGGACAACTGACGGCTGACCTTGCCATGACCGTGTTATCCGCCGAAAAGCTCTACGAAAAATGGATGCGTGATATCGCAGACGGACAAGACCCCGAAACGGGTCACGTTCAGCATACGGCTCCTTTTGGCGGTGGCGGCGGCGGTCCCGGCGGTTGGGGCGGCGCAATCGTCATCGTACCTTATATGATCTATCTGCATCATGACAGAGTGGATATTCTGCGTGAATATTATCCGCATATGCAAAAATATATTGCTTATATGGAATCCCGAAGCGAAGACGGACTCGTTGTTCGTGAAGAACCGAAGGGCTGGTGTCTTGGCGATTGGTGTACACCCGATAAAATCGCCATTCCCGAACCTTTTGTAAATACTTATTTCTTAATCAAATGTCTGGATTATATGGTTGAAATCTCCTACGTTTTAGATGATTTTGATGCACCTTGGGCAAAAAAATCCGCCGAACTCCGTGCGGCTTTGCGCCGTCATTATTATGACGCGGAAAAAAATACCTATTGCGACGGTATTCAAGGTGCGGATGCCTTTGCTATCGATATCGGTATTGGTGACGTTCCGATGGTGGAAGCCCTTGCGGAAAAATATGAAGGACTCGGCGCATTCGATACAGGTATTTTGGGCACAGATATCCTCATCCGCGTACTTTTTGAGAATGGTTTCGGCGATACCGCGATGAAACTCCTGACTTCCGAAAAAGAAAATTCTTACGGCGCATGGCTGAAACGCGGTGAAACGACTCTTTGTGAATATTGGAGCGAAAAAGCATCGCATAACCATCATATGTTCGGCGCACCTTTGCGCTATGTGTTCTCCCGTGCACTCGGCGTGGATGACAGCGGCGGTATGCTCATCATCGCACCGATGGAGCTGACGTTCCCGATCACGATGGAAGCCGATATGGAAACCAAATTCGGACACGTTTTCATCCGCCGTAAAATCTCTGAAAAAGGTGAAGTCATGACGATCCGCAGTACCTATCCCGCTTTCTTCCGTTATCGCGAAACACAGCTTTCTCTCAAAACAAACGAAGAAACCATTTTGCAATTTTACAATTTCAGTCACTGAAAAACCATTGCGGATCATCCCATTTTCTTATATAATACGGATAACGACGAATCGTTTCGGAGGAAATACGAATGAATATGAGATCATGGGCAGATGCCCTTCGCAATGCAAAGATAAAAAAAGCCATGCCTATCCTGTCATTCCCCTCGGTACAACTGATGGGGATCAGCGTAAGAGAGCTGATCGCTTCCGCTGATATGCAGGCAAAAGGCATGAAAATGATTGCTGACCGTATCGATAGTGCGGCATCGGTCAGTATGATGGATCTTTCCGTGGAAGCGGAAGCCTTTGGTGCGGCAGTCCGCTTCAGCGACGATGAAGTGCCGACTGTCATCGATACGCTTATTACGGATGAGGAGGAAGCCGATACGCTTACCGTTCCCACAGTCGGCGTGGGCAGAACAGGTCTTTATATCGAAGCCATCCGCAAGGCTTGTGAACTGATTACGGACAGACCTGTTTTTGCGGGAGTAATCGGTCCTTATTCGCTGGCGGGTAGATTACTTGACGTTTCCGAGATCATGATCCTTTGTTATGAAGAACCCGATATGGTACATACGGTGCTCCGCAAAGCAACGGATTTTCTGATCGCTTATATGAACGCATACAAATCAACGGGGGCTGCGGGTGTGGTCGTGGCAGAACCGCTTGCAGGACTTCTCTCCCCCTCTCTGATGGAAGAATTTGCTTCACCTTACATGAAGGAGATCGTAGATGCGGTGCAGACGGATGATTTCGCCGTGATCTATCACAATTGCGGCAATGCCGTGGAAATGCTCGCGGACGAGATCGTTTCCTGTGGCGCGATGGCATATCATTTCGGCAATGCGGTCAATATGAAAACGATGCTTGAAAAAATGCCGTCGGATATTCTCGTCATGGGCAATATCGATCCCATCGGTGAACTGAAAAACGGCACGCCCGATTCGGTCTATGCGAAAACGACAGAGCTTCTCCGCGAATGTGCGGAATATGATAATTTCATCATTTCTTCGGGGTGCGACGTACCGCCGATGGCAAAATGGGAAAACATTGATGCCTTTTTCTGTGCGGTCAAGGATTTTTATAAATAATATAACAAAGGACTGTTCAAATGATATGCACCCCAAAAGTTATACACTTTTGGGGTGCATATCATTTTTTGTGCTTGGACAAGCGTATTCAAGGAGAAAGTCTATTTGTTTTTGAAAGTTATATGACTTAGATTATTCTCCTTTTTTCATGTTTTCAATAATATGCAAAAACTCTACTGCCCAAAAGGTAAGCTCACACCAAATCGCCGTATCTTTTCTGTGGTCGGGTTCCAATCCGATTTCGGCATAAGGATGTCCACTGCGGAAATTATCTTTGAAACGGCTTTTTTCATAAGACGAAGTAAATGTGGTGCGGAGCGCACCGTCCTCGGACAGCATTTTAAGCAAAGTTTCCACTGACTCTTTTACCACTTGTGTTCTATCCCCCGTGACTTTTGCGAGTGCGGTCAATGTCTTTCTGTGATTGGGTGCTTTCTGCGGGAAGGACAAAGGGAAAAAGGGATTCATATATGCCCATCCGGGTCCTACCTGCTTGCCGTTGATCTTTACCGCAAAACCACCGAAATCCTTTGTGATTCTGTCGTGGTGGTCGATTGCCTCGGCAAGACGGGCAATGCTTTCCTCTGTACGCCAACTCTGCGTGTTTGCCAAGGTTTCAAGATGGTATTGACACGGGAAATAAGTGTCGGGCGTAATGGTGGGATAGTTATATTTTCTTTTGAGGTTCGGATTGAAGGTTGTGATCTCATCTGCCGATTCGTAATCAAGCAAGCTCACGAACGCCTTATAGGAGGCTTCGACAAAATGCTTCATTTCGGGATCGTCACCGTAACCGAGTAACGCCTGACAAGCGTACAGCGTAACATCAAGAGATGAGCCGCTGTTGATACCGATGCTACGTGTTTCAAAGCGTACCTTTTCGGGATTGTAATACGAAAACTCTTGCTCCAATACCGCATCATCGCGCATGGCTTTTACGAAGTTTTGTACGATGGGCATATCCTTGGGGATACCGTAATTGTGTAAGAGTCTTGCGGCGTTTTCACCATCATCAAGATGTGATGCTTTGAATTTCTCCCAAGAGTGCATACCAATGCCGATGTATCCATTGGGCTTAACGTGCGTTAAAAGCAACTGATATTCGGGCGTTTGCATCACCTTTTCAAGAAGCGCCGTTTCCTCTGCTTCGGTCAGGTCGTGGAGTATATCTTTATGCAAACGGTATTGAATTACATCTCTACCGTTTTCAAGAAGAAAGTCTATTGATTTTTGATAGTCAAAACTCATATTTGCCTCCATTTTTTTCTTTTATAAATCATAATCCCTTTTGTTTGAGCTCCGCCACCGTCTGCACAAAGAACTCACGCACATCAAAATCTCTGATATTTTCTCGCATTAGATCGATCATATCAGCATGAGAGATACCTCTTTTGCCTTTGACGGTGAGAAGCGTATATTTTTCACCGAACGGAAACGATTCCTCGGCAACCAAACCGTCGTTTGCGCCGTCAAAATACCGCACGAGCGGATAAGAAACATTGAGCGGAAATCGTCCGTTTACCGCATAATTCAGCCTTGAACCGATGCTTTGACAATAAATACTGTCAGGCATTTGCACTTCCTCATTAAATTTACGGCAAGCAGAAGCCGTAAGGTCACTGACAGCCGCCATAAAATCAGGTTTTTTATCGCCCAATATTTTAAAAGAACCGTTATACGTTGCCGCCACACTTTCCGCCAATGATTTCGGTGCTTTTTCCAGGAGGTAATCGACAAAAATACAACCACGATGCGGTGTATTGACCGTTGTCAAAGAAGCAACGAAAGGTGCGATATCCGTATGGGAAAGCGCATAACGCATATCCAGACCGCCTTTGGAATGGGCAATCACATTCACTTTTTCGCATCCCGTTTCGATGGTGATCTGCTTGATACGCAAAGCAAGCTCCCAAGCGCTATCCGCAACGGATGACGCTGATTCATGTTCGCCGTAAAAGATCGTGGCACCATTTTTTTCAAGCTCCGCGGGGATTCTGCCCCAATAATTCATCTTTTCGGAATCACGGAAAAACACACCGTGGACCATCAGAATCGGATATTTCGTCGCGCAAAGCCTTTCGGCTTTGCGTTTTTCATTTAAGATTGCTTTATCGGATTCGAGATCGATCTCATACAAAACAACTTGCAATATGATACCAAGCGCGATCAGATTCAAAATCGGGATCATGCCGCAAAGAAGCCCGAGTGCACGGAAACGGAAACCGAGCTGTTTTGACGTACAATAAACCGTGATAATACCGTTCCAGAAAACGCTTGCCTGTATTGCCGTACACAGAAGCGCGCTCCATATCCAAGTCCATATATCCGAAGGAAAGCATCGAACGGCAAGTATGACATGAAAGATAACGGAAAATACGGTTGCCGTCAGAAAAATAACGAGAAGCGAAGCACCGTGATAACAGACCCGCAGCCGTTCTTCCGGAATGTTTTTAATAAACATTCCCGGGAAAATATGTACGGCAAGAACGGCGGGAATGACAAAAAGAAGCACGCGGAGATCCTGTTTTAGCCACAAAAACGAATTGGCGGAAACAGTCAGCAGGATAAGATACAAAAAATGATCGGGACGAAACAATCGTTTCATTCTGCGTCTTCCTCACAAAGCGTGTGATAAGCATCGGCAAACGGCTTCACGTCGGGTTCGCCGTGGAGTTCTCTGTAATCCTCGCCGAGATAGCAAGCAAAGCACGAAAGGTCATCAAAACCGAGTGCATGATAATAATCAAAATCCGCATGGATTACGGGAATATCAGGCGCGAACGGCTTCGGCGGTTTCTTCCAATCGGAAAAAAGCGAATTATCAAGCCAATAATCGAGGACCTTAGCACCGTCTTTTCCGAATTTTTCGATCAAAGCTTCGATATGATGGTTCTGCGAATTGTTTTTTTCCGAAGTCTTATCGGACATCGGTCTGTGATGATCGCGGTCGATAGGAGCATATTCAAGGAAGATACCTTCCGCGGGTTGTACTTTTTCGGGCGGTGTCAAGGTACTGTAATAGGCAAGATATGCGAGTGTCGCTTCGGGGTCATCACGGCGAAGTTCTGCGAGCATACGGTTCATCACGAGCATCTGCTGATCGGAAGAAGAATACTTTGAACATTCGGGGCAATGACAGAAAGCATCATGTGCGTCATCCAACCAGAAGAAATAGCGATGGGATGAACGGTAGAGTCGTTTTGCCGTCTGCGTCGCACGTTTGACAACATAATCCATCGCTTCTTCATTGCTTACGCAGAAATTCATATCGGGTGTACGCTTGCCGTTCTCATCCATACGGAACCATTCGGGATGTTTTTCAAATTCATAGAACGGCAGAAAATATCTTGCCGCGTGCATTTCATATTCGATCTGCAAGCCTTTTTCGGTCGCTTCATCGAGCAATGCGCGAAATTCTTCGGTTTCCAGACGCTCAAGCATGTTTTTCATCATCAATGCTGCGCGTTTACCGCCGACGGGATGCAAAGCAAGTGTCGGAATCCCCAAAGAAACACAGCGGTCGATCCACGCGCGGTCAAGTTCCTCGGGATGAATCAAAAGCGATGCCGTCAGACGTTTTTCCTTTTTCATAAAAATCATCTCCCTAAGTTATTAATTGATCAAAGATAAATAATATTCTTGCATACGTTTTTCCGCAAATGCGCGGCTGTCCTGTTCCACAAGCTGTTGATAATAGGCATCATATCCATCTTTTTTGTTATCTTGATAGTCTTGAAAATTGATCAGAAACTTCCTCGCATCACGGAAAGGTTCCATATTCTGATTGTTTTCATTCAGATTGGGTTTGACAGTCTGATAAAGATCGACAAGACGGTGTTGATAATGATGCCGCACTTCATGCAGAACGGTACTCACAATTTTTTCGGGATCATTCCCTTTCAAAAGAGTTAGATCAATGGTGATCGTCTGCTCTGCATTGGTATAATAACCGAGTGTTCCCTCATCCTTGATATATAACGTCTGCAATTTCGCGGAATTACAACCGAAGCCGACAATACATTCATAATCACAGATGGCTTGTAAAACCGTCAGACGTTCTTCCGTTTCAAGTTCGCAGAAACGCTCCTGCTCCAACATCTCACAAGCATCCAGAAACCGTTCTTCAAGGATCGAAGCTTCTCCCCCGATATCCGCTTCCTCCGTGGCATACGCATAAGGATAGATCTGAAAAAACCACATGACGCATAGACTGAGCACCGCCATGAAAATCATACAGGTTTTCAGACGGAGCGATGCTTTTTTGATTGTCATCTGATAAAGTTCCGTATGTTTTTTCGTCCGCAATATATTCAGGATCAGAATACCGAACAGGAGGAGCAGACCGACAGGAATCAGAAAGCCCGCTTTCCATCGGCTCGACATTCCAATCAGAACGATCAGCCCAATCGGAATGTATGCGTAAAAACACAAGGAAAGAAGATCTCTTGCATCTTTGAAATAAATAAAAAGCAAAATACTGCCGATGATTTCTATGCTATAATAGACACAAAACGACGTAAATTCCGAGGCCTTGGGAAAAAGTGCCGAGATCCAGCCGATACCGGTCTCTGCAAACAAAATCACAACGGCAAGCGTAAATAAAAGCTGGACAGCGAATTTCAAAAATAAAGATACCGTTTGCTTGGAAAAAGGAGAGAAAAGCGATCTTTCTTTTCGGATACGATAACGGACGGTTTCCCCTTCCGACAAGACCGTAACGATATAATGTTCTCCGTGCATCGGATATTTTCGGGGCGCATCTTCCGAAAGGGAAGCCAACCGATCTCCCATCTTCCAGACATCTTCCGCAACCCATACGTCTTCACAATAACGGTAACCGTGCCACGGATCCCATTCGAGATGAACACAACGGATCGAATCGATCTCATCCATCAGAACGATCGCATAATATTCTCCCCGATAGAGAAATGTGCAAAGACAATTTGTATGATCCACTTGAGTCAGCAATTCTATAACCTCATCTTTTCAGGAAAATACCGCTCATTTGCAGATCTCCGCAAGATCGTCTTCTTTCAGCCCGAGAATATCGGAAAGGATCTCCGCGTTATGATAAAAATAATGCTGAGAGCTGTCATGCGCATCACTGCCAAACGTAAATTTACAGCCGCATTCCTTTGCTAGACGAAACATACGGATATGGCAATCGTTTGCGATCTCATCGGGTGTCATATTTTTCGTATAAGACACGTTGAGTTCAAAAGCGATATTCTTTTCCGCCGTCTGATCGAAAAGACGTTTGAAGGTATCATCTGAGATCATCGGAATCAGATCGGCTGACGTATACGTATGGCAACAAATATCAAAAGGATGCGCCATTGCAGTCACATAACGGCTGAGAGGGCTGTTCAGGATATCTTCATAAGCCATAATCATAAATTCAACGTGTTTATCGTAATTACCGATATAATCCTTCGGCATAATCATATGCGTATGGGAATTGGGAACAGTGATGAAATCAAATTTTTCCGCTTCTTCTTCAGTCAGGGCGATATCGCGTTTTGGCGTATGGTATTCTGTTTCACAACCGAAATAGAATTTGATATCGGGTTCATGGATCGAAGCGAGGGTGTCTTTTAGCTCGGCATTGTGTTCATAAGGATGAGCGCGGTAAAAACCTCTTGCGTTCGGAATATCTTTCGCACCGAAATGATCGGAAAAACCGATTTTTTTGAGTCCCAGACGTTTTGCGTGCGCGATATAATTTTCGACTGTTGCCGTTTCATTCGCGCAAATAGAAAGGTTGGTATGTACGTGAAAGTCGTGTGTGATCTTCATAAATAAAAATCCTCCTTCTATTATTTCTTTTTCAATCATTATAACATTATCCAAACAAGAAATCAATATCCGTCAAGAAAAGAATTTTCCCATATGCGTTCAGAGCATATGGGGAAATTCTCAGATGTATACGACCGTTACCGAGCCGAGATTATTTTCTCCTTTGATACGGAGCAAAAGTCCGTCGTCTTTCTGAGGAATATGCACACCGCCCAGATTATTTTCCATAGATTTTTTAACATACCAACCGTTGGGAACATAGATCGTCATCGAGCCGAGATTATTTTCAATATAAAGTGTACCATCTCCTGTATAAGCCTCGGGATTTTCAAAAAACACCTTACAGGAACCGAGATTGTTTTCCACATGATTGGGGGAAAATGATGCGCTGTCGATATAAATAACAGAATGTCCGAGAGAATTTTCCGCATATTTTGAATATTTTACGGAAGATATCCCGTGATATCCCTCGATATTCACATGATGATTTTTGCGATGTGAGGGAAACAAAAGCGAAAAGCCTGCCGTAAAAAGCAAGGCGATCAGAAGTACCAACCAATTATTGATGATATTTTCTGTGTCCGCGCCGCAAAGCACGGAAATATTTTTTTCAAAAAGCATAAAAATAAACGCGAGCGGAAAGAAGATCTGACTGATCTTGCCTCTGTAAAGGCGATTGATGATAAAGCTCAGAAGTACGATACCGCAAAGCGATGCCCATATGGAAATTTCACCGATACGCGCTGTCAACGGCGCAAACACGTGAAATACATCAAGGATCATCAGGATCGCCAACGCAATCAGAAGGATCCCCCAGAATATTTTTTTTGATTTCATTTTTTTAACCTCATTTCTTCCATTTTATATTGTAAAAGCTTATAATACGCTCTTGAAAAATAAACTTTTTTATGGGAATCCCGAAAGGCAAGCTCGCCGTTTCCAACAACTTCTCTGCGTATCGAGCTGACACGATTCAAATTGGCAACGGCGGATTTGGAGATACGGACAAAAGATACAGGCATCAGCGTTTCCAATTCAAAAAGCTTATACGGCGCGGTATACATCCCGTCTTTCGTATGTGCATAAACCTTTCCATCAAAACTTTCAAAGAAAAGGATATCGTTCTTTGGGATAAAATATTCCGTTCCGCCCGAGGTCAACGCGATCTCATATTCTCCGCGCATGATATCTTCAATTGCCAATTTCAAAGCGTATATTTTTTCATTCGGTTCACGACATCGGATAATGATCTCATCATTTTCCGCGCTTTCAATGCGAATCTTCAAGAACGTATCCCTCCTTTCGTTTGATCCGATTTCATTTTACTACATTTCAGAGAAATTGTAAATATTTTTGCTTCAAGAGGTCGATTTTTGGAGTCAAGAGGTACTTAAAATGAAAAAGCGGCGAGGTCGGTTTTGCGCAATTTCCTATAATATAAAAATATCCGCTCTGCCAAGCAGAGCGGACAGATATTTTATTTTTGGGTATATACGGAAAAGCCGCTTGACGTTTTTTTCGTACCGTCTGTCAATACCCACATGGCTTCCACATCGGAAAGCGATTCCACAAGCCTGAGCCCTTCTTCAAAATCCATACAGAAAAGTGCTGTGGAAAGCGCATCCCCAAGTCCCGAATCGTTGCAGACCACGGAAACCGACCGGTAATTTTCGGCAGGCATCAGCGTTTCGGGATCGATGATATGATGATAATCCTTGCCATCGACCGTATAATATCGCTGATACGAACCGCTCGTCACCACAGATTCTCCCGCAAGATAAAGGTATTCCAGATACGGCATATCTCCATCATCTTCGGGATTTTCAATCCCCGCCGTCCATTTTTCTCCGTTCGCTTTCGTACCAACGGTACGAACGTTTCCGCCGACGTTGATCACATATCCCGAAATTCCTTTTTCTTCAAGGCTACGCGCCGTCATTTCAACAGCATATCCTTTTGCGATCGCGCCGACATCAAGTGTCATTGCGGGGTCGGCAAGCATGACCGTGTCGTTTTCTTCGTCCAAAATCAGATCGTTGATATCCGTATGCAAAGCGGCTTCCCCCAGTTTTTCCATCGGCGGAAGCTCTGCCACCTGAGGTTCATCAAGTCCCGCTTCACGATAATCATGCCAAATGGAAAGTACGCTACCCATCGCGATATTGACCTTACCATTCGTTTTCCGATACATTTCTTTTGAAAAAAGAAGCATATCCATGATTCTCGCTTCCACCTTCACCGTACGATGCGCGCCATCTTGCCATTCATTGACCGTACAGAGATTTTCTAAGCCCTCATAACGGTCGTAGATCGTAAACAAACGGTGATATTCCGAAAGCTTGCCGAAAATATCCTCGCAAACGAGATCAAATTCCTCTTTACTTTTTGCGTAACCCGTCACCGTTGTGACCGTATCAAAATAGGCAAAGGAATGGGAAGAATATTGATCGAGTTTCGTACCGCAAGAAAGAAATGAAAAACATATGGCGATACATAAAAATAGGGATATCAGCGTTCGTTTTTTCATAATAAACCTCTGTCAATCGATTTTGGAAGCCGCCTTTACAAACCCTTCAACATTTACCGTACAGCCCGCAGATTGCAGATCGGCAGAGCCGTAACCGTTTTCACCGAGAAGCGCACCGACTTCGCCAATGGTCTTACCAATCGCGGAAGCACAGAATACGTCAGCCTGTTCATACCATTCTTTTGCCGCGCCGCCATAGGTTTTCATGCCGTAGGCATCGCCCTGTTCTCCTTTGGAAACGACTGCTTTTGTGGTATCAAACGTAGAAGCCCCATTCATATCAAACGTAAATTGAATCTGAACACAATCCGTTTTTGCCGCAGTGATCTGATTTTCCGCATTGAGAGCCGCCGCAAAAAACGTAGTTTCGAGCTGATTCTGACCGTTTTTGTCTTCTGTCGCATCCCTTGCGCTTTGCGCTGTGGAAACGCCGAGCTTCAAATTGTCTTTTGCTGTCGCATCGGAAGGAGCAGCATTTGCGATCGCTTTTTCGATTGCAAGAACAAATTCGGAAACGTCAATGGTACAACCCGCATTGATGACTGCATCCGTACCTTTGTTATCGGAAGCGACAAGAGCTTTGATTTCGGAAAGTGTCTTTCCCATGGCAAGCGCGCAGAAAGCATCCGCCTGCTCGTACCATTCCTTCGCCGCGCCGCCATAAGCTTTCATGCCGTAAGAATCGCCTTGCTCGTATTTTGTCGCAAAAGAATCGTTTGTAATGGCTTGGCCATCTGCGGTATAATCGACTTTGTGATCCGCGCAATCGATGAAACATTTCACGATCTTGCCTTCGTCATCAATAAGCACGGAAGCACCCGTGACGATTGCCTGACCCTGACCGTTTTTGTCTTCTGTCGCATCAGTCGTCTTCACGGATGTATAAAGTCCAAGACCGAGCTTCAATGTTTTTTCTTTCTTGCCGCAACCGACAAAAGAACATGTACCGAGAAGCAATGCCGCAGAAAGAATAAGGGATAAAAATTTTTTCATAATGGAATCTCCTTTGGATTTGATTTTCCGATATCAATTCATATCAATATTTCGATATGTAGAGATTCCTGTATTCTGCTCAGATATCCACCTGTCTGATCAGAAATGCACCGCAAAGTCCGATAAAAAATCCCGCGAGCGTACCCGTAAAAGCAAGAACGACCATATAATAACCGATCTCTGACGTGCCAAGCAGGAGCATGGCAACGAGAATCTGTCCAAGATTATGCAAAATACCGCCCGCAATACTGACACCGACCGTCGAAAAAAGATTCGTTTTTTTGAGAATTGCCATCACGGTAAGACTCAGAAATGCACCCGCAAAACTATATATAAACGTGATTGGATTACCAAAAAGCAATGCGGAAAGCGCGATCCTCAGGAATGAAACCGCCGCCGCTTCCTTGGTTCCCATACGGTAAAGAATAAAAATGATCAGAATATTGGGAAAACCGAGTTTGACTGCGGGGATGGCGGAAAAGATCGGCGGAAGGACTGCTTCCACATAGGACAGGATAAGTGCCAAAGACGTTAAAATACTCAGAAGTGCCAATTGATGAATCCGTTTTCTGTTATTATTCCCCATATCCTATACCTTTACGCAACAATATCCGGTTCTTCTCCGTCTTTTGCGGTGACTGTGACCACGACTTGATTCGGCAGACAAATAATGCTTTCTCCGTCACGGAAGATCGGTCTGTGATCCGTACAGATACCATCGGGACAGTCAGCCGTTTCCATATATGCCTTGCCGTCACAGATGACAAGCGTATTCAGCGAATGTTCCGTGCGGATTTCCAGAACCCGATCTTCATCCAGCGCATATTCACCGTAACATTCACGAGCCACCGTAACGGTCACCGTATCGCCTTCGCCGCGGAAGAAAAAATAAAAAACGCCGATGACCGAGATCACAAAAAGCAAAACGGAAACGAAAATGATATCATTTTTCAGTTTTTTGCCATCCGTTTTCGTCACAAGACATTCCTCTCTTTTCCATATCAAAAATTCCTATTTATGATCTCCCGCCGCCACAAAAGGCGACGAGAGAGATGGAGAAGCCTTACGCTTCTTTTTCAGCAAAATCGGGGAAAGACACGCTCTTGAGGCAACCCGTGGGACAGCCCGCAACACACGCACCGCAGCCCGTACATTTTTCATAATCGATTACAGCGAGATGATTGATAACCTGAATCGCGCCGTGCGGACAAGTCTTTTCACATTTTTTGCATCCAATACAAGCGTTTTTGCACACCTTGCGCGCATCTGCGCCTTTATCTTTATTATTGCACATCACGACCGTTTTCGTTTCCTGCGGAACCATCGAGATGATATTTTTCGGACAAACGCCCGTACAAACACCGCATCCAATACAGCGCGTGGTATCGACGTGTGCGATACCATCCCTCACACAGATTGCCTCCGTGGGACAAGCAGCCGCGCAATCACCGAAACCAAGGCAACCGAAACGGCAGGCATCGGGACCGCCGTACAGCATACTTGCGGCACGGCAAGTGGAAATTCCGTCATATTCCGCTTTTTTCGAGGTCGCGGTACAGTTTCCGTTGCAATGAACAAAAGCAACCACGTCTTTGGGTGCTTCGACCTCCACACCGAGAAGTGTACCGAGCGCAGTTGCGGTATCTTCCGCACCGGGAACACAAAGATTCGGTTTGGTATTCCCCTCTGCAAGTGCCGCCGCATAATCGTCGCACCCCTTGAAACCACAAGCACCGCAATTGATGCCGGGCAAACATTCCCTGATCTGTTTTAATTTCTGACTTTCTTCCATGCCGAAGAAATGCGAAACCACGGCAAGAAGGATACCCATGAAAAGTCCGATCGCAACGACCACGCCGAGCGCGGTCAGAATATCAATCATTACATCCAACATACGCATCCTCCTTACACAAATAAGTTATCAACGATGCCCGCAAGTCCCATAAAAGCAAGAGAGATAAAGGAAGCGGCGATCAATGTCACGGCAAGACCGCGGAACTGTTTCGGCACTTCGCTCTCATCGATACGGGATCGAAGTCCTGCGAACAATACCATCGCAAGCAAAAAGCCAAGTCCGCAGCCAAGCGAGCTGACGATAGACTCCAGAAATCCGTAGCCGTCTGTGATATTGTTGATCGCAACACCGAGAACAGCACAGTTCGTCGTGATGAGAGGCAGATAAACGCCGAGTGCTTTATGCAAAGCGGGCGAAAATTTTTTCAGCATGACTTCAAGCATCTGTACGAGTGCCGCAATGACGAGGATAAAAACGATCGTCTGCATATAGCCGAGTCCAAGATTATCCAGAATCAAATATTGAATGGGCCATGTGATTGCAGACGCAAGGAGCATGACCGCCGTAACGGAAATACCCATGCCGACCGCTTGTCCGAGCTTTTTGGAAACACCAAGAAACGGACAGATACCGAGGAATCGGCTCAAAACGTAGTTATTGACGAGAACCGAAGAAAGAAGAATCACAAGCAAAGATTTGAACGTTTCCATTTATACTTCCTCCTTTTCGCCCCCGCAAGAGCCTGTATTGCAATAACCCGCGGAAGGACATCCCGCACAGCTAAATGTCTTCTTTTTCGGACCTTTTCCATTCGTGAGCGCACAAACGAGCGCGATCAGCAGACCGTATACCAACATACCGCCCGGTGCTTTCACTAAAAACGCTATTTTGTATTCTTCCAAGAACGGGATCGGAATACCCGCAAAGCTTGCCGCACCGAATACTTCACGCACCGTTGCCATCGCGCAGAGTGCAAGTGTGAAACCAAGTCCCATACCGATACCGTCAAGCGCGGATTTCACAACAGTGTTCTTACTTGCGAACATTTCCGCTCTGCCGAGAATGATACAGTTGACAACGATCAACGCAAGATATACGCCGAGCATTTCATAAAGCGCGGGGAAAAAGGCTTGTACCACCATCTGTACCACGGTCACAAAACCCGCAATGATGGTGATATAACAAGGAATACGGACCGCATCCGGAATCACGCGACGAAGCAAGGAGATCAAAATATTGGAGCAAAGAAGCACGACCAATGCGGCAATACCCATACCGAATGCACCTACCACGTTTGTGGTGGTCGCAAGTGTCGGACAGGTGCCGAGAATCAGGATAAATACGGGATTTTCTTTGAAAATACCCTTGGTCAGAACCGAAAGATAGCCGTTTTTCTTCAATTTTCCACACCTCCCTCAAAAATTTTCACACAAGTAAACGCGCGAAGAATCGCTTTTTTATAACCGTCCGTTGTGAGAGTCGCGCCGCTGATGGCATCGATATCTTCATACGTTTCTTCGGTTTTGCCGACGAACTGACCGTAGAAACTTTCGTCCGCGCAAGCAGAGCCGACACCGTCCGTTTCTTCTTCGGAAACCGTCAAACAGTCAATGATCTTACCGTCTTTCGTCAGAGAAACACGGATATAGATATATTCGCCCGATGCGGGATGGTAATCGTCACCCCCGATGATGCCGTAGCCTGCGCCCTTGATCAGAATGATATAATTACCTGTTGCCGTACGTTCCGCCGAAACGAGCTGAGAAGGCAAGCCTTCATAATCAGAGAGCGTCAATTCCGTCGTTTCCGTCGCAAGAATTTTTGCGATCGCCGCCTCTGCGGTTTCCCCCGTTTCTTCCGAAACTTCGGAAATGACAGCGCCGCTCTCGTCAAGACCGATGAACTGTTCCCCGATCACACAAACAAAACCAGTCTGATTAATTGCTTTATAGACAGCATCTACACCGTCAAGTTCTTCAACGATAAAGAGTTTTTCAAATTTACCCTCTGCCGCGGGAAGTGCCGACGAGAGATTATCCGCAAGAATTTCTTCTTCCGTTCGGATATCCACAGAACCACCGCCGAGAATCAAAGCGGCATTCAATGCATCTTTCACAGCCGAACGGTATGCACCCGTCGTTTTGGTCGCACCCGAAACGGTATCGACCGTATCGATATTTTCCGCGTTCTTTCCTGTCAGAAGATCGCCGAACGTCTTTTCATAACCGAGGGTTTCCGTGGAAGCAAGGCAGACCGCACCGCTGACCGTTCCGTCCGTATTCACGCCACACATGATGACAAAACCGGAGGAATAACCTGTCGTCGTCAATTTGAAAACATAACCGCCGGTTTCCGCACGGTATGCTTCGGAAACGGTCGCGGGGAGTGTATACATGCTGATATCCACTTTATCAAATGTCTTTCCGTCAGGCATGACTTCAAGGAGTGCTTTATTTGCATTCGCGCTTTCATTTTTTGCAATGATGGGAGCGGTGATGGCATTGGTGATCGCCATCAGAACCGAAACCACCGCGCAGATACTTACGAGTACCAATACATTTTTTATGGATTTTTTCATGCTTTCCGACCTCCGAATACTTTATGCGCTGTCAAAGAGTCGATATAAGGTGTCAGAATATTCATCAGGAGAATGGCAAACGAAACACCTTCGGGATAAATACCGAAATAACGGATCAGAAAGGTCAGAAATCCCGCGCCGATACCGAAGATCAGTTTTCCTTTTGCCGTGGAAGGAGAAGTCACGTAATCGGTCGCCATAAAGACAGCACCGATCAGAAGACCGCCCGAAAGAATCAGGGAAAGTGCTTTGATCGCGTCAAAACCTTCCATAAAGAAAGAAAAAAGGAATACCGTTCCCACAAAAGAAACGGGAATATGCCATGTAATGATACGGCGCGCCAGAAGATAAATGAAACCGAGGAGAAGTGCCAATCCACAGGTTTCACCGATCGCACCGCCTTTCAGACCGAGGAAAAGCTCCCAGAGATTCGGCACATTTCCCTCAGCAATAGAAACGAGCGGAGTCGCGCCCGCGACCGTATCCACGACCGTCGGAAATGCCTGTACCGTCATACTGCCGAAGGCAACGAGCATGAATACACGCGCCGTGATCGCAGGATTGACGGGATTGTAACCGATACCGCCAAACAGACATTTGACAATCACGATTGCAAACAAACAGCCGATGACACATTGCCAAAGCGGAATACCCGCGGGGAGATTGAGCGCAAGAAGCAGACCCGTTACAGCCGCGCTGAGATCACCGACGGTCTGTTCCTTTTTGACGATCTGATTGAAGATCGCTTCCAAAATCACACAGCTTGCCATACAGACCGCAATCACCAGCAGCGCGCGAAGTCCGAAGATCACCGTTCCCGCGACAGCCGCGGGAAGAAGCGCAATGATTACGTCAAGCATGATGCCCGCCGTGGAACGTCCGCTGTGAATATGCGGCGAAACGGAAAGACGTAAGACTTTATCCATTTTTCGATGTCTCCTTTGCTCTTGTTTCTTTCAGAAGTGCTTTTGCAAGCTTATTGGTCTGCACCAAAGGTCGATTTGCGGGACATACGAAGCTGCAACAACCACATTCCATACAGGTTTCCACAGAAAGTTTTTCCAAGCGTTCCGTATCTTTTTTCTTATACGCAAGCAAGATCGAAGCGGGTGCAAGTCCGAAAGGACAGGTATTCGTACAGGAACCGCAACGAATACAAGCCGTTGTTTTCGGAAGTTTTGCTTCTTTTGCCGTCAGCGCGAGAATTGCATTGGTATTTTTCAGAACGGGGGCATTCAGATCGGGAACGGTAATCCCCATCATCGGTCCGCCGTAAAGCACTTTTTCGGGTTCGGTAATGAAACCGCCGCAAAATGCAAAGACTTCCGCAAGAGAAGTACCGATCGGAACGATCACGTTCTGCGGGGTCCTGACAGCTGCGCCATCCACGGTAATACATTTTTCCACGAGCGGCATACCTGTTTTCAGATACGTACCAATCGCGGCAAGCGTCGTACAGTTGCAAACGACACATCCCACGTCGATCGGGAGTTTCCCGGCAGGAATCACCTTTTTCGTCGTATGATAGACAAGCACTTTTTCGCCGCCCTGCGGATATACTTCGGGCAATACGCTGACGGAAAAACCGTCGATACGTTTGGCAAGCATTTGCATCGATGCGATCGCTTTCTTTTTATTTTTTTCGATACCGATGATGATCTTACGGATACCGAAATGTTTTTTCATTGTCTGCAATGCATATTCCATATCGTCGGCGCGTTCCGTCATCGTCAGCGAATCGCTCGTGATATAAGGCTCACATTCTGCTCCATTGATAATCAATTCTTCGATACGGGAAGGCTCCACGTTGAATTTCACATAAGTCGGAAAACCCGCACCGCCAAGACCGACGACACCGCTCATACGAATGGCCTCGATCAAATCTTCGCGGGAATCCACAACAGGCGGGCAGATCGATGCATCCACCGTCATTTCTCCATCTGATTCGATCGTGACAGCAGGCACACTCTGACCGCCGGCAAGAAGAACATCTGAAATTTTCGTAACTTTACCCGATACACTCGAAAAAATCGGAGAAGAAACCGCACCCACAGCTTCTGCAACAGGTGTTCCCACTTTCACAAGATCTCCAACCTTGACGATCGGACGCGCGGGCGCACCGATATGCATAGACATCGGAAGTGTGATCGTTTTCGGAATCGGCATCCGCACGGCAGATTGATCCACCGTATGTTTTCTATGAGGAACATGAATACCATTCAGGAAAAATGACATTGATAATCCTACCTTTCAAAATATTTATATTGATTATTTTAAAACAATTTCCGATGAATTAATCTTCATCCATGATATTTTGCGTTGACCTATATGCTTTAAAGACAGTATTCCCCTAAAATTGATAACTATCAATATATTAATTATTATATCATGCAGCCATTTGCTTTGTCAATGGAATCTTCCGCCAGCTATTGCTTTATCATAAAAAGGCGGCGAGGTTCGATTTGAGCAATTTCCTATAAATCAAAAAATCCGCTTTCTTGCGAAAGCGGATTTTTTCTCGTATCATCGAAGTCATTCTGCCGTAGCGGTCATGATTCCCGTATATTCATTCAGAAAATTTTCTGCCTGCTTCACCATTCTCACCGAAACGTTTTTTCCATCGCGGAAACTGAAGATGATTGCAAGATTTGCAAAATATTTATCGATGATCTGCACACGGATGCGCAGTTTACGCTCCTCGGGTCAATCGGCACTGAAAGCGGCGCGGTAAGTATGTCCCGGCGCAATCTCATTTCCAACCATATCGGAATAGCCCTCCTCGGGAAACTGCGCAAAGACATTATGACCAAAGCCCAAGGGCATACACTTAACCCCCTGCGCGTTTTCATAATGGAATTTTCCCTCATCGCCCTCAAATTCCAAACGGAACCATTTGATTCCCATCGGATTTTCAAATGCTTTGAAGGTCACGCCGCCGATCTCATCGACAAAGCGACTTTCTTTATTTCCGGGCAGATAAAAAAGTTTCCTCTGCGCAAGCCATGCACCCAGCGCGCTGGTCTCATCGGCGGCGGACGGCAAAGCCGAACCATCCTCGGTTATATGATCCAGAATATTGCGGTAAAGCGCATCGAAGATCTGTTCGTATCCGTGAGGATTTCCTTGCGTATCGGCATTAATCACGAAGATGAGGTCGTGCGTCGGGTCACAGAAGCCAAGCTGTGCGCCCATGCCGTAAGTGCTAAAGCATCCGCGCGCCATCCCCCAGATCTGATAACCGTAACCGAAGGTATCGTGAGCAACGAAACCGAAATCGTCATTGCTGATCCGCATCGTCGTGGCATCGCGCATAAATTTCTCATTCAGATAGCGTTTTCCGTTGAACGTGCCTCGGTTTAGAAGAAAGCGCGCAAACAGCAAAAGATCTCGCGCGGTACACAACACCCCCGAATCGCCCCAGGAATAATCGCCCAGTGCCTTGAGGCAGTAAGCATCCGCGGAAAAACCGATCTCACGCAATACTTTCTCCTGCAAATACTGCAAGAAAGGCTTGCCCGTCAGCTTCTTAACGATCACAGCCAATATAAACGAGCCTGAACTGTCGTAATCAAAAATCTGACCGAGATCGCCACCCGCTCAGGTTTTAATTCATCTTCTTATTTCTGCAAGGTCTTCAAAGCCGAAAAGGGTGTCCCGCCCACCAGCTATCGCAAAAAGCTACAAGGAAAATAAAGGCTTGCCTTATTTCTTGTATACACCGAGATATCCTTCGGTATTTCTGTACATCGTTTCAAAAAGTTCCTGTTTTTCTTCCGTTTTCAGAGATTTCAGCATATTGAGTTCGGCAAATTTCTCATACGCATAACCGAGATCAAGACTGAATGCGGCATCCAAGGTCGCCTCATTCTCCCGTCCGGCACGCGAAATCAAGGGATAAATGCTTTCGGGAATCTCTCCCGCCATCACAGGTGTCAGCGAACCGTCACGGAAAACTGCATTGCATTCCACGACTGCGCCGTAAGGCAGATTCGATATCTGTCCGCGATTGGGCATATTGATATTGGTGACCATGGTATCAAGTCCTAACAGCGCACGCATCTGCAGGGTGCCCTCCTCGCCGCTCTCTCTCAAAGTCCATGCTTCACCCGAAAGCAAGCGTTCACTGCGCGCAAGGCGTTCCTTCAGATTTTCCTTTCTCCATGAAACAGGAGTCAGTCCAAACATCCACTTTTTGCAATCGATGAGATAATCCTCAAAATCCATAAACTCCGCAAGATGTCTGTCACCCGCGGCAGCAATGTAGCCGAAACAGCGGAAAAGATCCATTCTCACCCTTGCATTGTTCGCAAAGGTATCTTTTTTCCAATGATCCAGTCCCTTTTTACTGTAACCGCTATCGTAATATTTGTCTATGAAACGTGCATAGACTTCAAAGATATCCTTATTTCTGTAATACGCAGAACTGAACCAAGTGAAATGGTTGACACCGACCACGTTGACAGCGATATCCTGACGCGAAACGTCCGCAATGCCTTCCATTTCCTCCAAAGCGTTCGAAAGAAGACTCTGTGTGCCAAATACCTCGTGACAGCAGCCGTAGGCACGGATTTCGGGAAACTCCCGATAGAGAGCACCGATGCAGACTGCCATTGGATTTGTATAATTGATAACCCAAGCGTGCGGACAATATCTGCGCACATTTGCGGCGATCTCACGCATCATAGGCACGGTACGCAATGCACGGAAGAAGCCACCCTCGCCCGCTGTGTCGCCCACAGACTGATAGATGCCGTATTTTTCTGTCGCGTGAACGTCGGATTCCATCTCGTCAAACGTACCCGGCAAAATCGAAACAATGACAAAATCCGCTCCCGTCATCACCTCCTCCGCAGCCTTGACAGCCTTATAGTTCCAGTTATCACCGGGAAATTGATTGCCGATCACCTCGTTATTTTGTGCAGCCTTAAAGTCGATGTCGTACAGATACACCGTGCCGGACATATCACGGGTCTTGGCAAGGTCGTTCATAAGCGTCCATGCCCAGCCTCGCGAGCCGCCGCCGACATATGCAATTTTCAGTTCCTTAACGGAGTTATTTTCGTAAATCATAAGGATCTCCTTTCCTCATTTTATGATTTCATTATATCAATACTCCGCCGTCCTTCATAGTAAAATCTTGCCTTCTTCGTTTTGTTTTTGCAAAATATTGCTCATTTTTCTCTTTCATCATGTGCGAAACACCTCAATTTTCTCAAATCAGAGCAATATTTTGCAAAAATAAGAAAAGAGCGACAATATTGTGCTATCTTTTTTACTGCCTCATTTACAATATAAAATAGAAGAAATTCATGAAAAGAGGTCATTATATGATAAAAATATTGCAATACGGCGAGGGAAATTTTTTACGTGCCTTTGCCGACGTTTATTTTCATACGCTGAACTGCGAGGGCGGAGATTACTGTGTATACGTGATCAAACCTACCCCATCAGACAGAGCGGATATGCTGAAGCTTTTTAAAAAGCAGGAAAATAAATATCACGTTATTCTTCGCGGTGCCGAAAACGGCAAAACCATGGAAACATTTTGCAAAGTAGACTGCATCGAAAAGGTCATCAATCCTTTTGAAGATCACGAAGCATATATCGAACTCGCAAGAGACCCCGACATCAGAATCATCATTTCCAATACCACCGAGGCGGGTATCTGCTATAACCCCGACGACAAAATCGACGGCTTTGACGATATCACATATCCCGCCAAGCTGACGAAATTCCTCTACGAAAGATTTCGCGCTGGACTCGATGGTGTCTATCTCCTCCCCGTCGAGCTGATCGAGGACAATGCCGACGAATTGAAAAAATGCGTAGAACAATATATCGAACGCTGGCAACTGCCCTCCTCTTTCAAACATTGGAACAACGAGAAAAATTTCTATTGCAATACGCTTGTTGATCGTATCGTATCGGGTTATCCCCGCGACGAGAAAACAAAAGCGCATTTGGAAAAGCTGATCGGGACACAAGACGGACTCATGTCGGTCGGAGAACCTTTCGGACTCTGGGCGATAGAGAAAAAAGGCGATATTGCCGAATATATCAAAGAAGGTGTACATAACATCGAAGTTGTCTTAACGGACGATATCGCTTATTACAAAAAGAGAAAGGTACGCGTATTGAACGGCAGTCATACCAATCTCGTCCCAGCCGGACTCATGCTCGGCAAAGAAACGGTATATGATTGTATAACCGACGAAAAGCTTTCGGCTTTCGTGAAAACGACCTTGAAAAATGAGATCATTCCTTACGTATCCGATGATATCGCGGCAACAACGGTCTTTGCGGACAGCGTAAAGGACAGATTTCTGAATCCTTTCCTGAATCACCAACTCATCAGCATTTCTTTGAATTCGATCTCCAAATGGAAAGCAAGAGTTTTGCCATCATTCAGAGATTATTATGCGAAGCACGGCAAGATCGCGCCCAATCTCACGGTGGATTTCTCCTATCTGATGGCGTTATATTCGGATATTGAAAAAGCAGAGAACGGATACGGCGTGAAACTTTGCGGGCGCATGCTCGGGATCAAAGATGAAGCCGCATATCTCGAATACTTTGCGGCAAAACGACCGCTTCATGCATTTATGTCGGATGTGACCGTATGGGGTGAAGATCTCACACGATACGACGGTTTTTACGATACGGTCGTTACCAATATTGAAAAAATCAAAAACGGAGTTTGTCTGCTATCATGATTATTCATAAAAAAGATAACGTGGGCGTATGCCTTGACAGAACGGAAACCATCCCCGCCGGACATAAATATGCATTGCGCCCTATCGGCAAGGATGCATATATCATCAAGTACGGCGAGGTTATCGGCAGAGCAACACAAGATATTGCCGAAGGAGAATGGGTACATACCCACAACGTAAGGTCCCATCTGGACGAAAACGTGGAATACAGCTATTCTTTCCATGCGAAAATTCCCGCCGCAGAAAAACATACCTTCCGCAGCTATAAACGCAAACACGGCAGAGCCGGTATCCGCAATGAAATTTACATCATTCCTACGGTCGGTTGCGTCAATAACGTTTGTATGCGTCTGGCAAAGGATGCGCAGAAATACATCGAAGGCAGTATTGACGGTATCTTCGCTCTCACACATCAATTCGGTTGCTCTCAGCTTGGTGAGGACAACGAAAATATCAAAAAATTGCTTTGTGCCATCGCGCTGAATCCGAATGCAAGTTACGTACTTTTCGTCGGTCTCGGCTGTGAAAACAACGGTCTGGACGGAATCCGTGAATATCTCGCGCCATACGGCAGAGAAAATATCGCGTATTTTAACTGTCAGGAAGTCGAGGACGAGCATACGTACGGCATGGAGATCCTTCGTATCTTTTCTGAAAAAGCGCGTACACTTTGCCGTGAAGAAGTCGATCTTTCCGAACTTTGTATCGGTTTGAAATGCGGTGGCAGTGACGGCTATTCGGGTCTGACGGCAAATCTCCTCGTGGGAAGAATATCCGACAAGATCATCGGTGCCGGCGGAAGTGCGATTCTGACCGAAGTTCCCGAAATGTTCGGCGCGAAACAGATCCTGATGAACAAATGTAAAAACGCGGAAATCTATGAAAAATATAAGCAAATGATCGTTGATTTCAAAAATCATTATATCCGCCAAGGTTTTCCCGTATATGAAAATCCAAGTCCGGGAAATAAAGAGGGAGGTATCACGACACTGGAGGAAAAATCCTTGGGCTGTATCGAAAAAGCGGGCACGAGTGAGATCGTTGACGTATTGGATTACTGAGAGCCAATCAAAGAAAAAGGTATCTCTGTGCTGAATGCGCCGGGAAACGATCTGATCGCGGCAACGGCGCTGGCAGCAAGCGGTGCCCAGATCGTACTTTTCACCACAGGCAGAGGTACGCCCTTTTCAACCTTTGTGCCAACGATGAAGATCGGCACAAATGGCCGTATTTCTGCACATAAAGCAAATTGGATCGATTTCAATGCCTATGGCATGGACGAAGACGGTTTGTTTGCGCTGATACTCAAAACCATAAGCGGTGAATATATCTGTAAAAGCGAAGACGTAAGAGAAATTGCATTTTATAAAACGGGGGTAACGTTATGAGTTATATCAAGAACAATTTTTTATTGATGAACGAAACGGCGGAAAGGCTATATTTTACTTATGCCAAAGATATGCCAATCTTTGACTATCACTGTCATTTGCCCGAAAAGCAGCTCCTTGACAATAAACCCTTCCATGACGTATTCGATATGTGGCTTGCGGGCGATCATTATAAATGGCGGCTCATGAGAAATTACGGTGTAAATGAAGAATATATCACAGGAAATGCCTCGAACAAAGAAAAATTCCTAATCTATTGCCGTGTGCTCGGTACTGCTTTCGGAAATCCTCTCTATCATTGGTCGCAGGTCGAGCTGAAAGAATTTGTCGGTTGTGAAAAGGAAATCAACGAAGACAACACAGAAGCAATCTGGGATGAATGTAACACTTACATCCGTGAGAACAACGTCACACCGCAGAAACTGATCGAGCAATCGAACGTTACGCATCTATTTAACGCGAGTTCGATGAAAAATCAGAGGACAAGCAGATCTTGAGTGTGATGAAAAAGCCCAACAGAATGTTTGTTCGGCAAAAAAGAATACGCAACCAGAGCAGAGATAACATTGATGAAAAAAACGGAAACAGAACGATATCGAGAATGCTCAATCTGACAAACATTTTTCAAAAAATCATTAACAGATTCAATAACAGCACGTTTGCGCAAAAGCAATTTGTCGGTATAATGCATCAATTTGCTTTTCATGTTCTTTTTCAATT
>JAFUQQ010000038.1 GCA_017472285.1 Clostridia bacterium | reverse complement strand
GGCAAAACCAGATACGGAAAAGCCGTATGTGGTGATTAGTCCAATGGCTTGTATTCGGTTACAGTTTTCAAATAGGTTTCGGGATCACCGTTCAGTATCAGTTCAGCATACGCTATAGGATCATTGTAGATCAGATAGTCCAGTTCTGACCGCTGATACATATTGTCGGCAATCTCATTCTCTACAGCAATGGTATCAATGGCTATCATACTGCCATCCGAAAACTTTAGCTCCACGCAGACGGTGTCGAAGTTAAATTCACAACTAATCAGTTTTTTCATAATCATGTCCTCCATAATCAAGATTGTTTCTTCTTTCGCGGTCCTCTTGGCTTGGAGTTCGGACGTTTGATTATGCCGTTTTTGAAGTGAGTATCCTCAAACTTCTCGAAATAAACAAATAATCCGAACCCGTCTCCCACAGGGAAGATCTGGTTCGGATTATATTGCTTTGGTGCCGGTGGCGGGGGTCGAACCCGCACCCTGTCGCCAGGACTGGATTTTGAGTCCAGCACGTCTGCCTATTCCATCACACCGGCGGAACGTATATTATTATATCACAGATTTTCAAAAATGCAATACCTAAACCGAAAAAAATTTGACTTTTTTCAATTTATTTGTTATGATAGAAATACAGAAAAACCACGAAACGAGGAATATCTATGGAACTGATCGAATATGACACAATTTTTATAAAAGCAGAAGAATTACTCACAAAAAAGAGCCGTTCCGTGATCGCCATTGATGGCGGTGCCTGTTCGGGAAAGACCACGCTTGCGGTCGAACTTAAGAAGCGTTACGGAGCGGCAATCATCCATACGGACGATTTTTTTCTGCGTCCCGAACAAAGAACACCTGAACGCTTTGCGGAAGCAGGAGGTAATTTCGATAGAGAACGCTTTTTTGCCGAGGTTTTACTTCCTCTTTCCAAAAAAGAAAATTTTTCCTATCAACGCTTTGATTGCCATACCATGACCTTGGCAGAAAAAATCGAAATCCCATCCGTACCGCTTACCGTGATCGAAGGTTCATACAGCCATCATCCTCTTTTTGACGGTTTCTATGATCTGCGTATATTCCTTTCGATTCCCGCGGAAAAACAAAAAGAACGCATCAAGAAACGTGACGGAGAATATGCTGATGTGTTTTTTTCACGATGGATCCCCTTTGAAAACAATTATTTCCGTACGTTTTCAATAGAAAAAAGAGCAAATTTTGTCATTTCCGTATAAATACGGAAGCATTGGAAAATATATTGCATTGTTTTCATACATAAAACTATGGTATCATAAAAATGTAAAGAAACGAGTTTGCAGCGGTGAAGCACCGCACCTTATTCACAACAAAAAAATGAAAGGAGGTTTTCTATCTCAAACAAACTCGTTTTCGTTCAACTTATGATAAAAGAAAGGAAAACAATGCAATGCTAAAAAAATTACGAACGATCTTTCTGATCACGGGACTTTTCATCGTGATCTTTAGCGTTTCCGCTTCCGCCGATTACGCGCAAATTCCCGTTTCGATCGGTCAGACCAAAATCACAGGCTATCTTGTCGAAGAAAAAACAATGGTTCCACTCGTCGCTTTTACACAAGCAATGGACAAGACAAGTTACGTCAGTTCATCTTCCGGCGATGTCGTTACTATAAAAACACGCGGTATCACAGTTTCCGCAAGTGATAAAGGCTATTACGTGGAAGCTAACGGCAGATGTTTTTATACAGATGTTTATTGCCGATACATAAACGGTGCGTTATACGTTCCCATCCGTGCAGTCGCAAGAGCTTACGATGCAAAAGTACTTTGGAACGATGCTTCGCGCAGTGTCGTGATCGAAGATAAAGGCGGCGTTTGCGCGGCTGCAGACGAGGTTTATTGGGATGGCGCGGTACTTTGGCTTTCCCGCATCATTTATGCGGAAAGCAGAGGCGAACCGCTTCTCGGTAAGATCGCCGTCGGCAACGTCGTCATGAACCGTGTGGACAGTGCCCTCTTTCCCAATACGATCTACGGTGTGATCTTCGACAGAAAATACGGCGTACAGTTCACCCCCATCGCCACGGGAACAATCTATAACAATTCCAATGCGGAATGCATCCGCGCGGCAAAAATGGTACTGGAAGGCACGACCGTGAACGATGGCGTTCTCTATTTCCTGAATCCCAAAATTGCAACAAATAGCTGGATTCAGAAAAACAGAACTTTTGCTTTCGCTATCGGTAATCATTGGTTCTATTATTAAGAACCCGCCTCACCGTTCCGCAAGCAATCTTTTCTCCCGCATTGCCTGCAGGCTGTGACGTGAAATCATCCGCTTTCGCATGGATCACGACCGTTTTCCCGATGATATCCGACACGCGGAAACGATCCGTCATAAATGCAGAAAAAGCAAAACCGTTCACACCAAACAGCGGCGGCATATCCCCAGCATGATATGGATGCGGACAGGAATCGGGATTATAATGCCCTTTCGTATCAGCAAATTTCTCTCCCGTACAGGCAATTCCCTCGTGTAGATGAAAACCAAATATTGCTTTTTCACATCTGCCGATGGGAACGGGCAATCCCTTGATCTCCGCAACGACAAGTACACTGTATTTTCTTTGATAAAATCTGACAATACCTCGGATATCGGGATAATCTCTGCCGCCGCGGATCTCCACCAAAGCTGAGGGACGCGAGCGAAGGATCTCTGCAAAACCCGAATGTTGTCCATTTCGATACATATTCATCACCCTTTCGGGACAGTATATGCAGAAAATCAGTATATGTGAAAAGCCGACCCCACAGGGTCGGCTCTTTGATTTTAACGATATTAAAGTACCTTGGAAAGAAATTCTTTCAGACGCTCGTCCTTGGGATTTGCAAAAAATTCCGCCGGAGGTGCTTCTTCTTTGATATGACCTTCATCCACGAAGATGATTCTCGTACCAACTTCTTTTGCGAAGCCCATTTCGTGCGTTACGATAACCATCGTCATGCCTTCATTGGCAAGCTGACGGATCAGATCGAGAACCTCACCGACCATTTCAGGGTCAAGAGCGGAAGTCGGTTCGTCAAAAAGAATTGCATCGGGATCCATTGCAAGCGCGCGAATGATCGCAATTCTCTGCTTCTGACCGCCCGAAAGTCTGCTCGGATATTCGTCTTTTTTATCATAAAGACCGATGCGGTGAAGAAGTTCTGTTGCTTTTGCTTCCGCTTCTTCTTTTGTTTTCAATTTGAGCTGAACGGGAGCAAGCATCAGATTTTCCATAACCGTCAGATTGTTAAAGAGGTTAAAATGCTGGAATACCATACCCATTTTCTGACGGGCAAGGTTGATATCGATACCGTTTTCGTCATCGATTTTCTTCAGCGCAGCCTTATACGCTTTGCCCTCACGCTTTCCAAGAAGATCTTCATCTTTGATCTTCTTCACGATTTCTTCGGGAGATGCATTTGGATTTTCGTTTGCAAGGCGGTCATATGTTTTAGATGTTTTGATAACGTCGGAATGGAGATACGGATCGGGAGGTGTTACGAGCTTACCGTCAAGCCATACTTCACCATAAGTCGGTTCTTCCAGAAGATTCATGCAACGCAAAAGCGTGGATTTACCACTTCCCGAAGGTCCGATAATAACGACACGTTCGCCGTTATTGATATTACAGGAAACGCCGCGCAAAACGGATACGTCTTTAAAATTTTTATAAATATTCTTAACGCTTATCACTGGCTCTCAACCTCCTCTCGATCAGCTTGATTATGCTCGTCACTATCAGGACAAGCACCAAATAGATCAAGGCGAGCACAACATAAGGAACGATGTACTCATATGTGCTGTTTGCGATGTTTTGGAAAGACTTCGTCAGATCCACGATGGTAATAAAACTTACGACCGACGTTTCTTTGAGAAGTGCGATAAATTCGTTACCAAGAGTAGGTACAACATTTTTAATTGCCTGAGGAAGAACAACTTTTATCATCGTTTTTCCATAGGTCAAACCGAGAGCTCGTCCCGCTTCGGTCTGTCCGCCATCAACGGAAAGGATACCGCCTCTCATGATTTCGGAAACGTAAGCACCGGAATTCAGACCAAATGCCAAAACCGCTTCCATGAGAAGAGGGATATGGATGCCCAACGCGGGCAAGAGAACAAAATGGATGAGCAACAACTGAACGACCATCGGCGTACCGCGAAAAATGGAAACGTATACGCTTGTTGCTCCCGACAAAAAGCCGATGAGTTTATTTTTCTTGGGAACGATTTTCGTAGTAGCCAAAAGACAACCAATGACCATACCGATCATAAGACCGATCACGGCAATGACAGCGGTATTTTTTAATCCGATTAAAACGTTGCGATAACCTTCGAGTTCAAAAAATTGTCTGTAAAATAATTGCCAGGCATTCATAAATTATTTGTTTGTGCTTTCAGCAATCATGATGGCGGGCTGTTTGTCAAGGATAACAGCATCGATTTTACCGTTTGCAAGGTCAAGAATTGCAAGCGCACCGGTTGTGTAACCGCGAGTTGTGAGGTTTTTGAAGCCGTCGTAACCGAAGCCTTCATCACCTGCAGAGTACATATAACCGGTTGTGCCGTTCTGCGTACCAACCTGAAACGCTGTTGTCTGTTCGGAAAGCTTTGCAATGATATCATCTGCGCTCTTGCAGCCTGCAAACACTTCGTCGTTTTCACGAACAACGAGAACTTGAGCGGATTTGTAGTATTCCGTTGTGAAATCAATGGACTTCTTGCGTTCTTCGTTTACGGTCATACCTGCCATACCGATATCGGAGTCGCCATTTTTAACGGAGATGACAACGGAATCGAATTCCATGTCGTAGATATAGAGAGTTTTGCCGAGTTTTTCAGCGAGGAGAGAAGCAATCTTCATGTCAACGCCTGTGAGCTTATTGCCTTCGTAGTATTCAAAGGGCGGGAAATATGCGTTTGTTGCAACTACGAGGTAGTTTTCTCTTTCAGCACCGGTGGGAACCGTAGCTACAGGGTTTTCATAAATGAATTCTGCGGAACCGTCAAAGAAAGAGTTGATGATTTTATCAAGCTCCCCGCTTGCTTTGAGGTCAGCAAGAAGTTCGTTTGCCGCTGTCATAAGTTCTGTGTTTTCTTTTGCGATAGCAAAAGCATATTCTTCTGCAGTAAGTTCATATTCGGTGTAAACCTTTACTGCTGCTTTTTCTGTGCCGCAGCCTGCCATGATAAGACAAGTTGCCGCAAGCACTGCCGCGAGTGCGAGTGCGATGATTTTTTTCATTTTGATTTCCTCCATATTTTAAATAAAAAATGGCTGATTATTTTTCAGCCCGTATAGAATACAACAAAATCCCTTGTTTGTCAAGGGATTTTGAAAAAATATTCGTATTTTTGCATATTTTTTAAAAATATTCATGTAAACAGTATATTCGCAATACGGTCGACCGTTCCCGCGCCGAGAATCATGACCGTATCGTTTTCTTGCGCATTTCCCGCGATGATACGCACAGCTTCTTCATAAGAAGACGCATAATTTCCGTTTTTCGTCGCTCTTGCAAGTGCCTCGGAAGAAACGCCCGAAACATTCTTTTCTCTCGCTGCATAAATATCCAAAAAATATACGTCATCCGCGTCTTCAAAAGATGCGGCGAACTCTGAAAAAAGCGATGCCGTGCGAGAATAGGTATGCGGTTCAAAGAAACAGATGAGTCTTCCCTTCGTCATCTCTCGCGCACCGCGCAAAGTCGCCTTCAGCTCCTTCGGATGATGTGCGTAATCGATATAAACATCCGCGCCGTTGACCGTTCCTTTATATTCAAATCTGCGAAGAAGCCCCGCAAATGTGGAAAGTGTCTGTCCGATCTCCTCGCCAGAAAAACCGAGCATATCTGCAACGATCGCCGCGGCAAGTCCGCCATAGATCATATGATATCCGACCACCTTGAAATCCACGTGCGCAAGATATCTGCTTCCTTTATAAATATCAAAGGATGCCCTGCCGCCGTTCATGACGATATTTTTCGCCGTATAATCCGCATCCTTTTCAATACCATAAGTCAGAAGATGCGGTACGTCACGCACGGCTTCCATCAGAAGCGCATCGTCTGCATTGGCAACCGTAAACGGCGATTCCGCTTTATCATCCATATAAGGCAATTTCGCATACGTCCCGAAAGACTCTTGAATCTGCGGAATCCCTTCCGTAAAATAATCCGTATGATCGAGATCAAGATTCAGCAAGACCGATACCGTCGGATAGAAATGCAAAAAAGAATCCTTGTATTCACAAGCCTCAAAAATAAAATAATCCTTTTCCCCGACCGTATACGCGCCGTTCATCTCTCTCGTTTCCGCGCCCGAAAGCACAGTCGGTTTTCTACCCGATGCCATAAACATATGCGAAAGCATCGATGTACAAGTGGATTTTCCGTGCATACCCGCAACACCAACGCGATGCTTATAAAGCTGCATGATATACGCAAGCAGATCCGCGCGGTAAATCATCGGCAGACCCTTTTCGGCAGCAGCCGCCATTTCGGGATTTTCCATCGTAACCGCGCCCGTATATACGACCGCATCATAACCATCAATATTTTCTCCATCATGAATATGAATCACAGGGATTCCATCATTTTCTAAGCGTTCCGTCATCGTGGAATAAGCCCTGTCCGAACCGCCCACACGATATCCTCTCGCACGGCAGCAAAAAGCAAGACTTGACATACTGATCCCGCCAATGCCAACAAAGAACAAGCTCTTTACCCGTGACATCAATCCACTGATATCGATCTGTTTATTCATTCAATATCACGTTCCTTTCTTTTCGAATATATAAATCTATCTGTTTGGGTCAATACGCTTTTTCATAATCGTGAAATTTTGCGTTTTTTCCCTATAATGTTCAATATTGTTAACGAAGTCATAAATTTATCGTCATGAACCGTTCATAATTTTATTGTATAATGAATGTATCAAAGCGGGGCGGCACGGCCGCAACACTCTCCCGCTTGCAAACCCAAAGCAAAAGAAAAATTTCCATTTCAGGAGGATATTATCATGCAAATCACAGATGTCAGAGTTAGAAAAGTATTTGAAGACGGCCCTATGAAAGCCATCGTTTCCGTTACGTTTGATAATGAACTCGCGCTTCACGACGTAAAAGTTATCAATGCGCGCGATAAATTTTTCGTTGTCATGCCCAGTCGTAAAAATCCCGATGGCACATACCGCGATATCGTTCATCCCATCAATGCGACTTCCAGAAATATGCTCGAAACCGCCGTTATCAACACTTATTTTGAAAAACTCAAAGAAATCGAAGAAAATCCCGAAATCATGGCATTCTCCACCACGATCGAAGATTGATCGCATGGAGTGGGCTGTTGCAGAAATGCAACAGCCCGATTTTTACGTGGTTTACCACCCCGAGCCCCATCTCAATGGCAATTTGCCCTTGAAAATCCCGATTATGCGCTCTCCGAAAATGAAGTCTGAACTTCATATAGTCAGTGCCTCCACAGAGCGTTTCTTTTTTGCTTACTTTTTTCTTTTTGCAAAGAAAAAAGTAAGTTAATAGCCGAATTTGCCGGAAAGGCTGTCGTCGTTATCGATCCAATCGGCAACGGTATAAACGGTGTAATTGGTTGCATCTTCACGAACAATCACTTCTTTGATGCCTGCGTTGAGCACCAAGCGTTTACACATCATGCAGGAACAAACATCACCGACAACGGCATCGGTCTTCGGGTCTTTGCAAGCCATATAAAGAGTGGAACCGAGCATCTTGTCGCGATCTGCGGCAATAATCGCATTGGCTTCCGCATGAACGGAACGGCACATTTCATAGCGTTCGCCTCTCGGAATACCGAGAGCATCACGCATACAGTAATTGATATCGGAGCAATTTTTGCGTCCACGGGGTGCGCCGTTGTAACCTGTGGAAACGATCACGTCATTTTTCACGATGATCGCGCCGTAATGCTTGCGAAGACAAGTGCTTCTTTTGGAAACAGTTTCCGCAATATCCAAATAATAGTTGATCTTATCCGGTCTTTCCATAACATCATTCTCCTTATACAAAAATCCTGTTTTTAACAATATCTGCTATTTTCAGTATAACGAAAAAAAACACGGAAATCAAGATAATTTTTAAAAAATTTTTATATTTACTATTGACTTTTTTAGAAAATTCTGTAAGATGAGGGTGTAAACCTTTTATAATATTAAGGAGGATTTTTCTTATGTTAGCAAAAACACCCCCAATGGGCTGGAACTCATGGAACACCTTTGGCGAAAATATCAGCGAAGCACTGATCAAAGAAACCGCTGATGCCATGGTCGAAACCGGTATGCGCGATGCGGGTTATCAATATATCGTAATCGATGACTGCTGGAGTCTTCGCGAACGTGATGAAAACGGTTCTCTCGTTGCCGACCCGAAAAAATTCCCGAACGGCATGAAAGCGGTCGCGGATTACGTTCATTCCAAAGGAATGAAATTCGGTATGTATTCCTGTTGCGGTGTCAAAACCTGTGCGGGTTATCCCGGAAGCTGGGGCCATGAATTTGACGACGCGAAATATTTTGCAGAAGTCGGTATCGATTTTCTGAAATACGATAACTGCTTCCATCCCTCGATGCCGAGCCATATGTCCTATAACCGTATGTCGCTCGCGCTGAAATCCACGGACAGAGATATCCTCTTTTCCGCTTGTAACTGGGGTAATGCCAAGGTCGAAACGTGGGCGCGTTCCTGCGGTGTGGATATGTATCGTTCCACAGGCGATATTTTCGACTCCTTTGAATCCATCCGCCGTCTTTCCGAAAGCCAGAAAGATAAGCTCGCGTATTCCGCTGCGGGCTGTTTCAATGATATCGATATGCTCGTCGTCGGCATGAAGGGCAAGGGTAACGTCGGTGATAACTGCGGTTATACCGGTTGTACGGATGCGCAGTACCGTTATCATTTCGCACTCTGGTGCATGATGATGTCACCCCTTATGATCGGTTGTGACGTTCGCAATATGGATGAAACAACGTATAAGCTCCTGACCAATAAAGCACTCATCGCCATCAATCAGGACCCCGATACCCGTCCTCCGCTTTTCATCAGCGAAAATACGGGACATAAAGAAGCACTTCTCACGTTCCGCCATCTTTCCGATGGCAGATTCGCTTTCGGTTTCTTTAATACTTATGATTCCGATAAGACTTTTATGATTCCTTATTATGAAATCGGTCTTGATCCGCTTTGCGGATACGGCTTTGACGTGACCGATGCATTCTCGGGCGAACATCTCGGTATTCAAAAAGAATATATCCAGGTCAAAGTTCCCGCGGGCGATTGCAGAATCCTGACGGGTACGCTTGTGAAAGTAAAATAACGCAAAAAACAATGAAAATCTTGTACGGAACAACAAACAAAGCAAAACTAAGCACCATGAAAAAAGTGGTCGATCCATTGGGCATCGAACTGATCGGTTTGAATGATCTGGACGTTGAAATTCCGCCTGTCAACGAATGCGGAAAAACACCGCTGGAAAATGCAAGGATCAAAGCCAAGGCTTATTACAATGCTTTTCATATGCCTGTTTTTTCATGTGACAGCGGTCTGTATTTTGATGAATTGGAAGACGATCGACAACCGGGGATTCATGTGCGGAGAGTGGACGGCAAAGAACTGAATGATGAAGAAATGATTCTTTATTATGCTGCTTTGGCAGAGCAACACGGCGGAAAGCTGATCGCAAGATACAGAAATGCCATCTGTCTGATTCTGAATGAAAAGATTGCCTATGATAGCATGGATATTTCTTTAGCCACCGAGCCGTTTGTTTTGGTTTCAAAACCCCATCCCAAACGTGTAGATGGTTTCCCTCTCGATTCTTTATCAAAAGATATTGCAAGCAATGAATATTATTACGATTTGAAAGAAAAGGATGTCAGCACGTCTGCTATGGAAGAAGGCTTCCGCGTATTCTTTTCAAGAATCGTAAGCGTTTAAAAAAGCGGCGAGTCGCCGCTCCCAATTGCTCGCCTTTTGCAAAAAGTTCTCAGCACGAGGTGTTTTTATGGCAAACTGCAAAGAATGTGACAAATATTTAAAAAGCGACGAGATCGCGATCTACCGCCGCCTCATCCACAGAGAAGCGGAAGAATATCTCTGCCGTGAATGTCTTGCGAAATATCTCGGCGTGCCGACGGAGGTCATCGATAAACGCATCGAATATTTCAAAAAGATCGGGTGTACTTTATTCTGAAAATTTTTCCGGAATACTTGACAAAATCCGCGCACTCTGCTAATATAAAGAAAACCGCATCAAATAATCGGGGGTGCTGAATGTTTATTCGGCTGAGAGGAAGATACCGATCTGAAAACCCTTCTAACCTGATATGGATAATACCGGCGCAGGAAGATTATAAGGATAGTTCTCTTTGAAGAATAACCAAAATTGCCGTATTATTTCATGCGGCAATTTTTATTTTTTAAGGAGGTTTTTCAGCATGAAAAACAGACAAACGCAAACCCTGAGAGCCTTGACGGAAAGCGCCGTTATGATCGCGCTTGCAACGGTTCTCAGCTTCATCAAAATCATCGATATGCCGTACGGCGGCTCCGTCACCATCGCATCGATGCTCCCCGTTGCACTGATCTCGTACAGACATGGCGCAAAATGGGGGCTTACTTCCGCGACCGTTTATGGTGTCATCCAGCAGCTTCTCGGACTTTCCACATTGTCATGGTTCACCTCTTGGCAAAGCATCGTTGCCATCATCTTACTTGATTACGTCGTTGCCTTTGCCGTGATCGGCTTTGCCGGAATCTTCAGAAAATCCATCAAAAGCCAAGCAATTGCTTTGGCATTCGGTTGCTTCGGTGTCGCGATTCTTCGTTATATCTGCCATGTCATCAGCGGCGCTACCGTCTGGGTCGGTCTTTCCATTCCCGACTATGCGGCACTCAGCTTCTCTTTTGCTTATAACGCAACCTATATGCTCCCCGAAACCATCATTTTACTTGTCGTTGCTGTTTACGTCGGCTCCATGGTCGATTTCAAAGCGACCGTTCCTTCCCGTATCAAACATGGCGGTACACCCGCAAATCTCGGTTGGATCGCGCCCGTTTCGGGACTCATCGCCGTCATTGCCATTATCGCGGATACCGTTCTTGTCTTCCAAAATATTCAGGATGAAGACGGCAATTTCGTCATAGAAAGCCTCGCAAACGTCAATTGGACGCTTGTCATTGCCATCACAGCCGTCGGCGCATTGATCGTTGGCGCATTGCTGGCTATCCGTGGCGCACTTGCGGCAAGAGCAAAAAATTTATAATCAAGGAAATCCAAAAATGAAAGCCTTTATCATTACACCTTTTCTAACAGAAACCATCAGAAATACCGTGGATATCAAAGAAAACGACCTCGTTTTATGCGCGGACGTTGCCTATCTTGCGGCAAAAAAAGAACATATCGAACCCAATATCATCATCGGAGATTTTGACCATGGCACAAACGATGCGCCCGCGTCAAGCACGGCGGAATTTATCCGTGTTCCTTCCGAAAAAGATGATACCGATACCATGCTCTGCGTTAAATGCGCAGTGCAAAAAGGCGCGGATGAGGTCGTCATCGTTGGCGGTATCGGCGGCAGACTTGACCATACCTTTGCCAATCTGCAAACACTTGCTTATATCGAAAAACACGGCGCACACGGCAGACTGATTACAGAAGATAATGAAGCCTTCCTGATCTCCCGTGAAACACATATCGCCAAAAAAGACGGTTGGTATCTTTCGGTTTTCGCATACGATGGTATCTGCACGGGTGTGACGATCACTGGCACAAAATATGAAGTTTCCAATGTTTCTCTGAACACTTCTTTCCCTCTCGGTGTCAGCAATGAGATCACGGCAAAAGAAGCCGTCATTTCCGTCAAAAACGGCACACTTCTCATCATTCTTTCCAAAAAAGACTGAAGCAACACGGGGAGGAGCTTTTTGCAAAAAGCTCCTCCCCGTACCCCTCCGCAAAAAACTTTGGCTGTGTCCTCTGCCTTTATTTTGCGAAGATTTGAAACAATATATGGCTGTTATCTCTCAAGAAAAAGTTTTTGAGGGATTTTAAAAGGGAACTTTTTTCAAAAAGTTCCCTTTTTCGTTTCCTTAACCGTTCCCTTTCAGCTGCATGATACGCTTCTGACTGCGAATATCCTTTCCTGCAAACACGCAAATTTCAAATTCACCGAAAAGACGGGAGGTAATGCGGTCGGAATATTTCGCGAGAAGTTCTTCTTTGCGGATATTGGTGGAAATAATCATGCTTTTTTCGGAGATCAGACGGGTATTGACGAGATTATACAGACAAGGCACGGTAAATTGCGTCTGCATTTCCGTTCCGAGATCGTCGATAATGAGCAAATCACAAGCAAAATAACGACTTGTGCGATCTTCTCCCGCGAGAACACGTCCGAAGCGTTCCGCTTCAAAATCCGCAAAAATATTCTGCGCGCTTTCATAGATCACGTCATAACCGTTATCGATGATGACTTTGGCAATCGCGCTGGAAAGATGTGTCTTACCGAGTCCCGTCGTACCCATAAATAAAAGGTTACGCATCGAAATGCCGTCAAAACCTTCCGCATATGTTTTTGCGCGAGAGAGGATACGTTCCATATTGATCTTTTCGTTACCGCCGTAATATTTAAGATCAAAGGTATCGAAATTCTGTTTTTCGATCAGTTTCAGCACACCCGAGCTTTCATACCCTGCATAATTCAGCGCGGTACGCAGACATTTGCACATCTTGCCGTTAATAAAGCCCGTATCCATACATTCATCACATTCATAATGCACGGCACTGTAATCTTCAGGATAACCACTCGCGCGCAAGATCTCGTTTCTTGCTTCCAGCAGAAGCGCATTTCCTTCTTCAATACGGCGGATGCGTTCCTCAAGACCCTCTCTGCCGTTCAGAGCCTCACGCATGATACGGGGACCTGTTGCGGCAAGCGCACGATCGATCTCTGCCACCTGAGGCAATCTTTCATGAAGTTCCGCACGTCTTGCTTCTGCATCCTGTTTGGCGCGCAGATTTTTGTCTTTGAATTGTGAAGCAATACGCTTATAATTTTCAGCATTATATGCCATAAACTTCTCCATTCTGTATCGTCACTGTCATGATCCCGAAGATTCTTCTCCGCGAAGCGTTGCCGCCGCGAAAAATTCATCCAGATCGAAGCCGATATTTTGCTCTTTTTCTTTTTGTTTTGCGTTTTCACGCGCTTTTTTATCGCCTACCAAAAGTTTCTCAACATCTTCTTTCGTACGGCATCCCGCTTCTGCCCAACGCTTGAGAATACCGTTTTCATAGGAAAATTTCGGTTGCGGAATCTGTGACATCATCTGATTATACGCCATTTCAATGATCTCATACGAAAAATTCCAATCGATGACCCACGCGGAAAGATATTCTTTTTCCTTGGGTGTCAGCGCACGTTCACCGATACCGAAAAGCATACGGATCTGAAATTCCATATCGTTTTTACGTTCTTCTTTTTCAATATAAGCTTCGAGTGCGCCGACCGTCACGGAACCGCCGTCATAAAGAGAGATCGCGACCTTTTCCAGATAACGAAGCGATGCTTTTCCGATATCATGGCAATATTTGCAAAGACGAACGATATATTCAAATTCAAGACGCAAACCGTCGTAAAGATAAAAAAGAGATTCGGTTTCCGTCGGTGTAAAGGTCTTTCCGAAGATCGCGGAACAAACGGCAAGAAGCTCCTGCATCTCACCCGACGCGCTAATTCTTTCCATATCCGCGCCCGTATAAGCGGCTCTGCCTTCCTGGGCATAAGTCGGCGCGGTGGGCATCGAAAGTTCTTCGGAAAGAGTAATCACACCATTTTTTTCCCAGAAAGCGATCGCCGCAAGCGCATGATCTTCCGTAGTATCCGCAAGCGCGGCAAGACCTTCCAGTGTTTTTCCGTTTTCGCTTGCAAGTCCGATCAGCACGCGAAGCTGTTCTGCGGATGCCGAAGCAATAAGCGGAATACAAACGCCCGGCAGATTCAATACCGAACGTCCGAAAAGAAATTCAAAATTGATTGGTTTTGACACTTTGATTTAACTCCTTTCCCGCTTTTTCTTTACGAAAAGAAAAAGCGGGGCAAAAAGAAACGGCAGGCAGTGCCTGCACCCCTATGTGCTCTCTGCCTTTATTTTGGGAAAATCGACAAGATTTTCTTTTCCATTCATTCCCAAAACTTGAAATTCTGTGGCATTTCAAGTTTTCCACATCGTTTTGTGGGAAAGAAAAGACATTTTTCTCCACATTATCAACAGAGTTTTCCACAACTTTTAGGGAAAAATCCTTGAATTTACTGAATATTTTGAGGATATGACCCAAATGTATCTTTTTCTGTTTCCACAGGATGTGGAAAACTATGTGTGAAATTTTTCACGTTTTCCACATCCCGATTTCGATTAAATTCAAGATATCCTACACAAAACAGCCAAAATGCAAGCCTGAAATTTCGTCAAATTGACATCTTGACATCATACGGAATACGCATATGCGTTAAGTGAAACATCCGCCAGATTTCCAGCGTCCCATTCAAAAAATGCCGCCGCACCGATCATCGAAGCGTTATCACCGCAAAGACTGCGGTCGGGCATATAGAACGAAAGCCCTCTTTTTTTAGTAAATTTCTCCAAAGCGGTACGCAGATGAGAGTTCGCTGCAACACCACCCGCAATGACGAGCGTTTTCATATCGGGATTGCGGTCAAAAGCCATACCCAGTTTGGTCACAACGCTGGAAACCGCCGCTTCGGTAAAGCCTGCGGCAATATCCGCACGGGGAATTTCTTCACCTTTTTGTTGCAATTGATTCAACGTATTGAGAACTGCCGTTTTGATACCCGAAAACGAGAAATCAAGAGAATCGTCTCTGATCGCGGCAGAAGGAAATTTCATCGGATTTTTGCCTTCATAAGCAAGCTTATCCATTGCCGCACCGCCCGGATACGGCATACCCATCACACGTCCGACCTTATCAAAGCTTTCGCCCATCGCATCATCTCTCGTCCCGCCAATCAGCGTATGTGCGCGGTAATCCTCAACACGCACAACGGAGGTATGACCGCCCGAAGCCACAAACGCAATAAACGGCGGTTTGAGTTCGGGATGACAAATATAATTTGCCGCGATATGACCTTTGATATGGTTGACGGGAATGAGCGGTTTATTATAGCTGTATGCCAAAGATTTCGCGAAATTGACCGCAACTAAAAGCGCACCGATAAGACCGGGGTTGCTCGTTACGGCAATGGCATCGATATCATTCATCGTGCACTCTGCTTTTTCCAAGGCTTCATAAGTAATGCCTGAAATGGCTTCGCTATGCGCGCGGCTGGCGATCTCGGGAACGACACCGCCGAATTTCGCGTGGATAGCGACTTGAGATGCGACGATATCGGAAAGAACCGTAATTTTCCCGTCCTTTCGCTCCAGAACGGTAGCAGCCGTTTCATCGCAGGAGCTTTCAAAAGCAAGTATACGCATCATACACCAACTTTCTGATTTTAAAATTTATCCCCGTTTTTACTTTGTTTCGCGGACGGTCGAGGATGCCCGTCCCTACAATATTGCCGTAACTTTATTGCAGATACAAATTATATAGAACACCGTCTTCACGGGGATTTGAATAATAATTCCGGCGCACGCCGACCTTTTCCCAACCCATTTTTTCATAAAGACGTTGCGCCGCCGTATTGCCCGCTCTGACTTCCAGAAACATGATGGAGAGCCCGCGTGCGAGTCCTCTTTCCCTTTGTGCTTGCATCAAGGCTTCACCCACCCCCATACGACGGAAAGGGGGACACACCGCCACGTTGCAGATCTGTCCCTCATCCAAAACGCAAAGCATACCCGCATAACCAGCAAATTCACCGTCAACAAAAGCACAAAAAAATTCGCTTTCGGATTGTTCGATGGTTTCGCAAAGTATTTCTTCGCTCCACGGAGCGGAAAAACAAAGTTTTTCCAGCTCCGCTGTATATACCGCCGACTCTTTTGTCATCGGCAGAATTTTAATTTCTTTCTTCATCATTCAAAAACATATCAAAGATCGCATCTCTGATCCGTTCCACCGCGATTTCCATCGATCTTCCGCGCAGACAGGAAATATCCGAAAAACCTTCTCCGGGAAAGGTCGTGACCTTATCCGCATAATACGGAAAATGTGTTTTCAGAAGTTCAGCATATCCCTGAGATACTGCAACGATGATATCGTTATCCATCAAATGATTCGTATTCAATTTCGTTGCCGTATGGGAATACGCGGAAAAACCGTGTCCGAAAAGTGTCGCGAGCGCATCGGCACATTCCTGCATCATCGGCTCACCCGTGCGGGCAAAAATACCCGCTGAGGAAACATCATAACGGCGATGACCGTATTCTGTCAGGATCGCCGCCATCACAGCGCTTCGACAGGTATTGGCGGAACAAACGAAAAGTACCTTTTTCTTCATCAGATCTGACGGGTGGGCTGATTTTCGATCGCATCCGCAATTTTTGCGGCAATACCGTTATCGCAAAGTTCGATCGTACCTGCGTCACACATAGCGGCAAGCTTGGGATCGATCGGAAGTTTTGCAAGTACGGGAAGACCGAATTCAGCAGCAACTTCATCGATCTTGCTGTCACCGAAGATGTGGATTTCCTTGCCGCAATCGGGACATTTCACGTAGCTCATGTTTTCAACGATACCAACGATCGGAATATTCATAAGCTTTGCCATGTTGACAGCCTTTGCAACAATCATAGAAACGAGATCCTGAGGGCTTGTTACAACGATGATGCCGTCAAGCGGAATGGACTGGAATACCGTCAGCGGAACATCGCCCGTGCCGGGAGGACAGTCGATGAGCATACAGTCGAGATCACCCCAGACAACGTCTGTCCAGAACTGTTTTACTGTACCCGCAATAACGGGACCTCTCCAGACAACAGGAGCTGTCACGTCTTCGAGAAGGATATTTACGCTCATAACTTCGATACCGGTCTGTGTTTCTTTAGGAAGGATACCGCCGAGGGGAGCGGCTTCGCAAATACCTTCAAGACCGAATGCCTTCGGGATGGAAGGACCTGTGATATCGGCATCCATGATACCGACTTTATAACCGCGGCGGCGAAGTTCAACGGCGGAAAGTCCCGTTACCATAGACTTACCGACACCGCCCTTACCACTGACGATACCGATGACCTTACCGACCATGCTCATGGGGTTGATCGCTTCAAACATAGACTGCTTTTTGGAACCGCAATTTGCGGAGCAAGTCGAACAATCGTGTGTACATTCCGCAGGTGCTTCTGTGCCCTGCATTTCTTTTTCATTTACCATTTTTCATATCTCCTTCTTTGTTTCTCTTACTTTTTCTTTGCAAAAAGAAAAAGTAAGCAAAAAGAAATGCTCTGTGGAGGCTCTGTCTTTATGAAGTTCAAAGTTCTAACATACAACGGGGTGTGGGTGGTGGTAAACTCCGAAAGCTACGGTACGAACCGCAACAAACCGCTGTACGCCACAGAGAAAAGTTTTTGCGGAGGGGTTCGGGGAGGTGCTTTTTTTAAAAAGCATCTCTCTGACGTATTCCCTTAAAGCAATTTGAACTCAAAGAAATCTTTGGTGTTGTTGTAGCAGATATCGCAAACCATCTGCGCCAGATTATCGATATCGAGCGGATATTCGCCTCTTTCGACGTAGCCGCCGATCACGCTGCAAAGAATACGTCTAAAGTATTCGTGGCGCGTATAGGAAAGGAAACTGCGGGAGTCCGTGAGCATACCGACGAACTTGCCGAGAGCGGAAAGGCTCGCAAGATTCTGGAGCTGTTCACGCATACCGCGGATGTGGTCGTTGAACCACCATGCGCTGCCGTGCTGCATGGGAGGCAAGCAACAAAGACCTTCTGCTTCTTCGCTCGTGTACTGGAAACTACCAATGAGTGTGCCGAGAGCGGCGTTATCGGCAGGATTCAGCGAATAAAGAATGGTCTTGGGGAGCGCGCCATCGTTATTGAGCGCATCAAGAAGTCTTGCGAGAGGCTGGATGCAGTTGGTACCATTGATGGTATCGTAGCCTGTATCGGGACCGAGAAGATTCTTCATGATGGTATTAGGAGAACGCATCGCGCCGAAATGGATCTGCATAATCCAACCGTATTTGACGTATTCCGCGCCGAAGAAACGGATCATCGCGCTCTTATAAACGGTGGTCATTTCCGCGGTTGCTTTTTCGCCCGCGAGGACTTTTTTGAAGGCTTCGTCTGCTGCGGCTTTTGCTTCTTCGGGAGTCTTGGTGTCGTCGAATACAACGGCATCGTCAAAGCCATGGTCAGCCGTGCGGCAACCGTTTGCTTCAAAGAAAGCGGTTCTCGTTGCGAGAGCGGCACAGAGAGAATCGATATCGGTGATCGCCATACCGCAAACGTCAGCGAGTTTTGCGATATAATCACAGAAATCGGGCTTGTCCAGATTCATGACCTTATCGGGTCGGAATGCGGGGAGCACCTGTACGTCAAAGGTATCGTCCTCAGCGATGATCTTATGATATTCGAGGGTATCGATGGGGTCATCCGTTGTGCAGAGGAGCTTTACGTTGGATTTTTTGATGATCTCACGCACGCTCATATCATCGGAAGCGAGCTTTTCATTGGCAAGATTCCAGACTTCTTCGCAAGTATCGGGAGAGAGGATACCTTCATAACCGAAATAGCGTTTGAGCTCGAGATGCGACCAATGATAGAGAGGATTACCGATGAGAGAAGGCAGAGCGGAAGCGAAAGCTTCAAACTTTTCATAATCGGAAGCATCGCCCGTAATCACGCGTTCGGGAAGACCGCAGGAACGCATCGCGCGCCATTTATAATGGTCTGCGCCGAGCCAGATCTCCGTGATGTTTTTGTACTTTTTGTTTTCGGCGATCTCTTTCGGGTTGACGTGGCAGTGATAGTCAATGATGGGCATTTCCGCCGCGTAATGATGATAAAGAATACGGGCAGATTCGCTGTCAAGCAAGAAATTGTTGTCCATAAAAGGTTTCATTGTGTCTACCGTCCTTTTCTTAGTTTTCCGGAAATTTTTTCTCGGCGGCCGTTTTCCGTGATTTGAAAATTTCCGATAATCTAACTTAAATTATATACCAAATGCTTTACAAATGCAACACATTATTGTATAATTATATATAGAATTTTTATAAAAAAATCGGAGGTAACATCCCATGAACGATATTTTAAGACAGATCGGTGACTACGGTATTGTTCCCGCAATCAAGATCGAAGATGCAAGCAAAGCCGTTCCACTTGCGAAAGCACTTGCAAAGGGCGGACTTCCTCTTGCTGAAGTGCAGTTCCGTACAGAAGCCGCTGCCGATGCGATTCGGAATATTGCGACAGAAATGCCCGAAGTCCTCGTCGGTGCAGGTACGATCCTGACCACAGAGCAAGTCGATGCGGCTGTGGAAGCAGGCGCAAAATTCATCGTGACTCCCGGTTTCAATCCGAAGATCGTCAAATATTGTATTGAAAAAGGTGTTCCCGTTTGCCCAGGCTGTACCACTTGCGGTGAAATGGAACAGGCAATGGAGCTTGGTCTTGACGTTGTCAAATTCTTCCCTGCGGAAGCCATCGGCGGTCTGGAAGTCATCAAATCCGTTTCCGGTCCTTATCCGAATCTGAAATTCATGCCCACAGGCGGTATCAATGAAGATAATATCATTACTTATCTCAAAAATCCGAAAATTCTTGCTTGCGGCGGCAGTTTTATGGCAAAAGATACGCTCATCAAGGAAGGCAAATTTGATGAGATCGAAAAACTCGTGAAAAAAGCCGTCACGCTTCTCCATGGTTTTGAGATCGTTCACGTCGGTATCAATAGCGCAGACAAAGAAGAAGGCGAAAAGACAGCGGCACTTCTTTGCAAACTGTTCCTTCTCGAACCCGACGTTCGTTCCAAAGCAACCTTCGCAGGCACAAAATTTGAAGTCATGCATCTCCCCTTCAGAGGCAAATGCGGTCATATCGCCATCGGCTGTAATTTCCCCGACCGCGCGCGCTCCTATCTCGAAAGACTCGGTATCGAATTTGATGAATCCACCGCGACTTACGATGAAAAAGGCAAGCTCAAATTCGTTTATTTCAAAGACGATATCGGCGGCTTCGCTTTCCACCTGATTCAGAAATAAGCGAACATTCTCCTACACGTTTCCGCTTAAAACCTCCATTCCTCCGCAAAGCGAATGGAGGTTTTGATTCCTTACATCTTCTTATCCGATTTTATGCGGACTTATGTGCAATTTTATTCAAAACGCACAAAAAAAGGCTGAATTTTTTATATGCAAAAAAACATTTTTTCAGCAAAAAATATAGAATTTTTGAAAAATATGGTGTATAATAATTTTTAGTGAAAAAATTTATGCACCGTCTTTCATGTATCAAAAACTAAACATCCAAAGGAGGACAAATCCCATGAAAAAGAAAATGACGACTGTCGCATTCAACGACACGCCCGAACAGGCCGAACAGTTGAACGCGCTGATTGCCAAATACAAAAACGTTGAAGGCAATCTGATGCCCGTTTTGCAGGGCGCACAGGATATCTACGGTTATCTTCCCCTCGAAGTACAGAAGACCATCGCACTCGGTCTCGGCGTTTCCGTTTCCGAAGTTTACGGTGTGGCTTCTTTTTATTCTCAATTTTCCTTCAACCCCAAGGGCAAGGTTTCCATCGCCGTATGTCTTGGTACGGCTTGCTATGTAAAAGGCTCCGGCAAGCTTCACGAAAAATGCATGGAGATCACAGGAATCGGCGCGGGCGATATCTCTCCCGACGGCAGATTCTCCTATGACGCAACCCGTTGCATCGGTGCTTGCGGTCTTGCTCCCGTTATGACTGTAAACGGTGACGTTTACGGCAGAATCACTCCCGCCGAAATTGACGGCATCATCGCAAAATATCTTTAATCAAGAGGAAAGGATGACCTGAAAATATGATCACCAATATTGAACAATTGATTGCGCGCAGAGATCAGTATGCGCCCACGGTTGCAATGCGCCACGGTCACGGTCACTTCGTTGACGCAGGCGACGGCATCCGTAAAAACGTCCTTATCTGCGGCGGTACAGGCTGTACCTCTTCCAACTCCATGACAGTTCGTGACGCACTTGTTGCCGAACTGAGACTCGCAGGCATCGAAGACGAAATCAAAGTCGTTACCACAGGCTGCTTCGGTCTTTGCGCCCTCGGGCCCATCATGATCGTTTACCCCGAAGGTACGTTTTACAGCAAGGTAAAACCCGAAGATATGAAAGAGATCGTTACCGAACATCTCGTAAAAGGCAATCCCGTACGCCACCTTCTCTACCGTGAAACCGTCAAGGGCGACGACATCCTCGCTCTCGACCAGACCCCCTTCTATGCAAAACAGAAACGCGTCGCGCTCCGTAACTGTGGTGTCATCGACCCCGAATGCATCAACGAATACATAGCTATGGACGGTTATCAGGCACTCGCAAAAGCGATCACCACGATGACCCCCAAGGAAGTTATAAAGACCGTTCTCGATTCCGGCATCCGCGGACGCGGCGGTGCAGGCTTCCCCACAGGCAGAAAATGGTCCTTCGCAGAAGCTCAGCCTGCCGGCAAAAAATACGTTGTATGTAATGCCGACGAAGGCGACCCCGGCGCATTCATGGACCGGTCTGTTCTCGAAGGCGACCCTCATGCAGTTCTCGAAGCAATGGCAATCGCGGGTTACGCAATCGGTGCTGACGAAGGTTATATCTACGTCCGTGCAGAATACCCGATCGCCGTTAACCGTCTTGAAATCGCGATCAAACAGGCTGAAGAAGAAGGCGTTCTCGGCAACAACATCTTCGGCACAGGCTTCAATTTCAAAATCACACTCCGTCTTGGCGCAGGCGCATTCGTTTGCGGCGAAGAAACAGCACTTCTCACATCCATCGAAGGCAACCGCGGCGAACCTCGCCCCCGTCCTCCGTTCCCCGCTGTCAAAGGTCTTTTCGGCAAGCCTACCATCATCAATAACGTAGAAACCCTCGCAAACATTGCACAGATCATTCTCAACGGTCCCGAATGGTTCGCTTCCATGGGTACCGAAAGATCCAAGGGTACAAAAGTATTCGCGCTCGGCGGTAAGATCACCAATACTGGTCTTGTCGAAGTTCCGATGGGTACGACCCTCCGCGAAGTCGTTGAAGAAATCGGCGGCGGCGTTCCGAACGGTAAGAAATTCAAAGCGGCGCAGACAGGCGGTCCTTCCGGCGGTTGTATCCCCGCAGATCTCATTGACACCCCCATTGACTACGATAACCTCACCGCGATCGGTTCCATGATGGGTTCCGGCGGTCTGATCGTCATGGACGAAGACGACTGTATGGTCGACATCGCAAAATTCTTCCTTGAATTTACCGTTGATGAATCCTGCGGTAAATGTGTTCCCTGCCGCGTTGGTACGATGAGACTTCTCGAAACACTCGAAAAGATCACAGACGGTAACGGTACAATGGAAGATATCGCAAAACTCGAAGAACTCAGCGAATATATCAAATCCGCATCCCTCTGCGCGCTCGGTCAGACCGCGCCCAACCCCGTTCTTTCCACACTCCGTTTCTTCCGCGATGAATATATCGCTCACGTTGTGGACAAGACTTGCCCCGCTCACGCTTGTAAGAACCTGATGAAATACAAGATCATTGCCGACAAATGTAAGGGCTGTACCGCCTGCGCAAGAAAATGTCCCGTCGGCGCGATCACAGGTGCGATCCGCGCTCCTCATACTATCGATACCGAAAAATGTATCAAGTGCGGCGTATGTATTTCCACTTGTAAGTTCGGCGCGATCGTGAAAGATTAAAATCGAAGGAGGACTTAGCACTCATGGATATGGTTACTGTAAAAATCAACGGACGCGAATATGAAGTCCCCGCAGGCAGTAAGATCATCGACGCTGCCAGAATTGCGAAAATCGATATTCCCACACTTTGTTACCTCAAAGACGTAAACGAGATCGGTGCTTGCCGTCTTTGCCTTGTTGAAGTCAAAGGCGCAAGAGGTCTGATGGCGGCTTGCGTTACCGAAGTAACAAACGGTATGGAAATCTATACGAATACCCCCAAGGTTCAGGCTTCCAGAAAGACCAACCTTGAACTCATTCTTTCCACACATAAGAAAGAATGTCTCTCCTGCATCCGCAGCGGCAGCTGTGAATTGCAGAAACTTTGCCGTGATCTCGGTGTTACCGATGAAAACCGTTTTGCAGGCAAAAACGTTGAAGGTCTGAAAGATGAAAGCACCGCTTTCCTCGTTCGTGACAACGACAAATGTATCCTTTGCCGCCGTTGCGTTGCGGCTTGTAAGAATATGCAGGGCATCGGTGTCATCGAAGCACTCAACCGTGGTTTCGATACACAGATCGGATCCGCATTCGATCAGCCTCTCGCAGCTACCTCTTGCGTATCCTGCGGTCAGTGTATCGTTGCCTGTCCCGTAGGCGCACTCCACGAAAAAGACGATACCGATAAGGTATGGGATGCGATCAACGATCCCACCAAGCACGTTGCGATCTGCACTGCTCCTTCCATCCGCGCTACCATCGGTGAATGCTTCGGCATCGAACCCGGTGTGGATACCGAAGGTAAAATGGTTGCCGCTCTCAAGCGTCTCGGCTTTGACGGCGTTTACGATATGAACCTCACAGCAGACCTTACCATCATGGAAGAAGCAACCGAATTCCTCGGCAGAATGAAGGAAGGCAAGAACCTCCCGCTCATCACATCCTGCTCTCCCGGTTGGATCAAATACTGCGAACACTACTTCCCTGAATTCACAGAAAATCTTTCTACTTGCAAATCTCCGCAGCAGATGTTCGGTGCCATGTACAAGACCTATTATGCACGCAAACGCGGTCTTGACCCGGCAGATATCGTCTTCGTTTCCGCAATCCCCTGCACAGCAAAGAAATTTGAAGTACGCCGTCCCGGTCAGAGCGCAGTCGGTGCAGGCATCTATGACGTTGACTATGCAATCACCACACGCGAACTCGGCAGAATGATCGAAAAAGCAGGTATCAATTATAAGGCTCTCGACGATGAAGCATTTGACCAGCCATTCGATATCGGTTCCGGTGCGGGTGCGATCTTCGGCGCAACAGGCGGTGTTATGGAAGCGGCGCTCCGTACAGCGGCAGAAGTTATCCTCGGCACAAAGCTTGAAAAGCTCGAATTTGAAGAAGTCCGCGGCACTGCTCCCATCAAGACAGCTACTTATAAGCTCGGTGATATCGAAGTTCGTGTTGCTGTTGCTTCCGGCACAAAGAACGCAAAAGAACTTTTGAACAAGGTAAAATCCGGCGAACTCGCTGTTGACTTCATCGAAATCATGGCTTGTCCCGGCGGTTGTATCAACGGCGGCGGTCAGCCCGTTCAGAGCGCAGCTACCAAGGCTTCCATCGACCTCAAGGCAGCTCGTTCTTCTATCCTTTACAATGCGGATAAGAAGATGGAACTCCGTAAATCTCATGAAAACCTTGCAGTTAAGAAGCTTTACGATGAATTCCTCGGTGAACCCGGCAGCCATACCGCTCACGAAGTATTGCATACACATTACATCAAGCGCGGTCTTTGATCTCACGATCTGATATAGACACAAAAGCCCGATTCCAAATGAATCGGGCTTTTTAAAAGGAATATATATGAATAACGATACGAAATCACATACGGTCTTGCATTACCGTACACATCTGATGGGCATCGCGGCACTTTGGATCTATCTCTTTCACGAATGGATCCCTCTTGCGCCGAATGTTCCTGTTTTGGGCTTTACAGAAGATTTTATCAAGCAGATCGGCTTTTTCGGCGTGGATATCTTCTTTTTCTTATCAGGCATGGGGCTGACACATGCCATCGAAAAGTATTCCCTTTCCGTATTCTATCAGCGAAGATTTCTCCGCATCCTGCCGCCCTATATATTGACGGCAATCATCCTCATGCTCGCAAACGGATGGCTTTTTCCTCAATTTTTGAAACACCTTTTCGGAGTCACGTTTTTCACAGAAAATATCTATGCTCTTTTATGGTTCGTACCAGCGATCTCGATCTTTTATCTGCTCTTCCCATTGTATCATTTCATTTTTAAAAAAGCAGGAAATAAAATCCTTTTTACAGGAGTCATGCTCATGCTTTGGCTGACCGCCTCCTTGCTTGCCGCCAAGCATATGCGTCTTGATCTTTTCGGGTTCACCAATCGCATTCCGATATTTCTCGTTGGGATTTTGATAGGCTCGCTCGGCAAAAAGGGCGTTCCCGCTTTCCCAAAATGGATCTGGGTACTCCTGTTCGGCATATTCATTGCAGGACTTGCCACCGCATATCAAACCAATTACAAAGGACTCTATCTTCTGGTTCCCGTTTCCAATTGCTGTGTGCCAAATTTTTTAATGGCATTTTCCGGCACTTTTCTCTTTGCCGAAATATTAAAGTTATGTGATACTTATGGAAGAAAACTCGGAAAAATCTTTCTTGCCGTGTTGCGCTTCTTCGGCACGATCTCTTTTGAATTTTATTGTGTTCAAGAGCTTGTGGCAGAAAAGATCAAGCATACGCTGAACGGAATGTTTTGGGATAGCATCACCAATGCAATCATGCTTGTCGGCGTGACCGTATCTGCATTGCTTCTCCGTTTTGCCTGTTTCCTTCTGCAAAAAGCAGGAACATATCTATTCAAAAAAATCGCCCTTGCCAAAAAACACGAGCCGTGACCCAAGACTTTCTATAAACACAAACCCCACATTCTGCGTGAATGTGGGGGTTATTTTTTGTATTCAATAATGTCAGAAATATCGCAGTCAAGCGCGGTGCAAATGCGGTCTAAAAGATCGCTATCATAACGAACCACCTGATTTTTATAGTAACGATCGATGATATGAAATCGAATTCCCGTTCTTTTTGCCAATTCATATCGGGTAATATTATTTTTATCCAAATATTTATCTAAAACCAAACGAATCATCATATCACCTCTTCTAAGTATATATTTTAATCAATATATACTTTCTTGACAATTACTCTATTTAAGTATATACTTATATAAATATATACAATTAGGAGAATGGATATGAAATTATTGATTATTGGCTCACGAAGTATCGAAACATTTGATCTATCCGATTATGTAACCAAAGATACGGAACTGATTATCACAGGCGGAGCATCGGGAATGGACTCCCTTGCAGAAAAATTTGCCGACCAACATAAAATTTCAAAGCTTGTTCTTCGCCCTCAATATCATATTTATAAAAAAGCCGCACCATTAAAACGCAATGAAAAAATGGTCGATCTTGCCGATGAAATCCTCGTTATATGGGACGGCAAATCGAAAGGGACAGAATATACGATAAAATATGCTCAAAAGCGAAATAAAATAACGTGAGTTCGATAAGAATTTTTGAAAAATTTACGTAGAAAAACAAACGAAAGAGTTCGCCAGAGCCCTCACCTTTGGGGAGGGTGTCAAGGCAATTTGCCTTGACGGGTGAGGTTCTTGAACATAATCAAAG
>JAFUQQ010000037.1 GCA_017472285.1 Clostridia bacterium | reverse complement strand
TTTGCAATACTTTTTTGACAGACTTTCTCGTCTGTCTTTTCGTCATGCTCTTTTATCCAAAAAATGCACTTAACTCTGCTTTTCCAGCTTTGTTAAGTGCATCTTTCTTGGGGGCATTAAATTAACTTAATGACATTGTCCAAATGCCTTCCCCTTTGGGGAAGGTGGATTGCCGTAAGGCAAGACGGATGAGGTTGTAACGCTTAATGAAGTTTTTGGTAAAAAGTCATGTTTTATTGAAAAACCTCATCCGCCTCGTAAACTCGGCACCTTCCCCAAAGGGGAAGGCTTTAGAAATCTTCTCTTTGTGAAAAGAAATATTTGTACAACTTTTTATTTTCGACTTTTCTACATAGCTTTATTGACAACCTAAAATGCTCCCTTTTAACAAGGGAGCATTTTTATTTATTTTGTTGACATCAAAGCCTTGAAATCTTCCTCGTGATAACTTTCAACGAGGATATTCGTACCGAGCCGGGTATGGAGATTTCTGCGGTAAGCATCTTTTTTCTCAAGACGGCTGACACAAAGCGCACCCATTCCCACACCCGCGGAAATTTCACTTCTGCCATCCCCGATCACAAGGACGTTTTTGCCGTCCGCGCCGAGCTTTTCAAGAAGTCTTTCCATGATCTGATCTTTCGGGATCTTATCCGTCCACGTTGAACCGATCAGATCCTCAATGAGTTTACCCTCACCGATCTCAAAACCGAGCGTTTCCACTTCTTCATGCATACCCATACCTTTTTCTACAACGGCACCCGTCACAAAATAATTCTTGACACCGTTATCATGCAGATATGCTAAAAATTCTTTGGAACCATCCACAATAAAACGATCGGGATCCTTTTTCGCAATCGCTAAATTCTTATCACGGCAAAAACCGTTCAGCACCTTTTCATAGAATTTGAAAAGACGGGGCGTATGAACGGCAAGAAATGCGGAAAGTTCGGGAGAATCGGGCTTTTCAAAAATTTCCCCGCCTTTGCGGATCATTTCAATTTTTGCGCGGTTATCTTCTTTATCACAAGGAATATCGATATGACCGAAATCGATCGCACGTCTGATCGCCCATTCCATCTGTGTCAGCGCAGAAAGTCCCGCGGATTCGATGCAGAAGCTATCCGTTTCGGGAAGCGGCTTCTTGCCCGTCATATCAATGATCTTGCGGAGATTTTCATCACTGTCATAACCCTCTGGAACACCGCCTTCGGAAACGTAATGCAAAACGATGCTCATAACGGGCGGCCAATCACGAATTAAGGAATGTGTGCCGTCAATATCATGAAACGCATACAAAATTTCTCTGTCCTCAAATGCACCGACAACAGAGGGCGAACCTGTATTTTTAAATATAACCATAAAACCTTACCTCTTAATCCTTGTTTTCGGTCTTACGGGGTTCTGTGCAAAGTGCAAGAAGATCATCAAGCTTTGCCGTTGCCATACGAACGATCGCGTCGCCCGCGCTGTAATAAATACGAACGGTGTTGTCATCTTCAAGAAGCATACCGCAGGGGAAAAGCGCGTTGGTACGGTAACCTTCTTCCATTTCCCAATAGCCTTCGGGTACCATAAGAGGCTTTTTCGACATACCGATCACTTTGGCAGGATCTTCAAGATCGAGGAGAGCAATACCGATGACGTAACGCTTCTTCCATGTTTCTTCCCAACCGTTCTTGCCTCTTTCGGGGTCGATATCAACGGAATGGAAAATGATGAGCCAACCCTTGTCCGTCTTGATCGGAGGCGCACCGGGACCGATTTTATCGTTGCAGTAAGGAACATCTTCCACCCCCATCACGAGTTTGGAATTGCCCCAGTAAACAAGGTCGGGAGAATCCGAGATCCACATATCAAAGGTCGTACCGCCGCGGGAATATACGGGCATCGGACGTTCCAAACGAACATATTTACCGTTAATTTTCTCAGGGAAAAGCACCATATTTCTGTTTTCAGGAACAGAAATCGACTTCACATCAAAATTCTTCAGATCTTTTGTGGTTGCCATGCCGCCGCAAACACCATGTTTGGTATCAACCGCAAAACACATACAATATTCGCCGTCAATTTCTGTGATACGCGGGTCATATACACGCATGATCTCATCATCTTTCATCGCAAAGCAAGGTTCAGGTTCGACCTTCCAGTGAATACCGTCATTCGAGAAAGCAAGTCCGAGGTTCGTACCCTCAAGAATTTGCTTATCGTAATCACCGATATCGTTACGGAAAATCATAACGTATTCCCCATTATCACGTTTCAATACACCGGCATTGAACGTCAGCGCGGAACGGTACGGAACGTCTTTGCGGGAAAGAATCGTTTCGGGATAACGGGTGATACAAGGCTCTGTCTTAAAAAGAGATTCGTCAACGGGTCTTAATTTTCTTGGCATTTGAAAATCCTCCAAAATATTATTGTTAATTTCATGATAACATATCAAATCACCAAATGTCAACATCAAAATCCAATTTTAACGGAGAGATGCTTTTTGCGAAAAGCACCTCCCCGACCCCCTCCCCAAAAAGCTTTTCTCTGTGGTGCTTCCCCATAATAACGGCGAGAACCACAGAGAAAGTTTTTGAAGGATTTTTAAGGGTGGACAGAGTTTGGGACAGCGTCCCAAGCGGGTTCGGGCGGCAATCCGGGCGGGTTTGGGCAGTAGCCCAACATCACAAAAAAAAACAGACACCGAAGTGTCTGTTTTTGTAGTCGTTATTTTGCTGCGGTAACGGAAGTGATGTGAGGGTTCACGCCTTCATACCAGTAGAGGAAGCCTTCCATATCGATCTTGTCGCCGATTTCGAGAGCTTTTACTGCGTTGTAAACATCTGTGCCCTTGCCGCAGAGATAGGATTCAACGGTGAAGGTATAAGTTGCACCGTTAACGGAAACGTTGAAGTAGAGGTCATCGCCATCCTGACCGGAACCATCCCATTTGTAAAGGAAAGGAACGTCATTGCCTTCTGCATCCTTGGAAGCTTCGAGGGTCATGCCCTTGAAGGAAACGAACATATTCTGCTTCTTGATGAGGTCTTCAGTGCCGAGAAGCGCGGTAACGTCCGTTGCTTCAGCAATGTAATTGCCTTCGAGGATTTCCCATGTTGCGTCGATGATTTCAACTTCGCCTGCCCATTCAGCCTTGTAACCGCTGATCTTCATTTTTGTACCAACGGTCATTTTGTTGTATTCTTCTTCTGTGCAGGGGAGTTCGTAAATGAAGTATGCACCGTCAGCATCCTGTGTGTAAAGGGTAGCTTTGTTTTCCCACCAGCCCTGCTTTGCCTGAACGTATGCTTCGATCACAACAGCAGATTCGAGTTCAGCCGCTGCATATTCAGCATAAGTCATAACGCCTTCGGATTTCTTGTTGATGTCGTCCTTCTGAGTGCAGCCGAAGCAAGCAAGAACGAGGAGTGCCGCCATTGCGAGAGCGAAAAATCTTTTCATAACATTTCTCCTTTATGATATAAAGATTAAGATATTTTTATTATACACAAAAAAACGAGAATGTCAAGTCATATAGAACGTTTTTTGCACTTTTTAAGAGCATCTGCACCGACAAAGATACCGATCAAAAGCCAGATAGCGACAAGCGTTCCGATCAAGGCTTTGGACATGGCGGGAAGCTCGCCGAGTTCCGCTTTGCCATCAGCCATTGCGCTAAGCCCATCCAGACGGTAAAGTGCTGTAATATCCGCGTAAAGTTTTTCAAAATAAGCATCATCTACCGTTTCTTTGCGGCGCATGGATTTCGTAACGTTTTCTACCATCTGTCCCGCTGCATTACGAAGCGAAGCCGAACCGTTGAAAACGGGAGTCACGAAGGTATTTTCCGTATTTTCAATCAGAAGTTCTGTGGCATCCAGCTTAACACTATAATAAAGCTCGTCATCTTCACCCGCGCGGGAAAGATAATCGCGATAGGTATCGCTGTTTTGTGCCTTGGAAGTCACAGGAACATAACCTTCCGTCTGGGAATATGCGATCTGTACATCATCGGTCAGCAGATATTGCGCGAAAAGCCATGCGGCAAGGACTTCCTGTGGGTCTTCTTTATTGAAGATACAAACGGAAGGACCTTGAGAAATCATTTCGGGATTTTCCGTATCAAACTGCGGAATCATACGGACAGCCGTTTCAAATTCGACGAGTTTATCTTCCGCAATATCGGAAAGAGGGGCATCCGTACCCATCCATGTCGCGCCCGCCGTGGAATCCACGGCAAAAATACATTGACCGGCATTCAGGAAATTGGCGGGATAGCTGGAGATCTTGAACGTGGAGAAAGCGCCCGTTCCCGCATGGATTGCAATTTCGGAAAGCAATGCTTCCGTGGTATCGTTGAAAATCAGAATCTCGCCGTCATCCGTGGAATATCCCGCATCCTTCTGTGCGAGCATCTGGATCATCATATTATCCGTGGATTTATAGATAAAAGGAATCATTGTTTTCTGTCCGTTGACTTTGAAATTTCCGTTTTCATCCTTTTCCATTGCCGCTTCCGCAACTTCAAAGACAAAATCCCAAGTCAGCACTTCGGGAAGCTCAAAACCGAGTTTTTCCACGTAAGTTTTATTGACGTAACAAGCCTCCGTGGAACGCATATACGGCATCGCGTAATGTTCGTCACCGATACGGCATTCCTCAAGGAATTTCGGAATCATTTCGTCAAGCGTCGGAGAATCAAACCGAAGCGCAGAACCGCCGAGTCCGTATTTTTCGTTTGCAAAAAGCGCGTCGAGCGGTACAACGGTATTGTCACCCGTCATATACGTTGCGATATGGTCGGGATAAGTAATGCAGACGTTTGGGGTCGTTGCGGTCGGGATATTGGTGATAACGTCGTTATAGATTCTACCATAATCCGTATAAATTTTGAGATTGACCTTGATATTCGGATACAATGCTTCAAAATCACGGATGGCTTTTTCATAGATGCGCGTCTGCGTGACATTGGTATCGCTTTTTGCCCAGAAAGAAATCTCATATTCACGGGACGTATCAAATTCTTCGGGAATCACGAAAGCATCTCTGCGTTTCGCTCCGTGGCAACCCGTAAAAAGCAAAAGCGAAAATACAAGAGTTAGAACAAGAGAAAGTATCCGTTTCATCCTTTCATACCTCCTCTCGCAACACCGGCCATGATCTTATTGCGGAAGATCAGGAAAAGTACGATCAGCGGCACGGAAATGACAACAACCGCCGCCATCATCGCGGGAATATTTTCACGTCCGAAGCCGTTTTCACGGATTTCCTGAATCCCGTTGGAAACGAGGAAATATGCCGCATCATCCGTCACAAGACGCGGCCAGACGTAAGAATTCCAACATTCAATGACCTTCAAAATCGTTACCGTTACGACAGTGGGAGCGCAAATGGGAAGCATGACTTTCATCATATATTTGAAATCGGACGTGCCGTCCACCTTTGCGGCATAATAGAGTTCATCGGGAATCTGTTCAAAATTTTCCTTGAGCAGATAGATATAGAAAACGGAAGTCACCGAAGGGAGAATCAGACCTGGGAACGTATTTCTCAGATCAAGGGTCGTGATGGTGATATAGTTCGTGATGATAACGAGTTCACTCGGAATCATCATGAGCGCAAGAAACAGCGTGAAAACAAGATTCTTTCCTTTGAAATCCAGTCTTGCAAAAGCAAATGCCGCAGGCACGATCACAACGAGCATCAAAGCCGTCGTCGCAACCGTAAAGATCAAGGTATTCGCAAAATATTTACCGAGCGGAACAGCCGTAAAGGCATCGATATAGTTCTGAATTGTCGGACTTGTCGTAAATAATTTCGGAATATATTCCGAGTTATATGCGCTGTAACTTTTAAGAGAAGTCAGTATCATCCAATAAAACGGAAACAGCACGACAAATGCCCAAAAGGCGAGCAAAAGATAAATAACGACCTTGAAGGCAATATTTTTCGTTTTATTTTTCCGTTCGATACGGATATAATCGGTATTTCGGTTCATATTGCACTCCTTTTTATTTGTTGAAAACGTATTTTTTGCGTATCAGCAGATTGATACAAGTGATCGTCAGGACGATGACGAAAAGGATGATCGCCGCCGCCGAAGCATAGGAGGGATAACCGCCGCTGTCGCCGTAGAGCATATCGTAAATATAGCCAACGATGGTATTCATCTCCGCCGCGTTAAGATTCGTGCCGAAGATCGCGACCGCGTCGCTATACGCCTTGAACGCGCCGATAAATCCCGTGATAACGAGATAAAAAAGCATCGGAGAGATCATCGGAAGCGTGATCTTATAAAAAATACGGAATTTGGAAGTACCGTCGATACGCGCCGCATTGTAATAATCTTCTTTGACGGAAGCAAGCGCGCTCGTCAGAACAAGAATCTTGAACGGCATAACAATCCAAACGGTATAGATACAAAGCACAAGCATCTTTGCCCAATAAGGTCCATCAATGAAATCGATGGACCCTGCTCCTATAAAACTGAGCAAGAGATTGGCAAAACCATCCGTATACGGCGTTTTCTTGAAAAGAATCATGAAAACCATACCGACGGCAAGCGTATTGGTAACGTAAGGGAGAAAATAGACCGTTTGAAATAGCTTTCTGAGAGGCTTGATTGCACTCAAACCAAGCGAAATCAAAAGTGCGATACCCGTTGAAAGCGGAACGGTAATGAGAACGAGAATCAGCGTATTCTTGATTGCTTGCAAAAAGTAAGGATCGTGCAAAACATAAGAATAGTTATACGTTCCGACACCGAAATACGTCTGCGAAGCGGAATTATAGCCTTCTTCAAACGAATAGATAAAAACGTCGACCAACGGATAGACCATGAATACGGCAAGAAAAAGGATCGCGGGCAGAAGATAGAGCCACGCTTTGTTTTGATTTTTTTCCATAATATGCCCTCCTTTTTCATCAGACAGTTTCAAAAGGAATACGTTCTTCGGTTTCAAAGTCAAATAAGAATACCTTGTGAGGTTTGAGCGCGAAAGCAACGGTCTTTTCCGTGATATTGACGGCATTTTTGCTATCCGCGCTGATGATGGAACGGATCACAGGATTTTCAGAAGCGGAATTTTCGGAAAGGATGCTGATATCGCGTCCCATCACTTCCACACCTTTGAGCGTACTGTGAAGCGCACCTTTCGCATCGGGAATATATCCTTCGGGACGGATGGCAACGTAAACTTTTCTGTCAGCAAGTTTTTTGACAGACAGAACGGCATCCTCTCCGATATAAAGCTTACCGCCTTTGATCTCACCCTTATACACACCGATCGGCGGTGTTCCGAGGAATTTCGCAACGAACAGATTGACGGGATCATCATAAACGTCCTGCGGTCTGCCGATCTGCTGAACCACACCGTCTTTCATGACAACGATACGGTCGGAAATGCTCATGGCTTCTTCTTGGTCGTGTGTGACGAAAACAGTCGTGATACCCGTTTCTTTCTGAATACGCCTGATCTCTTCTCTCGTCTGCAAACGGAGTCTGGCATCCAGATTGGAAAGCGGTTCGTCAAGGAGCAGAACACGGGGCATCTTCACGAGCGCGCGCGCAATCGCAACACGCTGCTGCTGACCACCCGAAAGTTCGGAAGGACGGCGTTCCATGTAATCTTCGATCTGCACGAGTTTTGCCGCATCATACGCACGTTTTTTCATGTCCTCTTTGGAAAGTTTATTCTTCCCTTTCAGATTTTCAAGCGGAAACATAATATTCTGCAATACGGTCAGATGCGGATAGAGCGCGTAATTCTGAAAAACAAGACCGACACCGCGATGTTCGGGAGGAAGCTCCGTTACATCATCTTCACCGAAAAAGATCTTGCCGCCCGTGGGCTTTTGCAGACCGCTGATAAGGTTCAATGTGGTACTTTTGCCGCAACCCGAAGGACCGAGAAGCCCGATCAGTTCACCATCAGGAATCTCAAAGGAAAAATCATTGACGGCGATGACTTCTCCGCCTTTTTTTCCGCGCGCGGGATATTTTTTCGTTAAATTTTCAAGTATGATCTTCATAGCTTTGTTTTCCTTTCATAAAGGTTAAACTTTGTTGCTTTTATTATAACACAATCTGGTGTGGCACGCAAGACGATAGAAAAATTTATTTGCGGTTGACTTTATTTTTTCGGTGTGGTATACTTTTTTTGTAATAAGAATTTTTGAAAATCCATCACTGAAAAAGGAGAAATCATCATGAAGCAAATCACCGATACCTTATCTTCTCTCGTTCTGAAAGCCGGCGAAATCATGCTGAAAGCGCACGACATCGAATCGGGCGATCACATGAGCGAAAAAGCAGGCGATGCCGCCAATCTCGTCACGGTCTATGATGTTGCCGTACAGAATTTTCTGATCACCGAGATCACAAAAGCCATCCCCGAAGCATATTTTATCGCGGAAGAAAAAGAAAATGACGCTGACGTACTGAACCGCAAATACTGCTTCGTCATCGACCCCATCGACGGCACGGCAAATTTCACACACGATTATAAACATTCCTGTATTTCCCTTGCGCTTTTCTCTTACGGCGAAGTCGTTTTTGCCGCTGTATACGATCCATATCAGAAAGAACTTTTCACAGCCCGCAAGGGTGAGGGTGCTTTTGTCAACGGCAGACCGATCCATACCGCAAACAGAGATACCGCACATTCCATCGTTTCGTTCGGCACGTCCCCTTATTATAAGGACACGCTCGGAGAAAAATCGTTCCGTCTTTGCTATAAGCTTTTCAGAACTTGTAGCGATATCCGCCGTTGCGGTGCCGCCGCGCTTGACCTTGCTTATCTTGCCGCGGGCAGAAACGACGTTTTCTTTGAAGCCTTGCTTTCTCCTTGGGATATTGCCGCGGGTTATCTTCTGATTACGGAAGCCGGCGGTATCATGACCGATATGAACGGCAACAAAATCGATTTCTCCGCACCCTCTCCCGTTTTCGCCGCAACACCGGCGGTCTATGACGAGTTGATCGGTATCGTGAAAGAAATTATGCAATAATACGCTTGGGGAGATGCTGCTCTCAGCACCTCTCCCACCCTACCGCATGATTTCATTTGTGCAAAACGCCGAAGCCAAATTTTTAATTCGACTTTATCGACACACAGAAAGGTCGGCTTTTCAGCCGACCTTTTCATATATTCAGATAATTGATCTTTTCTGTGATCTCGCCGTTTCTGATATAGATACGGGGCACACGTCTTGCGATACCGCAGACAAATTCATAATTGAAAGAATACGAAGCGTCCGCGACTTCTTCGGCAGAAATAAATGCATCGCCGTCATGACCGACAAGCACGACTTTATCTTCAATTTTGGCTTCGGGAATATGCGTGATATCGACCATCATCTGATCCATGCAAACACGACCGAGGATATGACATCGTTTGCCGTGAATGAGAACCGTACCTTTATTGGAAAGCGCGCGGGGATATCCGTCCGCATAACCGACGGGAATCGTGGCGATACGCATATCTTTATCCGTGACATAAGTATGCCCGTAGCTGATACCGTGATGCGCTTCCAAGGTTTTGATATGGGAAATATGGGTGACAAGCTCCATGGCGGGACGGAAATCAAAGCTCTCGGCTGTTTCTGCGCGTACTTCCTCAGAGGGATAAAGTCCGTAAAGAATGATACCTTCACGCACCATATCATAATAACGGTCAAAGGAAAGGATGCCTGCGCTGTTATTCAGATGACAGATCGGAACGTCTACGTCTTTTTCATGAAGCATCGTCAGAAAACGGTCAAAAAGCGCGCGCTGTTCCATGGAAGGAATCTTATTGAAAGCATCCGCAAGGGCAAAATGGCTGAAGATGCCTTCAAGCATAATATTGGGTAATTTTGCGGCAAGAGCGGCTTTTTCCGCTTCTTCATCTGTGACACGGAAGCCGATGCGTGACATTCCCGTATCGACACCGAAATGCACACGCGCCGTTTTTCCGAGTTTGACGGCTGTTTCGGAAAGCGTATGAATGGCTTCCGATTGAAACATTGTCATTGTAATATCGTTTGAAAGAGCGGTTTCAAACAGATGTGGCGAAGTATAGCCGAGAATCAGGATGGGTTTTAAAATACCCGCGCGGCGAAGCTCCAAGGCTTCATCCATTTCCGCAACGCCGAAATAATCCGCTTCCTGTTCAAAGCATTTTGCGATCGGAACGGCACCGTGTCCGTAAGCATCGGCTTTGATGATTAGCATCAGGCGCGTTTCTTGCGGAATTTTCTTCTTAACAAGAGCGATATTATGCGCGATGGCATCCAGATCGATCTTTGCATATACTCTTTGGTATTCCATTTTTCAGTCCTTTTCCGTTGCGCGAAAATAATCATCCATCAAAGAATCTTGCAGACGGCGGAGCAGTTCAGGTGCTTTACCGCCGACGGTTTTGCCGTCGACCGTGCCCGCTGCGATACAAAGAGAACCCGCGCTCGTGACGATAATCTCATCGGCTTCCATCATTTCGGAAAGCGTGAACGGTTCTTCCACGACGGGAATCCCGAACGATCTGCATTTTCTCATCAGATGGGCTCTGCCGATGCCTGCAAGGATATATTCATCCGCGGGTGCGGTGCGGAGTACACCGTCCTTGAGAATCGAAATATTGCTGTGGGCGCATTCCGTCACTCTGCCGTTTCTGTGAAGCACAGCCTCATCATAGCCGCCGTTTTCCGCTTCTGTGGAATACAGTACGGTCGGGATCAGATTGAGCGTTTTTGCATTGCAATAGAGAAAGCGTTTGTCTTCAACGGCAAGCAGATTTGCTTTTTTATAAGTATCACGAATGGGACAGGGTTTGAGCATGATCCAAAGATTTGCGTTCATGGGCGCGGTCACCGCGTGGGAACGAAGTCCTGTGCCGCGGGATGCCTGAAAATATACGAACTGTTCATCGGCATCGACTTTTTTTACAAGATCGCGAATAAGCGTTTCCAGGTCATCGGGATGCATATCAAGATGAATATTCAGAAGTGCCATGCTGTTATAAAAACGGTCGATATGTTCGCGAAGCGCATATACTTTATGATTACGGCTGTATGCGGCATCATAGACACCGTCACCGAAATAACAAGCGCGGTCAAGCATCGGCACGCGGAGTTCTTCCAACTCACCGATCTCTCCGTTATAATAACCAAGTGTTTTCATTTGGGTAAAAATCCTTTCATCATTTAAGGTCATATAATATTATTATACGAACGATTTTTCAAAATGTCAAGACGATTGAAAGGACTTGAGCATTTTTCTTTCCCAAAAACATCGGATTAAAACTTGACACCTGAAAAAAACCATGCTATAATATTTTATTATTTATTGAATTTAATCGAAATAAAGCAAGAAGAAACACAAAGCGTTTCTTTTTGTGTACTTTTTCTTTGCGCAAAGAAAAAGCACAAAGGAGTTATATATACCATGCAGAAAAAAGTTCTTGCGATTCACGATATATCATGTCTTGGAAGATGCTCTCTGACCGCCGCGCTTCCGATCATATCTGCCGCAGGCGTGGAAGTCGTTCCGCTTCCGACGGCGGTGCTTTCGACACATACGGGCGGTTTTACGCATTTTACCTTCCGCGATCTGACGGAAGATATGACTTCGATCACAAAGCATTGGGAAATGCTCGGTTATCAATTTGATATTATTTATACAGGTTATCTCGGTTCTCTCGAACAAGTGGATATCGTCAAACATATCATTGGGCATTTCAAAAAAGAAAATACGCTTGTCGTCGTTGATCCCGTTATGGCAGATGCAGGTGCTTATTATTCGATGATAACACCTGATTTTGCCGTCGGTATGCGTGAGCTTTGCGAAATGGCGGATATCATCACGCCCAATCTTACGGAAGCGGCATTTCTTCTTGAAAGAGAATACAAAGAACATTATACGAAACCCGAAACCGAAGAAATTCTCCGCGCGCTGTCTTTGCTCGGTCCGAAAAAGATCGTTCTGAGCGGCGTTTCTGCGGATGAACATACCATCGGTGCCGCAGCTTATGATAAAGAAACGGATACCGTTTCTTATGCCATCGCGGAAAAAATGGGCGGTTTTTATCATGGAACGGGCGATACGTTTGCAAGCGCGCTCATTGCCGCTCTTGCGAAAGATATGACCGTTGCCGAAGCAACACATATTGCCGTTGAATATACCCTTGCTTGCATCAAACGTACTTATGCGGAAGGCACGGATACCCGCTATGGTGTTGATATCGAAAGCGAATTGCCAACGCTCATGCATCTCTTACACATCATATGAGAAATACGAAAAAGCACCCGTTTACCACGGGTGCTTTCTGTATATATTGGTCTTTGTTTAATGCCAACGGGAAAATCGGATCGTTCCGTCCGTACAAATGACGTTGATCTGCCCTTTCACGTATCGGATCCAATCGGTTTCCTTTGTGATCGCATTCCATTCGGCTTGCGTGCCTTGATAATAGATATGATTCAGAACGTAACAATGGCTAAAGGCATATTGTCCGATAAAGGTAACAGCCTTGGGGATCGTAATGGTTTTCAGTTTTTCGCAATTCCCAAAGGCAACAGCTTCGATCTTCGTCACGCCATCAGGAATATTCACTGTCTGTAAAGAAATACATTCCATAAAAGTCACGCTGTCAATCAAAGTAATCGTGGACGGAAGCGTTGCTGTGATGAGATTTTCACATTTATAGAACGTACCGTCGCCCGTGCGCGTACAACCTTCTTCCCATGCGGCAGTTTTCAGATTCTGACAGCCGTAAAATGCATAACCGTCATAATTTTTGATATTATTGGGAATCAATACGCTTTCGAGATTATTCGCATAAGCAAGCGCAAAGCTTCCGATACTTGTAATATTCCGCGGAAGTGTCAGATGCGTTTCCTTTCTGCCGACGGGATAGATCAGAAGTTTGGTACCGCTTTTATTATACAAAATACCGTCAACTGCTTTAAAATCCCAATTGTATGGATGCACGGTAAAGGTCGTGAAATTCGGACAACCGCCGATCAACGTTGTATAACCCGAATGTTCAATGGTTGAAACGTATCTGCCGATATAAATGGATTCCAATTTCGCGCAACCGTAAAACGCACCGCCTTTGATGGTCGTGACGGAATCAGAAATCGTGATATGCTTGATATTTTCGACAAAGCTCATCGCTTGCGAACCAATGTTTTTCACTGTGCTTGGAATCGTAAAGCTTTCATCTTTTTTTCCGGAAGGATACGTATGTAAAATCGTTGCGGTCTTGTTATAGAGTACACCGTCAATGGATTTATAATTCGGATTTGCGCTTGCAATGTTGATCGCTTCCAGAGAAGAACAACCAAAAAATACGTTCAGACCGATACTTGTTGTTTTCGCAGGGATATCAAGCTCTTTCAGCGATGCGCAATCGATAAAAACGTTATGATCGATCTCCTGCAAGCTTTCGGGCAGCTTCAGATATTCCATCGAAGAACATTCCAGAAATGCATAATGTTCAAGAGAAATAAGTCCTTCGGGCAGATAGACATTTTCAAGCGAGGCGCAACGAGAAAAAGCTTCCCAATCGATTTTGGTGATGGTATTGGGCATCATGACCGTTTTGATCTGATTTGCATAACGGAAAGCAACGTATCTGAGTTGTGTTACGGGCTTTCCGTTATAAGTCGGAGGAATGATGACCGTTTCGGGCAAGGATGCAATCGACGAAGCATAAACTGCATACGTACCATCGCTGAGTTTGGAATACGAAAGACCTCTCGTTGTGAACATAATCGTTTCTCCACAAGTGTTACAGATGTTGCTATTATAATTATGTCCGTATGCGCGCGCATAAGAATCTATATATTCCTCTCCGCAAACACAAGTATGCTTTGTGTAACCTTTTTCCGTGCAGGTTGGGTCAATCACCTTACTGCTATAATGATGTCCTTTTGCTGAAATCACTTCTTGTTTTACAAGTGTTTCACCGCAAACCGTACAGATTTTGCCCTCGGTCAAACCTGTTTCCGTACAAGTCGCGGCTTTTTCCGGAACGATTTGTTCAATATGTTTACATTCCGCCCCTGCAAGCGGATACAGATCCGGCATGATAATATGCCGAAGCAGATAGATCGCATCCGCGCTGGTACTATTTCCGTCACCATTCATATCCGCGGATTGATTGATCGGATAAAAATTCGGCATAACGGTATGGCGAAGCAAATAGATCGCGTCGGCAGCATTTTTGATACCGTCGCTGTTCACGTCTCCGCGTATCACATTCGAAGCGGATACATGAATCTCCAGAAATGAAAATAAAATAATAAAGATTATACTGATTTTATAAATGGATTTCATATCTTTCTCCCAATGAACACCATATATTGAAAGAGTGAAAAGCGGGTAGTGCTCGCACCCAATTTCTTGCCTTTTTGTAGCTTTACCATATCCAAATGCGGCAAACGACAAGGTTGAATTTGTGCAATTTGCTATAGAACAAAAATCCCATTGCCTTAGGCAACAGGATTTTATTGATCGAACTTATTTTTATGAAGAAATTATTCGCTGATGAAAGGAAGCAATGCAACGTGGCGTGCTCTCTTGATAGCATCAGTGAGTTCTCTCTGATGTTTAGCGCAAGTACCGGTTACTCTGCGGGGGAGAATTTTGGAACGTTCAGAAACGAACTTTCTGAGTCTTGCAACATCTTTGTAGTCGATTTTCTCAACTTTTTCTGCACAGAATACGCAAACTTTCTTTCTTCTGCGGTTTGCGCCGTTCTGGCGAGCGGGTCTCTGTTCTCTATCCATTGTATGAAACCTCCTTTTCTGTAATAATCGTTTGATTCATCGTTATTTAATAAATTAGAACGGCAGATCGTCATCGCCTGCGATTTCCTCGAATTTCGGAGCTTCCGAAACGGGAGTATTGAATGCAGGAGCCTGATAATCGTCAGTTCTGGTGGATTCGCTTTTGCGTTCAACGAAGCTTGCTTCGTCGGCAACGACTTCCGTTGCATAACGCTTGTTACCGTTGTTATCGGTCCATGTTCTTGTCTGCAAAGAACCGCAAATGCAGATCGCAGTACCTTTTCTGAAATATCTTGCGATAAATTCAGCGGTCTGTCTCCATGCGACGATATTGATAAAGTCGCTCTGTGTCTGTTCGCCGGCTTTGGTATATCTACGGGTCACGCCAATCGAAAAAGAACATACGCTAAGACCGCTGGGGGTCTGCTTCAGTTCCGGATCCGCGGTCATATGACCGATCAGGATTACTTTGTTAAGGCTAGCCATTCAATATTCTCCTTTGCCAAATCAAGCCTTGGTGGTCATGGAACGCATAACACCTTCGGTGATGTTGAAAATACGATCAAGCTCAGCAACGAAGCTGGGATCCGCAGTGTAGTTAACGAGAACGTAGTAGCCCTCAGTCATGTCATTGATCGGATACGCGAGTTTGCGTTTGCCCCATTCATTGAAAGATTCAATGGTACCGTTTTCTTCGATAAGAGTTTTGAACTTGTTAACGAGAGCAGCGGTAGCTTCCTCTGTGCCTGTGGAATCAACGATATACATTGTTTCATAGGATACGATTTTGTTTTCCATCTGATATGCACCTCCTTCTGGACATAAGGCCGCGAACATCAAAATTTATTCGCAGCAAGGAGAAAAAACCAAGAAAGTTTTTTCCATCTCGATCAGTATACCACAACATTTCATTTTTGTCAATCTCTTTTTTTATATTTTTTAAACTTTTTATGAATAATCCGTAACAGGAATTGATTTCCTTTTGCTTTGGTGATATACTTTTCAATATACGAACTCTCTTTGAAAGAAAGGACTGATTTTCCCATGCAATCCCATAAAAAACAAAAATGGTTTCGTGAGCTTTTGCGGCGCAGACTTTTCTTTTGTCTGCTGATCCTTTTGCAGATTCTTGCCTTCTTATATTTTATCATCAGCCGAAGTCTGACCTCCAATATTCTCAGCCGTGCTTTATATCTGACAAGCGTGATCGTTGCCCTGCATATCATTTCACGCAGAGATAAAGAAGCCTATAAATTGACTTGGGTATTTTTCATATTGATCTTCCCTGTTTTCGGTGGACTCATGTACCTATTTTTCCGTTGTCAGACACGTTCCAAACGTCTTTTGAAAACAATGAAAGACGCAGAAAAACAAGCCAAATCCGCTTGCGTACCCGATCTTTCCGCCTATACGAAAGCCTTGGAAACAACGGGAGAACACGCGCGTCAGATCGAATATCTCGAAAAATATGCGGGATATCCAATTTATGAAAATACGCTGACCGAATATCTTTCTCCGGGCGAAAAATTTCTGGAAAAACTGCTGACTGATCTCGAAAAAGCGGAAAAATATATTTTTATTGAATCTTTTATCATTCAGGACGGTGAAATGTGGGAATCCATCCTTGAAATTTTGAAACGCAAGTCTGCAAACGGTGTGGATGTTCGTATCATTTATGATGATATGGGCTGTTTTCTCCGTCTGCCAAAACATTTTGTCAAAGATATGGAAAAACTCAGAATCCGTTGTGTGACGTTCAATCAGTTCATCCCTGTTTTCACGGCGATTCAAAATTACCGAGACCACAGAAAGATCATTGCCATCGACGGCAAAATTGCTTATACGGGCGGCCTGAATATCGCGGATGAATATATCAATAAAATTCAACCGTTCGGACATTGGAAAGATTCGGGACTCCGTCTGGAAGGCGAAGCGGCATGGAGTCTGACTCTGATCTTTCTTGAGATGTGGATATTGAGCGGCAATAAAGAAACCGCGCTTGAAACCTATTATCCTTATCATGATACTCCTTGCCCGATCACCAAAAAAGACAGCTTTGTGCAACCGTTTGCAGATGCACCGTTTGATGATGAAAACATTTCCGAACACGTCTATATGCAGATCATCAACAAAGCGAAAGATTACGTTTATATCATGACACCGTATCTGATTATTGATAACAGCATGGTTTCCGCGCTTTGTACAGCAGCAAAAAGCGGTGTGGATATCCGTATCATCACGCCATTTCGTTGGGATAAACGCACCGTGCATTTTATGACTCGTTCCTATTACCGCGAACTCATCAAAGCAGGTATCCGCATCTATGAATACAATCCGGGATTTATTCATTCCAAAACCTTCGTATCCGATGATGAGGTCGCAACCGTCGGTTCTGCCAACATGGATTTCCGCAGTCTGTATCTGCAATTTGAATGTGGTGCATGGCTCTACGGAGCAGAAGCCGTCACCGAATTGCGTGACGATTTTCTGGCAACGCTCCCGCTTTGCAAAGAAATCCGTGCCGAAGACTGTAAAGACAATGCTTTCATTCGTTTTTTACAGGATGTTCTCCGTCTGATCGCTCCCCTGATGTGAGTTGGACGTTGCTGGGACCCTAAGAAAACTTTTTATAAAAAGTTTTCTTAGGAATCTTTCAAAAATTTGCCTTGTACACACTGATTTTATTTTGTGCGAAAACCGAGAGGACAGAGATTTTAAAATCTCTGTCCTCGGTGTTTTAATTTTCTGCTTTAATATAATTGCTGTGCGGACCCCAGAAATAGTTATTCTGATAAGTTGCGAGAGAATCCGCAGGAACGTAGAAACGTGCTTCGGCAGGAAGTCCCTCATGAGGATTGCCAAGGCTGTCCACTTTCGTCATGTCGGGATCTTCGGCAAGGATATGGATGGTCACAAGGGCATCCGCGCCTCTGAAAGCACCGTTTGCGATCTGTCCGATATTATCCGTCACGAAAAGTTCTTCGATATTTTCACCGCCGTTAAAGGCATCCGCAGAGATCTGTACGACTTTTTTGCCGTCATAAGCAACGGGTGTACGCAATACGTTCTGTTGTTTGCCTTCTTCGGAAAGACCGATGATGTTCACGCCGAAATCGGTGACCTCATAAGTGAAATAGACTTCGTTTTCGTCATACCCATAAACCATATCTTCACCTTGTACGGGAATTTCGGGTTCTTCGGGAATTTCGATATCGATATTCCCGACACCAACGATCTCCGCAAGATCAAGCGCAAGCTGTCTTGTATGTACGGTAGCACCCGCACTGTTGAGATGGAAATTGCTATCAAAGAAATATCCCGTGCGGTAGATCATATTATTGGGATCACCCAGAACGTCGCAATCAAAATTGTCATTCAGAAAAGCAACGTAATTTTCAAGATCTTCCATAGTAAGATCGGGTGCAAGCGCGGCTTCATTCATCGGACAAGCGGAAAGATAGACCGTCGCACCCTTTTTCTCCGCATATTTCACATAATCGTTGACGTATTCGATGAAATCTTCTGAGATCATATCCGTATCGAAATCGATGGACATACCGGCATCCACACCGCCCGTCATCGTATTGTAATCTTTATCGCGGTTATAACGCACGAAACCGTAATCATCAAAGGAATCCGCGCGATAAATACCCGAAATCGGACTGATATCCATCGTATAATATTTTGCTTTGGATGCGGCAAATTTCCAGAAACCGCCGAGCATCGCGGGAATATCTTCGGAATCGAGATAACGAAGCAGCCCGAAATGTCCGTCCACAGCCTGCCACATTGCTTCCGCATTGAAATAAAGCGACCATGTCTGTGCATTCATTTCAGGCGCGATCACGATGATATCACCTTCTCCGATCGCCTTTTTGGAATAATCGAGCATGACTTTTGTTCCAAGCGTTGCGTAAAGACCGAAATTGATCACAGGCTTTCCGAGCGTTTCGGAAAGCAACTCCGCATCCAGTCCGAATGCAAGCGAGCTACCGCCGACAAAAATAATTTTTTCGCCTTCTGTCTCGTAAAGCCTTTCCACCTTATCATCAAATTCACCGAGAAAAGATTCCTCGAATCGCGCCGGAATACCAAACGCAACCGCGCCGATCGCAACGACGGGCAGCGCAAAGATCAAAAGAAAAGCAAGAAAACGAATCCATGATTTTTTCATAACTATTGCACCCCCATCTCAGAATTGGAAATAAATGAACGCCGAAGCGCCGCCAACAGAAAGAAGCAAACACCATGCGACAGCGACAACGAGTGCGATCCAAGCGGTCGTATACTGACGGGAAACGGTTCCGCTGTCACCGATTTTCGGATCGTTTGTGATCGTGTCAAGCATCGAAAGAATAAGAACGGAAAGAACAGTCACAAGTACCGCCGTTACGGTAATACCCATGGAAGAAATCGTCGCGGAGAAGATGTTCGCATCCCATGCGGTAAAGAGTTTTTTGATGAGCAAAAGCGCATCGGAAAAACTGTTCGCACGGAAGAATATCCATGAGAAACAAACGAGCACAAACGTCCAAAAGCGTTGCCAAAGGATAAATGGCAAGGATTCCGTTTTGATCTTCAGTTTGGCATAAATACGCTCACGCGTTTTTTTCGTGATCGCACCGACGATCTGATAAAGACCGTGCAAAACACCCCAGACAACGAACGTCCAGCTTGCGCCGTGCCAAAGACCGCTGACGAAAAATACGACGAAGATATTGAAATGATGTCTTACTTTGGAGCAACGATTGCCGCCGAGCGGAATATAAAGATAATCACGGAACCATGTGGAAAGGCTGATATGCCATCTCGCCCAGAATTCCTTGATGCTTCTTGCCCGATACGGACGGTTGAAGTTCTGCATCAGACGGATACCCATAATTCTCGCGCAACCGATCGCAATATCTGTATAACCCGAGAAGTCGCAATAAATTTGAACGGAGAAAAGGACGGAAGCGATGATGATGCCCAAACCGGTCGCATCTTCCGCGTTATTATAAACGGCATTGACAAATTCCGCCATCAAGTCGGCAACGACGATTTTTTTGAAAAATCCGACTGCCATTTTTTGCAGACCGATAAAAGCATTATCAGCTTCGAGCTTATGATCTTCCTTGAGCTGCGGAAGAAGATTATCAGGACGTTCGATCGGACCTGCCACAAGCTGCGGGAAGAACGATACGAAAAGCGCATACCAACCGAAATGATGTTCCGCTTTGATATCGCCTCTGTAAACGTCGAGCACGTAAGAGAGTGTCTGGAAAGTATAGAACGAGATACCGACAGGCAAAATGAGCTGCAAAACAAGATCATCCGCATTGCCGCCGAAGAAATTCCAGATAGAAATTGCGGAATCCGCAAGGAAATTAAAATATTTGAAGAAAAACAGAACGCCGAGCGACGTGATGAGCGTCATGGCAAGCCAGAATTTTCTGCGTTTTTTATTTTCTGTTTTTTCAATAATGATCGCGCTTATGTAGGAAACAGCCGTCGTGAATAAGATCAGGAAAATCAGCGGCGGATTCCAGATCATATAGAAATAATAGCTCGCGATCAGGAGCATTGGCCATTTGCATTTTTTCGGCAATACGAAATATAAAAGGAGAACGAGCGGATAAAAAAGTAAAAATTCAGCAGAATTAAAGATCATCCGATTTTCCTCCTTTCAAGCATGACAAAACAAAGTCTGATAAAAAGAACGACAAGGACGTAAAGTAAAAAATCCGCCAGCGCGGCATTCACAAAAAGCAAGCCGACCGTTGCCGCGATCTGCGTCAGAACGGCACAACCAATAAATATCCATTTTTTAGACAGTTTATATTCCAAAAAACAAAATACCGCTGTCAGTGCAAAAAATATCCACATCAGCGGTGATGAAAGAATCAAATTTTCCGTTGGATACATCATTTTTCCTTTCTTTTCCGCCTTTCTTTAGAAAAAGAAAGGCTTGCGAAAGAAACCCTCTGTGGTTCTCTGCCTTTATTGTTATCAAATTTTTATTTTGAATAAGGGAGGATTGGCATCAATGTCATTTAGTTAAGAGAGAAAGCGTTTCGCCCGAGATCCTTCGGCGCAGGCTCACGATGTCATTCTGGAGTGTACAGACGTTCAAAAATGGATGCACACGAAGAATCCCGTGCGTCTGCGCCTCGAGGATGACGCGGGCGGATAGCTTATCTTAATGACATTGGGATTGGCATCCTCCCTTTTTAATTTTTCCGTTATTTGCCGAGTGCTTTGAGAATATCTTCCGCAACACGTTTTGTACGTTCTCTTGCACCGTCATCGGTCATATGCCAAGCGGAGTCGCTGAAAAGATGGTCTTCGAAAATATAGTTTTCATATTCAGAGATGGCTTCGATATTGCCAAGATTTACGATTGCCGCTTCAAAAGCTTCCATATCACTTGCTGTGATCTCGGAATATTCCATACCGGCTTTCTGCATAGCCGCATAGGAATAGAATACTTTTCCGCCCTTATCGGCAATATTCTGAAGAAGCTCTCTCATTTCCCAATCTGCCGTATTGCGAACGGTAAACTGATAGCTGTAACGCTCACCTTTGGACTGACGGTCAGCAAGATCTTCTCCGTATTTGGAAAGTGTGTTGCTGAGGGCATCAAAGTCTTTGAATTTCGAGGATTTGAGCGTTTCGCAGTTTGCCGCGAACGAGGAGAAAAAGTTATCATAATATTCGGGATTGAGATATTTTGCGAAACCATAATCACCCTTACGGAAATTCCAGAAGCGGTTTGAGCAGTTACGGGATCCGAGTGTCCAGCCACCCGGTTCGGGACACCAGAGAACGATATCGCCTTCACCGATAAATTCTTCGATAATATCGAAATACATAACAGCCGTTATGTTTGCGTTTTCACCGAAATTGATGATCTCATATTCGCCGCCGAGTGCATCGTCAAGAATGGAGCAATCGAAACCGTAGAAAGAACCGGAGCCGCCGACGATGATAATTTTCTTTTTGTCTTTTGCCCACATCAGACGGTCAAGTTTTCCTGCACCGTAAGAGAACCATTCGTTCACCTGTTTGTAAATGGTATTGATATGTATCGTTTTGAGAGAATCGCAACCGTTGAATGCGCCTTCAGGAAGACCGTCGTAAGAGAAGGCATCAAAAATATGAATGGTTTCAAGAGCTTTACAATTTTTGAAAGCATTTTTATCGACTTTTTTTACGCTTTCAGCGATCACAACGGTTTTCAACGTCTGATTTTCAGCAAAAGCATTTGCAGAAACGGAAACAACCGTCTTGCCACCAATTTTTTCGGGGATCGTGACGAAATCGGCAGTGCCATTATATTTCACAATGGAAACACCGCTTCCGTCCACTTTGGTTTCAAAATCCGCATCGGGTGTATTTTCAGCCCATACACACCAGAGATCGATAATACCGTTGCCCACGGACGTTACTTTCGCGCCGAGAGAAACAAATTCACCCGTGCCGTCCTCTTTGGTATTATAACCGATGAGTGTTGCGCCGTCTTTGGCAATATAATTTCTTTTGCGGCGGGTATTGGGATTTTGGAAGAATACAACGGAATACGTTTCTTCACCCGTAAAACCATTTTTGAACGCACCGCCGTTTTCATGATAACGGAGCGTAATGGAAGTATTCAGATAAAGTTTTGTTGCCGCAGAAGCATCAAAGGTATAGGAAAGAGAAGTTGAAGAAGCTTTTGTGCCGTTGGCAATGGCATTTCCCGCCGACCAACCGTCAAAAACGTAATCGTTTTTCATCGTTGCCGTAACGGTAACGGATTCTTTGGAACCAAGACCTTTTTTGGTTTCAAAGGTTATGTCAGCGGATGCGCCGTTATAATAAAGCGTAACGTAAGAACCGATCTTTACTGCTTCAAGGTCAGCAATATCTGCCGAGGGCTTTGGATCAACGGTCGTTCCCTGCTGTGTGGTATCCGACGTATCCTGATTGGATGTGGTTTCCGTACACGATGTTTCCAAAGAAGAAGTCGTATCAGATGTGGTTACAGATGTGTCCGTCGTCGTGTCGGAAGTTTCGGAGGGTGTTTTATCACAAGCCGCAAAGCTAAAACAAAGTACCGCCGCTAAAATCCCCGCAATCAATTTTTTCATAAACAATAACCTTTCCTTTCTTTGTTTAAATTGCCTATATATGATAAATTAATCATACCATAAAAGCACCGTTCTGTCAATTACATATTTTCATTCACTTGACGGGAATACATAGATTTTATATAATAAAATCGCAGACTGTCGAAAAAGCTATGTAGAAAAATTGAAAATAAAAAGTTGCACAAAAACTCAAAAAGATACCTATTATAAAGGCTCGCCCTTTGGGAGAGCTCCCGACGAAAGTCGGGTGAGAGGGCGGTAATATATGCTGAAAATGCC
>JAFUQQ010000036.1 GCA_017472285.1 Clostridia bacterium | reverse complement strand
GGCATTTTCAGCATATATTACCGCCCTCTCACCCGACTTTCGTCGGGAGCTCTCCCAAAGGGCGAGCCTTTATAATAGGTATCTTTTTGAGTTTTTGTGCAACTTTTTATTTTCAATTTTTCTACATAGCTTTTTCGACAGGCTGAACAGAGAGTGCTGACCGCAAGGTCAGCACTCTCTGTTTTTAGTGTGAAAATTACTGTTCCAACATGATTCTGATAATTTCTTTATCGGTTTCACCCATACCGTCACGGGCAAGTCTGCCGACGTTGCGGATGGTATTATCCACGCCTTCGGTCACGATACCGTCACCCGCATAGAACTGTCTTCCCGTTTTTGCCATTTCATAACCGAGAATGCCCGCTTCGACCGCCATCGCAATTTTAGCGGCACAAGAGGGTTTTGCACCGTCACAGATCGTACCGGAAAGAATCGCTACGGCATTGACGATCGTCTGTGCAATCTGATCGTATGTACCGCCAAGCAAGAAAGCAATACCCGCACCGCAACCGCATCCCGCGCTGATCGCACCGCAATATGCCGATAAACAACCGATTCCCGCTTTCTGATGTACGGTAATGAGATTGGAAACGATCAAAGCACGGAGCAAGCGTTCGTGATCGATTCCATTTTCACGGGCATAAACAATTACGGGAACAGATGCCGTAATACCTTGATTTCCGCTGCCCGAAATGATACATACCGCAAGCTCACAACCGCTCATACGCGCATCTGATCCGGCGGCAGCATATGCTCTTGCCTTTCTTGAAACATCGACCGAGCCTGTCTGAAGCAAAAGCTGTCCTATGGATGCCCCGTAATAATTTTGTAAACCTTCTTCCGCGATTGCCGTATTGAGTTCGATCTGTTTTTCCAGATACGGACGGAGTTCTTCCAAATCCGTTTCTTCTGCAAACGTCACGATATCTTCAACGTTCAGAAGCATTTCACGGAATTCTTTTGTATTTTTGAAGCTTGCATCTTCCCGATGTGCTTCACAATACCGAGAGAGCAAAGAAATACCATTCAAGCTTACGTCGACCACATTCGTATGATTGTCCGTAATCCGTACCGTTGCCGTATCGGTCCCGCGTTTACCGATCAATTTCAGATCAAAACTGCATCGGGAATTCAATTCATATATGCCCATCTGACAGCGTTCTTTATAGACAGCAATCTGCTCAATATCTTTTTCCTCCAAAACACCGAGGACTTCAAGTTTTTTGCGGTAAGCGTTGGCAATCACACCCGCCGCAACCGCACTTTCAATGCCATGCATTCCCCCTGTTGCAGGAACGACAACACTTTTGACATTTTTGATGATATTTCCGCTGAGACCGACGGATATCTCTTCTGCTTGTCCGCCGAGCACGTTCGTCAGGATAGAAGCCGCATATGCAATGGCAATCGGTTCTGTGCAACCCATAGCGGGACGCAATTCGTCCTGTAATATGGCTGTATAATTCGCAATGATTTCAGATGAAAGCATAGTCTTATGTCCCCTTTACTCAAAATTGTTACGGTTTAAAAAATTTCGATCATGCGCGCATCGCCTTTGAAAAGACCGTCTGTCGCATAATGTGTTTTGCCATCGATTGTTCTTTCTTCATATCGATGACCGTGACCGGCAAAGGTCGTGATGACAAGAGGATGATGCAAAAGCAGATCGATCATCTCACTGTTGTGCTGATAATCTTCCTTTGTCAGACGGACGTTCGGATGATAAGGCTCTGTGGTGTTAAGCAATGCTTCCCAGATATAATCATGAAAAAAGACGATGATCGGAAGTCCTTTTTCAAGCTCTTTTTTGAAAGCATCCACGGTTTTTTTCGGGAAATATTCAAGACTGTTATCTGCGGTAATGATATTGAGTCCGTTTATGATACGGCTTTCAAAATACAGATCAAACTCGGGAAATTCACTTTCAAGCTGAGGACGGATGGTTTCCCAATAAGGATAGTCTTCTTCCATGGTTCTGACACAACGGCGCTGATGTTCATGACCGCCGGGAGAAAACATCATATCTTCCCCTTTGATGATCTCCCTAAAAACTTCCAGATTGCCGTGTGTATGGATATCGATCACGTCCCCCGTGCAAACGAGAAGCGCGTTTTCTTCTTTCGCAAGAGCGATCGCCTGTTCAAAATATTCCTTGGGTGTATGTGGCGGAAAATTGCCTTCCTCCCGAAAAACGTCAAAGCGTTTTTTCATCAGAACCTGATGTCTTGGCGTATCTTCTTCATTGGCATACGTCAGATGAACGTCTGTGATTTGCAGAATCTTCACAGGCTTTTCAAGTCCGATATGCAGTTTCGTATGTGTAAGATTAATCATATGGGATCCCCCGATTCCGAATTTCTTTGTTAATTTTATTATATCATATCCTCATGATTTGTCAAGGAAAAACGGCGTTTGCCCCTTTATCTTTTCATAATGGATAACTTGACTTCCCTTATGCCCTATGATATAATATAACCATCAAAAATACAGGATAAAAAGATATCCGATTCGGTGATGATTGCCCACCGATACGGAAGCGAAAAAAGCAGACGGTTATCAATAGTTTAAAATCAGAAAGGATTCCAAAAATGAAACAGTTGAAAGTCATTCTGATCGGCGCAGGCGGCAGAGGCACGACTTACGTTACGCAAATGAAATCAATGCCCGAGAAATATAAAGTGATCGGCGTTGCGGATCCGATCGCGGAAAAACGCCGTGTCATCAAAGAAATGCATGATATTCCCGATGAGATGTGTTTTGAAACGTGGGAGGATCTTCTCGCGCTCCCAAAATTTGCCGATCTTGTCGTGATCGCAACATCGGACGATCTTCATTATGCACCCGCGATGAAAGCAATCTCTCTCGGATATGATATTCTTTTGGAAAAACCCGTGGCACAGACGGTCAAGGAATGTACGGATATTGCCAATGCGGCACAAGAAAAAGATGTTTCCGTTGTCGTTTGTCACGTTTTGCGTTATACGCCGTTCTTTAAAAAAGTGAAATCCATCATTCAGAGTGGTATGATCGGCAACGTGATCTCCATCGATCAGACAGAAGCCGTCGGAAACGTCCATTTTTCGCATAGTTTCGTGCGAGGAAATTGGCATTCTGAAAAAGACACCACCCCGTTTATCCTTGCAAAAACCTGTCATGACTTGGATATGATTCAATGGCTGATCGATAAACCTTGCAAAAAAGTCACGTCATTCGGCCGCCTGACGTATTTCACAGAAAAAAATGCACCCGAAGGCGCGCCCCGTGTTTGTATTGACGGCAATTGTCCCCATGCCAAAACTTGCCCTTATAATAGCGAAAAACTTTATATCGAAGGTCCCGAAGGAATGCCTTGGAAAAGTATTTTCAGAAAACAAGTCGCAACCCATCCTGATTTTACCGATGAAGAATTGTGTGAAGCCCTGAAACGAACAGACTACGGACTTTGCGTATATCATGCCAACAACGACGTTGTGGACAATCAGAATGTGGACATGGAATTCGCGGACGGCATCACCGCGCATCTGACGGTCAATGCTTTTAATGCTGGCGGCAGACATATCCGTATTTACGGAACAAAAGGCGAGCTTTTTGCTTTCGCATCGGGAAAATCCATTCATGTTTTCACCTTTGAAGACAGAAAAGAACAGAATATTCCCGTTACGGAAACGAATGAATCCATCACAGGTGGTCATGGCGGCGGCGATTTCGGTATCATTACGGATCTTTATGATTATCTGACAGGTACTTATACAGGAGATTCCGTTGCGGATATCCGTATATCCGTTGCCAACCATCTGATCAGTTTTGCGGCGGAAGAAGCAAGACATACAGACACCGTCATTCAGCTTGACGATTATTTTGCAAAAAATAATTACGAAAATCTTTGATATATAATAAAAAAACGGTAACTGCAATGCAGTTACCGTTTTTTTACGTCATCTCCGATGCATTGGAAAGACATCTCCTTCTCCATCGCATACCGATCAGCCGTACTATCTATATGCCCACGAAGCATCGCTTTCGTATCCGAGGAAAAGAGCTCCGGATGCAATCTGATCTTGGGATTTTCAAACGTGACGGATTGCAGATTGACGCAATTGTTAAATGCTCTGTAACCAATTTCTTTGACGTGTTTGGGTATAACGATCTTTTCGATATCATCACACCAATCAAACGCAAGACATCCGATCGTTCTGATATATTGGGGGATCGTGACACAAGAAGCTTCTCCCACATAAGCAACAAGAAGCGAACGGACGGAAATCCATCCATCCCGACTCTCCAATCCGTTACAGCAAGCAAAAGCATCCGATGCGATACTGATGGATTTATCGGGTAAAATCAATTCTTTCATGCCGTCACACGCAAAAAAAGTGCCTGATAAAAGCGCATCGACCCCTTCGGGAATCACAAAACGGCTGATCTGATCGCAATATGCAAAAGCCCTCTCTCCGATTTCAATCAAACCTTCGGGAAGGTTCAGGGTATGAAGACGATTACAACCGCAAAATGCTTCTCCCCCGATAGAAACCACCCCTTCGGGAATCTCTATTTGTTCAAATATACAGTCTGTGAAAGCATGATTTCCGATTGATCGGATCGTATCGGGCAAAATCACCTCCGTCAACATTTCGCATTTATAAAAAGTTCTGTCCGCCAAATATTCCAATTTTCCTTCGATCGTTACAGAGCGGAGAGATTCACATTCTTCAAAAACACCCTCCCCCATCTCTGTTACATTTGCGGGAATCACGATCCTTGAAAGATACTTGTTCTGCGCAAATGCATATGCATCGATCACTTGCAACGTAGCCGGCAATAAAATTTCTTCGATGCCAATATTATATCGAAGGGCTTCGCTTGCAATCCGCACGATTCCTTCGGGAATGCAAAGAACCCTTGTGCGCGCTTTGTCTTTCCGGGAAGAATAATGTAATAAAACACCGCCGATCGTGCAAAAACCGTTTTCATCATATGGCAAAGGCGTATTGACAAATACATATTTACCAAACTCCGAACCGAAAGAATGAGCGATTACCGTTCCGAGTTTCCGGCAATCCGAAAATGCAGAGTTTCCGACAGAAACATCCTTTGGCAGTATTGCTTTTTCCAATTCCCTGCATTCCATGAATGCCATATTACCGATCGTTTTCACAGTATCGGGAATCACGATTTCCTTCAAAGACGTGCAATGAAAAAACGCATCATTTCCAATGGCAATGATCCCATCATCCGCAATGACCGTTCTGAGTTCCGTATGATAACGAAATACACCGGATCCGATTTTTACAGGAAGTCCGTTCAACCGTCCCGGAATCACAACCGCCGGATCGTTTTTCTTATATTCCGTAATCTCATAACAATCGTTCCTTTTCAGAATCTGAAAGATTTTCCGCCAATCACTCATTGTTTTTTCACGCAAACCCATTTCCTTTTCGATTTCGATTTGCGCTATTTTTTCCAATTTTTTGGGAGGAAATCTTCTGTTTTTTTCATGAATCAGCGATAGTTTCAAAGAAACGTCATCCACACAAGCAATATAACCGTCCAGTTCTTCCACTTCCAACCGTCTGCAATGAGAAATTAATTTTTCCGCAAGCACATATTCCCCAGAATCCAGAAGCTTTCTGAAAAAATCGTGTCTGTTGTTTTTGGCAGTCAACATACGGCAAAGAGCTTTTTGAAAAGCGTCGCTCGCATCCAACTGTTCTGTTAAAAAAACCGTAAGCAGATCATCAAATGCAAAAATTCTCCGCAAAAAAGCCGCCGCTGTTTTTTCATCGGGAAGAGCAGGACCGAGCTTCAGTTCTTTGATTGAAGGAAGATCCGCAAAAGCACCACTTTCGATCTTCGTCGCCGTGGAAGGAATGGAAATCACTTCCGCATTGCTACAATTGGCAAAAGCATATCTTCCGATATAGTCCAGACCTTCGGGAAGAATAATCTTTTCCAGATTCGGACAAGAAGAAAAAGCATGATCTTTAATGCATTGCAATCCTTTCGGAAATACAACTTCCGTCATATCGCAATTTAAAAATGCCAATTCTTCGATCACCGTTATATGCTTCGGGATCACAACACGGGAAGCATTGCCCCGATAGTCTAAAAGCACATTATTTTCGATCTCAAAAACCGATTTTTTTGCCACTGATTTTAATTTCCTCCGTTCTTCAAAGGATACAGTGACGGCATAATGGTATGACGAAGTAAATAGACCGCATCTGCGGCATTCACAGCACCGTCACCGTTTACGTCACCGCTCTGATTGATCGGATACAATGCCGGCATAATGATATGGCGGAGCAAATAAATCGCATCCGCTGCGTTTTTGCTGTTATCGCCGTTCATATCACCGCGAAGCGCTCTTGATTCACCACATACGTTACAAAATTCATCAGCATCATTATCAAAAGTATGACCCAAAGCGTTTTTTTCATCTTTGATATAAGAATCCCCACAGGAACAAGTATATGTCGTATAACCTTTTTCCGTACAAGTTGGTTCGGTTACTTTTGCCGTATAGCTATGCCCCTTTGCACTCACGTAATCGCTAACATAAGAATCACCGCAAGGACAGGTATAGGTTGTATAACCCTTTTCCGTACAAGTCGGTGCGGTTACTTGCTTGGCATAAGAATGTCCTTTCGCTGCAATTTCTCTTGTTTCGATGCTTTCACAAACCGAACAACTTTGTTTTTCTTCACCCTTTTCGGTGCAAGTCGGCGCTTTAGTCTGTGTCCAATTGCCAAAGCTATGACCATTTGCGTCAACGTAATCACTGATATAGGAATCTCCGCAAGGACAGGTATAAGTCGTATAACCTTGCGCGGTGCAAGTCGGAGCAGTGACCGTTGCCGTATGTTTATGCGTATGCGTCAACATCGGAATCACTTCCGTTCTGGTTGTTGAACATTCCGTACAGGTATAAGTACGGATACCCGTACTTTCTTCGGTAGGTTCTTTCGTGATTTTTCCGCTGTCCCACGTATGTCCTTTGGGAGTCACGTAATCGCTGAGATACATATCTCCGCAAGTACAGGTATACGTCGTATAACCTTGTTCAATACAGGTCGCAGGCGTGACCTTTCCTGTATAGATATGTCCCGTCGCGCTGACGTAATCCCCCGTATAACTGTATCCGCAGACACAGGTATAAGTCGTATAGCCGCGTGAGAGACAAGTCGGCGGTGTCACTTCCGCGGAGGTATATTGGTGCGTATGTGGTTCTTTGATCGCCTTACAGATGGTACATTTCATGCCGCCGTTATACCACCAATCGTGCGCATGATCGGAATAAAGCGTATACCGCTCACCCTCATAATCGATCACCGTCGTATACGTAAAGTTATTTTTGATATAATTCGGCACGCTTGCAAGCTTTGTATTCACACCGATCGTACGAATATTTTTCAGTAAGATACCGTTATATGCACTTTGTGACGTAATTTTATTGACTGCCGATTGATTATCGAAATATACGGTCTTCAATATCGTATCGTCAAAAACACGCTGATGGAACGTGCCAACCGTCCCTGCAAAGCGGATAACGGAAATATTAGAGCAGGTATCAAAGGCATAATAATCAACGTGACTGATATTGCCCATAAAAGTCACTCGCTCCAGATTCGTACAATGCGTAAACGTGCTGGATTCCACACGGCCAACTTTTTGGGGAATCGTCATGGAAGTCAAGCTTTTACAATAGGAAAACGCGCTGGAACCGATAGCGGAAACCGTTTCAGGAATCGGGATATCGGTCAAAGCCCAGCAATCGTCAAAGAATCCCGTCGGAATACTTTTCATATTGGAAGGAAGTACGATTTCCGTCAATCTGTTACAACCCAAAAAGATACTCCAATCCATCGAACCGAATGTGATATTTTGATTTTCAAACGTCACTTTTTCCAGATTTTCGCAAAACCCGAATGCCGTATTGCCAATTTTAGTGATATTTTTGCCAAGCGTGATCTCCCGCAAATTCTGACACCAAGCAAACGAATACGTATCGATCGTCGTCAAGGTGTCGGGGAAATCTACATAGTAAAGATGTCTTGCCGTACCGAAAGAGGCATATGCAAGCTTTGTAACACCCTTCGGAACGGTATAAATCGGCGCCATTCTGCCGCCCGGATAGTTGATGAGCGTTTTCATATCCTTGCTGAAAAGGATACCATTCACGTCGCAAAAATAAGGATTGGCATCGTCTACGTAAATATTTTTGAGATTTTTACAATCTGCAAATGCGGCAACACCGATATAACTAATCTGCTTGGGAATCGTGATGGAAGTAAGTCCGTCACAACCGCGGAAAACCGTGTCTTCAATTCTTGTGATACCGTCGGGAATGATGACCGTCTGCAAGCTGTCCGTATTGAAGAACATACTGTCGGGAATGCTCGTCATACCCGCGGAGAGCTTGACGTAGCGCAGATTATAATCGTTGCTGAAAATACTGCCGTCAACCGTCGTAACCGTATCGGGAAGCGTAACGCTTGTAAGTGCCATACATTCCGCAAATGCCATACGGTCGATACGGACGAGCCCATCGGGAAGATTCAAGGTCTTCAGTGCACGGCAGTTATCAAAGCCATATGTATGAATTTCTTTCAGCGTACTCGGAAAAACGACGGAAGCCGCATTTTTACAGCGCACGAATGCATACGAACCGACTGTCGTTATGCCCTCACTCAGAACGATCTTCGTGATGCTGTCGATATAAGGATACCACGGCGCGCCGAGATTTTTGAAATCGGGCATTCTACCCGTACCCGTGATCGTCAGCGTACCGTTCTTTTCCAGATACCACGTCATCGTATTTGTCAGCGTACCTGAAGCCTCCGCCTCCACACCGTAAGGCACAGTCGCCGGCGGATATTGAGTTTTCCATGCCGTACTTGTATATTCTGAATCGGGGGTATGATTCGGGAAATTTTCGTTCGTGCAAAGGAAATAACGGTAATACACCGTAATTCCCGCATCCCACGTCGCATCCAGATTATAATAAACACCGTTCAGACGGACGATATTCCACGCATGATTTTCACCATCGATATAACCCTGTCCCCAACCGCGGATATATCGGCAATCCACACCGAGCGTCAGCAACAGACGGTAAAGAAGCGTCGCATAACCCTGACAGACAGCCAGATTTTTGACGAGCGCATTGTACGCGGTATGTTCATAATTATCGGGCTTGGATTCGTAATCATGATCGTATTTCACATTGCCGCAGATATAATCGTAAATACCTCTGACCTTTTCATAATCGCTCTTATTCCAGAGATCAAGCTCATTTAAAAGCGAATCCACCGCGGTATTCATTTCAGCTTCCATAGTGGGCGTGGAAAGCCACCCCATTGTGTAATCGATCTGAAAATAAAGACCGTTTTCATCCTCTCCGTTGGTATACGTATAAGAAACGGATGTTCTGTGATGCTTGATATAGTCGCCTTCATTGCCGACACCCGTATGCGCAAGCGCATCGTTATAAAGCGCAGAAATTTCAGAAGCGGAAAGATTTTTTCCGTTGATACGGATGCTGACGTTTTCCGCGCGGACTTTCATCTGTTCGCGAAGATATAATATCGCATCTTCCGTATCGGTAAAAATCGCATCCGCTGGTCTTGCCGCATAACGAGATTCATAACCAACAATCTTAACGTCATCTATAAAATGATCCGCCGTCGGCATTTCCGTTATGATATCTTCTGCCGTATGCGTATGATCTTCCGCTGAGATCGGCACACAGAAAAGACTTACGATATTGCATATAATAAGCAAAAATGCAATCATTTTCGTGTATCGTTTCATACAATTCTCCTTTTAAAATGATACTTATATTTTTAGTATAACATAAAATTCTTCGATTGGGAATACTCTCCCGCATTTTTTATGCTTGAAAAAGAAAGACTTATATAGTATACTGTTATTATCATCATTTTTAAACGAAAAGAGGAATCGTATCTTGAAAACCCCGCGTACCACCCGTTTACAGACACCTTTTAAAAACAGCGTTCCCGATTGGGATACCGAATATCCGCGTCCGCAGATGGTCCGTGATTCTTTTCTTTCGCTTAACGGCTATTGGAAGCTTTTTTCCGTCAGGAAAAACCAACAAAAAATGCTCGGAACGCTCTTGGTTCCTTTTCCGCCTGAATCTGCTTTCTTTGGAATCGAACACACGCCACAAAAGGATGAGCATTATATCTATGAAACAACATTTTGCAAACGCAGAAAGGCACTCTTTGAAAGCGCTGTCAAAGAAACGCTTTTTCATCTTTATAACCACCCTTGTATTTGCTATTATACAATCTTCAACGAGGGATGGGGACAATATGATGCGGACAGGATTTATACAGAATGTAAAGCAATGGATAGCACCCGTATTTTTGACAGTACATCCGGCTGGTTTGAAGAAAAAAATAGCGATGTGAAAAGCGAACATATCTATTTCAAACCCATTAATCTCAAACCGTCAGAAAAACCGCTCGTCCTTTCGGAATTTGGTGGTTATTCCTGTAAGATCGAAGAACATTCTTTCAATCTCGATCGGAATTATGGTTATCGTTTTTTCAAAGATCGGGAAAGTTTCATGAATGCTTTGGAAATGCTTTACCGTGAGGAGATCATTCCCGCCATTGAAAAGAGCGGTCTTGGTGCGACCGTGCTGACACAGGTCAGCGACGTTGAGGATGAAACCAACGGACTTCTCACATATGACAGACAGGTGCTAAAAGTCGATGAAATACGGATGCAGAATATTGCAAAAGATATTCAAAAAGCATTTCAGAAAATCATTTCGGAATCATAATTTGAGGGCTGACGGTTGCTTTCCGTCAGCCCTTCGTGCATTTTTTGTTATTTATTGCTCTCCATCATTTGCTCATATTCCAAGCAAGATCCCAAAAAGCAAGCTCGTAGCGTGAGCAAGCAACGTAGATATCCACGATGTGCTGCTTTTGCTCGTCTGTATAATGTGCGGTAAGTTTTTCAAGCATTGCAATAAGCACTTTGTTTTCCGCACTGTATTCGTCGCTTGCATAACCGCATATCCATTCGCCGTAAAATTCGTGATTAAGCGAATCGGGATTATTCTTGACAATATTCCTTGCGATCACCTCGTAGCTGTATGCACAGGAAAGAATTGCCGCCAAGACCTCTGCCTCTCCTTCCTCATAGGCGATACGGAGCATATACGAGGTATAGGAGAGATTGTCGAGTGCGCGAGGTGTATCTGCAAGTTCTGCCTCGGTAACACCGAATTTACCCATATATCCTCTGTGGATATCCATTTCGCCGTCGGTCAGAAGATGAACGTAGGAAGCAAATAATCTCATGATTTCCGTGCTTTTTGCTTTGGCTATACCAATGCCGAATACCTTGGTGTACTCGATCAGATAGAGATAGTCCTGTATGATGTAATATCTAAATTTCTCACGGTCGAGTGTTCCATCCTCGATTCCTTTTACAAATGGGTGCTTATTGTATTCAGACCAGATATCTGTCGTCACAGCAATCATTTTATCAATTAGTTTCATTTCAGTTTTCCTCCGCATATTTTCCGTTCAGAGCAAAATTGTGTTTCATCGGTCCAGCCCCTTCTCCCAGATCGAGCATTGCGGCAAGCGCTCCCGAAATATAATCCTTGGCTCTCTGTATGGAGCTTTCAAGATCATATCCCTTTGCGAGATTCGAGGCGATTGCGCTTGATAGGGTGCAGCCTGTTCCGTGAGTGTTGGGATTGTCGATACGCTTACCGCAGAACCACTTATAACTTCCGTTTGCATACAAAAGGTCATTTGCATCATTGATGCTATGACCGCCCTTGAGCAATACGGCGCAGCCGTATTGCTCACCGATGCATTTTGCAACGGTGAGCATATCGTTCTTGGTAGCAATCGTTCTTCCCGAAAGAACCTCGGCTTCGGGAATATTGGGAGTTACCAGCGTAGCGAGAGGTAAAAGCTCCTTTATCAACGTGGATACCGCATCGGTTTTCATCAGCTTTGAACCGCTTGTTGCGACCATAACGGGATCTACAACGACATTTTCTGCTTCGTAGTAGAAAAGCCTTTCGGCAATCACATGGATAAGCTCTGCCGAGCTAACCATTCCGATCTTTACGGCATCGGGACGGATATCCTCGAATACCGCATCGATCTGATCCTTCAAAAACGCGGGAGTTGCCTCCTGAATTGCTCTTACGCCGGTCGTGTTCTGTGCCGTGAGAGCCGTGATCGCACTCATGGCATAAACACCGTTCATCGTCATCGTTTTGATATCTGCTTGAATACCGGCGCCTCCGCAGGAGTCACTTCCCGCGATTGATAATGCTGTTCTCATTTTCTTTCTCCTAAACATTATTTTTTCTTGAGCGACAGAGAGTGGTGCCCCCGGTCTGCCGCTATTTTTTATATTTTTGCTGTTTCGTAATCGGTGATATAATAATCACCGTTTGCTTTCATTTCGGCTTGCATTGACTCGTGCTTGTCATAGACCGCCGCAACGGGAAAGCCGTCGTTCTTGGCTGTCATCAATGCGTGATAGGCATCCTCAAACACTACCGTTTCACTCTTTTCCGTTCCAAGATGAGTAAGTGCTGTGCGATATATCTGTGGAGTGGTTTTATCGCAACCAACCTCTGCCGTTGTGAAGATCTCCGAGAAATACGCCCTAATGCTCAAGCGTTCAAGTGCCGCTTCTACGAGGTATCTGTCGGTAACGGTGGCGATGCACATTTTCACACCGTCCAGAGATAGCCGTTCAAGGAACTCCGCAACGCTTTTTTTCAAAGGAACCGTGTCCTGATAGAATTTCTCGACCATTCCGTTTACGCCACCAACGATCTCCGCAAAGGATAAGGTTACTCCGTAATATTTTCTGAAATGCTCTGCGGACTGCTCCAAGGTGAAGGTCTTCAAGGTTTCAGCCAAGTTTTCTCTTGGCTTGATTCCGAGAGAACGAAGATATACTTCGCCTATGGTATCCCATATCCACATGGAGTCAAGGAGCGTACCGTCAAGATCAAAAATTGCTCCCTTAATCATTGGTTCGTCAGTTCCTTGGCGATAGCCAGAAGCGTTTCGGTTTCAGCCTTGGGATCGTCCGACTTCATAATGGCAGACACTACGCAAAAGCCAGCGATGCCAATACCACGAAGCACATCCGTGTTAGTTTTATTGAGTCCACCGATTGCATTTACGGGAATCGGAACGGCTTTGCAGATGGCATCCAATGTTTCAGTAGATGTCAGCACTGTCTTGACCTTTGTAGTTGTAGGATAGATCGCACCGACACCGAGATAGTCAGCACCACCCTCGTAGGCTTCAAGCGCCCAAGGAACTGTCTTTGCGGTTGCTCCGATAATGAAGTCATCACCGAGGATTCTACGTGCCGTAGCAATAGGCATATCCTCTTTGCCGAGGTGAACACCTTCCGCACCTACAGCCAATGCTACGTCGATGCGGTCATCAACAATAAGCGGCACATTGTATTTCTTTGTCAGAGAATGAACCTTCTCGGCAATTGCGATATACTCTGCCGTAGTCTTATTCTTCTCACGGAGCTGAAGGATGGTAGCCCCGCCCTTTAATGCTTCTTCTACACGGCGAAGGAACTCGTCTTCATCAAAACCTGTGGAATCGGTAATAAAATAAAGTGTTGTATCAAATTTTTTCATATTCTTCTCCTTACACATACAGATAATCGTTCAGCACGGGCTGAAGACCTTCGCTCTCAATGTCCTTATACATCTTGTCAAGGCTGCGGTTATCGTCGATCTCAAACTGCTCGTCACCTTGAACCTCGTTGGTTTCTTTTCCGTTGTATTTGCTGTCGTGGTCACCGATACCCGTGGAAACACCTGCGGACACCTTGGTGGCGGCAATCTTTACGATGCCGTTTCGGAACTCCGCGCTCTCACGGGAGGATACGGTGATACCCACAAACGGAAGAAAAATACGGTAGGCGCAGATGATTTGACAAAGCTGCTTTTCGTGAACATCCATGGGACTTATCTTATCGTTATTGATGATAGGACGAAGACGAGGGCAAGACAGCGACATCTCTGCGTGGGGATATTTTCTCTGTAAATAATAGACATGCAATGCGCTTGCAAGGGCATCCTTGCGAAAATCGGAAAGTCCGAGAAGTGCCGAGAATGCTACGCCTCGCATACCGCCACGCAAGGCTCTCTCTTGTGCATCGAAACGATAAGGCCATACACGCTTGTGTCCGAGTAAGTGAAGCTGTTCGTATTTGTCGGTATCGTAGGTTTCTTGGAATACAGTCACGTAGTCCGCACCACATTCGTGGAGATATCTATACTCATCTGTGTTGACGGGATAGATTTCAAGTCCGACCATTCTGAAATACTTTCTCGCCAGCTTGCAGGCTTCACCGATATAATTCACATCACTTTGCGCACGGCTCTCACCCGTAAGAATGAGGATTTCTTCCATTCCGCTATCTGCGATAACCTTCATTTCCTTTTCGATCTGCTCCATAGAGAGCTTCATGCGGTTGATATAGTTATAGCAATTAAAACCGCAATATACACAATAGTTCTCGCAGTAATTTGCTATGTAAAGAGGCGTGAAAAGATAGACGGTATTTCCAAAATGCTTGCTTGTTTCAAGTCTTGCTCGCTCTGCCATCTGTTCAAGGAACGGCTCTGCCGCAGGCGACAGAAGCACTTTGAAATCCTCAATAGAACAAGCCGTGTGCTCAAGAGCTACACGAACATCTCTTGCAGTATATTTGCTGTAATCGTATGAGTTCATCTGCGCCATAACCTGCGAACAGACATCCGACTCGATGATCTCCATACCGGGCAGATATTCCATGTGGTTCTTGCGGCTCGATGGATCGGATTCAATGCGATGCTTTTTCGCAAGTGCCTCGGGCGAGAGATGCTCCGAATCTACAAAAAATTGGTTTTCCATATTGCTCTCCTTAATCGCGAAGAAATCCTGTCAAGGGATCGGATGCGGACGCGCCACGGGTGAGGACTCTGCCAAGTCCCGAAAGGTACGCCTTACGGCCTGCCTCGATTGCCTGCTTGAATGCAGAAGCCATCATCGGAAGGTCGCCCGCGGTGGCAAGTGCTGTGTTCGCCATAATTGCCGCCGCACCCATCTCCATTGCTTCACAAGCCTGAGAAGGCCTGCCGATGCCTGCATCCACGATGATGGGCAGGTCAATCTCGTCAATGAGAATCTGAATGAATTCTTTGGTCGCAAGTCCTTTGTTCGAGCCAATGGGAGAAGCAAGAGGCATAACGCTTGCCGCGCCTGCATTTACAAGGTCACGGGCAGTGTTCAGATCGGGATACATATACGGCATAACCACAAAGCCCTCGTTTGCAAGTATCTCGGTTGCCTTGATGGTTTCCATGTTGTCGGGAAGCAGATATTTTGAATCGCGCATAATTTCGATCTTAACGAAGTTACCGCATCCAAGCTCTCTTGCAAGTCTTGCGATACGAACTGCTTCTTCTGCGTTTCTTGCACCAGAGGTGTTAGGAAGGAGTGTAATTCCTTCGGGAATATAGTCGAGGATGTTTTCCTGTTCCTTGGTGTTCGCACGGCGAACCGCGAGAGTGATGATCTCTGCTCCTGCATCCTTAACCGCCGCTTCGATAAGTTTCATAGAGTATTTACCCGAGCCGAGAATGAAACGGGAGTTAAATTCGTGACCGCCGATAATAAGTTTGTCGTTGTTCATTTGATTTTTCCTCACTTTATACTTCAAATTGTTTTGCAAAAATACGAAGCACTGTATGTGCCTGATGTGCCGCACAAAGTGCAACACGGGGAGCGACAAGCCCGAAACCGTCCTTCACGTCACTTGTTTCATCCCCCGAAAGATAGAACTTGCTCGTGATTCTTCTTGTCTTGATGCTATTGGTCGTTCCCATACCTGTCATTCCCGAAGCGGCGACAAGATATTTGTCGGGCATCTCGGAAAGTACGGTATTTGTAAGCATTGCTTTGCATTCCGCGCCGTCAAAGGCTTCACAGACGATATCCGCGCCTTGCAGAAGTGTTACTGCGTTATCTTCCGTAATGCGCTTGTTATGTGCTTCAAGCTCGATATACGGATTGATCTCCCGAAGATTATCCACAAGAGCATCCGTCTTATACATACCGATCTGCGATGCCTTATACTGCTGACGGTGGAGATTTGTAATGTCCACTCGGTCAAAGTCGATGAGTATCAGCTTTCCAATTCCGGCACGGACAAGGTGGATGGCAATATTTGAGCCAAGACCGCCAAGACCGCACACCGCAACCGTTGCCGATGAAAAGGCTTCCTGCAGTTCTTCGCCGTGTCGTTCAGTAAGCGCCTTTATCCATTCTTCTTTTGTCGGTAGCATCTTAGCCGCCTCCCACAAAGCTGACGACTTCAAGACTATCGCCGTCCTGAAGCACGGTTTCGCCATATTGTGCCTTGGGAACGATATCTCCGTTACGCTCGACAGCAATGCGCTTCATATCGTAATTCGTGGTCACAAGATACTCCGCAAGCGTTTTGCCGGCAATATCAAGTTCTGTTCCGTTTACCTTTACCATTTCACACCTCCACAAAATGCAACAAAAAAGGAGCTACCGATTCGGTAACTCCAAAAACTCTTTTGTTCCTCCTAATATCCTCGTATCAGGCATCCCTACGTTGGCATTATCCAAATCAGGTTCTCGGTCGAAGGTCACACCTTCCTCTCAGCCTGTATACAAGCTCCCGTTTGTTCAGTTGT